>JAENYU010000032.1:20260-38208 GCA_016841625.1 Methanobacteriota archaeon
TTTTGAATCATACGTTTTGAATCATACGTTTTGAATCATACGTTTTGAATCATACACCCCCTGTCCTTTTTCTTTCGGCCTGCATGTCAAAGAGCATTCCGAAAAGAAGCATCTGGACGCCCATGCCCAGCATGAAAAGATCCAGCAGGACATAGAAGGAGGGAAGCGGGTTTTGCAGCAGCATCTGCAGGAAAGCCCAAAGTCCGAAAAGCACACCCACAGGCAAGGCGATCATCCCCGCCAGGTAGAAGAGGACCAGCGGGTGGAAGTCCAGGACAGTGTACTTGACCTTGAGCCTCCAGAGAAAACCCTTAAAGAGCATCGGTGAAACCTTAAGGATGTACCTGCTGTATTTTATAGAGGACTTTTCCCTGCCGTAACGTGCCGGGATTACCACGTCCATGACCCTCATCCCGAAAGCGTTCAATTTGATCAGCATGTCATTGCAATAGCCGTAATAAGGATATATTGCATCAAGGTCCAGGGCCTCAAGAGCCTGCCTGGAAATAGCCGTGTACCCGTTCTGGGGGTCCGTGACCTGCCAGTATCCGCTTCCGATCTTCGTAAGCAGGCTGAGAAGCGTGTTCCCAAAAGACCTCCAGGGACTCATCCCGGTTCTGAAACTGTCGGAAAGGAGCCTGTTACCCTTGGTATAGTCGGTCTCCCCTTCGATGATCGGGATGAGCAGCCGGGGCAGTTCGGCAGGGTCCATCTGGTTGTCCCCGGCCATAACAGCCACGACATCCATTTCATCCCTCAAAGCCAGCTTATACCCGTCGATAATCCCTGCACCTACCCCTTTATTCACCTCATGGCGCAGGCACAGAACCCTCGGGTCCCTGAAGCTTTTCACGATCTCCCCTGTACGGTCCGTGCTGCCGTCATCAATCACGTAGATCCTGTCCACATATTCCGGAATTCCGCTCAGAGTATCCACGATAAGCTTTTCTTCATTATAGGCCGGGACAACAACCCCTATGCTGCAGCTTTCCAGCTTTCTGAAAGTCGGGTCCGCATTAAAGCTCATGTAATTTATTTTGATATTTTCCGCTTCAGCGGCGGAGATCAGAGACCCAAGAGACACGTGTGCGGGGCCTGAGTTCAGCTTTTGAAGCGAAGCGGCTGTTACGGCAAAGAAACCTACTTTTTCCCTGAAGGCTTTTTTCCCGTTCAGAAGCCTGACGTTTTCCATCTCGTGCGAAAACCTGCACGGCCAGGAACCTACCGAAAGTTCAAAGCCCCCGTTCCTCAAAGGATCGAGCACGTGGGAAAGCAGGTCAATATCCTGCATACATTCCGGATAAATGAGAACCACGAGTTCCGAATCAAAAGATGCCTTGAGAAGGACCTTCAGCAGCGCTTCATCTCCCCCTCCCTGCGGAAGAACGCTTGCCCCCCCCAGAGCCGCCACTTCCATGGTCCGGTCAGTGGAACCCCTGTCAAGCACAAGTACCCGGTCGGCATAATGTGCCGCAAGCAAAACCTTGCTTCCGATGGAAGATTCCTCGTTAAGGGCCGGGATCACTACCGTAAGTTCGTGCCTGAGCGCCTTCTCGGGAAACGGAGACGGGGAAGACACTATGCTCACAGGCTCGGAAATCAAAGAATAAAGACCAAGTGCAAGGGCTATAGACAAGCCCTGCTCACCCCCTTATAAGTGTACATATGAACTAAACCCCCTTACAAGGTATAAATGCAAAAATATTAAAGGCTATCTTATAAAATATAGATAAAATATAATATAATATAATGTTGGGAAGATACAGGTGGAAGTATTTAATTGAAGGGAGGAGTCCGGCCCCCAAAACATCGGAAAACTATTTAATCATCCCCGATCCAGAGAAAAGTGGGACATATAAAGGACGTATCCGCCGTCCGAATAAATAGATCTGCAAAAAAACGTCCACGTCTCTGGTAATTCTCTGCTCGAAGACAGCGTGTATATCGGGTTCTGTGCCGTGCTTGTAAATAATAATCATCCACCGGGAATACGAACTTGAAAACCCGGTAATCCGGAAAGGTGCCTCAATCGGGGCCAACGCCATAGTCTCCCTGCAGGTAGATAGGGGAAGGAGTGAGGGTTGCGAGGGGAGTTTTCGGGACAGGGGATATCACGCCCCGAAGCTTTGCTATTGGAGTCCCCTCACAGGAGCCTTGTCACTGGAGTTCCTGTCAGGTGCCAGGAACTGCACGAAGCCCGGAGACACCTGAACAGGATATGAAAAGGAAAACTGGTAAACCGCAGGAAAGCCGGAGAGATTTAATTTGAAGGACATCTGGAGAATACATATGAAGAATATTCAGATAAGGCTAAAACTTATATTCTAAGAATATTTATTTAATTAAGGGGAAAAGTTTTAAGAGAATAGGAATTGCAGAACCTCAACTCGGGGGGGAAGAGTTCGAGGCAGTGTCGGCAGTCCTGCATTCCGGGATGCTTGCACAGGGCCTGAGAGTTGCGGATTTTGAAGAGACTTTTGCCGATTATCTCGGATCAGAATATGCCGTTGCCGTGAATTCCGGGACAGCTACCCTGCACTGTGCCCTGCTCGCCCACGGGATAGGAAAAGGGGACGAGCTTATCACTACACAGTTCAGCTTTGTCGCAAGTGGGAACTCCACCCTGTATACGGGCGCAAGGCGAATCAGGGCGAACGGTTCAAAGGTCAGGTGCCTGCGAAATGCTCGGGTATAACCTGCGCATGACAGACATTGCTGCGGCAATAAGGCTCTTGCAGCTTGGGAAGCTGGAATAGAAGTGCTCTCCCTCCCCGTAAACCCGGGACTTTCTGAAAAGGACCTGAAACAAATTTCAGAGGCAGTCAGGACTTGCTTTAGCGAGAACTGAAAACCGGATTTAGGGATTTCGGATTTTCATTTTAAGGGAATCCCGTTAAAAAATGCGGGAAACCCGCAGCATGATAAAATAATTGGGGGGTAAAAAGCGTTGATGCGTGTAGGGGTCATCGGAACAGGGTACATGGGGGAAAACCATGTCCGGATCTACAGTGAAATGGAGGACGTGAAGCTGCTCGGGATTTCTGACCCGAACACTTCCAGAGCCAGGGAACTGGCAGTCAGATACGAAACAAAACCTTTTGCAGACCATAATAAAATGTTTGAAAAACTGGGGCTTGATGCGGTAAGTATTGCAGCCCCCACCACCCTGCACTACCCAATAGCCCTCGATGCACTGCAGGCTGGGGTAGACGTGCTTGTGGAAAAGCCCATTGCCGATAGCATTGAAAATGCAACTTCCATGATCGAATCGGCAGAGGAATACGACAGGCACCTGATGGTGGGACATATCGAGAGGTTCAACCCGGCAGTCCAGAAATTAAAGGAGCTCATAGACTCCGGGACCCTCGGGAAAGTTGTTTCCGTTTCAACCCACAGGGTCGGCCCTTACAACCCCAGGATCCGGGACGTGGGGGTGATCCTGGATATAGGGGTCCATGACATTGACATCATCTCCTACCTCTACGGGATGAAGGTCAACCAGGTCTATGCCGTGGCAGGTTCGGACATCCATTCTTTTGAGGACCATGCTTCCATACACCTTCGCCTGAACCACGAATACTCGGGGCTCGTGGAGACAAACTGGCTTACCCCGCACAAGATCCGGAAACTCACGGCAGTTGGGCTTAAAGGGGTGGCTTATCTCGATTATCTGGAACAGAGCGTGGAAATGCACGACAACGGCTGGATCCGGAAAGCCAGGGTTGAAAAAGCCGAACCCCTGAAAAATGAGCTTTCCCACTTCATCCACTGTACCAGGGAAGGGACCTGCCCGAAACCTTCGGGAGAAGAAGGGAAACACGCCCTTGAAGTGGCAATGGCTGCAATCCGCTCATACAAGGAAGAAAAAATGATAGAGATCTGAAAAAACCAGAAAGAATGGTACAGGTCTTAAAAAAAACTACGGAGAACACATTCAGGGACCTTCAGATTTCAGCCGTCAACCAGCTTGCCCTCTACTGCGAGGCTATGGGCATTAACGTCTACGACGTCCGGGCAGGGGTCGGAGGGCATTGCCTCACCAGGGACACCTACCACCTGGAAAGGGGGTCAAGCTTGCAGGAACTATGTCCGGGAATATTCGGGACTTGAGATCTCAGAGGACCAGAAAGATGTCTTGAGAGATGCCGAAGCAGCCGTAATCCTGACAGGGTACAGTGCATACTTCAACAGAGGTCCAGAAAGTCCAGAGGTCCTTATCAACCTTATCTCAGCTGCAATAGCAGCTCACCTTTTTTTAAAAAATGTTCCTTTGAAAAGATCCCCGGGCACCCTTATTCAGCGATTTCCCGCAGGAATTTACACGCCTGTATTTACAATCTACCGTATTTATTCCCCACCTTCCAAGATGCGGTTTATATTTTCCGGCAAAGGAAGGCAATAAAAAATTTTTGTCGAAGACCCGCCCAAAACAAAGCAATCTACGACATAACCAGGAGCCTTGAACTCAGAGGAAATAAAGCAGACCCTGTGCCCTCCAGGATCCGAAAGCTCAAGAAAGCCTATCGTGAGAGTACCTATCGTATTACCCTGAATACCCTGAATACCCTGAAATTTTAGAGAGTAAGGAATTTAAAGGTGAGCAATGTAACTATGCGATTAACGTAGCAATGCGACTAAACTATTTTCTAATTCCGGAAAACAGGGATACCCTCTAAAGCATTCATATAAAAAGAAGCCTAAATGCAGGTAAAACAAAACACGTAACAAGACAAGTAACAAAAAATAACAAAAAACGTGGAAAAAGGGTTTTCAAATATATCCCGACTTTCGGACAAAAAGAGGCACAATCAATGAAAGTTTCGGTCATAGGTTCAGGGTACGTGGGCTCGGTCACCGCTGCATGTTTTGCCGACGTGGGGCACGAAGTGGTCTGCGTGGACATCGACGAGAAAAAGGTGGAGCAGATAAATAAGGGGGTCCCCCCGATCTACGAAGAGGGGCTCGAAGAACTTTTAGGGAAATACGCAGGAAAAAAGCTCATAGCCACAACGGACTCCGAGTTTGCTGTCCTGGAGACGGAAATTTCGTTTATCTGCGTCGGGACCCCTTCGGGGGAAGACGGGAGTATCGACCTCTCGATAGTCCGGGCAGCCGCAGGGAGTGTAGGGGAAGCCCTGGCAAAGAAGGAAGGCTACCATGTGGTTGTGGTAAAGAGCACGGTGGTGCCCGAGACTACGGAAAAGGTCGTCCTCCCGATCCTTGAGGAAAAATCAGGGAAAAAGGCAGGGAAGGACTTCGGAGTTGCAATGAACCCTGAGTTCCTGCGGGAAGGAAAGGCAGTCTACGATTTCATGCACCCGGACAAGATAGTTGTCGGGGCCAATGACCGCAGGGCAGGAGACCTGGTTTCCGAACTTTACCGGGGCTTCGACTGCGAGGTCACCCGCACCATTCCCCGGACTGCGGAAATGATCAAGTACGTAAACAACTCCTTCCTGGCAACCAAGATCTCCTTTGCCAACGAAATCGGGAATATCTGCAAGAAGCTCGAAATCGACACCTACGAGGTCATGCAGGCGGTCGGGAAGGACTTTAGGATTTCCCCGAATTTCCTGAACTCCGGAGCCGGGTTCGGAGGGTCCTGCTTCCCCAAAGACGTAAAAGCCCTGATAGGGAAAGCAAAGGACATCGGGTACGAGCCCGTGCTCCTGGAATCCGTGATCGCAGTAAACGAAAGGCAGCCCCTCCTGATGACCGAAATCCTGCAAAGGAAAGCAGGGGACCTGGAAGACAAAAAGGTCGCAGTCCTTGGCCTTGCCTTTAAAAACGACACAGACGATATCCGGGAATCAAGGGCTATCCCCGTTATCGCCGAGCTCCTGAGGCTCGGAGCAAGGGTTTCTGCCTACGACCCCATGGCTGCCGGGATCATGAAAAAGGTCTTCCCGACAATCGAGTACTGCAAAAGCGCAGCCGAAGCCCTTAAAGACGCAGAAGCCTGCCTGGTGATGACGGAATGGGAAGAGTTCAAAGAGCTGGACGCCGAGTTTGGGGACATGAAAGAAAAAATAGTGATTGACGGAAGGCGGGTAATAAGGGCAAAAGATATTGATTATGAAGGGCTCTGCTGGTGAACCCCGGCACATTCCCCTTCTTTAACTTTTCGTAAACTTTCCTTCTGATTGGTTTTTCAGATCAGTTCTTCAGAACAGTTCTTCAGATTATTGTTACTAATTTATCCTGCTCTATTTGCCATTAATCCTTCCTCAAACCCCTGTTTTTTCATTCGCGAGAGCTTTCCGAAGCAGTAACTGTTTTAAGGTATTCGAGTACGTCGTCTCGAAGGGAATCGTTCCGCAGGGCGAAGTCCACGATGGCTTTCACGTATCCTAGCCTGTCCCCGGTATCGTAGCGCGTCCCTTTGAACTCGTAGGCATAGATGGTCTGGGACTTGTTAAGAAGTCGGATCCCATCCGTTAACTGGACCTCATTTCCCACTCCTTTGCCTGCCGCTTTGATGCAGTCAAAGATCTCGGGAGTGAAGACGTAGCGCCCGATTGCCCCGATGTTTGAAGGGGCGTCTTCAGGGGCAGGTTTTTCCACGATGTCTTCCAGGACGTAGAGAGAGTCCTCGAAAAGTTTGCCTTTGATGATCCCGTAACTGCTCAACTTTTCATAGGGCACCTCTTCCACGGCTATGGTTGAGCGCCCGTACTTGTCAAAGTTTTCAATTAACTGGGCGGTGCAGGGCTTGTCATTGACAATGATGTCGTCTCCCAGGAGCACGGCAAAAGGCTCGTTTCCTATATGTTTTTCCGCCCTGAGGATGGCATCTCCCAGGCCTTTTGGCTCTTTCTGGCGGATGTAGTGGATGTCCACGAGGGAGGAGATGTCCCGAACGAGTTTGAGCAGGTCCGTATTGTGTTTTTGTGCAAGGTGCATCTCGAGTTCGGGAGAGTCGTCAAAATAATCTTCTATCGCCCTCTTGCCACGACCCGTAATAATGATTATGTCTTCGATTCCGGATTCGATGGCTTCTTCTACCACATACTGGAACACGGGCGTATCGATGATAGGAAGCATTTCCTTTGGCATGGACTTCGTTGCAGGCAGGAAACGGGTTCCAAGGCCGGCTGCGGGGATGACTGCTTTTTTAACTTTCAAGACTGACACTCCGAATAAGGGAAAGTTTTGTGAGAGGGTATTTTTGAGACTGATTAAAATACCAGACTAAAGTATTTTCAACCTGAAGTATCTTTAAGGTTTTCTTTGTATTGTAACTAACCCTATATAGAAACCTGAATCCAAAATGGGCACAGAAAGGTACGGAAAACATACAAGATATTAATAGGGAAAGAAAGATTATTAAAGGATTCTCCATGCCTGCAAAAAATAAAATACTTGTAACCGGAGGAGCCGGATTCATCGGAAGCCATCTGGTGGACCGCCTGCTGGAAAGAGGAAATGAAGTCCTCGTTTTTGACAACCTGAGTTCAGGTGACCTTAAATTCATTGAACATCCCCTCGAAAACCCTGACTTCACCCTGGTCGAAGGGGATTTGCTTGACCCGGAAGCTATTGAAAGAGTGTGCAAAGGCGTTGATTTCGTCTTCCACGTGGCTGCAAACCCGGACGTAAAACTGGGAGCCTCAGACACGAGAGTCCATTTCGACCAGAACATCCTGGCAACCTACAACCTTCTGGAAGCCATGCGCAGGCAGGGGGTTGGAAAACTTGCGTTTACATCCACTTCCACCGTCTACGGGGAAGCTAAAGTCATGCCGACTCCCGAAGGTTACGGCCCCCTCATCCCGATCTCCCTTTACGGGGCGTCCAAACTAGCCTGCGAAGCCCTGATAACCTCATATGCCCACACCTTCGACATGCAGGCCTGGATCTTCCGCTTTGCAAATATAGTCGGTCCCCGCTCCACCCATGGGATTACCGTGGACTTCATCCGGAAACTGCGGGAAACCCCCGAGAAGCTTGAGATCCTGGGAGACGGGAAGCAGGAAAAGTCTTATCTGCACATCTCGGAATGCGTGGAATCGATCCTTTTTACCATTGAAAAGAGTGAAGAAGAGGTCAACATCTTCAATATCGGCTCGGAAGACACCATCAGCGCCACCCGGATCGGGGAGATTGTTGTAGAGGAGATGGGGCTCTCGAATGTCGAGTTTACGTATACGGGCGGAAGTCGGGGCTGGAAAGGGGATGTGCCCAGAATGAGGCTCGGGATTGAAAAGTTGAAAGGGATGGGGTGGGAGCCGGGGTATACTTCGGAGAGGAGTGTTAGAGAGACGGCGAGGAGTTTGCTGGATGGCAAATGAAAAAATCAAATTGCGGGCGGCCACCCCACCTTAAAAGGTGGGGTATGCTTCGGGCCGCCCGCTCGGTTTACGGGGACTCAGAAATCGTCGAGTTTCAATTGACCTGATTTCCTTGATCTACGCGATTGAAACTCTGGTTTAGGTTTCCCCTGAGATTCCTTAATGTAGTGCTTAATTGTGTCAGCGGTAACATTTCCAACGGATCGGTAGAACTTGCCACTTGAGCATAGATTCCCACCCCAATATCGTTTTTTCAGTTCAGGATGAAGCTTGAACAGTCTATAAGAACTGCCTCCTTTCGAGTATTGAACGACCTTTGATAGAGAGATACTTGGGTGGAATTCCAGAAACAAGTGAACATGATCTTCTACCACTTCAATGGCATGAATCTTATGGCATCGTTCGGCACAAATGTTGTTGAGGATAGACTCGCAATCCTTTTTAACTCGCTTATTGTAGAATATTCTGTATCTGTACTTAGGCACCAATACGATGTGGTAGGTAATCTGACCATAGCCATGGCTAAAACTATGCAATTCCAATGCTTATCACATCCTAGCCATAGGTGGGCGACACCACCTGTGGCTATGGTGTCAAAAAACCTCATTTTAAAAAGAAGTAATGATTTATCGATTTGAAGGAGCACAAAAAAACGTGCGAGGGTTCACTTCATCCCCGACCTGAAACAGGCTGTCCGACAATTACCGCGGATAATTAGAGTTCCCGGCTTAGATATATAACTAATTTTATAATTTTGATACGAATATATGATTTATGGTTTTCATTGAATCTTCAAAAAATCAAGTTTGGACTTTACCTCCAGATATTCGAGATCTCATTCCTTCAGATCATATCTGCTATTTGGTTGAGGCTTTTGTAGATATGACGGATTTTAGTGAATTTAAAATCAGGTGTGAAGGTCCTGGGCACCCTTCTTATCATCCGTGTATATTGTGTAAGATTTTGATTCAAGAGACTTTTTATTATCTTCTGGTTTAGCTATCTTGATATTAAAACAGTAAAATTTTAATTATATTGAAATAATATATATTTTTATGGGAAAAGGAAACAAGGCCATTAATAATTCATTTGTAAAAACGGTGTTTAAAGGCAATATTTTAATACCGTTGCCAAAGGTACTTTTTGAAAATCGATACCATCCTATGTTCTCTTTGATATCTCCTACTCATTGTGATTTTTGTGGTACCAAATTAAATGTAAATTCTCACTATACCCGTTCAATTCTCACAAGTTACGGCACCATAACTCGTGATGTTACTTATTGGATTTGTCCGAATTGTAAAAAGAATTTTCATGATCAGATCGTTGGCGTCACTGGATCGGCAAACTACAGTGATGAGTTCTATGATAAACAAATGCTTGTCAGATATGATGGTAGATGCAGTCTTCATAATTCACGTATAATAGGAGAAGCATATACAGAAGGCTTGACTGATATTTCTGGAAGAGCTCCATGTGCTTCTTCATTATGGTGGCATGAACAAAAACAAGCAGAATTTTCTAAGCAAGAACTGTTGGAGCAAAAAATTGGTTGTAATGGAACATTCTATGTTGACGGGGATTGGATCAAGGATGGATGGAAAAAAAAGCTTGAAACCTTAATGGGAAGAGATATTTCAGAAAAAGAGTGGAAGAAGATGCGATATAAGTCTGTTTACGTTATCGCCACAGAAGAAAAAGTGATTTTAGATTTTGAGATAACTAATAGATTACCACCAATCGAGGCTCTAATGCCTCTTTTCATAAGAATAAAAAACCGATTTCCGGAGGGCAAAATACTAAAGATTGTTTCTGATGAAGATAAAGCAATTATTGGGGCTGTAAGAAATGTCTTCCCAGAAGTATCTCATTCATTTTGTGTGTTTCATCAATTAAAAAACGTCAGCAAGAGATATTGTGATGAATTCAAGTCTATTGAAAACATTCCCGTAAATGATGAGTTTGTGAACTATGAGATATGTCAATTAATACGTTCTGATACGGTCATCAGTGCTGTTATACATTTTCAAAATGTCCTAAAACTGGAGTCTAATTTGAGACTTTCAGAAGCGTCTCATAAAGCGATTTCTTATGCAAAAGAGATATTCAAGAAGAATGTAAACCTATTGAAGAAAGGTATTACACCCGAAACTGACAATACAATGGAACAGATATTTTCCCTGATAGGTGACATCGTAGATATGGCGAGGTCATTCAAAACAGAGAGTGGTCTGGCTAATTTTTGTTACAATTTGTTTACCTATTTCAACAAACGGTATTTCCGAACTGGAAAATGGAGGGGATATTCACCCTTGATGAGAGCAAAATTCCAGTATGGGCCTGGATGAAGTAAAGAAAAAAGGGAGCTTGTAATCTAAACCTAAAAATCTTATAGCGATAGCTATCACGAAATTTTGTAAAAAATTCACAAATCTCCAAAAAATTGACTGATTTTCGAGATGGAGAAAATAATTTACTTCAGATTTTGAGAAAATAATATGATTTCATTGAAATTGGAGATGAACCAGAAAAAATTAAAAAGACTCTGATTCAATCTATGCTTGACAGAGTTCGACCATCGCGAGCGATAGCTCGCAACGTTCGAGAAAATATAGTTTACATGTACTTGGCTGAAAAACTACAACCTGATTTTAGGACAATCAGTGACTTCAGGAAAGAAAATGAAAATTTGATCACGGAAATGTTTAAAAACACAGTTAAGGCGGCTAAAGATCTCGGAGTAATAGGTCTTGAACAATTAAGCACCGATGGGTCCATAGTGAAAGCTTCTGCGTCAAAGAACAGCACAGTTACAAAAGATGTTTTGGAAATCGTTGGAGAATACGTCAAGAATGAATTAAAAAAAGGTATTGAAATAGACAAAGTTGAAGATGAGCATTTTGGAAACTGTCGTGGTTATGATCAGTTGAATAAAAGTGAAAAATATAAAGTGAAAGCTGTAGCTGCAAAGTATATAAAGCAGGTAAATCAGGAAAAATCTGATGATCGAAAAAAAGAGATCGAAGAAACGGTTAAGGAAGCGCTTAATGAATTTGAAAAAGACAGCATTGAGAAAGTGAGCCTGACTGATCAAGAATCTCGGTTTATGAAAAATAAAAAGGGAACTTTTGAACTGGCGTATAATACTCAAATAACGGTTGACCATAAATTGGGAATTATTGTTGCAAATGACGTTTGTCAAGACAGAAGTGATATGTATCAGTTGAAGCCGCAGATTGAACTTGTGGAAGAAAATTGTGGTCAATTAAAAGAAGGCACTAAAATATGTGCAGATAGTGGTTACTGTAGTGGAAATAACATACATTATTTGAATTATAAGAAATTGGACCCATACATCCCAGAAAAAAAAGAGGCAACTAAAACAGAAACAGAAAACGCTGAAGATAACAGATTCGATATTGGTAATTTTGAATATGATGAAGAAAATGACGAATTTATTTGCCCTGAAAATCAAAAATTGAAGTTTTTATATGAGGGTTATGAGGAAAAAAGGAAGAGAAAATACAGACTTTACAAGGGAACTGAATGTAAAAAATGTGAATTCAGCAAAAATTGTACAAAAAGGAAGGATGGAATTAGACATTTAAAAATAGCAGAGTTTTCAAAAGAAAGAAAGCAATTAGCAGATAAAATGAAAACAGAGGACGCAAAAAAAATATTTGGACAAAGAAAGCAGGTAGTTGAACCTGCAATTGGAAATTATAAAGAGAATCTTGGATTTAGAGATTTTTTCACAAGAGGATTAAAATCAGTCAGAAATGAATTTAATTTAGTATGTACTGCAGCTAACTTAAGGAAAATATGGATTTACTTGATAAAAATGAGCGAAAGAGGAGAAAAAATCGAAATAAATGGAGCTTTCCGATTGAAAAAAGGAATAATGAATAGAATGCAAATTTCATAAAGTTATAAAAAGTTTTGCAGTTTAACAATAGACAGTTGTTATTTATTACTGCTAGTAATTGTCGGACAGCCTGTGAAAGGTCGGGGTATTCGTGACCCTCCGCGCTCCCATCGTAATAAAGTTAATATTATATTTTATCTGTGATTGTACCCATAAAATTTGAAGAGGATGTGTATAAACTCCGGTTTAGCTATCCAGATCTATTGGACGATAATCGATATAGGTATAATTTTCTTGATCATTCCAAGATTCTGAAACTCCCAGTCCCAAGTCAGCTGCATAAGATTGAACAAGGCCTGTCGCCTGTGAACCTACTTCTCTTCTTATATAATCTACCATAACCGAGTCTGTTGCTACTGGATCAGCTCCAAAGAAAAGAGTTTCTGGCGGTTTATTTCCAAATGAATTCCACAAAGTCGGTGGACCGTAATTTATATCAGGATTACCCATTATCCCATCCCCTACAACTAACCTTGTTTTGTTTCTAAATACTGGATTATTATTAATATCTGCCAAAAGTTTTGCAAATGGCTCTGCCTTATGCACTGGAGAACTTCCCAGGGCATTAGCAACATAATACACACTACCAAAATTATTTTTTAAGCTCGCCGTTACTCTTCCAACGCTTGGCATTCCATGCCCTTTTAACTGAGGAATATTAATTATATAGGTTGCATCAACAAATACTTGAGCAGGTCTTATTTTTTCAGCGTATGTTGTGCTTGTTGATGCATATGCCGAATTATCAGAAACATAACCAGTTACCGAAACATTTGGTCTTCCTTCAATATATGCTCCACAATTTTGATTTATATAATATTGCACTCCCTTATCAGAGATTCTTTCTCTAAACTGGTCATGCACCGGTCTTGATGGATCAGTTAGCCATATTTTATCTGAGGGAACACCAATGGACTTCAATCCTCTTATTACCGAATTTACAACTGCAGCATAATTAAGCATATTTTTATTTGAGTCATCATTAAGATACAACCCCTTCGAATAATCCTGATTATTATTAAAATTCAATTTTATTGCAACTGATTGTCCATTAGTATATGGAATTATCTTTCTCCATCCATCTTGAGGAGATGTTGTCCCAGTCAATTCCATTATTCCGATATCTACCATTTTATCTATTTCAGCTTGATTCATATAGTCATTAGGATTGCCCTCTCCCTCCCATGTAGAAGAATTTGAATCATGAACCGTTACAACTCTATGAGGAGAAGGCAAATCATATGCAGCGAGGATTGTTGAATATTTACTTTGAGTTCCCAATTCTACTTGCTCAGACTGGGAGAGATTTTTTCCATATATTCCAGATCCAACCGGTGACTTTATTGGTGGATTATAATAATTAATTTCTAAAAATACTCCAAATATAACAGCTATAATTAATATAAATAAATATAATCTACTTAATTGAAAATTTTGACCAAAAAACTTTTTAATTTTTTTACCATATAAAAGTGGAAATAATATTGCAAATGTACTTAGATTTGCAGCAGCAGCTTTTTGACAAGGATAAACAATTCTAGAAGGCTTTGGTCCTGACTTATATATCATCCAAAAAAAGCTTACAAGAGCTATGAAAAAAAAACTGTTTTCAATTTTACACCAAAAATGCTTTATTCTATATTTCAAAGGAATTTTTCCAAAATTGCTAAAATTATGAGAATAAAATTTATCATTAGAATTATGAAAATGGTTATTTTTACCCTCTTTCATATAGGTCGTCCACCATTACATGAGTGATGTATTAAAATTCCTAAATTGAATATAATATAATATAATTGGAGCTTATCCTAAACTCAAAATTTGCTTCTTTGAACCTCTTAATTTGGATAAGTAATATGGGTCTGATTCCAAAAAGTGATCCTAAGAAGCTTACTGCTAATGAAGAATACTGGTTTTAGGGTGAGCTTTTGAATATAAAATGATACTCATAACATCTGATTTTCTAATTATTTTGTTTACACATTTTTATTTTTAAATTAATGAATTTAAATTTTGATCATTGCTTATTTAGATAACTGAGAGGTAAATAAATCTAGTAGAATAAATATTTCTGAAAATTGAGCTCGTTTCAAAATTACTCCTGTAGTTATTCCCAATAAATGAAGAACCTTGCTATTTAACACTAACACCTGAATATTCTGTCCAATTTTTCATGCTCTATGATAATACTTGGTCGTCCATGTTATGCGGTTGATGTTTTGAAACACCTAAATGTCGGCAATTCTCTTAAAGTCCACTTTGACTCAGTAATTCCTGCCTCTCTTGAAGGTGTATTTTTACATTTAACGCTTTTTTCATCCTTGTACGTTAATCCCCCATCTTCTCCAAATATAATCTTCTTTGTGATCTTCTGTAACCTTCCTCTTTTTGATTACCTGCGCATATCTCAAATCCTCAGAAGGAACGATTTTTGGTTGTCGAATAAGTCAGGGGGATTACTCCCCCCTTCTCTTCTAAGAACCGGAAGGGCACCTTTCAATGCATCCGGCTCAAGCATTCTATAACCCTTTATGTATATGAAGACCGTTTTTTCCCAAATGGCATTTAAATTATACTGAAACCAAGCTTTAATGGCGAAAACCCGACCCCCGGACTTCAGGGCCCACTGCCATTCCTGAAGAGCATCAAAAGAGGCAGAAGGATCCAGAGCAGGTACTTGCTCACAACCTGGTAAAAATAATCGGCTTCAAAGGAAGGCTTTCGGCATCTCCATGGAAAAAAATCAATTTTCATACCCATGACCTCTGCATTATGTCTCGCTTTCTCAAGCATGCCCGGGGAGAGGACCTCACCTGTTACCTCGTGCCCAATCTCGGACTCCCCAACCGTTCCCAGTTTGTACTTATTGATGTTTCACTTGCATCGTTGGCCATAATTCGGATTCTTGCAGTTAATTTTCAATTCTTCGGGATACAACTTCACACGTTATTTTTTACATGCTCTAAATTATTTTAGATTTACTTTTAATTTTTTCAAATAATACCATCAATATTTTATAATAGAATGGTATAAATCTACAATGCCAATTCGTAAAAAGTAATGAAATGTTAAAAATAATATATTTATGGAGTTGGTTATATATGAAAAACTCACTCAAGTAGGAGGCAATTTCCAAAAATCAGGAAATAAATCCTACATCATTTTCACGTTTCACTAAAATTTTTTTGAAAGCTCCCCATATTGTCGTTTCCAGATGGAAGCAATGCTAGAGATTATGAAATGATCAACGCTCGTAGAGTGGATACTATCTACAAACCCATGAAACTGCAAATATAGAATTGAGCCTAATTTATAAAAAAATTAGAGTGACATGGATTCAAAGTTAGAAATTTTATGAAATGTAATACGAGAATACAGTATAAATATATATTAATTTAATATAGGTGAGTCTATAATATGAAAAAAAAAGTAATAATTGGCTTATTGTTTATTTTCTGTCTTTTCAACATACAGTGTGTGGAAGCTAAAAGTGTCACTGTATACGCCGTACCTGCGATAACTGATAACAAAATATTGCCAGACTCTTCAATCCCCTCCTCCTATATATCTGACACTATTTCAGTCAAAGCGTCCCCTGGAGAATTTGAGCCTGCTAGCTTTGTAATTAGTGCCAATGAAGATATTGAATCTGTGACAATTGACCTAACTGACCTAGCCGGGAGCAATGGAGAAATACAAAGCACAAATATAGACATACGAACGGTCAAATGCTGGTATCAAGGTGGATACCAGTTATATAAATACTCTGCAATAGGAGGACGATACCTAACTCCTGAACTTCTCTTAAAAGACGAGTCACTAATATATGTTGAGGGGGAAGAGTGGCCAGTATATGATGTGTCTAATCCAGATGGTAGAAATTACCTAAAAGTTGACGGTTCTTACATCGATATATCCGATGATAGTATAAAATACACAAGTCGCATTATTACTCCAATCGCTGAACGGCCTATAGTGGATGCAACAACCCTTCAACCCGTAACGCTTAAACAAAACATGAATAAACAGTTTTGGGTTACGATACATATCCCAATAGATACAACACCTGGGAATTATACAGGTACTATCACGGCAAAAGCTGGAAGCACAATCCTTTCTATAATCGACTTAGACGTTACAGTACTCCCTATTACACTTTCAGAACCTTACCTGGAATACAGTATATATTACAGAGGGATTCCAAGAACAGATGGAAGTATATCATCTGAATATAAATCTACTGAACAACTTACTGCCGAACTTCAAGATTTGTTCTATCATGGGGTAACAAATCCCACTATGTATTTTTCAGATATTTCCAGCCTTTCTTTAGCTTATTCCATTCGTCAACAAATAGGTATGAACAACTCTAACTTATACAATGTAAATTTGAGATTAGACGATTCAAGTAAGATTGATAGCATCAAAAATGTACTTGGTCCCTACGGAGTCAATGAGGTTTATGTCTATGGCGTAGATGAAAAGCCACTCACGGACCCTACGACTATTGCAAAAATAAATGCTATACATGGAGCAGGAGGTAAAGTATTCAATGCTCAAACAAAAACTCAAGCGTCTGACATTGCCCCATATCTGGATTTAGCTATTGTTGGGGGTAGTCTAGATCCTAGCATGGCCTCTTTGTATCATAACAATGGTCATAAAATCTTTTCATATTCAAACCCACAGGTAGTTCCAGAATATCCAAGAGCATTTAGACTGAATTATGGTCTTTTGTTATGGCAGAAAGATTATGATGGAGCGATGGATTACGCTTATCAACATTCTTTTGGAGATATATGGAACGACTTTGACTACGGCACTGTGAATTTATATAGAGATCACGTTTTTGCTTATCCTACTATGAATGGTGTCATTGATACAATCCAGTGGGAAGGCTTCAGGGAAGGCGTGGACGATATTCGGTATCTGACTACGCTTCAAAATACGATCATTTTAGCAAAGAGTCAAGGAAAGGACACAACTGCCGCAGAGAACTATCTTACAAACCTGAAAAAATCTGACTTGTCTTCTCAGGATCTCGACATAGTTCGTGGACAGGTAATAAATTACATCCTTTTGTTGCAGGACCAGCCCAATCCAGTGGCGGCATTTACTGCAAATAAGGTTTATGGAAAAGCGCCATTAACAGTTACATTCACTGACACAAGTACAGGTTCTCCTACAACATGGAACTGGGACTTCGACAACGATGGAAATGTTGACAGTACCCAACAGAGCCCATCATATACTTACGAATCAGCCGACACCTACACAGTAACCCTCACAGTTTCCAATGCAGGTGGAAGTGATTCGGAAGTAAAGACCGACTACATATCTGTAAGTGAACCACTACCGCCAGCACCTGTTGCAGCATTCAGTGCAACACCTACTTCTGGTGATACTCCTCTGACTGTTCAGTTTACAGATGCTTCAAGTGGCACTGTTTCTTCCTATGCATGGGACTTCGACAACGATGGAAATGTTGACAGTACCGAACAGAGCCCGTCATATACCTACGAATCAGCCGGCACCTACACGGTAAATCTGACAGTTAGCAATGCAGGTGGAAGCGATTCCGAAGTAAAGACCAACTACATATCTGTAAGTGAACCACTACCGCCAGCACCTGTTGCAGCATTCAGTGCAACACCTACTTCTGGTGATGCTCCACTCACGGTTCAGTTTACAGATGAGTCAAGTGGCACTGTTTCTTCCTATGCCTGGGACTT
>JAENYU010000033.1 GCA_016841625.1 Methanobacteriota archaeon
ACCCACATCTGATTGGTAGCCCACGTTATCCGGATCTGTGTTGAGCAAGGTTTCATAGATCTCAAGGGCGCCTTCATACCTCTGCTTTGCTTCTCCTATTCTTCCCATTTTTGAAAGCAAGGTTCCGAGATTGAGCAAAATATGTGAAAAAACGGGGTGTTTACTTCCAAGTTCTTTTCCAGTTAGTTGTAATATATCATTATATAGTGGTAATAAAAAACTCCATAATGAAGCTTCATAAAAAGGACTGGATTTCTCAATGAACCACTTAAATAAATCCTTTGTTTCCATGGAGATTTTTCCATGATATAATGCTTCAGAAAGTGCAATCTGATGCTCTTTTACTATATTTCCGTTTTCTATGCCTTCCAATTTTTTATCGTAATAATTGAAAAGGAGTTGATGAACTTTATTAATATCACTTTGGTTCTGGGTCTTGATGAGACTCTTCCTCATCAGCTGATGCATTCTCCATTTTCCTTGATCGTCCGTAAACATAAATGAGAATACGTGGAGTTCTGAAAGTTCGTTGAGGGGATATTGAGTGCCAATTCCTACGATTATTGCTTCCAAAATATCCCGGTCCCAGAAATTAGGAACAGCGAGGGCCATTATGGTAGGTTTTTCTCTATCCAGATATTTTATAAACTTGGCAGGAATTTCACTCCTAATTGGGGCAAAATCTTCGAGAACCGGTTCCCTTTCACTTCTTATTTTTCTGTAAGTATCAATCGAGAGTTCGAGGTAGTAGGGAACTCCTTCACTGCCTTTGACTATTACCTTCTGGATCTCTTCTTCAACTACCCCACATTGACTTAACAAATCAATAGCATCTTCCTCAGGCAGGTCCCCTATCTCACGCTGGTCAAGGTAGTTTGTCCATTCAGCTTCCTCTTCTTCCCACCGAAGCAGGTCTTTTCCGCAGATCACAAATAAAACACGGTCAGGCAGGTTCGCCACAAGGGTTCTTATCCATTTATCTCTTTCATTGAAGCTTCCTCTGTGTCTTTCCTCGCTCCACATAGCTTCATAGCTATCCATGAAAATAACAGCTTTTTCCGAAGTGTGGTTCAGATGGTCGCAAAGGTCTTTAGCCCAGTATACGGGAAGGAACTCCTCAATTTCGGGGGCTTCCATGGCAGGCAGTTCTGCGATATCCTCTCTTCTTTGCAGGAACCAGTTATGATATCGCCCAGGAAATTTGCTGACAAGCTTCAAGAGTTTTGGTGCCAGGCTGGTCGGGTCGAGTTCTCCTGCGATGCCGGAATTTATAAAATCCACGATTATTCCGTCACTGGAAAAGTCTTCCTTGCTAAGAGGAGCACGCGGATCTATCTTTTTTAGGTGAACAGCACGCGCAATTTCAAAAGAGTGGAATTTTATTCCATATTTGTCGTGAAGCTGAGTGGCCAGGACTTCAAGAAACTTGTAAGGCACCTGATGTATTGTTTCTACAAAGTCCATTGATCCCCAGAGTATCTGTATACTTCTCTGGGGTTCGTTATGGTTTTCAATTATTTTTGGCAACTCTTTTCTCAGGCTGGTTTTTCCTATTCCCCCTACGCCATAGTATACCAGAACGCTGTACTTTTTTGTTCCAAGAGTTTCAATGGAGTCCTGAAAGACCTTGATAAATTCCCTTCTATCAACAAAGGGGCATTTCACTCGATCTGCTATATTATTGGGTTGAATAGTCACGTTTACCACCTGCGGCAATAAGTCACTCAATAACTCTTCACTTTGATAAGTGAACTAGTTATCTCAAAGGCAGGCAATTCTTTAAGTAGAACATAGCCTTTAGGTCCAAGTGACTGGATCTCATCAAGGTTTCCCACGTTTAATTTTGTGTGGCCGTTTTTTGATTTCAGCGGCAAGTTAGCTGCCCTAGGAAGCACATTTCTTCTACAATGCCGTTGATAGCGCAGATGATTGAATCTACTTCATCATCGTTCAGAGTCAGACCTTCACAGGCGGTCAGTTTGAACGCTTCTGCGATTTAAGCAAGCTCTTCACTTCCCTCATCGCCCTTTTTCCAGTCCCAGTGAATGGTTGCAGGAAAAGCCCATTTGTAGGCTGTAGAGGATTTAGAAAGTGGGAAAGAAGGGTTATGCCAGGAAGTAAAAAAGTAATAGTCGAAGGAGGCTGGCTTTATATTTTCGTCGCCTCTAAAATAAGACGAAACTCCCTGTTTTTCCGATCTGAAAAGGCATTCTTGCTGATACTGCATAACTTTATTTAGTAGTAACGAGTATCTATCTGTAGACTAGTTTCATATATTATATTCATATCCGCCACACTAATTATGAAACTGGTTTACAGCATACTGAAAGGGGGTTTATTTGGTCAAACCCTCCATCACTCAAAACCCTCTTTTTTGCCTCAGGGTTCCCCATTCTTGAAGTTTTGCTTCAATCTCTCCTTTTTCCCGGGCGTTGAATGTGTTGCGGCGGTAGTGTCTCATTGAGGTTAAGCTGTCATGTCCCTGCCTCTCGCAGATGTCCATAGTAGGGATCTGAGCGGCATACATCCAGGATTCAATAGTTTTCCTTGTTGTCTTCGCACTCACGCCGTAAGGGCTTATCCCGACCTTCTGGATCCATCTCTGAAGGTTCTTATTCCAGGTCGCTTCCTGCGGTGGCCTGGGTCCCTGGGTGAACGCCTTAAAAGTATCTTCAAACATGGAAGGTAATGGAGTGAGGGTCCTTTCCCTCATGGTCCGTTTTCCCTTCTTCTGTGCTTCCTCGGGCAGATGAATCAGATTTTCTTTCCGGTTGTACCACTCCGGATGATCGTATAACCTCAAAAATTCGATATATCGCAGCCCGGTTATTGTCAGGATCTTAAAATTCGTTACATGATGCTCTTTTGGGATCACGTCTTTGAGCTGATCCCACTCCTGAGGAGTTAATATCCGAATATTGTTAACGTACCTGTGGAGGGCCTGAGGGTCCTTCTCGAAGCCTGATTTAGGGTACTTCTTGTTTTCCATGAGATTTCCTTGCACATTTCATTTTTTTACATAGTATTGTACATAGATTTTATTTAAAGCTATGTATAAGATGATAAAGAAGTCAAAAATAATTAAAAAAGAAATCAAGAATCAGTAAAAATGCATAGATTTTGTTGTAAAACCTATGCATAAAAAAAGTCTAATGATCCTTGCACAAAAGACGGATTTCCAGAAAAAGTTCAAAATCACCGACGATAATCAGACCGCCACACACGCTCCTTTTCACCAATGAGGTGCAGAGAGTTACCAAAGATGCCATGCCGAGTTTTGCTCCAGATTTTGAGACATCAAAAGCCAGTAACTGGACAGCAAATTCATGCTACTGTGGGTCTTTGTCCCCGACAAGTTGCATGAATCGGGCATAGAGGTTTTGTTCTGTATAGCTAACGCTTTCACGGAAGGCAGGAGGAATTGGTTTGGTGAGAATTTTGACACCGGATCACGGATCTTCTTTTACTTCAATGCGGTACAGTCCAGTGGTGTCCTTATTTCATTCTTAATAGTTGCTTGGAAAAACTGGCTCTATACTGCTACTTTTGTTAACCACAGTTTATCTATACTGCCTCTTCTGAGCCTGCAAAACATCTTGCTCTATCTGTTCAGGTACATCTACCACCATGACCTCAATACCGAATCTCCTTAAACATTCCCCATGCCATCCATTATTAACAAATTTACTTGCAGCTTCCTCATCAACAAAAGCCAGTATTTTCCTGAATCCCCCCCCCAAATGCTGTTCAAGAAAAAGCATTTTGAGAGCATTGTTCATGATTTTATGAACCTGTGCCGATCTCATTTTCCCTATCCTTGCCGAGGCTTCACAAATGATATCGGGGTCTCTTGAAAAGCCGGTAACAATAACATATGAGTCACCCACTGAGATCCTTTTCTCAGGAAACTTGTCCGGATCCAGGCCAAGTTCACGTGCGATTTCTTCCCTTATGTATTCGTGAGCACGAATCTGCTCCCTGGAATCTCCATCTTTTTTGGTGTTGCTGGACATATAAATACCTCAAGTCAATCTACCATAGCTTTCACTAAAGCATCTCGAATATCTGAGTAAAACTGAATATCAATCTTTGTTGCCATCTCATCGGAGAGGTCGATAAGTTGACGGCGACAAGATACAGGAATGAGAAGAGCGGCTGCACCTTTTTCTACAGCAATTTCGGCTATATTCACCGGGTTATGGATAGGCTCAATGGAACCTCCCAGAGCAATTTCTCCGACTATGATCAAGCCGCCGCGAACACTTCTCCTTAGCAATGATGTACAAAGAGCGACCAAAGATGCCATTCCAAGCTTTGCTCCAGATTTTGAGACGTCAAAAGCGCGTAACTGGACTGTAAATTCATGGTGTCGTGGGTCTTTGTCCCCCACAAGTTGCATGAACCGGGAATAGAGGTTCTGTTCTGCATAGCTAACGCTTTCACGGAAGGCAGGAGGAACCGGTTTATTGAGAATTTTGACACCAGATCCCGGACCTTCGTTAACTTCAATGCGGTACAACCCTGGATGTTCATCCATTCCACCGGGACTGATGGCCCAAACCTGCCCCGGCTCCAAAGGATCTCCTCCAATGCTGTTTTCACTTTGCAACTCAGGAGTTGAAACGAACTTTTCGATGCCATCGGTTCCCAGGACATAGCTAAAATGAGTGTTCCGGAACTCTGCTGCTCCGATCCTCTTTTGCTGCTCCTTGACACGGCGTCTGGCTTCCATTGCAATCCGAATAGCCCATTCAAGATCTTCCTCAGGAATGTCGGTTTCGCCTCCAGGATAGAGCAGTTTCAAAAGCCCGCTAACAGTCTTGTTTACAGCATTAGTGTCCCGGCCGCTGAGTGCACCTCCGTAGAACACGCGGTTATGGAGCAGGGATACCCGGCTTTGATTGCGAAGCTGGCTCCAACACTCCGAGAGAAAATCGCTGACCAGGCCGAAGTGATCGGTAAGCAACTCCTTGTTGATCTTGGGCACATCCCAGCCCGGCAGATAAGCATGAATACGGTCCATGAAAGCAGTATCATCCCGGATTTCCGGAGGCATGGGGCCAAAGAGGTGGCTTATGCGCTGCTGGTGCTCAATATCAACTTCAAAATTACCGACTAGGACCATGCTTCCATCGGCGCGGATACTTTCCTTGCCCCGGCTGAATTCCCCGGATTCCATGTATCCTTTCATGATGTTGACACCATCCTTCTGGTCGAAGGTGATGCCAGAAATCTCATCAAAACAGACTACATCATACTGGCAGACAAGCCCACGCTGGCCAGTGGAGTTATTTACAAACATCCTTGCTACTGTGGCCTTGCCCCCAGAGATTAGATGGGCATAAGGTGAAACCTGCTGGAATAGATGACTTTTCCCGGTACCACGAGGTCCTAATTCCACAACGTTGTAATTACGCTCGACGAAGGGTACCATTCTTAGGAGGAATGCATTCCTGGCTCGTTCAGAGAGGGTAGTTGGCTCAATACCTATGCTCCGCAGTAAAAAGGTCTTCCATTCTTCTGTGGAAAAGTTATTCCTGGCTTCGGATAGAACATCAAGGACATCTCGCTTAGAGAGCTGAATCTCCCGAAGGCTCTCAACTCCAAAAGGCCGTCCCTTACTTTCCTGGGCAATGGCTGCATCATAGTTGAGAGAAATCTCGGCATAAAACCCTCCTGTCAGCATCCTTTCGTGTTCACTTACAAGTTCAGCACTGATCCGGGCATCTGTTAACTGAAGGCTGGGAAGTGTTGCTACATAGGAGTCAGTTTTGGCGTCCAGGCGGGCAGTGATGAGATCGATGATCTTAACCTCACCGTTTTCCCTTGTTCTGGACTTGAAAAGTTCTTCTTCTCCAGCCCTTACAGTGCGAGATCTTAGCTGACGCTGGACGATCTCAAGCCCTTCTTCAATCTCATCATTATCGATGCTCGCACAGTAACGTCCCAGAAGGAACTCTACAACGTAGGTAGGTACCGGGAATTGCCGGCTGAAAGTCCGGACAAGGTCTTTCCGGACCAGATATCCATCAAGAGATGAGGCTGCTAGCTTGTCTATCTGATCCAATTCGTTCATTCTGTACCTCCACCGATGACCGTATCATTTTGAGCCACAAGCTCACCATTAGAATTGAGTAGAACAATGGTAGCATCAGAACCTTCCAGGCCATCATTTTCCACAACAACAGAGCCTGTTCCGTTATCTTTTAAAGGTTTTATACTCACTACCACACTGGATGACGAATTACCGGGTTGCGTACGAATATCAAGTAATAATTCGGAGAATTCACCATCAAGTGTGACATAGCAACGTAAACCCTTCCAAACTACATCCGTAAATTCCACGGAAACAGCTGAAGCTTTTGATATTCCAGATGAAACGTTTAGCTCTAATGTCAGGCATTCCTGAAGGCTCAGGCCTCCATGGGTATATTCCAGACCATTGCGGAAGCAACTAATGCCATCTGCAAGAGCGAAATGCTGATTGGTGTTCCAATACCAGGGATAGAGCCGTTCGTCCGTTGTGGCACCGGGTTTGATTGAGGCACAGCGGCTCCATTTGCTATCTACAAGTACGCTGGGTAAATCGATTTTAGGCAAGCCACCTGGCAGTAGGAGCCATCCGTGATCGGTAACTATACGAACGTTTTTCCACCCATTTTCAAGAAGGCGAATTACCCGATCCTGAATCTCACTTAGAATGCTCTCAATATGCTTGGATAGATTCCAGCCTCTCTCATGACCTTCATGGTCGATGTTACCGAATTCGCACCAGGCATGGGCCTTTCCATTCTCATTTCCATTCGATGAACTTTTAAGAATTTCCCATCTGGCATCGGTTAACAACTTTGTCAGGTGATAACCACCTTTGAGGGACTGGCCTGTTTCAGCAACGCAGGGCTCGAAGTCCGTGTTGGCATCTTCCCCTGTTATTTTATCCCTCACCGGGGTCACAGCAGGCTTGCCAGTTGCTGTAACGCTGGGGAGAGCTGCCCATGCTGTTTTTTCGTCTACCTTGTATCCCTGGGAAGTGAGCATCTCCACAAGCCTTTTAGCGGCATCAAATCGAAGTCCGTCCACAAATAGGACGCATTCTCCATCCTTGTAATGAGGTGGTTTGCAGCTGGATGCATTGCCACCCGGATATCCGGATTTTTCCACAAGCTTTTGCAGGTATCTGGCAGATTCTTCGGCCCACGGGGTGTAGACGGACTGAATAACCTTCTTGACCACATCAAAGTCTTCTTTTTCCACGCAGGCAAGAGCCTTCATCACGGCATCGTCTGCTCTCCAACCGGCATTCGTATAACCGGCCATAAGGTCATCAATAGTGCCTGCAGCCAGGGCAGTAGTTGTAGAGGGGGCAAGAACAGAAAGGTGTTCCATGGCAAGTGCAAGAGGGGCTTCACCCAACTCAGCCCATACCATAATACGCCGAGATTTGTGCTTTTTTTCGAGCTCGACAAGCTTTTTACGAGCCTCGTGAGGTGGTAAGCTTTCAAGAGCGATTAGATCTGCACGAAGTTTACCTTCGTGATTTTCATTCCACTGTGGCCAGCCATCGAATTTACCTTCACCTATGTGCCAGTCGATTCTTTCATTGGGGGGATTGCATTTGCGGATTTGTGCAGGTATATTAGGATAACGATTTGGAGCTTCCAAATACCGGTCCCATACCGGATTCCAGGGTCCTTCATGATAAGCCAGTTTGGCTGCTCCAACAAGAATTCCATCCTTTTCCGGATTAAAGGCGAACTGAGATTTACAAACTTCCACGAAAGCCTTCCATTCGTTGTCACCACGTTCAGCGCGGAAGGTGTCTCCATGGTCGAACCATTGAAGCAGGTCACGAACAGGGTCACCCCCAGTAAGCAGGGTATTGAAATAGTCCTTGTCCAGCCGTTTACCCTTGAGGTGTTTGATTTCTTCATCCAGCATGGGGTAAAGAGCCATTTGCATGGCGTTTTTGGTGTCATTGTCCAGAGCGACATCCAGACCCAAACCACCCTGGTCAGACTTGAGGAAAGCGAGGATGGTCCAGTCCTTGGCATTGACCTGCGACCAGATCACTCCAAGGTATTGGAGAGAGACCAGGGGCTTTAGCTGGTCAGGACAACTTTCCACAGCCCGCAAGTCCTGACGGCTGAAGCCCGGTATGTAGAAAATAGGGGTCCTGCCACTCGGCAGATCAACATCATCAACTTTGCCTGCAACCACACAGCGTAGCCAGATAGCCGGTCCCATTCGTTTTTCCGGATCGTAGTCGCCGAGGACAAAGAGCTCAGGCAGCTCATTCTGCAGTTGGGGTATCACAGCCTCCCACTGCCGGTCACTGTCCGTCCATAGGATACAGGCAGGAGCTACCTGCACATCCGAATTGTACACGGCAGCCTGGCGAATTTCTTTGATAAAATGTTCTATGACACGCATTTATTCCTTCTCCTTCAAGGCAAAAAGGTTTAGTGTCTCTCCGACGAGTTTGGAAGTTCTTGAATCGATACTTTCGATATTCCATTTGTCAGTTTTTGCAAGGTCCTCATTCAGATAGAGGCCGTTTAGGTATCCGAGACAACGCCCCTGTCTATCTTTCCGGTCTCTTTTTTCTTCGAAACTTTTGTTTCCCAGATTACTGTTATAGCCTGAAATAGTCAGATTTCCAAGGCGATGGACATGCTGTTCCTGTAATTCTTTGGCGTTGTTTGCGTCCCCCTCAGCAATCATATCAATCCATGGCTGGGGGATGTTTTCACCCTGAGGGAAGATGTGTTCTATGGTCCAGACGTATCTTTTTCCTTCCATAGCCCAAAGGTCCACCATACTCTCCCGTGTCCTGGCTTTTTCTTCCAATGCACAAAGAATGAAACGGACAGCTCCGGAGTTTTCGGAATAAACATGTCCTTCCAGCTTTTTCCGGAATTCTTCATCGCTAGAGGAAACACCTGTCAGTTCCTGCTGGACTGCCTTTACAACGTCATCGCCTGTTAACCCCTCGATTTTATTGACGATATGCATGAACAGGAGGGTCAGATCTCTTGTAGGAGGTAGGTCTGTCAGGTTTCTCCTCACAAAGAAGCGGACAAGCAACCGGATGAGTTTGTCCAGGTGTTTTTCTTCCAGAAGGAAGCGTTCCTTTTCGACCAGTACGAATAGAAGGAATAGATATGAAGGAGCACCCTGGATGCGTTCAAGATCTTTTAATGGCCTGGAAAGAGAGGTATACTGTTCATCTTCCGTTCGGCCAAGGATGAAAGAATAACATCGACCTGCCTGAAGAATCCTTTCAAAAAAACCACTGGCATCGTTCACTATGAGTTTTTCATAAATCCGGATGAGGTTAGAACGTGTAGCTACCGAAACATTCTGGACATTCTTAAGAATTGGTTTAAATTCGTTGTTGAAGGCATTGTAATACTGCCGGAAAAATCTTTCCTGAACTGTATAATCGTCTCCCAGGTAATTCAAAAGAGAATTCCAGTCATTGAAATGCTGGTCAATATGTCCGCGGTCCATCTTCTCCAATTTAGCCAATAATTTATTTTTAATAAGATCGATAGCTGTTAGCGGCACACCTCTGTTGTTCAAGGATTCAAACAGTATGTAGGCGTCGGAGTGGCTTTCTACTTCGATCTTTACCAATGTGGCTTGACTAACTTTATCCCTAAATTCCATGATAGATGCCACCTTTTCCTCTGGCATCTCGGAGAGAGCGTTCAATCTTTCTTGGAAGTATCGGTAAGCCTTGAAGATCTTTCGGTTTCCGGCATAAGGAGGGGCATTAAAGGATTTGGCTACCTTAGCTTCTCCCAGAATGGAACGATAATCCTGCTGGTTACGGTTCTGGACCTGAGGAATCACACGGATCTGATCGGCATCTCTCTTGAGAACCAGCTTTCTTTTGAGATTGAGCAAGTCTGTCTGCTGGTCCTCGGTAAGCGAGTCCCTGTGCGCATTCAGGCGTGAATAAACGGCAGCGAAAAGCAATGACAGCGTAGTTATCCGCTGCTGACCGTCGACCACCTCAAGTTTCTGGGTTGAGAGGGTATCAGGGCTTTGATTGATGCAAATGATGGAACCGAGGAAGTAACCACCATCATTCTCGAAAATATCGTCAAAGAGCTTTTCCCATTCCCATTTTCCCCAGGTATATTCCCGCTGGTACCGAGGAATAGCATACACAACGTTAGCTTCAATATCAAAAAGCTGAGAAATGGGATAGTTATTTACGGATTTGATCATTTTGCCACTTCCCTTGCCTCTCTCTTTTGTTTCAGGCTCAGATGATAGTCATTGATGCGTTCACCTTCTTTGCCTTTATAATTGGGATGCTTTTTAGGGTCGGGATTATACCAGGGAGCAGACACAACATCCTTTCCTCTATCTTTGTTCCAGTTGATATTTGGCTTATCCCGCAAAACTCCTGCACCTTTTTTTCTCACATCAGGCACACTCATAAAAGGCCGGATATTGAGGCGTACGCCATCATTGAGGTCAGGATCCCATCCAATAGGCTGCTTTTCAATTTGCTTCCAGCGGATGAAAATGTCGTAAGGAGCTTCACCTTCCAGAATAAGTTCAAGTTTTTTCTTCAAGTTTTCAGCTGCTGCGAGTTTTTCTTCTGCACCGTCTATGCCATTATCAATGTCTCGTTTCTGGCGGCTGATCCAGTCTCCCAAGTAGGTGTAAATCAACGTTTCGAGCAGCTTTTTGTCCAATTTGTGGTAGTTAACTAATGCCGCGAAACCATCTCTCAAGCCATCCCATATGTGCCAGATAAACGGACGATTCTGGAAAATCTTACAATGCTGGGTAAAGAACTTCTCACGCAGCCAACTTTCCAGAGTCTTACCTGCATGGTCAGCCTGTTTCAATAGTTCAGAGAGTTTGTCGTTGCTCCATGAATCTCCATATGCAGCAGCCAACAGGTTAAGCAACTGGTCGGCGGCTGGAGCTTCACCCCGAACAGGAGGGATACAGACGATACCATCTTCATCCGCGTAGGAAATAAGCTCATCGCACTTTTTCACCCAGGCCCGAGCTTCATCGGAGAGTTCCATCTCTGCATCCAGTTCGGCGGGCCAACGATAGCCAAGGAGACGGGCTACAGTGACTTGCAGTGTTTCATCACTTATAGTTGGGTGGCCATGGAAGAGCCATTGTGTTGGATCTTCGGAACAGGGCTTTGGGAGGCCGTTTGGATATTTCTCTGCAGCTATTCTTGTCCAGTGGTCTAGGTCGAAGGGAATTTTTAAGAAAGAACCGACGGATTTATATAAAGAGGGATTAATATTCTCAATGTTATGCTTAAAAAGTGAAGAGTTGCAGTAACACCATATTGCTGGCAATTCATCATCACAAAATGGTATAAGGGTTCCACCTGTCTTCCCGAAAATCTCCCCCGTGTATATTGTGCAAGCACTACCCATAAGATTTATTCTGATTCCTTTATTTCCAAGTACCTTAATATCATTCATATATTCCTGCGGAAAGTTGTGTGTAGAAGGATTCCTGTGAAGTCTTCCCGCTGCTTGTTCCCACAATAATATGTCAGTCCTTCCACTATAATAGTCACTTTCACTAACACTTTGTATAAATAACTCCCAAGAAGAATATTTCTCCGATATTTCCCAAAATTTCATAACGTATTGCGGCATATCACCGGTTGATAAACCTTCAATGCAAGTCGCATGCTTACCTAACATAGGTAAATTATCTAAATCATCAAGTAGTATCCTGCTGTCTGGATTTGTAAGCTGTGCTTTTTGTATGATAGGAATTTGTTTTCCGGAGCAAAGAAAGGTTGCTTTTTCATTGGCTTTTGAAAAAACATCGGCTTTAAAACCATAAAATTTATGTCTCGAAGTAGGGACATTTAGTGAAATCGAAAGCAAGATCGCTTTTACTACTTCTCCTGAAATAGTCTCAAATGCACCTGGCCCTAGTCGTGCTAACAAGTTCCAATTTGTTTCCTTAAGCAGCCTCTTTCTAAAAAGTTCATACCTTGGCATAAATAGCCAATTTTGTGGCAGAACAACAGTTAGTGTGCCACAATTCAAACTAAATTCCATACAGCGATGAAAAAAAACTGTAGCTAAATCATTCTTGGCGGCACTATATTTATATTCACAGAACTCACGTAGCTCTTCATTTTGATTTCCACGAGCCAAGTAAGGAACATTAGTGACCACCCATTGATATTTCCCTGCCAGGAGTGATGCAGCTTTTACAATTCCATGGGCTACTACACCCATTTCTGCCTTTTCATCATCTTTTTCACCGGAGAGCGCTCTGGCAAGGAGGGGGAATATATCTTCCCATTTCATTTCTATGAGTGTGCCTCTTAAAAGGCCAGCCTCAGGGTTGACCAGGCTTCCAAGGACGGGGGCATTTTTGAACTGTTTGTACAATTCATCAAGGGCTGTCCGCAGGTTGTTATTATCGCCTGCCAGTGACAACCAGTCTTCCTTTTTGGTGCTTATAGAGAGGCCTGAACAGGCAACATGCAGCTCTGGCAAAGCCCGATACCCCCCTCCTCTGGGATAGCTCCAAGCTGTAAGGGCAAGAGCAAAAGCTGCCAGTTCCACGCATCGCTGGTCAATCTCCAGTCCATGAAGGTTATCATGCAAGACTGCATCCACTGCATCTTGGCCAGAGAGGCCTTCCAGTTCCACGCGCATTGGAACGAGCATAAGGAAAGCAGCAACAAGGAAGTGACCTGAGCCGCAGCAGGGATCCAGAGTCTTTAGTTCACTAAGATTTTCTGGCCATCCATCAAAAGTCCCAGCAGCCGGTGTCCACGCCCCATCCTCTGTCTTGACGAATCGCAGATACTCTAACGGCACACCAAGTAAAGACACTTTTTTTCGAAGTTCCTCTTCACTTGAAGCGTTTTTCAGATCTTCCTCACTCAATCTACGTGCTGCCCACCAAGCCCCTAGAGAATTATCCAAAAGGAAGCTAACCATGTAAGGTTCTGTGAAGAGCTGTGTGACAGCAGGTAGTTCACGAGCACCTATTTTCACCTCAGATTTATTGACTTCATCTTTTTTCTTAGCCTGCCAGAACTGGTAAACCCATCCCAGGGAGTCGGAAGCTGTGAATATTTCGGGAGGCAGATCGGCCAATAACCTTTCCAGCTTCTGCTGATGTTCCGGTGGGAGTATGAGTTGAAATACAGGGGAATCTGGTCGGAAGATCTGTGGAAGCATACATGCAGCGTAACGGGAAGCTAATTCCCACCCGTTCTTTGCACCTTCATCGGCTGCCAGATCTTCGCACTCTTCGAGGGTCACAGATACCGGATCAACTGGGTCTGGATACATGAGTAAGTTATTTTCTGCCAGGAAACGGGCAAAGAGCATACGGTGCCAGTGTTCGTATGCTACCTCTTCGATGAGACGGTCGATTTTTTGTGTTTCAGCTTTAGTATCCCGCTGGTCCCCAAACTGCCGGCCATGAGCACGAAGCTTCCGGCGAAGTTCTTTCTGTTCATCATTAAGATGCTTAAAAGGAGAAGCTTCACCAACGCCTAGCTGTCCCAATGATACGAGAGCAGCGGCTTCGGCAATATCCCTGGCTTCTTTTACCGTTTTTTCGAGTTTATTTCTCAGTGTTTTTTCAAGAGGTTGCATTTTCAAATCCCCTGAATCAATTACCGAATCACAACTGGTCCCTTGCCCAGAGCTGTCTTAATCTGTTCTTTTACTTCCTGAACCCATACCTCAATGTCATCTTCGGTTTTGAAGGTACGGCGCGGGAGATCGATGGTTTGGGTTTTTGGTTCAATTGCTTTGGCTGCCACTTCTCGTGTTCGAGAAAAACGGCTACTTAGAGCATCAATACGGTCGCTCCAGGAATTAATTGGGTACTGTTTCAATGCCTTCAACAGCTCATCGTGTGTCCCGACAGTAATTACCGGAGCATCTGTAATGTCACACTTAACCAGCAGTCGCTCGTGTTCATCTTCAGGAAGTTCTTTCCAAGAGGAGTCTGTTTCTAGTTGCTGTTTCTGTTTGGCCAGTTCATCTGAATAGCGCTTTTGTTGAGCCGTCAGCTCCTTGCGCAATGTATCTTCAAGAGACTTAACAAGAGGTTGAATCGGGTCAGGGTCATCCAGAAGCATGCGTCGATGTTCGATAGCTTCAGCCTGCTGGCGTGCTTCCTGAGCCGCTTTCATTTCTCCTGTGTACCGAAGCAGTTCCTGAAGGCGGACCCAGGACGGCCAGAGCCTTTCGACACGTTCAGCCAGCTTTTTCCAATCGTCGATAGCTTGTGCGAGTTCGTCTTTAAGATTATAGAGAGAAAGAATCTGTTCGTTTCCGACTGCTAGGCGAATCTCGTCCAGTGATGAGGTATCCGGCAGCTCGGGCTTGGGAGCTTCACCCCCGGCGCGGTTGGCCAATTCCTTCATTTTATGAAGAAATTCAGGGATAGCCACTAGTTCTTCACCTTGTTTGAACTGGCAACCCAACTTTTGCAGGAGTCTGCGGACCTGAATCCTCTGAGGAGTCGTCACTATGGCCGACTCAATATTGAACATAGCCTTTCCTATGGCTTTTCGTTCCAGTTCCCTTGGATCAATACTCTGACCATGTTCGTCCTGCGCACGGATGAGACCTGCTACAAGAAGAACTTGGAGTCCACCATCTATTGCATCTCCAGACCACCCGAAATTTTCATCTTCAAAATAGCTGCGGATATCTGTCCCTTTCTTGCCCCCCGCAATAAATCCCAGAATAGTCTTGCATACCGGGTTTGTAGCTGGTTCACCCACGTAACCTACTGCTTTGAGGGCATCCGGGGAGCCTTTTTTGGCATTGGAGTATACTTTTTCCCACCCATTATGGTCAGCGATATGGAACTGGGGGTACAGGCGCTGGAGTGAATTTTCAGCGGCTTCAAGTATCATACCCTGCAAGTCGTTTCCGAGAATCTCGTTCCCTCCTGCCTGAAATACACGGGCACCAGAGAAAGCTTCATTCAGCAGTTCATTTATCTTACCTTCAGCGCTCTGCTTTGTGGTTTCCATAGCAGCACGAGCTTCGGTTCCTTCGGGTGTATTGGGAACTCCCTTCTTGTCTAAGGTGGCGCTGGCAGCCTTGTACTCGATGAGATGATGATGCAAATAGTCAGCTGAACGTTTAGGGATGAAGACAAAAACAGTAGGAGACTGGTTTCCCGCCTGCAATGCATCCGCGTGGACGGATTTGTGATCTATACCCCAATCTCGGATCCATACACAGATTTTCTTGTTGCTGTCCGAAGGCAACTGTGTATCAAAGATTGGATAAATATCACGTGAAACCTTAGAGGTGCCCTGTTTAAGAGAAAGCTTTTTGACAATATCACCGAACTTGCGGTGAATACGATCATCGCGCTCCGTTTCAATGCGATGAGCTTCATTTGCTAGCTGGCTCCGCTGACTGGAGAATTCATCGTTCCAAGCGGCACTTTCCTTGGTCTGGATACGATATTCATCCCCTACTCTCATTAGCAGCTCGCATTCTTTAAGGAGACTCGGTAATTTGCTCCTCAAGTAACTGCTACCCTCGGAAAGGTCTTCCACCATCAAATCCGCAAGAGTATCAATATTCGCTTTGATCCCAATTTCGTTATTACTCCCAGCAAGCCTATTGATAAGGAATACTAGGCCGCATGCCCTGGCCATAAGCTGTTCATCCTCAGAGCCCTTAATCCAGCTCATGGTTTTCTCATGCACATTCCTGGGGATGATACGAGATTGCAACAACTTGTCAGCTGAATCAAAGTAGAGATAATCAGCCGTGACAACGTGTCCCAGTGAATCATCAAGCCTGGTCTGGATGACTTTGTGGGCCATGCTGAGCTGGTTACGAAGCTGGCTGTCCGTACCTGTCTGGTCAAGCACTCTCAAGATGTTTTCCCAGAAGCGACGTCGAACCGGAAGGATTGGATAGTCCTGAGAAAAATACTGAATATCCTCCTGTCGATGCCCAATAGTTGTTCCCGCAAGATGCCTGGAGATTTCCCCCAGATTGGTTTGCATCACTTGCTCAATCGTAGAAATGGCTTGGGGCTTCTTGGCCAAAATAACCTTGCGGATGACTGCATCTACATCGGAATCTGAAAGCTCAACACGAACCGTAAACCGACCTTCCAGCTTTTTCAGATTTGATGTTCCAGTTACTGCTGTCTGCCCGGTACCAATGAACAGGAGTTTACCGCCAATGTTCTTACAGCAAGCTTCGACGGCTTCCTGAACATCCATAGAACGCTGACTGTTTTCGCCTATATACTGCTGAACCTCATCAAGTATAATAAGAGTAAGTGGGAACTTCCCCTCATTTGTCAGAGCTTGACGGATAGTTTTGATCAAGTCATCGCTACTGATGTCCTTGACATAAGGATAAAGATTATTGAGAGTTTCTGCGCAGGTCTCAGGCGATGAGAATAAATTAGGCTTGGCTTGGATCAGTGCTTCATGAAGACCTTCAGCCACATATAAATTATCCAGTTCCTCTTGCCAATCGTACCCATTTTGTTCCACGTATCCCCGTACCCTCTCATATATCTCTTCATTCTTCAGCCACATCACGAAGCGGGCTACAGGATACTGCTCTGGAAGATCAACTGACTTAAAGATGATGCGGAGGAGTGCCAGACGGACGCTTTCACTTGAACCGGCTCCTAAGGTCCCGGAAGCTGCATGAAGTCCACCATGCCTCTTTGATTGGGTGCTAAGTTCTTTTAGCAGGTCATTTATGTTCTTTGGGAGATTGGCAATGCCGCGTGCAGTGGCTCCATCCTCAAAGGTCACATCCGCCCACAGGGAACGAAGCATTTTCACCAGGTGAGACTTCCCTGATCCATAGAAGCCACTGACCCAAACTCCTGGTTGCTGTGCTTCACTGATATTTTTCAGGTAGGTTTCCAGAATGTGCTCCATGCCTTTCTCATACTGTCCGTCACAAACAAAAGTCTCCAGCTCGTAGCGGAGCACCTCCATAGCCTGGCGGGTCTTATCATCATTTACGGACGCTACACCCTCGTTTACGAGCTTTATAGTGGCCGGATCTTTCTGGTATATTTCCCTATTTTTCATCTATAACCCCTCTGAGGACTTCCACGAACTCTCTATTTTTTTCAATAACTGATTGAGTATGCGATAATTTCATTAATTTGTTATCACATTCCAATTTTTTCACACTTCAATTACGATGAGTTTGAACTAAAGTAACTTAAATTATCCACATCATGGTTTTCATTTTCCAGATAAACGATTATTTAACCAAAATGAAGAAAGAAAAAAATAAAATTTGCAAATGAAATTTCATTTTAAAAGTTTTTTAATCTCCTCACTCAAAATTCCTTGTCTGCAGTAATCAGAACTGCGAGGTAGTCCCATCCATCGTGTCCATTCAGTAGATAATAGTTGTTGTTTTCATAATTACCTGGGTAGAAAATCAATAACCTACCTGGTACAAGTGGCGCAATTTCAGCTACAACATCTCTTACATTCAGAAATCCAAAAAGTGAACCGACCCCTTTCAAAGCAAAGACCGAGCCAGCATTAATGTCATTAACCTGAAGAAATGTCTCAAACTCCTGTTTTATATAGGCAAGATACCGGTGCATCAACCCGTCAACTAATTCTGGTTTCTGGAAGTATTTTTTTGCATAACGCTGTTTAGCAAACCAATCGGCAAAGGTATCTGTTAGATCAAATAAGGCCCATCCATGTTTGACATTACGAGTCGCAATTTGAAACTCATCAATAGATGCCCGCAGGCGAAGTTCATCATTTTCATTGTACACACAGAAAATGACACGTTGAGCCGCAGCCGCGTCACTCCGCCAGGGGATCGAAATATATCTGCTGTATGATTGTAAGAGTCTTTTAATTTTGCTCACGAATCCACTCCCTTTCCTGTTCTGCTAGATGGTTCGGGAATAAAACTTCCATAACATCTCCTACCCGCTTGAATACAATCCATCCTCGACGAGAGGCTTCTTCAGCCAGTTCAATAGAACGGTCTATGGAACAATCAAGGAGGCGAGCATACTCTGTCCTGAACAGCCCTTCTCCTCGAACCCCGGTCAAGTATCCCAGAAACAGAGCATAAGAAACGGATCCTGGAGTTGCACTTGCTCTGTCACGAATCTTTTTTGCTTTTCCGATCAGATGACCGGACTTTGTCCATGTAGAATTGAGGTTCTGAGCCGTTGATTTCAGGGTTGCTTTGCTGAAACGGTCAGGAAACTTGTCCTCGATGTACTCTTCCAGGGATTCACGACTGACTCTCTCTCCTTCCGAATGGTGCATAATGAAAGGAACGCTCATTCTGAGAATGGAATCTCGTGAATACGCACAGAGTAAAGTTAGAAGAGGTTGCCCATCGGGATCTCGCTCCCAGAAATACCTTAGGGCTCGAAAGATAGTAATTGAAGGGTCAAGTGAATATAGTTCTACAAGATGACTACCGGTGAGCTTTCTGGTTTTTCCTGAGCGTTTACCGAGGCAATTGTCTTCTTCAATAGCTTGGAGATAATCACTTTTGGAAGCAGATGGACTGCTAACATATGATAGTAAAAGTTTTATATCTTCCAACATCATTGTCCGGGAGGTATGTACACCACCTTTCTCAAACCGAAACCCAAAGCGGGATAATGTTTCAATTTTAGATTGATCCATATTTACACATACTTTGTTGTTTTTTGCTTGGGGAACTCATAGATTATATTAATAAGTACATTTCTATTGCCGGAAGATCTCATACACAGGAATTATTTTTTAGTTAATCAGCCTGGTACCTTATTTCGTATACAAGATACGAAAATATGCACCTTTACTTTGCAGACACTGATTTTATCATAAATTGTGTGCTTATATTATGATTCGAAATACATTTCGAATTAATATGTACAGTATGACTGTGTTGCTATATTTAGAACTTATGATTTTGCATGAGAATAGTTCAGTATTGGAAGATGAGTTATTGACCAAATCAGACAAAAGGAACATATTTTTCGTTTTCATGCAAACTTCTTATTTTCATGTATACGGTTCTCAGTAATCTACTTCCACTGCCAAAATTTATATCAACATCAAATTCATACAAATGTATAAAATAATTGAAACTTTTCAATAAGAGGCAAACAAAATGAGTCTTTGGCTGGTAAGAGCAGGAAGTCATGGCGCTCAGGAACAGGTAGCTCTGGAAGAAAACGTAATCACCATCGCCTGGAATGAGTTCCCCGACCTTTCAAACTTAAAAGTAAAGAAAGACCTGGCAGAAATCTACAGAAAAGAGTATCCTGATGCCAGTAAGAACAAGGCTGGTAATGAAATAGGGCAGGTCTGGAGATTTGTCCATGATATCAGGATCGGTGATCTGGTTGCTCTCCCGCTCAAAACAGAGTCATCCATAGCCCTGGGTGAAGTTGTTGGCGATTATGAATACAAAGAACTGTCCAATGACGTCAGGCATATAAGGCGTGTGAAGTGGCTAAAAACACTTCCAAGATCTGCTTTTGACCAGGACCTGCTCTACTCTCTCGGGGCTTTCATGACCGTGTGCCAGATCCAGAGAAACGGTGCCGAAGAACGTATTTTAAAATTGTTAAAAGGGAATGCAAAGCAAATTGAGAGAGAAGAAACAGAGGAAGAGCTCAAGGAAGAGAGTATCGATATCGAGGAATATTCCCAGGATCAGATAGTGAAATATATCGAAGCAAAATTCAAGGGGCATGGGCTTGCAAGGCTGACTGATGCGATACTTAAAGCCCAGGGTTATGTTACCAGAGTTTCTCCTCCAGGCAAGGACGGAGGTATCGATATCCTTGCTGCACCCGGTCCTCTGGGTTTTGAAACGCCAAGGATTTGCATTCAGGTAAAATCCTCAAATACGCCTGCAGATGTAAAGGTCCTGAGAGAGCTCCAGGGTGTGATGTCAAAGGTAAGAGCGGAACAGGGGCTTTTCGTTTCATGGGGGGGCTATAATTCGGAAGCCAGGAAAGAAGCAAAGGACGCATTTTTCACTATACGCTTATGGGACCAGGGGAATATACTTCATGAAATATTCAAATATTACGAAAAGTTTGATGATGAGTTGAAGGCGGAGTTGCCGTTGAAGAGGATCTGGAGTCTGGTTGTTGAAGAATGAAAAGAATAGCATCGAAATGTGAAAATATCGTTACATAATGAATATTTAAACCCCCTTATTTTCATTTCACCAAAAAACGGAGTCGTCAAAGCCCACATGATCCACTTTCATAACCACCTGCTTACATTTCCCCCTGCCTCCCAAAAAACAGCTTAGAGAGCTTCCTACAAAGCCATTTTCCCGTACACCCCCACAGACCTTAGATCAATCAGTCCACTCGGCCAACCTGCGCTTAATCTTAGCCTTCTTTCCCTTTGTCAAAACTAAAACCTGATAATGCCACATAGAAAGGGGGACTTGACCCTGCCTCTGATAAACCTCATATTCCGGAATGCCTGCAGTAAGCATCCAGGACTCCACACTTTTCCGGGTCATCCTGGCATTGAAGCCATAGGGGTTCATGTCCGCTTTGACGGCCCAGCTTTTCAGGTTCTTGTCCCATACCTGCAGGGTTGGGGGTCGAGGTTCGTCAATTAATTGTTTTTTCTTTCATAATTCTAACAGCAATGTCCTTTCTTGAGTTAAGTGTGCCTAAAGAAAACAGACGGCCTTTAAAGTTAATCAGGCAAGGGAACAGTTCATCTAGGGAGAGATCTCCATAGAAAACCCTGTAGACTATCCAAGTTCCTGAATTCACTTACTTTTCAGATCTTCATTAGCTTTTTATTATGAACTCATTCTTCTAAAATGAGTGCACTTACTAATACAAATGCTATTAGTAATATGTGCTATGTTATAATTGATGGCAAAAAGTAGTAATGGTAAACAGATAATAAACAAAACAGTTCAACCTACTGATATCTATAAGGGAAGAGTCTAACAATGAAAATTGTCAATATCGTTGCAACTGTGACATTACCCGGTCCTTTAGATCTTCAAAAATTACGACTTAATCTTCCAGGGATCGATTCATCATCTAGAACCCATTGGTTGAAAATGAGACTACCGCCAGAAGGCACATATATTGCATTTTACAAGTCTGGAAAATTTCTAGTTACTGGACCATCATTAGAGCAACTAAATAATACTGCAAACAGAGTAATAGCCCTTTTAAAAGAGGTTGATGTAACAGCCAATCCTTGGAAACTAAAAGTTCACAACATGGTTTTTTCTGACAAGATTGAGATGGATACTAGTATTGAAAATCTAATGTACTCTCTTGATCCTAAAAAAGCAAGCTATGAACCTGAGCAATTCCCTGCACTTATTTACAAAGATTGGGGAGCAAGTATTCTTCTTTTCAATAGTGGGAAATCCATAATCTCAGGTGTAAAAGACGAAACAAATGCACAAGAAGCGATGAATAAATTCCGCAATCTAGTTACTGTACAGTAATGAGCTTTTTGCTTTGTTAAGTCTGCGGGAGTTAGTATTGATAGTGTCGTAAAAGTCAAGAACTGATAAATTTATTATAAAAAGTTGCACATCTCTTTTCCCTTTTTTTCTTCATGGATCAACTAATTTATATATGATTCTGTCTAATAATTATATCACAGAAAATACATACTTTTTGAGTGATAATATGTATTCCCCCATAAAAGGAAAGCAATCCACTTTCGTTTGTAGTCATGATGTTTACGAAAAACTTGTATCCACAAACCATAGGCTATACAAGATTAATGAGTTAGTAGATTTCACTTTCATAAACGAAGTGTGTTGCAATCTCTACTCAAAAAATATGGGAAGACCTGTAACAAACACTCCTGAAATTATGTTCAGATCAGCTGTTGTTCAGTACTTCTATGACTACTCAGATCGAGAAATGGAAGAGGCAGCACGCTATAACATAATGGTAAAATGGTTTATTGGTTTGAATATTGACGATTCTTCCTATGACCATAGTGCACTTGGACGTTTCAGAGATCTTCTTGGGGAAGAAAGATGGAAAAACGTATTCTTCCGCCTATTAAAGCAAATCGAAAATGCTGGATTTGTTAAAGGTAAAGAGTATGTGGATGCTACTCATGTAATAGCAAACATTGCAATTCCAGGTACAATAGACCTATTAAGACAGGGAATTAAGGATGTAATGAAAGCTATTCAGAAGATAGATTCAGATCTCTATGAGGAACTCGGTGGAGAAAAAACTGCCAATGATGATAAAAAAGTATACAAGATGAACTCTGAAGAAAAAGAAAGCAAACTGGTTGAAATGGTTGAAAAAGCCAGAGAGATAAACCAAAAATCCGAATATATTGGGGGAATAGTAAGCGAAAAAACTCAGCAGTTGAGACGTATTCTTAATGAGAATACAGAAGAAAATGAGGGTAAAATCGTAAGAAAAAAAGATAAAACCAAAGACAGACTCGTAAGCATTGTTGACAAAAATGCTAGACATGGAGCTAAATCAAAGACAAAGAAGTTCATAGGTTACAAAGTAAACTCAATAATGTCTGAAGATGGATTTATAAAAAATATCAATGCAATTCCAGGTAATATCAATGATGGAGATGCACTCATCCCGCTTATTGATGAAAAGACAGAAAATGGATTTACTGCAAGTGAAGTGGTAGGTGATGCTGCTTATGGAGATGCTAATAACAGGAGTAAGTTGGTGTTGAAAAAGGTCACTGTAATAGCTCCCTTTAAAAAAGAGCTTAACAATCAGGGACTTTTTACACAAAGTAAATTCACCATCGAGAAAACTGGGATTGTATGTCCTGCAGGATGCAGGACAATGGTGTATACCCACGATAAGAATAATGAAAAAATTAAATTCCGTTTTAATAAAAAAGATTGTGGAAACTGCAAATTGAAGCCAAAATGTACTATTCAGGAAAGAAGAACATTTGAGATAAGTGAACATTATGAGCTACTGAAGAAAGCAAAAGAATACAATGGCACTGATCTTTTTAAGGAGGATATGAAACAAAGATCACATATCGAACCAAAACAAGGAGAAATGAAAAGACATCATGGATTGCAGAGGGCAAAATATTGGGGACTTAAGAAAATGAATATACAGGCAATATTAAGTGGAATTGTAGTCAATATAAAAAGACTGGTGACAGTGAATAGCTGTGGCTATCAAAATAGTTCATAAAAATATAGAGGAAGAATGAAAAATAGAAGAAAAGGACGAAAAGAATGAACCATTTTGATGAAAAATTCTTCAAAAATTGGTGGATATTTACAAAGTTCAAATTTTTGCGCTGAAATTTTTATGATGGCTAATAATTCGCTACTTTTACGACTCTATCAGTATTATATCAATATCACTATATCAGCCTATTAAGAGCCTATCCGAAAAGTTAGTAATACATTTCGAACAGTCATAATAGGTCTATAATAACAAAGTATCCATTCCGGTTTTGCATATTGTATAGTATAAAAGTTACATTAGGTAACCACTTTTCGGATAGGCTCTAAATAAAAAAGCTACCATAATTTTTTGCCCTCTCGCTAAAAAGCAGAGTTCTCACTAATGGTTACCCGCCTTTTTCCTGTCCCTCCTCCAAAAAGCCGCTCAGAAAGCTTCTCACAAAGCCATTTTTCCTGCACTCCCCAAAATCCTCAAATCACTCCGTCCACCCGGCCAATCTTCTTTTAATCTCCCCTTTCTCTTCCTTCGTGAAAGCCAACCCTTAATAATTCCGCATAGAAGTAAGCGGAGCATGCCCCTGCCTCTGGTAGACCTCATACCCAGGAACACTTGCCATAAGCACCCATGACTCCAAAGGTTAAGGTATGCATTCATGCCTTAAAAGGAGGGGAGAGCCCTCAAAGAGTCACCTCCCAGCATCTATTTTTGTTTTAAACTCCCTTTCAAATTCGTCCCATGTCACAACCCCAACTTCCATGCCCCAGCAGTCCGGATGAATCCAGAAATTGCATACCTGATTACGATCTGCTTCCCCGGTTTCCGGATCTCTAGGGAAATGCTTGCAATCTGCAAAACAGGGCGTCTCAAAGCCGGATTCACCCAACCATTGATCCTGAGCATAGCAGTTTAAACCCCTGACCCTCTGCTTCAGCCCTCCCCAGGCCAGGGTCCATTTGATTTTGTCAACCAGGTCAGAGAGTTCCTTCATGGCAGTCTCTCTCTCGGCTCCTGTAGCCCGAGAGCACTTCTCGATCTGTACCCGGAATTTTTTGAGAAGCGGCCTGTCTTTTGATTCCCGAAGTTTCAATCTTAGCCCTGAATCACTTTTTGCAATCTCGATGACCTTCCTGAGCAGGTGCAGAGCTCCGAAATCGCCATAGAGTAGCTCATCTTTATCTGTGTCGTTCCCCCAGTCATACTCCTGCAGGTTTACCGCAAGAATTTCAGCTAACGTTTCAAGTTCAATGTCATTGGTATCGATTTCCAGTACATCTTGAAATCCCATATTTATTCCGCCGTTCTTATATTAATGATACTTTCAACCTTTTTGGATAAATGCTTACTATTCACTTACCATAATATGTAAGTAAGTAGGACACTAAACTATTAATAGATTTTCATACTATAGTAAGCATAATGGGCGAAGGCGGAAAAGACAGGATCACGGTCACAGTGAGTCCCTACATAAAGGAAAAGATGCAAAAATACGTAGGGAAAGGAAAAAAGTTCTCTAGTGTTTCCGATGCAACAAACACGGCCCTTATCGAGTTATTTTTCAGGATTGAGGTTCTGGAGACGGGCGATTCCAAAGAAAGCAAAGGTGAGGAATAGATATGGATTTGGACCTGAAACCTCTTAAAACCCCGTTCATACACCCGTTTCCAAAGGGAGATAACTTTTTGACTGCTCCTGCCAGCGTTTCTTTCAAAAAACGCGGAGCACCAGGATACATGAGTAGTAGCGTGAACTGTAAAGGCTATGCACATCTTGGCTTTGATAAGAAGGGAAGAATCTTTTTCTCAATTACCGGAAACACCTATGCCGATGATTTCAGGGTCGTGGTCTCGAAATGGTATCTCCTGCAAATGCTGAAATTTCACCTGGCATTAAGACCCATCAGGAAAGTCAATGACTCGAAACTCTGGCTGAATGAACGGCAGTTGAGCAGGTCCGAAATGGAAAAGATCGACCTGGAATCCATATCGTTCAAAGAGCTCTCCGAAGCGCACGAGGAAGTTAAGGAGAAGCTGGAGAGCTACATCACGAGAGCTTCCCCGGAAGGAAAAAGGAAAGCTGAAAGACAGCTTCAGGAGCTGGTAGAACTCCAGTGCAAAATAGAGGTCCTGGCAGGAATAGAAAAAGCCAGGGGAATTTTAGAACAGGATTCCGAAAGCGAAATAAAGAAAGGAACAGATCGGCAGAAAGAAATCAAATTACCAGAGCTTCCGAAACTGCCTGAATACCCTGAGTTAATGGAAATCACAGGGAAATGGAAAAGAAGAGAGAAGGAAAAGCCTATTTAAAAGTTATTAGCCCTTTATCAGATCTAATTTTCCTAGAAGATCCCCTGAACCCTGGGAGCCGGAAGCATTCTCCTTGCCATGTTTTCTCTTTTCTGACCTGGGCACGGGATCAGGGTTTGATGCCGTTGCTCTTCTGCTGGTTTTCGATGAAGGAATAAGCTCATGCCTGCGGAGGACTTCTACGATTTTATTTTGGACTTGCGTGTTTGATTGGCAACTTTCCTGAAGCACCCTTTGGTTAACATAGAGTTCATTCTGCTGCTCGGATATTATTTTCTGATCAGTTTCAAACGATTTCAAAGCCTCACATACCTCCCCCACGACCACACGGAGGCTGTGGAGCTCGGACTTATCCCCCATCTTTGAATAATCGACAACCTTTCTGGATCGGCATTTTGAGCATACAGGCCGCTGTGCCCTGCTAAGATATACTCGCCCGCAGTTCAAACAATACACCGGACGGGTTTCGATTTCATTCTCTGGATCAGGTCTTTGTCCTGGCATGAGCATTCCCGTTGATATCTTTCTAATAATATATTGACTGAGAATGATATATAACTTTGGGTAATAACTGATAATGTCTCTTAACGTCCTTGAATAACCGGGAACAATTGAGACTAACTTATGTATTTGGAGATTTGCTGCGAACAACTGGTAACATCTATGAACTAAGGCAGGGAACAAAATCAAATAAATGCGAACTGGAAAAATCACCTGCGACGCTATATATATTTATATATGCTTCTTTTGAGCTATACTGTCAGGACGGCTGCTCGGCGGCGGAAAATTTCTCAGCTCCGAGAAGAGAAGGGTGAATAGCTGGAAATTTCGGATTTTACGGGGTTTTCCTCGTTTTTATGGAAGTGGCGCTGTACCTTTCCGCCGCTGTCCTTAAAACACTCATTTGATCTCGTTTTGGAATAATAACTCAAAAATTTGAAATTATGATCTTGATCGTTCCCATCATGAAATAGGAATTGAAAACATCAGGATCAGTCTCATTATCATTTTCTGTTTTTATTTTCAACGTACTCCCCCGGCAGCCGATATCCAAAAGAGTTGAAAGTGAACGAAACTGAAGCGACCGAATAAATGAACCTCAAAAACCCAAAGAACGACATCCCAAATCAGAAGCCCTTGAAAGTAATCCCGCTACCGCCTTCGAGACTTAACATTTAGCCCTACCAGAGGCAGCGGGAAGATTCCTCTTCGTCCGGTAAACACCGGCGCACTTCCTTATCAGCCAGAAAATCAGACATCTGCTGGTCAGGAAAATTTTCAGTTTTTCCTAATATCTTACAGTAAATATTTTCAGCATTAGTTACCCCATCTCCACTCCATTTTGCTCCCAAAATCCCTCGCGCGGGCTCAGCACCTCAGTCCCGGCGGCTTCGCACGCTTCGGGTCTTCGGGCTTCACCGGAGTTCATTCCAACTTACGGCTTAAAGTGGTAAAGTGGAAAGTAATTACAATTTCCTCAGGACGCGGAAACCGAGGAACCTGCGGCGGTAGACAGGGACGTAGTAGCTGCGACTCGCTGACCGGCAGCGCCAGGCGTCGCCGTTCCAGCCGCCGCCCCGCAAGACACGGTCGGAGCTACTTCCACTTTCCCATGCACCCCCATAGGAAGGAGCGCCGTAATAATATGAATGATAACGATCCTGACACAATTCCCAGACATTGCCATGCATGTCATAAAGACCCCAGGGATTGGGCTTCTTCTGACCAACAAGATGAGTCTTCTGATCTGAATTATCCCTATACCATGCATAATCCCCAAGTTTTGATTCACCATCTCCAAAGTAATACCTTGTTGTTGTCCCGGCACGACAGGCATATTCCCATTCAGCTTCGGAAGGAAGGCGGTATTTGTTTGTGCCTTCCTTTTCATTGAGCTTTTCGATGAACTCCTGAGCATCATTCCAGGATACCTGTTCCACAGGAAGATCATCACCCTTGAAATATGAAGGGTTGCTGCCCATCACTTCACGCCACTGTTCCTGGGTAACTTCAAATTTGGCAAGGTAATATGACTCTTCAATAGTGACTTTATGGACAGGGCCTTCGCGATCCATTTTCCCTTCTTCATCTGAGGGAGAACCCATCATAAATTCCCCTGCAGGGATCTCAACGAATTCCATGCCGATGGAGTTTTTGTAGTCAGTTTCTGGTCCAATTGAATCTTTGTAGTCATCTCCAGATTCTCCGGTTCCAGTGCAACCCAACACCCCGCAAAAGAGGAGCATAATTAACACGATACTAACTATTTTATTCACTTTTTCAACCATTATATCACCATCTAAAGATCTGCGTTAAAGCCCAAGTTAGAAAACTTAGCACCGCAGGTTCGGTGGCTGACGCACGTCGTGCTTTTCCACGACTTCGCGAGCGATTGAGGCGAGCTTGCTTACGTCGAAACTGTGATGGATTTCGTAGACCTTGCTGTCCTTGCTCGGGAGCTTTTCTATGAACTCCTTGAGCCTCCCCACGTTGATGTCCATCTCGGTCTTGATGATCGGGCAGACCACGCTGATAAGTTTTGGCTCCATATAAACAGAGCTGCGATTGCCCCCTGCATCCCTGTAATTTAGCTGGCATTCGATTTCCGTGCCCCTGGAACACATCAGGGGGTCAAAATAAACAGCTATGGACTTGGAAGTGCCTCCGCTTATGTTGCCCAGCCGGATTTTGCCGTTCCTGACTTCGTAGGGCGGTTCGTAATGGTCTATCCGTAAGAGGTCATCTTCAAAAAGAAAGTCGAGAGTGACGTCTGTTATTACAGAAGGAGCTTTGTTTGAAACAGACATCTTTAAGCGTATAAAACCCTGGTAGAATTCGGTTTCACGCTTAATCTCAATTTGAGAGTCCAACCTGTTTTACCTCTCGACTTCAATTTTCACTATTTTCCGAGTACTTGATGGTGAATACTTTCAACATTTTTCTCCAGCTTCAATAGTATTAATTTTTGGAAGATTCCGGTGCGGGCTCAGCACCTCAGTCCCGGCGGCTTCGCACGCTTCGGGCCTTCGGGCTTCACCGGGGTTCATCACAACTTACGGCGTAAAGTGGTAAAGTAGTAAAGTAGAAAGTAATTACAATTTCCTCAGGACGCGGAAACCGAAGCTGTAGCTGCGGATGACAGGGACGCCGCTGCAGCGATTCGCTGACCGGCAGTACCCGGCGATGCCGTACCAGCCACCGCCCCGCGAGACCCGGAGAGAGCCACTTCCACTTTCCCATGCATTTCCATCAGATGGTGCACCATTATAGTTATCATGCCACCTGTCCTGACACCATTCAAAGACATTCCCATGCATATCATAAAGGCCCCAGGGATTGGGCTTCTTCTGACCAACTGGATGAGTACTACCTGAATTCCAGTCTTCATCATACCATGCGTAAACACCAAGTTTCGATTCATCGTCGCCAAAGTAATACCTTGTTGTTGTCCCCGCCCTGCAAGCATATTCCCATTCAGCTTCAGATGGCAAACGGTACTTATCTGCCCCCTCCATCTGATTGAGTTTTCTAATGAACGCCTGAACATCATTCCAGGATACATGTTCAACAGGGCGATCATCACCCTTGAATTCTGAAGGATTGCTACCCATTACAGCCTTCCACTGCTTCTGAGTAATCGGATATTTCCCCAGGTAGAACGAATTTTTAATCGTGACTTTGTGAACCGGCCGCTCAGCACCACCATCCTCTGACCCCATCATAAACTCCCCGACAGGAATTTGCACAAACTCAATACCTTGGCAGGTCAGGGCCTTCGGAGCCCCGGACTTCCTGGCTTCTCTTTGTTTCCGGAGCTTTTCTGCCTCTTCTTCCTTCTGTTTCCTTAACCGTTCAAGTTCCTGCCTTAACTTTTCCTCTTCTTCTTTTTGCTTTTCCTGATGCTCTCTTTCCTGGCGCAAGCGATCTTCCTTTTCCCTCTGCCTCTGAAGCTCTTCAATCTCCTTCCTCAAGCGATCCAGTTCTTCCTGCTGCTTACGAAGAGCTTCAGACTCTCTACCTTCGGTTCTGACGCCCGTTTCCACCCCCAGAGGTACTTCCCCTGCTCTTCCGGACGAGATGCTGGAACGCTGAATCACGCTATCCTCGACAATGATATTCGTTGAACACATCCCACTCATATCGCAGTGGTCCAGAAGGCTGCTCCGCTGGATCACAGAATCCTTTATGGTTAGGTTGGTGACGTTCCCTCTCCCGGCAGCCCGGGCTTCAAGGCTGTTTTTCATGTTGCGCCCGACTTCAGCCAGAAAGCCGGCAAGGGATTTGGCACGTTCAGTTGCTGCAAAGAGTTCCAGGCTCTCCGTTTCGGACCTGAGGGAGATTTTTATTACAAGGTTTTCCTGATGGACTTTGGTTTTCCCGTAATACCAGACCTCACACTCTTTTTTGTCCTTCGTATGGAGGGTGCGAATATGCCTGACATCGTGCTTTTCGACAACTTCCCTTGCGATGTGCACAAGTCTGGAGATGTCGAAGCCACTCTGGATTTCATAGACCTTGCTGTCCCTGTTCGGAAGCACTTCGATGAACTCCTTTAGCCTGCCTATGTTAATGTCGGAATCGGTGTTCAGGATCGGGCAGACAACACTGACCATCTTCGGTTCCATGAACGCCGAACCAAGCATTCCACCTGCGTCCCTGTACGTGACCTGGCAGTTGATCTCGGCGCCCCGTGAACACATGAGTGGGTCGAAATAGACGGCAACGGACTTGGACTCCCCGCTGTGGATGTTCCCGAGGAAAATCTTGCCGTTCTTCAGCTGGAAATCCGGCTCGTGCCTGTCGATTCGGAGGAGGGCTTCTTCAAAATAAAAGTCAAGGATGACATCTGCCATTATTGAAGGTGATTCATTGGTGATAGACATCTTGAAGCGGATGAAGCCCTGGTAGAATTCGGTTTCTCGGAGAATCTGAAGCGTTGGATTCAATGATAGTTCCCCCTTGACATTGGAATTGAAGCTTGATTACAAACTGAAAGTCAGGGTACTATCTGCTCAATCTTATAAAGTAATTTTCGTTTTGAGTTTGGGGCAATTTCAGGGGGGAGTATACACAAAAATAGGGGGATTAATAAAACGAAATATATGAACTCAATTATCGTTTACAGTTGCCGGGGAAGTAACTATTCTTGCAGCCAGTGTTACACATTATTTGTCCAAACCCTGCTCAGTATCAGTCTGTAACTTCTTATCCTTATTGTCGAATAAAATTGACACCCGAGGAGCTTTTCCCACTCCCCTTTTTGCTTCAATCAAGCCTGCTTTTTCAAGTTCAACAAGACTTCGAGCAAAAGACCTCTTACCTATATGAAATTCCTCAGCCCTTTTGATAGTTACCACTATATCCTCTTCAGTACGAGAGATCCCTCCCAGATACCAGATCATCAGAGCAGTTTTAGTGGCACTTCCAGAAATTCCCATTGCCTTGTTTATCCACTCCAAAGGTATCGCTCTTATGAATCTGCCTTTGATTCTACGATATTTTTTCCCCATACTTTACCTTCTTTATTAATCTATAATTAAAAGAATAAATAATAAAATAAAATATGGGCAGGGTGATCTTTTTGGCACAATATTATGCCATTTTGGCACAACATTATGCCATATTGACACAACCCTGACCCTCTCAACGTAGTTGTTTTTTACACCTGAGTTTCCGTATCACAAGACTGGTTTTCGATTTCCTCCAGAATTTTCATTACCCGCTGCCAGGTTTCTACGCCTCTTTCGTCCGAATACCGGTCAGGGTGTCGGATCACATAAGCCTCAGTATTGATCCTGTGCCCCCGTCCTAACACAATTTCCGAGGCCTCTTCCATGAGCTCCTGGGCACGCCGAACAGTGTCTTCCACGTCCGTATCATCGCATTCGACGAGCAAAGCGTCATGCACCGGTGCGGCAATTTTGATTCCGTCCTCTGACAGCAGAATGCAGGCCACCCTGAGGATTTCCGCTCCCGTGGCCTGACACGGGAAGTTCTTGATGGTTCTCGCTTCTTTTTGGCTCCTCCCCACGGGGATGTATTGCCAGCCGTAGCAGGTTGTGATTTTCCCCAGTACAAGGGCCGAGTTCAGGACATGCTCACTCCAGTCCCAGTATTTCCGGTAGACTCGCTTATGGTGGTGGATTAATTCTCCTGCGTATGGGGTCGGTTTCCCCAGCTGGAGTGACAGAGAATCCTTTGCCATTCCGTACTGAACTCCCAGAGCGCACAATTTAAAACAGTCCCTGATGGCTCGATGAGTTTGTTTCGTTGCGTCGGGGGGCGCTGCTCCAGCCTGTTTTGCAAAAGACAGGTACGGGTCCCCGGATTCATAGGCCACCTGCATTGCCTTGTCCCCGGAGAGGACGGCTGCGACTTCAAACTCCTGCTGGGAATAATCGATGGATATCAGTGCTTTTCCTGGTTCAGGTTGAATCAGACTTCGCAACCAAACTGCAGGCCCGAAGATGAATTTTGAGTTGCTGGGGGAGTTCCGCCCTGTTTTTGTGCCGAGGGGGGATAATAGAACCCTGTTCCTCCAATCCTGACCGACTGCCAGGTTTGAAAGTTTGAATTTCGACAATATGAAGCGCAGGTCGCGAAGGGCCTGGAGTTGCGGATAAGTCTTCGACATGTCCTTGAAAGTCTGGTCTTTGAGGTCCAGATTCCCGGCTTCAGTCCTGGGCCACGGAATTCCGTTCGAGCCGAGATATTTTTCGAATCTCGCGGCTTTGAAGGTTGTCCCCTCGTATACCCGATACTGGGGGTCCGTTTCCAAAATTAACCTCCTTTGAATTTCCACCCAGTTCCTTTTTAAGCGGTCAAGTGTTTTGCAGTCAATCGGCACCCCGTTATGTTCGATCTCGGCAATCACTTTCATATACTCTCCCCGGAATAGGGCCCGTGGGAAGTCGATATAAGGGGACATGCGCTTAAATAGTTCTGAAGTCTCCTTTACATCGCTTTCACAGTAGTCCAGGATTTTTTCCTTCTCCTCCGCAGAGTATGGGGCTCCTTTGAGGATTCTCAGCCTCATATCGTCTTTTTCCTGACTTTGTATTGTGGGAACTTCGAAGTATTCACAGGCATTCAAAAGCCCATTCTTAATACCAGGGAGCCCGTTTGTTAAGCACCTATATTCTGCATACAGGTCGATAACGTAAGCCGGAAAAGGCCAATTTAAGGCTAGGTGGCATGACCACTCCGCAGAACTGTAGTAGGCCACGTACAGGGTCGATTGGTCAAGAGGATAAGGGGGGACCATGGAAGACAGATTAGAGTCCTCCAGCCAGACCCTTTTGATTTCCCCTGAATTCAACTCCTTAAACACGACGCAAACAGGCCTCGGAACTCCTCCGGGGGAGGACTGAAACTCAAAGTCGACGACAACGACTTTAAAAAAGGGGAGCATTAGATCTCCCCCCTCAGTCTCTTCAGAACCGGGTGATCTAGACTGTCAATTAACCGGTCTTTGAACGCGATTTCGATGGCATCCTGGATCGTTTCAGGCTTTTCAGGCCATTCCGGTTCCTCGTACTGACTGACGGCTTCAGACATCTCGTAAGCGCCCAGATCGAGGTTGGCCCGGATTTTGATCCATCTCGTTTTCGCCTTTTCATAAGAGGCCCTCCGGGATTTATTGAACGGGTTATCATTTCCGTCGGCGTCCGGGAGGGGGACATCCGATAGGAAAAATACCCCTGTACCCCAAACAATGGCCATGTAAATCGTTACAGGTCGGAGTTTCCCGGTCTCCAGAAGTTCCGGGATAAATGGGGGGAGAACAAGATACTTTTCATCATCTCCCTCCTTCAAGTCGAGAATATATATCTGGAATTCCCACTCAGGTCCCGGTCGGATACGGAAAAATTCAACTCCAGATTTAGGCTTCCTGCACGGAATTACCGTGACCAGCTTTTTTGCAGCAGGCCCCTTTCCAAAGGTAGGAGGAAGCCGCAATTCATCGAAATCAAACCCCATGAAATTCCCTCCTCCATAGCCCTGCTTTACTCGAATGGAGGCCACATTCTGCGTCTCTACGTGAGCTCGTTCTCATACCTATAACCCCCCAGAAACCATGTTCCCAGAGGAACATAGCCTGGGGTTTGGGTTCCAGGCAGGCAATTCTCCCAGGAAAAGATATAACAGATGAGGGATATTTTATATGTTGGGGGTTCTTGTTACTCTGTCCCCTCCGCCTCTTGATCTGCATGCCGGTATTTACCGACATGCGAGGACTTCTGGCGCTAACTTCAGCGTTCATCAGGAGATTCCTCCTGACGTGCCGCCTTGAGGATTGTAGCAGCTAGCGCTCTGTCGAATATGTCTGTCCCCTCCCCCCAGTTTTCAATGAACTTGTGGTATTTTTCACAAATTTCCTTCGCTTTTATCGGAAGGGATTTATTCTTTGCTTGTTTATTATTGTCCATCGACGACACCTCTTATTGAGTAAGTCGGTACCCCGGCGTCTTTGGATGTTTTGTCGACCTCCTTTGCCGGGGTTAGAATTATTCTCTCATTTTTGAGGGTTATTTCAAGATCTGTGCCTTTTTTCAGTCCTATTGCCAAAATTAAGGCTTTAGGAAGCGTTAAAATATACGTGTCATTGATTGTTTTTTGTAGCTTTCTTTTTAGCATATTATCCTCCTTAGAATTTTTAGGCTAAAATGCCTCCGAATTTTTAAAGCTGTCATACTTTATAAGAATTGCCTTGTGTTATTGTGATTTATATAACCGACATACTTTGAGACATTGAATATATAATTAAAATTGAATAAAACGTTTGACACGAAAATTTCGGGATAAACAGCTGACCAAAAGAACAGTGTCCTATAAACAGCTCAAAGAGCTAATTTTAAAAATCTTCAGAGTGGATAATCATTAACCATACAATTATCTTAATGTTTGTATAAATATGGATTGTGTGCACACTGGAGGAAAGGGATCGTAGGTACTAGTTAGAAGATCGTCTCCCAAATTGAGTTTCAGGCAAGAATTTTAAAATTTTTATTATCACTAATAAAATATTCAACACTCAATATACTATGACAGCTCTTTTCAGACTCAGTTCCAAAATCCAGTGATTGGTGTAAGCTAACCTTTTACTCAATCCAGGGGGCCACTCTCCGCTTAATCTCGGCATCTTCTTCCCTGGTAAATGCTAATCCCTGGTAATGTCGGAGACTCGTTGCGGGTGAGTGGCCTTGCATCAGGTATACCTTTATCTCAGGCACTCCTGCGGTCAATAGATAGCTTTCCTTAATCTTCCTGGTCCTGCGTGAATTAAAGCCGTAGGGGTTAAATCCTGCCTTCTCAGCCCATGCCTTGAGGGTCTTACCCCAGGCCTGAACGGTGGGCGGCCTTTTCCCTTCAAAAAAGTAATCAATTGTATCTGCTAAAACCCCTTTAACCGGGATATGCCGGACCTTAATTTTCTGCTTAACCTTTTTTGTGCTTCTTTTGGAAGGTGGATAGTCTGGCGTTCCTGAATATAGTATTCTGGATGGTCGTGGATCCTCTGGCCTTCAATATATCGTACTCCGGACCAAAGAAAAAATTTAAAGATTGTCCTGTGAGTCAGCTTTGGAATTGCAGAAATGAATTTATCCATCTCGAAGGGTCCTAAAATCCTGGACCCTTCCACATAGACGGCTTTCGGGTCCAGTGTGAGTTCACTTTTCATAGAGAGTGTCGGAAAAGTCGATAATTGCCAACTTTCGGCACATTTGAGCATTGGCAATAAATTTCAAAAGGCCGCATGACCCATATTTTTTGATTGGATTTCTCGGTACTGTGTGAACTTAGGTGTGAACTTCCGACTTTTCCGACGCTCTCTCATATTAAAGGTTTAAGTTATCAAATAACTTAAACTTTCTTTCCTGCTATTCCCTTTTTTGGTCTTCCTCCCTGGTAGAAGTGGATCAAAAAAGTTTCACTTTTTAACAAAAACTGAAACCTTCCGGCAGGGTGAAAAGTTGAAAAAAAAGGGATTTTTTCAGAAATACGTTTATTAACTAACTCGACTAACTTGTCTGCAATATAATATCAAGCCAATACGAACTGGTCATCAAACTTATTGTGATTGCAATTAAGAAAGCAATAATTTGTCCTGCAATTGTGTAGATTATTTTAAATACGTATCCATTTCTACTCTTGTTGAAACTCTCTTTCTCAGTGTAGTACTTATCTATCTTATTTTTTGATTCTTTGTAGATGTCAGGCTCTAATTTTTCTAGGATTTGATTCCACCTTTCAAAAAATTCTGCCATAGCGACTATGTTTATTGTTCTTGCCTTCGGAGTTTGAATGAAAATGTTCTCAAAGTGGTTTAAAAATTTATATATTGTGCTATAATCTATCTTTTTGATATCCCAAAAGTCGTAATTAAAGGGGTCTGCCTCATCGAATTCTTTCTTTAGTACTTCAGCGGGGATACAACCCTCATCATCATCTGGCGTTTGCTCATCGTGCTCATCGAGAAAATCCTGATAATCTTCCTTAGGAGTATACGGAAGGTTCATCACGCGTTCTTTATACAGAATTTGTATTGTTGTGTTGAAAAAAATATCAATATCTCTGAGAATATTTTCATTTTCATACTCATAGTTTTGAAAATTATAGTTTAAGTTTTCAATTCGTCTTTTAAGTTTTTTTCTTAATTTATTGTAGTTTATTTGAAATGCTTCCAAATTATTCCCCGAAGTATGCATACCACCTTTTTTTGGGGGTGAAAGTTTTCCAATAGCATTTTTTGTATCACAGAATGTTCTATAATACGACATATCTGAAAATATAATATAACAAACAATTAATCCAAATCCAACTTGAACGCTGATTCCAAAATTTAAAAATATCCCCATGTCATATTTATAAAAATATATTTGTAATACTATCAAATAGGTTAGTCCTATTATCCTTATTGAAGGTCTATTTAAATTAAGTTCTGTAGGGTTTTTAAATGAATTAATGACCACGAATTGCCACTTTTTGATTCTTTCTTTTACATAGTAGGAAAGAGTTGATTTCCATCTTTTTGATTTGTCAAAAGTTAATAACATTGTTTGAATTCCCCAAAGAGATTTTCTATAAAAGTTACCACAAATTAAATTGAAAACAGCAAGAAGAGCTGTTTTTGTTCCTAATTATTGCGTTTCTGCGATCTTTCAATAATCACAGAAAAGCACCGCTAGATAATGTTTTTGTTATTAATTCGTTTCATTGAAAAAAATATTATTCGATATGCTACCAGATCAGATAAAAACTTAGACATGCCACTAGATAAATTTTCCTACATTGTTATTCAATCACAACTTTTTCTGTAGGCATTAATCAAGAGGCCGTGTTCAAAGGATCAAAACCAATTTCAAAATCCAGTGATTTTTGCCCGATCCCGGCATTCTCGCCCCGCCGATTCAAACGGCACTATGTTCTTTTTCCCCTGATCCGGAGGACCTGGTGGATTTTGAAAAAAAGTTTCATTTTTAACATAAAACTGAAACCTTTTTTTTAAAAAATGCTTTAAGTAGGGACGGTACTAAAAGAAAAAATTGTTGTACCGTGTTAAATGATTACTGTTTTTTAAAAAACGCTTTCAGTAGGACTCAGTTCCAAAATCCAGTGATTGGTGTAAACTAAAAAATCACTGGATTTTGGAACTGAGTCCATCCTGCTGCCAAAAAAAGGAAAAGCAAACATCAAACCGAATTTATTTAAGCTATTTCTACCCTCAAATTGAAGAACAGAACCTTAATCCTCCTTTTTTCCATCCATATCACGAAGTAATTGCTGGAAATTGTTTCCTATTATTTTGGTGGTTGGGTGGTCTGGTCCCAGTTTTTCTTTGTCTATGCTGAAAGCACGCTGATAAAGTGGGAGTGCTTTTTCGTAATCTCCCATCTGACGATAGAGTTCTGCGAGATTGTTTAGTGTTCTTGCAACATCTGGGTGTTGCGGCCCGAGCACCTTTTCAATTATTTCAAGTGCCCG
>JAENYU010000034.1 GCA_016841625.1 Methanobacteriota archaeon
CAGCATTGAGTGTAGCAGAAAAATAAGTTAGGAGCAAAGGTAGCTGAATAATTACGAATTGTTCAGGAATTATTCAGGAACCATACGGGGGAATTCAGATGGAACAGACAACATCCTACAGAGAAAACTTCTGGAACGCAGAAGCCTTTGCAATCATCACCGACAAAACAAAGCCCGCCATGAAATGGACTGCATCCGAACTTAAAAAGCGGGAGAAATACGTCTACCTCATAGACCTCTCCGATTCCCCGGAACCCGGCTCTCTGAAAAGCGTATCAGCCCTGCCCGTGGGAATCGACCATGTCGTGATCGGCCTAACAAAAAGCGAACCTGCAGACCTGCTCCCTGCCCTCAAAGAAAAAGGCGCAAAAATAATCTGGTTTCACTGGAGAACCGAAACCGAAAAAGCCCTTGCCGCCTGCAAAGAACAGGACCTCGAATGCGTGACCGAAAGGTGCCCGATGTTGTATATCGGAAGCGGGATAAGTATACACGGAGTGCACAGGGCGATTGCGAAGATGACGGGGAAGTACTGAAGGAGGGGTGGATTATTCTCTCGTTCAGTTACCCCTTGAAACCGTTTTCGATTTACTTTTCGGGCACCGATGCTCTCACCGGTCAGCTTGCTGACCGGCCTTTTCCATAAGTGAATTTCATAATGAATTTAATAAACACCCCATAGGGGCAGTGAACTTCAGAAATTCATCTGAAATAAAAAAATAGTTTATCATTTTGCCATTTTTTCGTAAAGAGAGATTAGTCTATTCATGATTTGCCCATAGGTAGGATGTGCAGGACCAAGTTTCTTTTCGATAATATCAAGGGCTTGCTCAAATAAAAGAAGAGCTTCATCATATTTTCCAGTTTTACTATAAAGTGTTGCCAGATCAGTTAGAGCTGTGGCTACATAAACATGCTCTGGTCCTAATGACTTGTGAAAAATGTCGAGTGCTCTTTTGAGGAGGGGCAATGCATCTGCATATTTTCCAGTACTCATGTAAAATCGTGCCGTAGTACCCAAAGTTATTGCAACAGATGGGTGTTGCGGCCCGAGCACTTTTTCCCGAATGTCAAGTGCCCGCTGATAAAGTGGGAGTGCTTTTTCGTAATCTCCCATCTGACGGTAGAGTCCTGCTAGATTGTTTAGTGTTGCTGCAACATCTGGATGTCCTGGTCCCAGAACTTTTTCTCGAATATTAAGTGCCTTTTGATATCCTGAAAGTGCTTTCTCGTATTCTCCCATATTCGTATAGAGTTCTGATAGGTTGTTCAACGTTGTTGCAACTTCTGGATGTTCTACTGGGTGTATTTTGTCAACAATTTTAAGTGCTCGTTGGTATTTTTGCAGCGCTTTTTCATTATCTCCTATATCCGTATATATTCCGGCTAGATCGTTCAACGTCATTGCAACATTAGGGTGTTCGGAACCTAATGTTTTTTCTCTTATCTCAAGAGCTCTTTGCAATCTTGGCAATGCTTCTTCATATTTACACATATGACGATAGATTACTGCCACACTATTCAGATTTCTTGCCACATCTGGATGCTCTGAACCCAGAACCTTTTCTCGAATTTCAAGAGCACTTTGCGTTGTTTTAAGCGCTTTTTCATAGTTTCCAATATACTGATAGAGTTCGCCTTGATTGTTTAAAATTATTGCAACTTCTGGGTGTTCTGGTCCTAACGCTTTTTCAGCTACTTTGAAAGCTCTTTTGAAATTTGAAAGTGCTTCCTCATAGTTTCCTCTTAGCTGGTGAATTTTTGCTATATTGTTTAAAATAGGTGCGATATTGCGATGCTCGGTTCCTACTGTTTTTTCTTGAATTTCAAGAGCTCTTTGCAATCTTGGCAATGCTTCTTCATATTTGCCCATATGGCGGTAAATTAGTGCTAAATTGGTTGAAATATCTGCAACCAATGGGTCATCTGGCATCGACATTTTTTCAACTATCTCAAGAGCTTTTTGAGATTTTTGTAGTGCTTTTTCATAACTTCCAATTAATCTGTAGAGATCTGCTAGATTGTTCAGGGATATAGCAACATTGAGGTGCTCATCTCCCCAAATTTTTCTATCTATCATAATAGCTCGTTGAGATTTCTGTAGTGCTTTTTCATAATTTCCCATAAGCCTGTAAAGAACTACTAAATTGTTGAGGGCCACTGCAACATTTGGATTTTTTGTCCCGAGTTTTATCTCAAGAGTTTGTAATGTTTCTTCATACATTGGTGAAATTAATTGCCAGAATGCGGCTTTGTAAAACGGATCTGAGATAGAAATAAACCACTTGAATAATTCTTCGGCTTCGAGGGCTTCTTTTGCGTGGTAAAAAGCTTCGATAAGGGCGGTCTCGTGTTCTGGAGTTATAGATTTGATGTCGAGGTCTTTTATTTGGTTGCTGTAGTATTCAAGTACGGTTTTATGCACTCTTTTTACTGAATCGGGTTTTTCTTTTTCCTGGGTTTTTGTGAGGCATTCCTGCATCAAATGGTGCATTTGCAGATTATCGTTCTCTGTACTGCCGATAAAGGAAAAATTGCATAAGTCTTCGTAGTCAGTTGTGGTGTAACCTGTATTAAATTTCGTCACAAGATGTTCGAAGAGGTCATAGTCCCAGAAACGAGGGATGGCAAGGACTTTAAGCGCCTTTTTTTCTTCCGGCGCCAAATATCTGAAAAATCTGGCTGCGATTTCCTGATGATTGCCTCCAAAATCTTCAGGGGCTGGTTTCCTGTTTTCATTAGTGATTTCTTCGTAAATATAAACGGATAATTCCAGATAGTATGGAACGCCTTCACTCCCTCTGAAAATTACTTCCTGAATTTCTTTATCGGTTATTCCCATGACTTTCAGGTATTCCGTGCAGTAATTTTCCAGTAATTCCTCCACCTTATGCTGGGAAAGATTATTTTTCCATTTTTCTTCCAGAGATTCCCATTTCAGACTTTCTCTTCCGGAGATGACACACAAGACATTTTTTGTTAATCCTGGCACGAGTTCTTTCCTTATCCATTCGTCCCTGGAATGGCCGTCGCTTCTATGATTATCCCAAAGGGCTTCATACGTGTCTATGAAAATAACTGCTGATTCCGATGTGTGTTCAAGGTAATTTTCAAGGTCCTGTGCCCAGAAGTAAGGAAGTATTTCTTCAATTTCCAGGGCTTCCATTTCTGAAAGCTGCGATAGTTCGGCTTCTCCTTTAATTTTCCACCATTTCCTGAGGTAGTCCGGGACATTTACCAGGGCTCTTGCAAAGGCAGGTACAACCTGAAAATAGGGGATCTGATCGACAGTTCCAAAAAAGCCATCTATGACATTGTCGCCTGCAAAAAAGAGGTAGTTTTCCTTTCTCAGAGGGATTTCGGGGTTTGCCTTTTTCCAGTAAATGGCATGTGCAATTTCAAAAGCTGGGAAGTTTATTTTGCGCCTGCCCTGCAAATTCTTTTGCAGCTCATTTTTCAGGGTTACTAAAAAGGTGGTTTTTTCCCTGTGTTTTTCCAGTTGCAGATCTATTGAAGCCCAGATAACTTCAGGGTGCTGGTATTCACGGTTATATTCCTCAAGGTACTTCGGGAGCTCTTTTCTTAAACTTGTCTTGCCGATACCGGCTACCCCGTAGTAGACCAGAACGTTTAGGTCTTTTTGGCCCAGATTTTTCACAGCTTCTGTGAATGTCTGGATGTGGCCTTCCCTGTCAACGAATTTGTGTTTTCTGAAGTGATTTTTTGGGGCGTTTACCATGCAATCCATCCTGGACAAGTTTATCCGGGGTCAAGTCTTGGATATAAAATTCCAGTCTGTAAATATGTTATGAACTTGCCTTATATTACACTACCTAAATTCTTTAATTCTAAAATCTAGAAGTCTTCTCAGTTGCAGGTAGGGAAAAGCCCGAGCTTGCGCTCGGTGAAAAACAGGTTGAAGACAGCTATTCCGGCAGCTTCGCTTGAATTAAAAATCAACATCATCGGCGTCGGTTTACTCAAAATTATCCCTTGACCAGGACCGAAAAAAAATAAAAATATGAGGGTGTTTTATTGATTGGGAGTAAGTTGGACTTGTTTTGTTTTTGGAAGAAAAGCTTGCGTTCCCATCGGAATAAAAATAGAAATTCCGATCGGATTTTGTGTGGGGTCCGAATGGAAAGATTTTCCTTTTTTTGGGAAGAGGTATTGAAGTATTTGGCTCACGGGGGGGTGTGAGTTTCTCTTTCTTGCCTCTTCATTTTGTAATGGTTTTCGTGGTGTAGGTGTTTGCTGGAAGGTGTTAAAGAGATGAGAACGCAAGTTATACTAGGATCTCTACATATATATAATTTTTAACACAAAATCTTATTCATATAATAGTTCTTAGTTAATTGATCTAACATTTAGACCAATGGATTAACATTATATGACCTTACTAACGGTGGGCTGTCGGCAAAAAGTTGAGCTTTTTCCAGGCGGCTGTACGATCCTATTTTTGTCTCTTTTTTGTCCTTTATCCGCCAGTCCGTGAGTTACTGCGTAATTCTGGTAAACTGGCGCATCTACCCTGTTATTGAGTAATTCTGGTAAAACTGGCACATCTACCTTCTTTGCCTAAATTTGAAAACTATCGTTCTGTTTGCGGTTTTCAATAACTGATCCCCACGACCGGATTTTTAGCGAAGTACTGAATTAGTAATAATAGCACAATTAAGTTTCAAACGAAAGATATTTCGTAATAAAAAGCATTTATATCTGCTAAATGGGGAGGTGTTTACGTGAATAAAAAAGTTATTCGCAATATTGTTGTATTTATTGTTGTTGTTATTCTCAGTGGGTGGATAGGTGTTCTTGTAGACTCTGTCCTTACAGAGCAACCAGAGGGAGATTCTCTTGGTATGGGGATATGGTTGGTATTGCCCATGCTGACTGCAATTGCAATCACTATATTTTCAAAGGGCAATTGGAATGATTTTGGTTTCAAGCCGAATTTCAAAGGAAACATAAAATGGTACTTGATTGCTGTTTTGATTTTTCCTGTTGTAACAGCAATCGTTCTGATAATCGGAGCTACAACAAAATGGATTGACTTATCAGCATTCGACCTCAGACCTTTTATTTTGCTGTTTTCCAGTACTCTGTTATTTACTTTTATTAAAAATATTTTTGATGGGACTCCTTTTTATGGTTATCTAACTTCACAACTCATCAAATTAAATCTTAATGATTGGAAGATATATCTCATTGTTGGCAGTCTTTGGGGAATCTGGCATGCTCCATATTGTCTGGTCTTTTTACCCGAAACAGATATACAAGCAGTGTTACCTGTCAGTCGAGCTACATTATTCATTGTTCTTATTATAACAATGATATGCTGGTCGGTGATGTTTATTGAGCTTTTTAGGGTAACAAAATCAATTTGGCCGGGTGTTTTATCACATATGGTAGAGGATTCGCTAGTAAATCCTTTAATTATATCAGGTTATATCAGCATTGCAGCAGGAAAAGAAATTCTTGTTTCACCAAGCCTTGGGATTATTACTTCAATTCTTTACTTATTTGTTGGCTTAGGAATAAGAACTTATAGAAGACAGGCAAACCAAATGACCATTAGTTAATGGAAAATAATATTTTAGGACTGAATGTTTCCTACGGCTGGGCGCATGCTACGGTCCAGAGCCTGATCAAACAGGGGATTGTAACGAAAAAAGGGAATTATGTGAACATCTCGGACACGAATAAGTAATTAGACGGGCTTGCCTGGGAGAGGCCCTTAAAGAACCTTCTTGCAGGGGAGATTATCACTGATTATGGGGATGTGACAGAAGCGGCTAAAGAGATCACCCATGTGTTGGAAAAGCAGGGAGTTAACTTTGCTTTCACCAGTTATACCGCAGGAGGACTTTATTGTAAGGCTGCCTGTACTGTTCGGTGGCGAAGTCTATTGAAGTCCATATAGCTTTCCTGTGCCGGTCCGATTCGTTGTGTTCTTCGAGCAGGGACGGAAGTTCCTTTCGAAGGCTGGTTTTTCCGATCCCGGCAACGCCGTAGTAGACCAGGACACTGTAGTCCTTTTTACCTATGTTCCGGAAGGCGTTTTCAAAAGCTTCAATGAACTCTTTCCTGTCTACGAATGGGCATTCCACTTTTTCATCATAATTTGTAGGACAAACTGCCACCCTATCCCTCCAGCTTGAAAGCTTCAGCTTAAAATATCCAGTCTGTAAATATGTTTTGAACTTGCCTTATATTACACTACCTAAATTCTTTCAATTCAAAAAAGTAGAAGTCTACTCCGTCTAAGACAAGGAAAAGCCCGAGCTTGCGCTCGGTGAAAAACAGGTTTAATACGGCTATTCCGGTTGTTTTGCTTTGATCCGAAATTTTCAAAAAACTTTCGTTTTTCGGAATTTTTATGAAATCTCTCAAACAACATTTTCAATTATCACTGATAACTATATCTAGTTATCACTTTTTAATGATACATATCACTGATAATTTTATATACTTATCATTACATACTGATACTTTACATGTCAGAAACAGCGGCTTCAGAAACTGAGGAACTTCTTGAGATACTGCGTGCTAAGCTCGGCCTGCGCAAAAATGCGGGTGTAGAGGAGGAGCAGGTGTCGATTGACAGCCGTTTGCCTTACACAGTGGACTTTGTGGTTAAGGATGAAGAAGAGACCTACTTTGTCGAGACCAAAAACAGGGCTAATGTTGACGAAATTGCTCAGTTTGTCCTGCTGAAAGAGTTGCTTAAAAAGGAAGGAAAAGAAAGCTCTGATTTCGTGCCGGTAATTGCTGCAAAAATAATCCCTCCGCGGGAAGAAGAGCTTGCAAAGGAGCTGGGCATAAAAGTAATCCAGCTTCCACGGTCTTTCAAGTTAGAATCTGGGAAATCTGCTGTGCCTAAGAAGAAGGTAAAAATCAGTTCGGAAAAGGCCTGGAAGGTAATTTCCCGCCTGCTAAGGGAAAAATTGACTTCCATCAGGCAGCTTTCCATTCTTGAGAATGTTTCCTACGGCTGGGCGCATGCTACGGTCCAGAGCCTGATCGAACAGGGGATTGTAACGAGAAAAGGGAATTATGTGAGCATCTCGGACAAGAATAAGTTGCTGAACGGGCTTGCCTGGGAGAGGCCCTTAAAGAACCTTCTTGCAGGGGAGATTATCACCGATTATGGGGATGTGACAGAAGCGGCTAAAGAGATCACCCATGTATTGGAAAAGCAGGGAGTTAACTTTGCTTTCACCAGTTATACTGCTGGAGGACTTTATACCGGTTATGCGGTCAGGCATGATGCTGTGTATCTCTATCTCAGAAAGGATGACTTAGGTTTTTTCAGGGAAAGTTTTGGCAGGACTGAAGTCACGAAGGAGAGCGAAGGTAAAGGGGTAAAGGTCTACCTCTATATTCCGGACAGGGACGTATTCAGTGATACCGGGAAGATAGAGGGAATAAACGTCGTGTCTCCGTCTCAGGTTTTGCTGGATCTTGCAGGTCTCGGATACAGCGGTATGGACATGGCAAAGGCGGTGTTGGAGAACTATGCTTCCTTATGAGAATCTGCAGATTATTGAATATTCCCTGAATGAACTGGAAGTTATTCTGGATTGGATAAGGGACAGGGAAAAGGATAGTTAAGCACCTGTAACTGTTCTCATAGGGGGCTGGGCTGTTGATGCCTATAATCCCTGGTACGGTTCCATTGACATCGACCTTGTAACAAACCGCCGGACCAGGGATGCCTTAATGCTTTATTTGAGAAAAGAACGGGGGTATACACACTACCGGCTTCCGGGTGTCAGCAGTGTGGCAAAGGCTACCCCTGCAGGGAAAATAATCATCGATTTTGCATCTAAAGAGGGGCATTTTCTTTTCGAAGGAAGATCAGAGGAACTAAATTTTGATACCCTCGATGGACATACTGTTGAGAAGAAACTCAGGGGGAAAGTTTCTGTAAATGTTCCCGAAAGATCACTCTTGCTTCTGTTTAAGCTTAAGGCTTGCTGGGATAGGGAATACCGCATAAGGCATGGAACTTCCCATGACCTTGAATGGGAACAGGGAAAACTGACTAAGGACTATGCGGATGTGCTTTCTCTTCTGGATCCTGCTCATGGTGGGAGGGATCTGAATCTTGAGTTTCTGGGAAGACAATTTACTGTTTTTGAATTCTTGAAGGGGTGTCTTGGAAACATTCCTGACAGGTATGACGGTCTTGAAAAATACGGAAAGCTGGATAGCGAAGACGCTAAGGAGATTGTTGAAACTTTACTGGCTCTTATCTGACTTTTTCAACTAAATGATTCACACAAAGCCTCTCACATTTCTCCTTTCACTCCTTACCTTTCACTCCTTACCTTTCACCCCTCCCCTCCTTCACTCCGCATGCCCGCCCCTCTCCATCTTCTCATACAGCGCCAGCAAATTATTCCTGGTGATCTTGAAATAGGGGTGGTCAAGCCCGAGTTCCTTTTCAATAATTCCCAGCGCCCTTTCGTACATCTCGCTTGCGGTTTCGTATTCACCCATGCTTTCGTGCAAGCCGGCGAGGTTGTTCAGGGTGGTGCCGACGTCCATGTGTTCGGAGCCGAGGGTTTTTTCGCTTATTTTGAGGGCGCGGGTGTAGAGAGGGAGAGCGTTTTTGTGTTCGCCCATCTGGCGGTAGAGTTCAGCAAGGTTGTTCAGGGTCTTGGCAACTTCGGGGTGCTCTTCCCCGAGGAGCTTTTCCCGGATGGAAAGGCTCTTTTCATAGAGTTTCAGGGCTTCTTTGCACCTGCGCTTCTGGACATAGACGCCTGCCAGGTTGTTCAGGGTGTTGGCGTAGCCCATGTGTTCGGTTTTTCCGAGATTCTCGAAGATTTCCAGGGCACGGGTGTAGAGGACGAGGGCTTTTTCGGGGCTGCCGGTGTCGTAGTAGAGCAGGCCCAGGTTGTTCAGGGTCTGGGCTACCTGGGGATGGTCAGGACCGAGGGACGTTTCCTGGAGCTTGAGGGCTCTTCCGTAGATTTCCTCTGCCTCATCCTTCCTGCCCATTTCCTCCGAAAGCAGGACGCCCAGGTTGTTCAGGGTACCTGCGGTGTAAGCCTGGAACTTTACGTTTTCCGGGGAAGCTTTCCGGAGTATTTCCAGGTGGTCGAGAGCCCGGCGGTACAGGGCTTCGGCTTTTTCCGGCTCGTCCGTGCCCCTGTAGAAAAACGCCATCCTGTTAAGGGTCCTGACAACTTCCAGGTTTCCGGGGTGTTCGGGATGTTCGGGATGTTCGGGATGTTCGGCGCACTCGGCGTACTCAGCGTTCTCAGCGTTCTCAGGGTATTTGGAGTGATCGGTATGCTCGGTATGCTCGGAGTAAAAGGCCTTTTCATGGATTTCAAGGGCTCGTTCATAGAGGGGGAAGGCTTCGGCTTTTTTGTCCATGAAAAAGTAGAGGGATGCAAGGTCACAAAGGGTGTTTCCGGTCTCAATGTTCTCGGAGCCCGGTTTCTTTTCCCTGATTTCGAGAGCCCGGGTGTAGAGGGGGAGAGCTTCTTCATACTTCCCGAGGTACCTGTAAATTCCCGCAAGGCCGTTCAGGGCTGTTGCTGTAGCCGGATGCTCGGGCCCGAGCTTCTCTTCGGCTATATCCAGAACCTGTTCATACATCGGGGACAGTAGTCTCCAGGATGCGGACCTGTAAAAGGGCTCGGCATATTGGGTGAACCAGTTGACCAGCTCTTCCGGGCCAAGCTCCCCCTTTGCACGCCTGAAAGCTCTTATCAGGACGGTTTCGTTTTCAGGGGTGATCAGTTCGGGATCAAGGTCTTTTAGCTGGTTGCTGTACTCTTCAAGGCTCTTCAGATCTTCTTTTTTTACTATTCCCCTGACTTTCACTCTAACTTTTCTCTTCCCGGTTTCCGTGCTCTCCGTTGAATCATTCATCAATTAGCCCCTCCTGAACAAAAAAAATAAAACGTTGAATTCTCAAGTGTAAATATTTCGAAGCAATCCTATATTACAGTATCACGTTCAAGATCTTTGAAGTTTGATAAAACCCCGGCAACCATCGACTTCCATATTCCATGCCCACCCACGACTCTGGTACAAAATCCAGTGATTTTTTAGTTTGCCCCAATCACTGGATTTTGGAACTGAGTTATATGTGACACATTTAAATATTTCTGCTTCCTTTTTCGAACTTACAATCTAAAAATCATGGGTATGGTCTGAGGAAACCTGCATTCAAAAACTTTTTTAATAAGTTGTACTCAATTTTGAGGTAATTTCATGAAGACCAAGAAATCACATATTCTGTTGACCCTATCAATCATCTGCCTGCTGCTTCTCGGAAGCGTTGCTCTGGCAGTGGCATCAGGCGATTTTCTGAAACAAAATGCCGCTTTCAGTTTCAGTGCCATTTATAAACCTTCGGAAGCCCAGGAGGTCAAAATCAAAAACGTTATTGTCCTTGTCCCTGACGGGTGTTCCCAGAGTTTACAGACCCTTTCCCGATGGTACAGCGGGAAACCTTTGCAGCTTGATGAAATGATAGCTGGGACAGTGTCCACTTATAGTACTGATTCTGTTATCACGGATTCCTCTTCTGCTGCAACGGCATTTGCTACAGGCTATAAAACAACAAATGGGTTTGTGAGCGTCGGTCCTGCCGGTGATCCTGTGTTAAGCACACTGGAAATCCCTTCCGAAGAATTGCAATACAGCCCCCTCGCAACAGTGCTTGAAGGTTCAAAGCTTGAAGGCAAAGCTACCGGGCTTGTGGCAACCACTCGTGTCACCCATGCCACACCTGCAGCTTTTGCTTCTCATGTAGATTACAGGGATAAGGAAAATGAAATCATGGAACAGATGGTTTACGAAGACATTGATGTGGTCTTCGGGGGGGGTTCCCGTCATCTTGTGCCAGTGGCTGAAGGAGGAAAAAGGACTGATGGAGAAAATCTGACAAAAGTGCTTCTTGACAGAGACTACCAGTTTGTTGACAGCAGAGATGAAATGTTGAACCTTAACTCCGGCAAAACCTGGGGGCTTTTTTCCAGCACTCACATGGCGTCGGACATTAATCGTCCCTTCCTTGCACCTGATCAACCCACTCTTGCAGAGATGACTGCAAAGGCTGTCGAGCTGCTCTCCCAGGACAAAGATGGCTTCTTCCTGATGGTTGAAGGCAGTCAAATAGACGGGGCAACCCACGCAAATGACCCTATCTATGCTGTCACCGAGTTCCTGGCTTTTGACGAAGCTGTTAAGGTCGCAGTTGACTTTGCTGAAAAAGACGGGCATACTCTTGTGCTGGTCTTCCCGGACCATAATACAGGAGGCATGATTATTGGCAGTTACTCCGATTCCGAATACGACTCCACATCCGTTGAAGACGTTATTGGGCCTCTCAAAGGCATGAAGCTCAATTCCATAGGGGTTGCAGCAAAAATAGGAACAGACCTCTCTCCCGAAAATATCAAAACCCAGCTGAAGACATTGTGGGGAATTGATGCAACTGATGATGATGTCACTGAAATTCTCGAACTTTACAACGATGGGAACGACCTCCCACTCAACTATGCTATCAGCGAGGTAATCAGCCGAAATCATACCGTTATCGGATGGACTACTCATGGGCACTGTGCTGAAGATGTCCCTCTATGGGCTTATGGTCCTGATCACCCCGCAGGTTACATGGATAATACCGAAATTGCGGGATATATCGCTGAAAAAATCGGTTTCGACCTGAATGAAACTAACAGGTGTCTGTTTGTCGAAGTAGGGGAGTTTTTCTCCATAGACAATGGAGACGGGCAACTGGATGAAAACGAGTATTTGCTGGATATGACAGACTCTTCAAACCCTGTACTGAAAATCGGAGACTCCGAACTGCCAGTGAATAAGAACCTTCTTATCAAGGACGGAGTTACTCATGAACTCGAGGGAATAGTTGTCTATGCTCCAGTAACTGACAAAGTCTATATTCCTGTCGAAGTGCTTTCACTCGTCTGATGAAAGCGCTCCTTTTCTTTTTTTTCAGTCGAATACCCCGTAGCTTGCTGCGGGATGCGCCAACGAAACTTTGATTTCCGAGATTCTTTTCTATCAATTTGATATTTTTTGATAGATTTTGAAAGGAAATATATGTCACCTCGTTCCCAGGCTCCTCTCTATGATTCTCTTCGGGAACTGTTTCCCGAAAAGTGGTTAAGGCAAAATGCCGAAGAAACTGGTCTTATAATACGTGAACGTAAAATTAATCCCGTCGTCATCTAACAACAGCAATACCGATTCACACTTAGAAAAATGTGCGTATGGGCCTGTTTTTGTTCCGACAATTTGCAACTTAACTGACTCTGCTTCTGATTTTTCAGCGTCTTCTTTTTGAATTACTGCCTGCTCAAGCCTCGCTTCCGCTCGGACAGGAACGACGGGAATACAACTAATTCCGGCTGCCTCGTTTTTGTAAGAAGTTTGAAAAATCCCCACCTCAAACTGCTCCAAATATCTTCACAAAGCCCGAAAAGCACTTCTTTTTTAAGCCATAACTTCCTTATCAGACCAGCATGCCAGAACCCGAAAAAGAGCCCGAAAAAGCCCAAAAAAATGAGCAAAAAAAAGAACCCCTCATCAAACCCGCCAGAACCCCCATCAAAGAACACTTCCAGCTCAAGGAAACCATTGTAACAATCGCAGCTGACGAGCAATCCCACATCGAAGCTGCAAAAGAAGCTATCCGCTTCCACCGCTCAGCCCTTGAGACCTACATCTTCTCAGACCCTTTTTTCAAGCTCACCCTCGAACCCCATACCTGTCCCTCAAACGCCCCTGAAATCGTCCGGCGGATGGTAAGAGCCGGGAATACCATGGGAATCGGGCCCATGAGTGCGGTTGCAGGCACGGTATCGGCACTTGCCGTGGAAGCCATGGTCGAAGCCGGAGCCTCGTATGCGATAGTGGACAACGGAGGAGACATTGCGATGATCAATGACAGGCCTGTAGTGGTAGGGATTTATGCGGGGCAGTCCTCGGTCAGGAACCTGGGTTTCGTCTTCGAGCCGCGAGACTCGATCACCGGGGTCTGTACCTCAGCCGGGACGGTGGGACCTTCAATCAGCTTTGGAATGGCAGATGCAGCTGTTGTTTTTTCCGATGACGTATCCCTGGCGGACTCGGCTGCAACGGCGCTCGGGAATGCCGTGGACGTGGGAAAAGAAGCTGTGGAGAAGGCTTTTGACGTGGTGAAAGGAATTTCCGGAATCAAGGGGGCGGTTGTTGTCCAGGGGGAGTACATCGGCATGTGGGAAAAGGTGCCGAAAATCATGCGGGCGGATGTCCGGTACGAGTGCATCACCAAGGCGTGAATACGTTTATTAAGGAACTTCCACATAATAATATTCGAGTATATATTCAACTTATTCAACTGCATATCATGTTCAGATTCATAACCTAAAATTGACTCTTTGTATCGGTCCGGCAGACACTTTTACAGTGTGTAAACGGGGACATGCCGGAAAAATTGAAGAACTTGTTCAAGAGCTCATTCAAGGGCTCATTCAAGGGCTCATTCAAGGGCTCATTCAAGGGCTCATTCAAGAGCTCATTCAAGGGCTCATTCAAGAGCTCATTCAAAAACTCGTTCAGGACTAATTAAATGGAGGATTTACATGTTGGGTGGTTATGTAGGAAAAATTCTGGATGTTGACCTCGAGAACGGAACGCTTAAAGACCTGCCTCTTGATGAAGAGATGGCAAAGATGTACCTGGGAGGAAAGGGGCTTGGCCTGAAGCTCGTATACGACGAGTTCAGGGCGGACATGCAGCCTTTTGACCCTGACAACCTGCTGGTTTTTGCAACCGGACCTGCCACAGGAGCGAAGATTCCGACCAGTGGACGCCACCATGTCGTCTGCAGCAAATCCCCGCAGACCGGGACCGTCGGGAGTGGAAACTCAGGCGGGAAATGGGGAGTCTACCTGAAGTTTGCTGGCTACGACGTGGTCATAGTCAGGGGGATTTCGAAGGAGCCGGTCTACCTGGAAATTGTTGATGGGAAAGCCAGGCTTGTGAAAGCCCCGGAACTCTGGGGCATGACGGTCCATGCGGTCACGGATGAGCTGACCGAAAGGACCGGGAACCCTAAGAAAACCTCCGTTGCCTGCATCGGGCCAGGGGGGGAAAACCTGGTCCCCTTTGCCGGCATCATGAACGACAAGTACAGAACCGCAGGCAGGACGGGGCTTGGGGCTGTCATGGGGAGCAAGAAGTTGAAGGCGATTGTGGTTTCCGGGAGTCAGAAGGTTGAGCCTGCAAACCCTGAACTTTTGAAGGAGAGAGTCGAGGATTCCAGGGCAAAAATCAAGGAAAACCCGGTTACGAGCCCCGACGGAGGGCTTCACACCTACGGGACCGCAATCCTTGTGAATATCATCAACGAAAGCGGGGCCTACCCTACCCGAAACTTCCAGGAAGCTTACTTCCCCGAAGCCGACGAGCAGAGCGGGGAGACCCTTGTCAAAAAATACCTGACAGGCCGTGGGGGCTGCTGGGGCTGCTCGATTATCTGCGGGAGGAGGTCCGATGTGCCTGAAGGTCCCTACAGCGTCCGGGATACCGAAGGCCCGGAGTACGAGACCATTTTTGCCTTTGGTTCCGACTGCGGAGTAAAGGAGCTCGACGCCCTGGTAAAGGCCAACCACCTCTGCGACGAGCTGGGACTTGACACCATCTCCATGGGAGGCACGATTGCCTGTGCCATGGAACTCGTGGAGAAAGGAAAAATCCCGGCAGAAAAACTGCACGGCATGAACCTGCGCTTCGGAGACCCCGGCTCAATGATCGAAGCCATCTGGAGGACCGCCTATCGCGCCGGGATCGGGGCTGACCTTGCCCTCGGCTCAAGAGCACTTTCAGAAAAATACGGGGCTCCGGAATTCTCCATGGCTGTCAAGGGCATGGAACTGCCCGCCTATGACCCCCGGTCCATCCAGGGGATAGGCCTGAACTACGCGACCGCAAACCGGGGAGGGGATCACGTTTATGGCTACATGATCTCCCCCGAGGTCCTGGGGCTGCCCTTAAAACTCGATCCCTACGCCACCGAGGACAAACCCAAATGGACCATCATCCTTCAGGACCTTACCTCGGCAATCAATTCGTCGGTTGTCTGCCTCTTTTCCTCGTTTGCCCTGGGCCTTCCCGAGTACGCGGGGATGCTGGCAGCAACCACGGGCTTTGACCTTGACGCCGACAAACTCCTGAAACTCGGGGAAAGGGTCACAAACCTGGAACGGCTGATGAACAACATGTACGGGCTTGACCGGAATGAAGATATCCTTCCAAAGCGCCTTACTGAAGAGCCGATCCCCGAAGGTCCTTCAAAAGGCCAGATTTCCCAGGTCCCGGAAATGATCAATGAGTACTACGCACTCCGGGGCTGGGTTGACGGAAAGCCCACGGAAGAGAAGTTGAAGGAACTCGGGATTGCCTGAAAAGAACAACTGAAAAGGCTCTCAATTAGAGCTTCAGGCAACCTTTTACCCTTTCTCACTTTATATTTCCTGCTTCAAATTCCCGATTCAAATTCCCGATTCAAATTCCCGATTCAAGACCCCTGGAAGGAATACGCTTGAAAGTACTTGTAAAATTCCTTGCCTCTATCCGGCATGTCACAGAAGAACCAGAAATTCTGTTTAAAATCCATCCCAGAGAGACCGTTGAAGTGCTGCTCAGAGCCCTAAAACATCATTACGGAGAAGGATTCAGGGAAGCTGTGGGCAGGCCTTTCGAGGACGAAAGCCCGAAAATCAGGTTCCTGGTGAACGGAAGGGATATCGACTTCCTTAAAGGCTCCGAAACCGAACTGGAAGACGGGGACGTTGTGGTACTGTTTCCGCCGATTGCTGGCGGATAATACTAAAGTATATTCATGAAGTGTGTTCCTGAAGTAAGTACCCAAAATAAGTCCCGAAACTAAAAAGGGTGAAAGCTTGAAAGCACTGGTTATCATAGACATGACTAATGACTTTGTGTTTGAGAAATACAAACATGAAGGCGAAGAGTATGAGGGGCAGCTCGCAGCTCCGCTGGGGAAAACAATCATTGACCCGATAGTTGAACTTGTGGAAAAGGTTCTGAGCAGGGGAAATGCCGCGGTGCTCAGGCTTCCGAAAGACCATTACAACGCCTTTACAAACCCGGCGCTTGAACTGGAGCTTTCGGAACTGGGCATTAACGAGGTGTTCATGACAGGCCTGGTCGACGAGGTCTGTATCTACCACAACGCTCTCAGCTTTCTTGAGAGGGGCTTTCGGACGAATATAGTAAAGGGCTGCACCGTCCCCTTTGATGAAGCGAAAGGTAGAGAATCCCTGGGAGAACTCAAAGCCTGCGGGGCAAGGATGGTAGACGACATACCTGATGACGTGAAACTGATCATGCGGCTCGAAGACGAGCACGACGAAAACTCAGAAGAGATAAAATCCGGGGACTGGCCGCCCCATAACATGAAAGGTACCCCCGGTGCCCTTACGGTTAAGAAAATCAGGGACGCCCTTGAAAAAGGAAAATAAGAGCGGAAATTCCCGCTCTCGACCTACTTTGACCATTTTTCATTTCATAATCGGTTCAATTGCGTAACCTTTTAGGTCAATTGCGTAACCTTTTAGGTTAATTGCGTAACCTTTTAGTTCAATTGCATGACCTTTTAGGTTAATTGCATAACCTTTTAGTTCAATTGAACAACCTTTTAGTTCAATTGAACAACCTTTTAGTTCAATTGCGTAACCTTTTTAACCCTCACTTTCAGCAAGAAGCTCCTCAACATTCTCATTCACCCGTTCCGAATCTCCTGTAAAGTGCAGCACACGCTGCGGGAAAGGCACTTCTATGCCGTTTTCTTCCAGGGTCTTTTTTATGGTCCAGAGTATTCTGGTTTTCAGGTCGAACCACTCGCTCACCGGTGCCCAGACCCTCACACTGATGTTTACCGAGTTGTCTCCCAGCTCGTTTACAAAAACTGAAGGGGATGGGTTCTGGAGGGCAAAGGGTTCCTTATCGATCAGGTATTTTATCAGGCGGATAGCTTCGTCAGCGTCGTCGCTGTAACGGATCCCGACAGTGTACTCGAACCTGCGGACCGGGTGTCCTACGAGGTTAGTGATGTTTGTGGTGAAGACCTGCTCATTCGGGATGCGGACCAGAAGCCCGTCATAGGTCCTGACAAGGGTGGAGATGATGCGGATATCACTGACGTAGCCTGAGATTCCGTTGACTTCTACCTGGTCCCCGATTTTAATGGGCCGTTCAATCATCAGGAAGAAACCTGAAACAAGGTTTCCCACAATGTTCTGGCTCGCAAAACCGATTACAATACCGGCAACTCCTCCAGCCAGCAGCAGCCCTGAGGGGTCAAGTCCTATAAGAGGAAGGATTGAGATGAAGACAACTCCCATGGCGCCGTAATACAGGAGCTTGATTACGGCTTCGGTGACGTCCTTGCTCACCCTGTCCTGAAGAGACCTGCGCAGGTAAATTGTAAAGATCCTTGCAGCAACTACCGATAGGGAGAGGACGAAGAAGAACTTTAACAGGGCACCCAGGGTAACATCGGCATTTGTTGTCCTGTAAAGGATAATCTCGAAGAAGTTCATGTCCGGGATCACAGCCCCCACCCCATGTAAAACTTGAGAGGTACCAGGCCCAGTTTCCGGATGCCGTAAACCCCGAAAGCTTCTTTCCGGCTTTTAAAGAGAGATCCTTGCCTGTCCCCGTTCGACGGCAGGGCCTCAAAAGATGTCTCAGCCGAGTTCCTGTTCAGGATGTCCATGCGGGCTTTCATGAAGACACCTCCGTCATAATAGAGTTTCATCCCGTAAGCGCTAAAAACGACTTTTGAGATCTTCGCCCATTCGGAGGATGAATTTCGAAGCGTCAGTTCCAGGACCCCTTCCTGAAGGGGGTTCAGGTCAGGGGGAGCCGTGTAAACCCTGCTTTTCCAGTACTTACAGACCACGCCGTTCGAAACCTCCCCGTAGAGAGTAAACTTCTGCCCCACGAGGCTCAGCACGTCAAGGATTTCAAGGTTCTTTTTTGTTTTTCCCGAAATGAAAATCCCGATCTCAACCGGGAAGGTCAAAAAGACCTGCTTTTTCTCCCCTGCTCCGATAAGCAAAGTTTTTTCAAACTCTATCAGCAGGTTGGGAGTGATTTCCTTTGGAGTGTTCAGAGGCTCCACCGGATTAATTATGAGGCACTTATCATCGCCCAGGATGAGCTTTTCGACTTCCTCGTCCCCGAATTTCCTCCTGTATACCCACTGTTCTCCTAGCTTTTCCATGGAGATCGAAATGCCTTCTTCCTCCACATCAACAGGAAGATCATGATAGCCGTACATGTGTAAACCTTCGTTTTTATTTCAGTCGAATCTTTGATTCTCTCATGTATGGCACAACCATTATAAAAAAATTACATTTTAATATATTTAATTTATAAGGTGAAGAAGGGGTAAGATGCCGGAGATAAAACAGATATTCCAGGCTCTCAGGACCCGAAAAAAATAAGGATAAAAAATAAAAATCTTAATCCTTCCTTAAAACCATTTCTTATTCTTAAAGTAGGCGAACATGAAGATCCCGATTAAAATCATGAAAGTCATTACTGCCGGGTAGCCCCAGTGCCATCTTAGCTCGGGCATATATTCGAAGTTCATGCCGTAAACGCCTGCTATGAAGGTCAGGGGGATGAAAATCGTGGCAATGATGGTCAGGACTTTCATGATGTCATTCATTTTGTTGCTCACGCTGGAGAGGTAGACGTCGAGCATGGAAGAGAGGATGTCCCGGAAAGCCTCAATGGAATCGATGACCTGGATGCTGTGGTCGTAGACGTCCCGCAGGTAGACCTGGGTCGACTCTTTAATGAGTCCTGATTCCAATTTCTGCATTCCATTAATCATTTCCCGGAGAGGCCAGACAGATTTCCGGAGCAGGATCATATCCCTTTTATATCTCTGGATAGTGTGCAGGGTTTCAGGCCTCGGGTTGCTTATCAGTTCTTCTTCAAGGTCTTCGACCTTTTCCCCGAAATTTTCGAGTATCACGAAGTAATAATCGATAATGGCATCGGTAAGGGAGTAAGCAAGGTAATCGACTCCGGACTTGCGGATCCTTGAATCAGGTTTCCTGAGCCGCTCCCGGATAGGGCCAAAAACATCCCCATTCCTTTCCTGGAACGAGAGGAGGAAATTGGGGCCCAGGATGATACTAACCTGGTCAACGATTATTTCTTCCAGGTCTTCTTCCCCGTTTTTGGAAAGGAGCATCATCTTCAGGACGGTATAGATATAAGAGTCGTAATCCTCCATCTTGGGCCGCTGCCCGGTATTAAGGATGTCTTCCAGGGTAAGGGGATGGATTCCGAAACAGTTCCCGAGTTTTTCTATAACCTCGACCCTGTCAAGCCCGTCAACGTTGATCCATACATTAAGGTCGGGCATGTCCTTGAAAACCAGACACTCCTCGACGGTTTCCAGTTCTTTTTCTATCAGCTCGCTCTTATTGTAAGCCCAGGCCCTGACCACAACTCTCTCGGCTTTTTTTTCCCCCACGTGTACCAGCGTGCCGGGAGCCAGGCCTACCTTCGATTTCTTTCTGTCAAACATCCTGACTTTCACTGTTTTATCCCCTGTTCCTGAATGAAATTGACGCTGAAATTAGTTTAAGTTTCTGTTTAAAGAATTTTGCACAAGTCCCGGATTTTTCCTTGCCGGACTCCCGGATCATACCTGCCACTTTCAGCTCTCAGGATAAACCGTATTTGCCCCTCAAACCCGGATTCGTACGGATAAGCCAGCTTAAAAAACATCCCCTCTGCAAATCTCAAAAAAATATGTCTAGCACATACAGGATAATATAATATGAAGAATATATATGAAAGATAATTCTCCTAAAAAGGGGTAGCTGGAGAAATTATCTTGAGAAATTTTCTTTTAATATAAAATATTGGGAGTGGTTATTATGGTTGAATCGGAAATCATGAATAGTTTACTCAATGTTGTAGACCAGTTTATTGCTTTTATTCCGACCCTTATAGTGGTTATCCTCCTTCTCATAATTGGGAAGATCGTAGGAGGGATTCTCGGTAACATCGGAGCGAAGGTCCTGGATAAGATAGGGCTTGATGACCTTATAGATAAAACTGCCATAGGAGGCATGATTAAAAAAGCGGACATGAGTACTGTGGCCTTCTTCGCAGCCGTGATCCGGTGGTTCATTTACATCATCTTCGCGGTGATAATTATAGATCTGCTGGATATCCAGATAGTAGCAGACTTCATCACCCAGGTCATCTACTATATCCCGCTGGTAGTCTCAGCTTTCCTTGTCCTGCTCATAGGACTGTTAATCGTTGATTTCATCAGCGACACGGTAAAGAAGCTGCTCGTTGCAACCGGGGTTGACGATAAATTCGAGAGTACCCTCTTCGGGGCTTCATTGAAATCAGGTGGTTTAACAGCTTCGGGGATCATAGCCGGGTTGATCAGGCTCTTCGGGTACCTGCTCTTCATTACGGCTGCAGTGGACATTTTGAGGCTGCCTATGTTCACGGTACTCCTGATAGACATAACCCAATACCTGCCGCGTCTTCTGATCGGGATTTTGATCCTCATGATAGGGGTTCTGACCATTGACATTATCATGGACTACCTGAGCAACATGGTAAAGGATATGGAAATAGAGGGAGCGAATATCATAATTCCCCTCCTGAGAGGCTTTTTGTTCCTGATCGTGGTCCTTCTCGCCCTGGACACGATGCTCATTGACACCAGCATCCTCTACCTCTTCTTCGGGCCGCTGGCATGGGGAATCGCGTTCGTTGTAGCCTTTAAGTATGGAGTCAAGGACGCAATAGTTGCGTATGCGAAGGAAAGAAAGTAACCCCCTTCCTTCCATTTTATTTCCTGAATCCGGCTTAAAAACGGATTAAATACGGCCTTCATTTTCTCTGCTTACCCGAAGGTTTGCCACCTCTTCGATTATTCTCTCAACTATCCTCTTCGATTATTCTCTCAACTATCCTCTACATTTTTCTCTCAACTATCCTCTACATTTTTCTCTCAACTTTATCTCCGAAGGCGGGAAGACTCCTCCCTCGGAGGCCGCAGGCCGACAGGTGGGAGATGGGAGCCGTCAACTTCCCAACAATACAATAAAATAACTCTCTATAAATTATATAAGAATCTCCTTATATAATTTCAAAACAATTAGTAATGTTATGAAAAGGGGGAACGTGTACCGGATCTATCCGGATGATGAACAAAAGACGCTTATCGAAAAGCATATCGGTTGCGTTAGATTCATCTATAACCGTTTCCTCCACATCAAAAAGGTTTTCTACGACAAATTCAGGATCAACATTTCCCTGAGTCAACTTGACAAGTACCTTCCCATGTTCAAGGAAATCTATCCCTGGCTCAAAGAGGTCAATTCACAGTCTCTTCAGGAAGCCAGAAAAAACCTGCACGATGCCTACACCCGGTTTTTCAGAGGTCAAAACGGCTTTCCTCAACGGAAAACGAAGAAGGACAATAACAAGTCTTTCCAGATCCCGCAGAGGTACAGGCTCAACCTGACCACTTCGCAGGTGTTTCTTCCGGGAATCGGCTGGATGAAAATTAAGATGCACAGGGACCTGTTCAGTCCGGAGTTTTTCGAGAACCTGATAGAGACTACCGAAGTTAACGGGGAAGTCATTGTCGAAAAGGACATTAATGCCGAATTTTTGAGAACGGCAACCGTGAAAAGGACCCCTACAGGAAAGTACTACATTTCCATCCTGACAGAAGACAGGGAAAAGTACCCGGAAATACAGGAATACTCAGAGGATAGCACAGTCGGGGTTGACCTCGGGATCAAGGACTTTGCGATCCTTTCAACCGGGGAGAAGATAGAGAACCCTAAGTTCCTGAAAAAGTCTTTGAAACGCCTGAAAACTCTCCAGAGGAGGGTCAGCAGGAAACAGAAAGGGTCCAGTAACCGAAGAAAAGCCGTAAAACAGCTTGCTAAACTTCATGAGAAAATCTCCAACCAGAGACACGATTTCCAGCATAAAGAGTCAAACACTCTTTTGAGCGACAACCAAGCCGTTGGAATCGAGACGCTAAACATTAAGGGGATGAAGAAAAACCATAAACTTGCTCAGGCTATCAGTGATTCGGCATGGGGAAGCTTTGTTTCGAAACTGGAATATAAGGCTAAAAGGCTCGGCAAAACCGTTATTAGGATCGGGATGTGGGAGCCTTCCACAAAAACCTGTAACGTTTGCGGATACCACAACAAGGACATAACTCTGGCTGTCCGGGAGTGGGAATGCCCTGCCTGTGGAACGTTCCATGACAGGGACATTAACGCCGCTATCAACATCAAAAAGTTTGCACTGGCAACTTGATTCAAAATCACCCGTGGGACACGGGGAAGAGCCTGTGGATTCGTGGAGGTTGCTCCGGAATATGAAGCAGGAAGCCCCTTCCTCGCTTTCATCAGAAAGCAGGTGGGGGGAGTTCACTCAAAGCTTGCCTTACTAACACTATACCCGATACCCGGATACAAAACAGAGGTCTGGAAATGCCCGTATTAAGTATCATCGCCTGCGGAATGTTTGAAGACGAACTTGCTTATGTTTTATCGAGAGACCACGAACTCAAACAACTGATCTTTGTGGATAACAGGGAGTGTATGGGGCTTATCCACAAACTTAAATCCGCAAACTATGTTCCCAGGAAAGCACCCCTGGACAGGATCCCTTTCTTCCTTAATTCCGGGCAGGGCTCGGGTTTCAGGATTCTGACAAAACCCCTTATGCTGTTTCCTTTTTTCCGAAAACTGCATGAAGATATGAAATTCAGGGTGGGGCAAAAAGTAACTGTGGTGGTAAATGTGCTCAAGCTTGCCCTGCATGTCGACCTGGAACTCCTTAAATCCGAAGTCCACAGGAATATCAGGGAAATGGCTGCTTTTTCGGACGGGATACTCATCTTTTACGGCAGCTGCGGACATGCTCTGGGAAAACTGGAAGAAGATTTTGCAGACCTCGGATGTCCCCTTTATTTTCTGAAGGACTGTTCCGGGGAGACCGTTGAAGACTGCATAAGTGTCGCCTTTGGGGGAAACGACGCATATGCGGAGGCAATGCTGAGCTGCCGGGGAACGGGGGCTATTTACCTGACTCCCATGTGGGCTTCGAGCTGGAATCAGATGGAAAAGGAAGGCAAAGGTTCCGTTGATTTTGACAGCAAATATCTGAAAGACCCGAAATACTGCGTTGCCGCAAAACTCGATACTGGCCTTGCATACGACCCGGATTTCCATAAAAATGTCAGGGAATTTGCCTGCAGGTTCAACATGGAAGTCAGGGGCATGAAGGGAAGTGTGGAAGTTGCGAAGCAGTCTTACGAGCATGCCCGGAAAGCTGTTATCGGGATTCACAGTTGTAAATAATTAAAAATAATTGGAAGTAGAAAAGCTGCTCAGCAATGCTATCAATTTCTCTCTCTGAAAAGGAGTTATAGAGGTGAATGCAGCCCTGAGGGGGATATGGCAAGGATCGGGATAAGGGACAACGGGATTGGTATCGAAAGGGAAGGCCGGGAAAGGCTGTTCAAACCTTTCAGTCAGATCGATTCATTTAAGGCAAAAAAATACCGGGGGGAACAGGCCTTGGGCTTGTCCTGTCCTTGTGAAGAAGATTGTGCAGCTCCATGGCGGATACGTGTGGTTTGAAAGTGAAGCTGGAAAGGGCAGTACCTTTGTTTTTCCATCCCCTGAAAACCGGGAGAAAAGAAAGCTGAGCCGGTTTTTTGTGGGAAATCTGGGTGTGAGATCATATGTTATAAGGTACTTTCGTACATATAAAAAATTATTTAATCTTTTTATAATTGGCTAACAAATTTTATATATTTTTACTTCATCTATAACTATAGCCAGTTAGGGTCCCAACCCTCCAAAATAATTCTTACTGGTGAACTTAATACCCCAAAGCAGCCTCGAGGTGCCCAGCACGGATATCAGTAAAAAAGTACTCATCATAACCCTTTTGATTTTTGCAGTTTTAATTACTGCAGTTACGTTTACCCATAATATACAGATATCGAACTTTTTAGAGCTTGAAACGGTGGATACACTGGAGAATGTAGAGAGGGTTCAAAACGCCGTTGCCACCAAGCAGGGATATCTTGCTTACAGTGTTCAGGATTGGGCTTGCTGGGACGATACCTGCCAGTTTGTCGAGGACCAGAACCAGGAATACATCGAAGTGGACCTGCAGAACGAGACCCTGGCAGGAATCGATGTTAACCTCATGCTTTTTGTTAACGAATCCGGGACCCTTGTATATACAAAATCCATAGACATTGAAACCGAGGAAGAGGTGCCCGTACCTTCCAGGCTACTGGAAATGATTGAAGACGGCACTCTCCTTTCAGAAGATGAGGATGATAAGATAAGCGGCTTTGTTTTACTTGACGAGAACCCGATGTTTATTGCGTGCCACCCGATCCTCACTACAAAATATGAAGGGCCTTCGAGGGGGACCCTTATTTTCGGGAGGTACTTAGATAGCGATCTCATAAAACATTTTAAAGAAGTTACATGTTCTTCCCTGCTCATGTATAGGGTTGATGAGGAAATGCCTCCGGATTTTCTGAATGAATATTCCCTGGTTACGGAAGTCCCCGGGAGGATCGTTGTAGAACCCCTCAGCGAAGAAAGGATAGCTGGTTATTTTGAATTGAATGATATTGCAGGGGAACCTGCTCTTATTGTCAGGGCGGATTTCCCGAGGAACCTTTATTCCCAAAGCAAGAAAACACTTGATTACATGTACTTTTTCCTGTTGCTGACAGGACTTTTGACCGGAGTAGGAGTCAAACTCGCGCTGGACCGTCTCTTTGTTTCAAGGTTAACCGAGATTGACGATTTCGTGACAAATGTCAGGGCTGAAAAAGACCTTTCCAAAAGGCTGGAGCTCAAAGACAACGATGAACTGTTCAGGCTGTCCCGTGAGATTAATGGGATGTTGAACGAAATCGACCTGGCGGAACAGGAACTTAAAACCCAGGAACGGGAGAAGAAGGTCATCCTTGATTCCCTTAACGAACCGGTCGTTTTTGTAGACCCCGACCTGTATATTATCTGGGCCAATAAGGCTGCTCTGGAACATATGGGAATGGAGCTTGAAGAGGCAGTTGGGCTTTCCCAGAAAGTTGCACCCGGAGTTAACAGCCAGGCCGTTGAATACCTCCACCTGGAAGACGCCTTTGCAAAAGAGGAAAAAAAAGCCGGGGAACTTTCGGCGGGTGACGGGACGGTATGGTCTATCCAGGCTGTTTCTGTGACCGATGACACCGGAAAAATCCTGGGCATCCTGGAGACCTGGAGGAACATTACGGAAAGCAAGAAGGCCGAGAAGCTCTTTCAGGAAAAGCAGATTGCCGAGGCTGCAAACCGCACCAAGAGCGAATTCCTGGCAAATATGAGCCATGAACTGCGGACCCCCCTTAACTCGATCATAGGGTTCTCGGACCTCCTGCACGAGCAGATCTTCGGGGAACTGAACAAAAAACAACTGAGGTATGTAGGGAACATCTCCAAGGGTGGAAAACATCTGCTGAACCTTATCAATGACATCCTGGACCTCTCAAAAGTAGAAGCCGGAAAGATGGAGTTGAAGTACAGCGAATTCGAACTTGCCGGTAAGCTTAACAGTGTAAAGTCCCTGATGGCCCCGATCGCCTCCCGGAAAAACATCGAAATCAAAATCGATGTGGACAGCGGACTTACCACTATCTATGCTGATGAAGCCCGCTTTATGCAGGTCCTTTATAACCTCCTGGACAACGCCATAAAATTCTCAAACGAAAAAGGAATTGCAAATGTCGAGGCGAAACGAAAAGGGGAAATGGTGGAAATAAGGGTTACTGACACTGGAATCGGCATCGAAGAAAAGGATCAGAGTAAACTCTTCAGGGCTTTTTCCCAGGTCGATTCATCTTCCTCCAAAATATTCCAGGGTACCGGGTTGGGCCTTTCCCTCGTCAAGCAGATTGCCCAGATGCACGGCGGGTATGTCTGGTTCAGGAGCAAGCCCGGGGAAGGTAGCACCTTTGCTTTTACATTGCCGATAAAGGGCAAAAAAGGCGCCGTCTTCAATGAGGAAGTAAGGGAAGGGGAAGGAGATGACTGAGCCTGGAGTTGCTTCCTTCTACCTTCTCCGGTCGTTTTCTCTTCCCCATTCAGGTTTGGGCTGGGAGAAACAACCTTCCTGCAGTTTAGGCTCCTGAGGAAAGCTTTCTGTCATGAAAGTTAAACCATGAGCCCTTCAATTTCCATTTTGGAATAGATCTGCAGGCGCTCAGCTCCCGAATCGCCCTTCTGCAGGTCCAGCAGTTCTTTCAGGGAAAACACTTCACAGGGGTTTTTACCTCTCCTGTGTTTTTTCAGCTGGTCGTAGTCAAAGCAAAGGTCATCGTAACTCGCTACGTACCTGAACCACTCCGCCGGAACAGGAAGGGCTAAAAAAAGAGGTATAGCAGCTTCGAAATAACTCCTGCATTCTTTTTTCATCGATAGCTGACACCAGCTGTCTATTATGAAATTAACTCTTTCACCCTCAACTTTGAAAACAACAGGATAGATCTTGCAAAGGATGGGCTTAAATTCCCGGCATCCGCACTCTTCGGTTTCTCTGTTCAAAAAAGGACATAACTTTCCTAATTTTAATACATCAATCCGGGTTCCGTCGTCCATTTCCAGGAAATCCAGGTATCGGCCCTTAAATTCTGAGACACTTATGCCCAGCTTTGCGGCCATATACTCTTTTTCCCCGGGCAGAAGGGTCCCGATTTTATTATGTTCGCATTCCCCTCCGCATCCCCTGCAAATATTGAAGGTTTTTTCAGTACTTCCGCTAAATGTATTATGGAAATTTTCGCACATGTGGATAGGTATTTTTGTTAAAATCAAACTGGGACCCCCCCCAAATAATTCTAAAGTTACATTACTAATATTTTTACTAACCCATATATATATCTATGTTTCCTGCGCGCTTTATGGGTTAACTTGAAAATAAATCAAAAGGCCTCTTTAAAAATATATGCCAATAGTTAAAATAGTAAAAACAATGAGAAATGTAAAAAACGGTGAGAATTCTGAGAATAGTGAGAATTCTCCTCCCGGACGGAAGCCCTGCGGTGCTAAGGCCCTACACTGACAATGCGGGAAACTGGCCTGCCGGTTTCATGTTCTCGAACGTAAACGAGCTCTCGCGCTTTGCAATCGCTTTCATGAACGAGGGCAAACTTGAAGGAAAAGAGGTCCTTTCCCCTTCAGCCATAAACAAACTTTCCACTCCTTACAGCCCTGTCATAAGCAGCTATGATTCCGGAAGTTACGGCTATGGGCTCTTCATACACAACTCCCGCGGAGTTCAGGTAGTTGAGCATCCCGGAGGCATGGAAGGTTTTACCTGCCAGTTCCTGATGGTCCCTGAGCACCGCTTTGCAGTTATCATCCTGAGCAACACCTACGGCACAAAGTTCCCAAAAAGCACTGAAAAAGCAATGGAACTCTTCCTGCCCCTTGAAGCAGAAATGGCGGCAGATCCGGAGATGAACGTTTCGCTTCCCATACCCGAGGAAGCCATAAGTGAGGAAAAAATGACTGAGGAAGAGATTACTGAGGAAGAGACGGTTGAAGAGGTCATGAACGAGGAAGAGATGAGTGAGGAGGGGATGACCGCTTATGTGGGCCACTATTCCAATTCTCCCGAACTCTATCTGAACATTGTCAAAAAAGATGGCGGGATATTCCTGAAAATAGGTGAACTTGAGGCACCGGTTACAAAAATCGGGGAAAACCGCTTCTTAGCAACTAATCCCTTCCTGGGCCAGCCACTGGAATTCATACTGGTCCCGGGAGAGGACGGGGAACCCGGGTACCTGCACATGTCCCACCGTGCCCTGAAAAAAGTCCGGCAGGTGCAGGTCGGCAGGTAACGGGGAAGTAACCGGAAGATCCTTTTCTTTTCCCTTTTCCTTTTTCTCCTTTCCTTTTTCTCCTTCCCTTTTTCCCTTTTCCTTTTTCTCCTTTCCTTTTCCTCTCTTATCTTTCCCCTTTTTTTCGGATAGGCAGGTTCTATCTTTTCAGATTACTCATACCTCAGGGCATCCACGGGTTTCAGTTTCGAAGCCCTGTATGCAGGGACCGCTCCCGAGATCACCCCGATCAGGACGGCGAGGCCAAGCCCGAAAGCCATCAGGTCGGGAGAAAGGCCTGTAACTGTCCCGCTTCCTCCCTTCATTAAGGTCACGCCCAGATAGGGGAAGAGGGTGGAAACAAAGCCACCAAGCATCACTCCGAAGATGCCGCCTACGAATCCGACCATTGCGGAGTTGACGATAAAGATCATCAGGATGTCCCTGTTTTTGGCTCCGATGGCTTTCATTGTGCCGATTTCCTTTGTCTTTTCAAGCACCGAGGTAAACATCGTGTTTGCAATCCCAACGGCTCCTACAAGCAGGGAAACGGCTGCAATGGCTCCCAGGAAAAGGGTCATGGCACTGGTCATCGCGGTTACCGACTCGACCAGGGACAGCGAGGAGGATACGCTAAAGTCCCTGTCTTTTTCCTGGTGGATCTGGCGGGAGACCATTAGCTTCTCTTCGATTTCTTCGACTGTGGGGTTCACGAGATCTTCACTTTCGACCTTGACAACGATGGAATCGAAGACGTCCTCTTCAGCATCCTCAATCAGGTCGACTGCCGAATCAATAGGCATGTAGATCCTCTTATCTTCCCCCCCGCCTTCCTCTTCCAGGATTCCGACAACACGCACTGACTTGCCGTTGACCGTTATCACCTGGTTGACCCCTATGTCCTGGTCGAAAATTTCCGTGGAAATACTGTTTCCTATGACCGCCACGTTCTTATCGGCAGGCTCGAGCAGCCTTCCGGACTCCACTTCCAGGCTGTTCATGTACTGCCAGACCTGGGGGTCCACTCCCGTTATGAAAAGAGTTGCCGTTTCTCCGGCGTAGTCTACTTCTTCACTCCCTGAGATCTGGGTGTCGATGTACAGTATACCATCTATCCCCTGGAGTGCATCAACGTCATCGTCGGTAAGTTTGGTATCTGTGGACGAAGAACCACCTCTGCCTTCCTCTCCGCCATGCCCCGGTGGCCCGCCCATCCTTGATTGGGCACCTGAGTATCCTGGGCTTATGGTAATTTTTGCCAGGTCCAGGTCGGAAAGTCTGCTCTGGACCTGGGCTTCCATGGCATCCCCGAGGGAGACAATCCCGACCACAGCTCCGACTCCGATGACTATCCCGATGATTGTCAGCCAGCTCCGCAGTTTGCTGTGCAGAAGCATGTTAAGGGCCATTTTAACGCAGGTTGCGTTTCTCATTTCGCATCCCTCCGGTTTTCACTGGTTTTCATAGTCCCTTTTCATAGTTTACTTATTACGAATTCCGAAGCTGTACTTTCCTTTCCCGGATTCGTTTTCTTCGGAACCTTTCTGACTCTGCTTCTGCCTGCGGTAGAGGAAGACTCCCGCGCCTGCAACTATAATTACCAGGGCATAGTAAACGTATGAGCTGATCCCGCTGCTTGTACTTGTTTTTGCTCCCCTTCCGGTTCCATCGCTGGTTCCCGTGGGGGATGTCATCTGGACCTGGACGTCTTTTAGAACAGTGATCCTTTCTCCCTTTGCGTCCGTGTATTCAATCTGAACTTTCAGGGACGGGCGGGCGCCGAAACCTTCAGCTTTTGCTGTCCCGGTATCGGAAGACTCATCGGATTCCCCAGCTGAGGCTTTTGTGCCCATAACGTTGAAAGATGTGATTGTGTAGTCTCCTTTCTCAAGGTTTCCCACAATTGTGGAGGGACTTCCGCTTACCCTGAAGTTTTCCTGCTCCGGGATCGATACCTTTACGGAGTATGCCTGGTTGTTGCCCACATTTGCAACGGAAAGGGAGATTTCCCCGGCGTCACTTTCCGAGAAGGAAACGTCGAAATCGGTTTCCCCGCCCACAAAGAGCCCGGCTGTGGTCTCAATGGTGTTGATATTGGAATCGTAGTCTTCAAAGGTCAGGTTTATATTGAGGGTATAGAGCCCGGGGACAGCATTGACGTCTGCCATGACCGTATAGGCAACTGTTACAGATTCATCGGGTTCGAGGTACTTGATGTACTTGGTGTTGTCCGAGTAGACCGGCAGGATCACACCTTCGGGGTCTTCCCAGGAAATGACCATGTTTTTCAGGGGAGAGTTCCCGGTATTGGTAACAATGAACTCAAGGGGCTCTTCCGTTGCCAGGTCGATGTTTGCTTTGTTGATGGTCAAGATCTGGGCGTATTCTTTGCCCCTGACCTCAAGCAGGATGGTTTTTGTGGTGGTGACGGTTTTTTCATCACTTGTGGCAGTGGTGGTGACATCAAGTTCGTAAGTGCCTTCGGAAGCGCCGGAATCGGTCATGAGCTTGAACTTCAGGACGGCTGCGTCACCATCATCCTGACGGGCATTCAGGTAAGAGATCTTTTTTTCAAGTGCCTCTCCGGAGATCTTTGTGAAAGGGTATTCAGGCTCGATTTCGACAGCTATATCCTTCAGGTCATCGTACCCATCGTTTTGCACGCTGAAGGTAAGTTCCACAGGTTCTCCCGGGCGGGCAGCTTCAGGGTTCTGTTTTGTCAGGTCGATCTGGATTGAAGCCGAGTCTATTAATCCGGTGGAAGCCAGGGCTGTCCCGGCATTCAGAGGTATGATTGCCGAAAGCACCAGCAATATCATCAGTAATGGGAGCTTTTTCATTAGGTTTCCTCCATAGCACATCGCGTTTTTTACAACTTTGTAGAACTTATTACAAATTTTTACAAATTTTTACAAATTTTTACAAATTTTTACAAATTTTTACAACTTGCAAAAATTCCCTTCAACTTCATCGATTTTTTCAATTTCGCCGTCTTTAATGTGCACGACCCTTGTCGCATACTTTACCGGGGTCATATCGTGGGTTACAATGATGACTGTCTTGCCTTCCTTCCGGTGAAGCTCATCTAAAAATTCGAGGATATAGTTCCCGGTCTTGCTGTCCAGGTTTCCGGTAGGCTCGTCAGCCAGGAGCACCGGCGGGTCTACGGCAAGGGAACGGGCAATCGCAACTCTCTGCCGCTGCCCTCCTGAAAGCTGAGAAGGCAGGTTGTGGTGTTTGTCCGAAAGCCCGACGATTTCGAGCAGGTACTCGGCCCTTTCCCGCGCCCTTGAGGACTCTTCTTCCTGGAATTCCAGGGGCAGGGTCACGTTTTCCAGGGTATTCAGCGTGGGGATCAGGTTGAAACTCTGGAAAATGAAGCCAATCATCTGCCCCCTGATCTGGGCCAGTTCCGATTCATCCATTCTGGAAATGTCCCGGGAGTTAAGCGAAACGGTTCCATGGGAAGGTATGTCCAGACAGCCGAGCAGGTTCATAAGCGTACTTTTCCCGCTCCCGCTAGGACCGAGCACAACCACGAACTCCCCTTCGTAGATCTCCAGGTCGACTCCCTTCAGGGCCGCAAACTCCACTTCGCCCATCTGGTAGACCTTCCAGACATCGGTCAGTTTGATAAGGGGAACTTTTCCGTTTCGGGAGCTCTTAACCGTGTCCGAGTTGCCAGTACGCTCCTCATGTAGCTCCGGATCCGAATCATTTTCCGAATCATAGCCTGTGCCATTGCCTGTAGAGCTATTGCCCGGATCTGCATCTCCTTTCAGGGAGTTCAGGGTTTTTCTGGGGTCTAATTTTGTCCTCAATGTGTCTGCAATTTCCATGAGCATCGAATAAACCTCAAAATATTACGCACCTCCTCCCGGTAACAGAAGTCAGGTCCGTGTCTTTCGTCTATTTTTCGTCACATCTTTTTGCTGTGGATTTTTTTATGAATAGGTGATTTCATCGTGAATTGGTGATTTCATCGTGAATTGGTGATTTCATCGTGGATTGGTGATTTCATTGTGAATTTTATTATGAGCTGATGGATTATAAACTGATGAGGCACCTGCGAGGTGTAAGGTGCCTCATTTTGGTTGTACCAGGGGTTGTTCTTGTTTTTGACTGCTTTCTCCTTCCCTCCTCGCCGTTATTTTGTGGAGATGGCCTGGAGACAGCATGGTTTCTTTTCCTCGCTTTACTCACCAGGATGAGTCACCTGCCGAGGTAGTAGGTTGCTCATTCGAGGGTTTTTTTGGGTGGAGTTTCTTACTGGCTGCGCAGGAGGGGTAGTTCGAGGCAGTCAACCCCTTCATTGGCATTTAATAATAAAAGCATGCTTAAAGGAAATGAGGAAATTTGAGGATTATATTTAGCAATGAAGCTTTTCTGAGGTGTTTATGAAATATTTATTCTTTAATAGGTCTTAAAAATAAGATTAAACTCATGGTAAAGTTTTATAGTCCGAATACGTCCGGTCAATTCATTTTCAGGGCGGCTTGTTTTGTTAGAACTCAGAGCCGAGTGCCGCTTTTCCTGCTCATTTTCAGGTACCGACGTACTCACCGGTCGTCGGAGACGACCGGCTTTTCCCAAAAATGATTAAAAAGATAAATCGGTACAAAGAGCACTAACCGTTAATTTTAATTTATAAGCATGCGTGACCGCATTTACAGTTTTTCCATTTTTCAGCTTATATTTCTATGAATTGATTTTCTCACTCACTATTTATTTTCATTTTTTGAGAACGGCCGTTCACTTCGTGAACGGAGGGTTCGTAGATATTAGAGTATGGAAGGAACCCTGGATTAGTTCTTGAAAAACGAACAAAGTTCCATCGAAGTCTCATATCTAAATAAAAGTAAAAGGTTATTGGGATACCTATAAAGGTTATAGCGATACCCATAACAGTTATGCTAATACCTATAAAGGTTATGGAAATACCCATAAAAGTTGGGCAGATAGATATGCATGAAAAAAAGAGATGTGGAAGTCAGATCTCTGGAAGTTTTAACGCTCCATGTCCTTTATTATGACCACATTTCCGCGGCCCCGCTTAAATTTCTCGACCAGCCCTCTCCTTTCAAGGTCAGTAAGCATAAGACTTACCTTCCCTTCGGAGTACTTCAGCCTGCTGCGAAGCTCTTTCTGCGTGATCCTTCCTCCCTGGCCCCGGATTATGTCCATGATTTCCTGAAGGTCGGCGGGGAGGGGGAGCTTCTTTATGGCATCAGAGGTATCCTCTTTTTCTTCGGGTTCTTCGCCGGGTTCTTCAGCTGATTCTTCGGCTGATTCTTCGGCTGATTCTTCGGTGGTTTCCTTAGTGGGTTCCTCGTCCGATTTTTCAGAGTATTTTTTCGGAGATCCCGGAGAGTTTTTAGCAGAAACTGATTCTGTTTCCGGCATGGAATCCTTTTCCTTATCCTCTTCTTCAATTTCTACAGGGACTTTTCTTTTAGGAATGTCGGATTCGAGTTCTACTACTGGCTTTTCCGCTGGTTCAGGGTTGGGGGTCGTTACTGAAACCTTTGAATGAAGCTGTCTTTCTCCTGTTTTTTCTTCTGCCACCGACTTTTTCTCTCCGTTTTTTTGTTTCAGGGAGAGCCGGTATCCTCCGGCAAGCAGGAGAACGAGCAGGAAGGCTGCAAGCAGGTGGATTGTGGTAAGGGAGAAAGAGGATTCACTTTCACTGGCTGAAATCCCACCGGTTTCTTCTGCGTCCGGTTCTGCATCCGGTTTTACATTCTCGATGCCGGATGATTGGCTTTCCGTGCCAGTTACCGGAGTTTCGGGTAATTCGCCTGTGTCGGAACTGTCCATAAGTTCTTCGGAATAGACGGGGAGAAGAAGGAGGTCAAGGACGTAGTTGCCTTCGCTATCGACTGTGATGGATTCTTCTGCTGAGTAGGTAAGGGTGCTGTTCTGGTAATAGCTGGCTTTGATAGTGTAAGCTCCGGGGACCAGTTCAAAGGAATAGATGCCGTATTTTGCCACCATGGACTGGGAGGGCGTGGAGTTCACCTCGACCACGGCGTTGTCCAGGGGTTCGAAGGTGTCCCAGCTGTAAACTACCCCGTGAATGGTGGCGGGAATGTCTGCTGCGCCAGGTCCGGCCAGCATAAGTACAGCGGCAATGCAGATGATATAAAGCCTCATATTCATGGTATCAGAAAACAGGGGGTTGCGGTTTCTTTTGTTTTCCTGGGGGTTCCGGGGTGGTTTAAGGGTGCCACTCATTAAATCTTTTTGTGTCAGGTGTGGGAGTCCCAGGCTCAGGTAAATGAGCTCCGGTCCTTATGTCCTCTGCCCTCTCAAAACCCGGTCTATCCGGCGCGAACCTACCCGGGCCTCTCATTTCAAAGGGCGCGCTTGCCCAGCTTTCTTCTCTCTTCGTCCCGTCGGCGCCTTCAATGGTGTACGTGCCGTTTCCAAAGAAAGTCGCGGCTCCCCTCCCTTCGGCTGCAGTAAGGGAGATGTTTTCGGCACTGAGCATGACTGTCTTGGAGGAGCCGGGAATTTCTATGTCCGCCGAGCGTATATTGTACAGGAGCACATTGTGAGGGCCTTCCTTTTGCTCTTCAAATGTGTAATCCCCTTTTATCCTAAATTTGACAGATTTCGATAACTAATACAGTGCAAAATTGCAAAAA
>JAENYU010000035.1:0-920 GCA_016841625.1 Methanobacteriota archaeon
TGTTTTTTGCAATTTTGCACTGTATTAGTTATCGAAATCTGTCAAATTTAGGTTATACTGCACCTTCGGTCAGGGAAATTTTACCAATCACTCGCCGCCTTTTTGAAGAAAACGTCTTCCTGACCCGTGAATTCAATATCCCTCAAATCATGGAAAAAGAAAAAAACCTGATCATTTACGGGGAAGCAGGCTCAGGGAAGACGATCACCCTTAAATGGCTGGGCAGCTCCTGTGCCAGGAGATGCCTTGAGAGAAGTGAAAAATTCGTCCCCATTTACGTAGCCCTTGATTCCTATATTAAAGGCTCTTTTTACGATTACTTAAGGGCAAAAGCAGAACAAAGAGGAATATCAGAACCCTGTTTTAAGAAACTGCTTGAAGGAAAAGCCCTGCTGCTTTTCGACGGGTTTGACCTGCTTACACCTTCTGACAGTTTTAATCCGTTTGAGGAAATTTCCGATTTCATCTCCGAGTACGAAGACTGCAGATACGTAATTGCTTCAAGGCCCGGACATTTTACCGGCATAAAAAGTACTTTTGGAGCTTTCGAACTTGAAAAGCTAACAGATGAAAATATCCGGGAATTTATAGGAAAACACATACAGGACGGAGAACAGGCAAAAATCCTGACAGCCGAAACCCTGAAAGAAGCCCCATCAAAGCCATTTATCCGAAATCCCCTGATGCTTTACCTCTGGCTTAAAGTTGAAAATGGGAGGATGGAGATGAAAGAAAGCAAGAGAGACATTGAATATCCTGTTTCTTCCGGTTCCATTCCTTCCGGCTCCATTCCTTCCTGCCCCATTCCTTCCGATCCCATTTCTTCCGATCCCATTTCTTCCGATCCCATTTCATCCGATCCCATTTCTTCCGATCCCATTTCTTCCGATCCCATTTCTTCCGATCCCATTTCTTCCGAT
>JAENYU010000035.1:930-33337 GCA_016841625.1 Methanobacteriota archaeon
TTCTTCCGATCCCATTTCTTCCGATCCCATTTCTTCCGATCCCATTTCTTCCGATCCCATTTCTTCCGATTCCATCCCTTCCGGTTCCATTCATTCAGGTCCCATTCATTCAGGTCCCATTCCTTCAGGTCCCATTCCTTCGGGTTCCATTCCTTCAGCTTCCATTCATTCAGGTCCCATTCCTTCCGGCCCCGTCCCTTCAAACCGGGCTGATATTTACCAGATTTTCATTTCAGAGCTATTTAGAAGTTGTGAGAAGGGAGAAAATTCCTTCAGCTCTGAAAAACACCCTGAAAGAAAGAGCATTGAAGTGAAGGAACCTGAAAGGATAAAAATTGAAAATGCTCTTACTGACCTGGCTTTTAAACTCCAGTGTGAAAATAAGGTATCATGCGAATACCTCTATGCCCTTGATGTAGCGGAAAAATATGTAAAGGGCGGTAACTCCGGCAGAACAACGGCTAGAGAGTTTATTCAGGTCTGCACCGAGATAGGGCTCCTAACCAGAAACGGTTCCGAAATCAGAAACAGTTCCGGGATAAGAATCGGAATGGGCCGATCTTTTCAGGAATATTTTGCAGCTTTAAAGCTGAAAACATATTTCGAAAACGGAAAGGATATCTCGGAAGCATTCAGGCACCCGGGATGGGAAAATGTGGTCATGCTCACTTCGGAGCTTGTGGAATCCGGGGATGAACTGGTAAATTCCATAATTTTAAGCGGGGATCTATGGCTTGCCTCAAAATGCGCCGGGAAAGCCGGACCCGAAACAAAAGAAAAATTATGCTCATTGCTGGCCGGGAAACTCGACAGCAGATTTACATTGGAAAAAATAAAGGTCATCCGGAGTCTTGAAAAACTTGGAAGCTGCGGGATTGACGCGGCTTCCGGGGCGCTTCACGATGAAGAGACCCTCGTGCGAAGGGAAGCGGTGAGGGTACTGGGAGAAACACAATCAGAAGCAGCCCTTCCCCCGCTCATGGGAGCCCTTGGAGACAAGGATTATTCAGTTCGAAGGGAAGCTGTAAGGGCTCTGGGAATAATAGGGTCCGAGAGAGCTGTCGAACTGCTCAGGAACGCATTTGAGGATGAAAACCGGGCTGTCCGCCTGGCAGCTACTGAAGCCCTGGCACAGGTCGAATCCGAAAGAGCCTTCGAAATCCTTGTCAGCGCCCTTACGTCGGACGATGATTTCGTTCGGCTGGGGGCTGTAGGGGCACTTGGCAGGGCAAAAGCCGGAAAAGCCACAGACTTTCTTATAAAGGCATTTCAAGAGGGGAACAATTTTGTGCGGCTGGGGGCTGCCGAGGCCCTGGGCAGGATGAAATCGGAAAAGGCTGTCTCAATCCTCACAAAAGCCCTGGAAGACGAAGACAAGTTCATCAGGTGGATCGCGGCAAAGGCCCTGGGGGAAATAGAATCAGAAAGAACTCACGAACTCCTGATAGGCGCCCTCGTGGATGAAAACCATTGTGTCCGGAGGGAAGCGGCAAAGGCTCTCGGGATGATAGGTCCGGAATCCGAAAAAGCCCTTGATTCCCTTATCTCGGCGCTCACCGATGAAGCTGAGTCCGTAAGAAAGGAAGCCGCTGAAGCCCTGGGACAGATAGGGGCCGAAAAAGCTGTCGAACCCCTGATAAGCTTACTCTCGGACGAGGACCAGTCAGTCCGAATGGAAGCCGCAAGAGCTCTTGGAATGATAGAGGGCGGAAGAGCCGTTGACCCTCTTCTCCTCGCCCTGGGAGATGAAAGCCGTTTCGTCCGGAAAGGAGCCGCAAAGTCCCTCGGGCAGCTGGACTTCGAAAAAACCATCGAACCCCTGATTCGCGCCTTTGAATCCGGGGACAATTTTGTGAGACGGGAAGCAGTAAAAGTCCTAGCCCGGATAAAATCGGGAAGTGTATCAGACGAGATATCTGACCGGATTCTGGACACTCTGATTAATGCCCTTGAAGACGAGAACGGATTTGTGCGCAGGGAGGCAGCAAAAGCCCTCGGAAACATATCTGAATACGAATCTGAATACGAATCTGAAAACGGATTTGAAAACGGATTTGAATGCGAATCCGAAAAAAAATCCGAATCCGAATCTGAAAACAGATCTGAAACCAAATCTGAAAACGGATCTGAAACCAAATCCGAAAAAACCCTTCAACCTCTAATTAATTCCCTTGAAGACGAAGATGAGGAGGTCCGGAGGCTTGCATCTGAAGCCCTGGGGAACCTGGACTCCGGGATAGCTCTTTACCCCCTGATAGATGCCCTCAAGTCCGAAGACGAGATGGTTCGGAGGCTGGCGGCAGAGGCTCTTGGCCGAATAAAGTCCGAAAAAGCCATCGAGCCCCTGATCGAACTCGCCCTTGGCTACAACGTTGACTTTGTGCGGAGGGAAGCTGCAAGAGCCCTTGGAAAAATAAAATCCGAAAAAGCCATCGAGCCCCTCATTACCGCACTCACGGATGAAAATAACGAGGGTCGTTGGGGAGCCGCCGAAGCCCTCGGGCGGATGAAGGCAGGAAATGCAGTCGATCCTCTAATCAATGCTCTTTATGATTTTGACGATTTTACAAGGTGGGCAGCTGCAAAGGCGCTTGGAAGAATAAAACCGAAAAAAGCAATTGAACCCCTAATCAACGCGCTTTGTGACTGGAACCGCTTTGTAAAGGCAGAAGCTGCAGCTTCCCTCAGCGAGATCTGTACGAAGGACGATGAAGCTCTGTTGAAGATTTTAATTGCCTCGGAAGATAAATTCACGGCAAACCTTGCTTTTGAGATCCTGGAAGGAATTGAAACGAGGGAAAGATCAAAATCCAGGTTGTTCATGAAATGATTGGAAAAAGTAGTGGAAAATATAATAGAAACGTATTGAAAAACGTTGAAAATGCATTGAAAACAGTGAAAAATCCAGCGAAAATTCATTGAAAATGCATTGGAAAAACAGGAGCTAGAAAAATGGAAATGAATCTCAGGAAAAACTTTCTCAACGCCCTTCAGGGAAAGCCCGTTGACAGGGTACCAGCCCTCTCAGTCACCCAGACCGGCACCTGGAAACTGATGGAAATGACCGATACCTCCTGGCCTGAAGCCCATTCAGACCCGGAAAAGATGGCAGCCCTTGCCCTTGCAGGCCATGAGATTGCGGGGCTTGAAGCCGTGCGCTACCCCTACTGCCTGACCGTGCTTGCCGAAGCCCTGGGCTGCGAAGTCCGTATGGGCACAAAAAGCATCCAGCCCTCAGTCCTCTCCCACCCCTTCTCAAAAGGCCCGGAAGGCCTCAAAGTCCCCGAAGACCTGCTCGAAAGGGGAAGAATCCCCGCCCTTCTGGAAGCAACCGAAATCCTGGCAGCCCGGACTGGAAAGGGAAAAGGAAAAGGAAACGAAATAGGGAAAGAAACAGGAAAAGGAGAGGTGCCCCTGATCGCAGGCATGGAAGGTCCCCTGGCAGTCTTTTCCCACCTCGCGGAAATAAAAAGCAGCCTCATCTGGATGATAAAAAAGCCCGACTACGTCGCCCGTTTCATGGAAACCTGCACCGAAGTCTGCACCGAGTACGCAAATGCCCTCCTCGACCACGGCGCAGATGCCATCTGCATGCCCGACGGCGGGATAGTAGCCACCAGAATGATGCCCCCGTCAATCCTTGAAGACTCCGTCAAACCCTTCTACAAAGAATTCTGCAAAAAACTAAACGGCCCTAAAATCCTCCACATCTGCGGAGACGTCGGAGGCTCCCTGAAAACCCTCTCCGAATGTGGCTTCGACGCCATCAGCATCGAAGAAAAAGTCAGCATAAAAGCCGCAAAAGCCGCAATAGGAGACCGGGCAAGAGTAATCGGAAACATCGCCCCCTCCAGCACCCTCCTCTTCGGGACCCCCGAGCATGTGAAAGCCGAAGCAAAACAGTGCCTCTCAGATGGCGTGGACATCCTCGCCCCGGGCTGCGGAATCGCCCCGATGACTCCGCTTGCGAATATGAGGGCGATTGTTGAGGCAAGGGACGAGTGGTACGAGGAAAGGTGAAAGAAAACCGGGCAACTTTATTAGCCCCATCCCGTCGTTATTGTCACGCTCGCTTGCGAGCGGCCTTTCCCATGAAAAAGGCAAAGACACATAAACTAAGAAAAACACCACCTGCGACGTTTATAAGTAAAAGGAAAAAAGAATTATACTGTCAAAACACGTTAAGGATCCTTTAAAAATCACTCCAGCAATTCCGTATCCTCATGCGAATAAGCCGACGCACAGCAGCAAAGAATCTTCAACTCCTTTTCACCAGTATTTTGAATCCTGTGCGAAGTTCCCGGCGGGATTCAGACGATATCCCCTACCCCGACTTCAAATTCTTCCGAACCGAGAGTCATTATCCCGCTGCCTTCGGTGATATGATAGATTTCCTCTGCGATGCCGTGTTTGTGAAGGATTGTAACTCTTCCCGGCGGCACAGTGGCTTCGGCAAGGCTCTGTTTTGAGTTACCGTGGATAGAAGGGTGCATGAGTTCGCGGATGGTTGAACCGTCTTTAGTTGTGTAAGGTTCAACTTTTTCGTATTCGGTTTTTATTTGCATTCGAAATTACTGAAATTGGCAACTATATAATTATTTTCCTTTTAAAGAGGGGATGGCACTTCATATTCTTGCAAAAACTCTGAAAGGAGCAGGGGACAGTCCGGAATCTGCTCAGTATCCAGCATAATCAAATTGAGGTAGTAAGGGCCTCCACCTGTAATTTCTACAGGGGTGGGATCGACGAATTCCATGATCTCAGCAGGATTCTCAAGATAAAAACTCTCAAGATCCGGATGGTTAAGATTGTCCTCACAGGGGAGACCTATAGCATGGACTGTGGAATCTAAAAGATCCTCAGTTCCTGCATCCAGAATAAGTCCGAAAAAGGAATAGACCCCGTAGGGAAGATCAAGCATGTAATCAGTGCTCACATCAAGCTCGGAGAGTAAAAGGTTCTGGGTATTTTCCCCGTACACCATCAGAAGCAGCACTTTATCATTATCCCTATCGCCGGAAAGGAGTTCCTGAACCGTATCCGGCAGGAAAAAACTCCCGAAAATGAAATCGAACTCTTCATAAGCTGAAGACGTAAAATCATTTCTGACATACAGCAAGCCGTCTTCGTTCGAAAGAGAATAACTCAAATTACCCTGGAGATCGATTATCGGATACTTCCCTTCAGAAATATCCCTCCAGAACTTATTGAGAGCTTTGTCTGCTATTCGGGACAACAGGTCGATACATTTCCCAATTCCGATACCGATACCTTCCAGCACTAAAATCCCCCATGCTGAGAGTTATTTATCTCATGCCGTGAGTCGTTTATCTCATGTCGTGAGTCATTTTTAGTCAAAGGAAAAACGGGCACAAAAAGCCATTTATCAAAAAAGGTTACAGCGCATTACTCGTGGAGTAATATATAAATCTGATTATATAAATGCGTGGCCCATGAAAAAAGGAAATTCAATAATTTACTATCCGGACACATGCCAGAGAATAAAAGGTACAGTTGAAAAGAAATAAAATGAAAGCCTGCGCCTTCACCTGATAAGTTTCCCCAGGAAATACCCGGGGGTCGCGTCCGTGATCTCAACCTCAGCATACTGCCCGGGTTTAAGGTCCGAGCCGCTGATAACCACCGGCCGGTACGAGTCCGTGCGGGTGAGCACGTCTCCGAGACTCGTATATTTCGAGACGAAGACCCTGCCTTTCCAGCCGATAATTTCCTTTTTAGACTCGAGCTTGATCTGCTCGCAGACCCGGTGCAGGGCATGGGAACGCTGGACGGAAATCCTGGAATCGAGCTTGCGGAAAGAGAAGGCTTTCGTGTGGGGACGGGGTGAGTAGCGGGAGATGTTGACCTTTTCGGGGCGGTATTTTTCCACCCAGGCTACGGTTTCCTTGAAGTCCTCGTCACTTTCGTCACAGAACCCAACGATGATGTCGGTGAAAAGGGAAAGGTCTTCGAAGCGGTCCCGGAATTTCGTGATGATAGTGTCCACACTGTCCATTTTGTGCATGCGGTTCATCTTCTTCAGGACGGAGTGGGAGGCGGACTGGATGGGGATGTGGAGAAGTTTGAAGATTTTGTCGGAATCAAAAGCTTCCACCAGGTCGTCAAGGATCGGGAGAACGGAGAAGGGGTTCATCATGCCGACCCTGACCTTAAAATCGCCAGGGATTTCCGAGATCAAACGGAGGAGTTCGGGGAGCTTGAAGCCGGTGTCCATGCCGTACTGGCTGTCGTCCTGGGAGGTGAGCCAGATTTCCCGGCAGCCTTCGGCAACGGCTGCGCGGATGTCTTCGACTATGGCTTCAGGAGGAAAAGAGCTGAGCTTTCCCCTGGCGTGCTTAACAATACAGTAGGTGCAGGCAAAATTACAGCCCTGAGAGATCTGGCAGATGTGGATGTTCGGGTTGGAACGTTCCCTGGGGACGTTTAAAAAACCGAGCGTGTCGACAGTCCGGATTTCAAGCCTTTCGGCTGGCAAGCCTGCCTTTTTCCTCGCTTCAAGAGAAGAGAGCAGGTCGCCCAGGCGGGAAACCGCGTTTACCCCCAGGATATGGGCTTCGGGATTGGCGTGCAGGATGTCCTCAAGCTGGACTTCGGGCATGCAGCCGGAAACGATCACTTCCGCGCCCTGTTCGCCCATTGTCCTGATTTTGTAAAGGATCTTCTGCTCGGTGGTGTACTTGACAGTACAGGAATTGCAGATATAAACCTCCGCCTCACCAGCTGACCCTGACTCCAGCAGCTCATGCCCGAGCCGCTCAACGCTTGCCCTCATGATCTCGGCCGAAGCAAGGCTTGCCGAACAACCAAAACTTTCAAGAAATACCTTCATATTTTAACTCAAACTTTTTTTGTTCTGCCTTCGTTTTTCTGGTTCTTAACCTTTTGCCGGATTCTTAACATATTTTGCAAAACGAGTGGAAAAGAGTGGAAAAGAGTAGAAAAGGTGAAAAAAGGTGGAAAAGAGTAGAAGAGAGTAGAAGAGAGTGGAAGAGAGTGGAAGAGAGTGGAAGAGAGTAGAAGAGAATGAAAAAAAAGGTGGAAAGGAATTACAGGTAGAGTGGAGTCTCCTGCTTATCCTTTATGTATATACTGTCGGTGAATTTAACGACTCCGGAAGAGCCCATGGAAATCGTGTGCACCCTGGCATCCCCGCCCCCGAAGAGGCTGACTTCCCGCAGGAAGGGGCCGGGGGTAACGGCTGTTGCGGAAAAGATCACATCTTTCCCGGGAACCAGTTTGTCTGTGTCCAGGATTTCATTGAGGCTTTCAAGGGTGATTCCCATCGTCTCGAGCCTGGGAAGCTTTTCTTCGATTTCAGCCTCGACCTTTTCCCTGGCTTTGCCGTTTGCAACCGTGGGTAGGACAAGCCTTCCAAGGATCTTTCCGCCCAGGATCTTGATTGCAGCTGCCGTGAGCACGGCTTCGCCGGAACCGCCTGCGCCCATTACCATGTGGATGCCGGACCCGCGGACTGCGGTTGCAACGCCAGGCATCAGGTCCCCGTCCGTGACCAGCTTGACCCTGGCTCCGGCTTCCCGGATTTCCGTGATCTTCTGCACATGCCTGGGCCGATCAAGGATCACGACCACGAGTTCCTCGACGCTCCGCCCAAGAGCCTTTGCAACGATTTCCAGGTTGTGCCGGACAGGGGCGTCAAGGTCGATTTGCTCTCCAGGGTGTTCCTTTTCATACTGCACGACCTCGGGCCCTACCACGATTTTGTCGATGTAAATGTCAGGCCCGTGGAAGATGCCGCCCCTTTCTGCCATGGCCATGACCGCCACCGAGCCGGGGGCCCCGTCCGCTGTCAGGTTAGTCCCTTCCAGGGGGTCTACGGCAATGTCCACTTCAAGGTCGCCTTTGCCGGTCCCCACTTCTTCCCCGATGTAGAGCATGGGGGCTTCATCCCTTTCTCCTTCTCCGATCTTGATTATGCCCTTCATGTCAAGCTTGTTCAGCATCCTCCGCATGGATGCGACCGCCACCTGGTCGGCAAAATGCTTGTCCCCGCGCCCCATCTGGTAGGCTGCGGCAATAGCAGCAGCTTCCGTAACCTGGACGAGCCTGGGTAGTAACTCACACTCAATCGAGTCCGCACACTCAATCATTTCTTCTACAGTCTTCGGGTGAGGCATGATAATCGTCTCTATTTTCCTGCTTCCTGATAATAAAATTCGTATTCTAAAGTAGAATTAATTTTTGGTGATTAAAAATTCTTTTTATACGGATGTTCTTCGCCTTTTTATGTGATCTGTTGACACGATAGTATATTAATGAATCTGTTTCCCAAAGAGAATCCGCTCAAGAATTCATTTCAACAGGTCTGCCAGGGCCACCCTTTCAAGCACAAGTTCAGGGATTTTTTCTTCCCCGGCGGCTTCGATTTCCGCGGCCGTAATCCCGAACAGGGAAAGTATTCCTTCCCTTTTGGCATCGGAGTAGGCGAGCATTTCGGAACACGGCTTTTCATGAATGATCTTCTGAATATCGGAAAAAGCCGAAAGCAAGTCTTCCCTTTTCCCGAGCAGCACGAACGCAGCTCTGTTTTCTCCTCCATGCAGTCCGATTGCAAAACTCTTTTCGATCTGCCTTTCCCCGGCTGCATAACGCATGATCTCGACTCCCGGGTCCTTTGCCACGTTAGTACCCGCAGCCACTGCCCGAAGAGCCTTTCCAACCGCAAAATGAAGATGTCTCTCCCCCGCAATCAATTCCGCATTCAGGCCCTGGATGGTGACCCCATGGGCAGAGGAGACGACGTTCATTGTTTGCAGGAATTCCCGGAGGGCAGGGATCTGCACTGTCCCGCAGATAACCTGGATTTCCTTTTGCATTTCCATACTTCTGCCAATAGCCTGTGATTACAATAAGTATTTCGGTTGGGAAAACTCAGGAACAGAGACTCCGAAAAAAGAAAGAGAACAAAAGAAACAGATCGAAGAGACTGAAAGAAGAGACTGGAAGAAGAGACTGGAAGAAGAGGAGGAGGGAAAAGAAAAGGCAAACGAGAAGGAAAGAAAAGGAAGGAAAGAAAGGGAAGGAAAACAGGACATAAAAAAGAAAGCCACCGTTTTTCAGAAGGGCCAATGAACCACTAAACATTTGAGAACAACCTCAACCACTTTCAAACCGAGAGCCACCAGCAAGAAAAGAAGCAATAGGTTGAGGATGATCCGGCCGACTTTGGTACGAAACCCTGCCAGTTCATGCATCTATATACCCGTATATAATTATATAGTGGAAAGTATAAAACCGTTTTGATTTTTTTATACATTTCCAATTAGTTAGAGGAGAAAAAATATAAAAAATGCAATAAATTTAGTTAATTTTCGAACATTTTTAAGGCATAAACTTATTCGTCCTCGATCACTTCAACAAAATTCCTGTCCGAAAGATCCTCTTTTCCCGACCAGAAGATCGACTTGTAGTACTTCCAGACTTTGGGATCGAATTCGAGGATCCCCACATGGATCACAAATTCAAGCAGGAACCAGTAGGTAGCTACCAGGTGCCCGATACGGATCAGGCCCAGCGCCGACACGTTCAGGTAAGGCGCAAAGATCCCGGCAATCGCAATGACCCACTGAGCTATGGGAAGCCCGAGAAGGGACCAGTTCAGGTTGTAGAGCACGATTCCCGTGGCGGCGATCAGGAGGACTGCAGAGCTTTCGAAGATGAGCAGGAGCTTGAGCACCGGGTGAAGTTTCGTGACGTAATGTCCCTCCAGCGCATCGTAGACCGTAAATGCCGGATACTTTCCTTTGCCGAAAAAATTGAGTATGATGGCTTTCAGGCGTTCGGCATCCTCGGGCCCGAAAATATAGCTTTCGACGAAATGGCCCAGCCTGTTATTCAAGGAGCAGACCTCCCCCCTGCACGAAAAAATATTATAAGGGGTAAGAATCCAGTTCGCTGCCAGGAAGAAAGGAACTGCAATCATATGCAGGGCGCGGGCTTTATCGAATTCCATAAAGTCCCAGCCCAGATAAATCTTAAGTCCGGTAACAACCAGGAGCAGCATTGAAAGCAGGTGAATCAGGTGTGTGACCCGCTCCAGCCGCGTATAGCGCTCCACAATCATGCTTTCCCCGGGGTTCCCCTGGTTCCCGGAATTTCCTTCCACTTTTCCCCCCACCATGTTTCGACCACCTCCTATCAGATCACCCTGACCTGCTCCTTGCGCCGTCCGGTCAGGTCAACGGTATGGATGGCACAGGCAAGACATGGGTCATAAGAACGAGCCGTGTGAAAGATGCCCAGAGGGTTCGTATAGTCCACGCCCAGGGCGTTTCCGGCGGCAGAAATCTTTGTCCCCAGCAGGGCTTGCTCCGCAGGTCCCGGGACCCCAGCCGTGTTTCGCGGGGCCAGGTTCCAGGTGCTCGGGACCACGGCCTGGTAGACCGTGACTTTCGAGTCCGAACCCGTGGATACCCAGTGCCCGAGAGCCCCCCTTGGCGCTTCCCAGAGTCCCATGCCCTCCGAATCCTTTGCCATGGAGAGATCGGTGGGGACTGCAAAACTGCCGTTAGGATCAAGGTCCACGGTCAGCCATTTAAGGAGCTCGGACGCGACTACCAGGATCTCCTGCATCCGGGCAAGCATGCGCAGATAAGTGTTGGGTGCAGGGTAGCCTTTTTCCCGGAACAGGTCCATCAGCCCCATGATAAGGGGGTCTTGCATGACGAGCATGCGGGAAAGGGGCCCGACCTCACAGGGAATCCCACCATAATGCGGGGCCTTTACCCAGGAGTAGCGGCTTTCGACCCCCTGGCTATAATCGATTTCATCGGGGTCCGATACCGGCTGGGTGGTCCCCTCCAGCGGGAGCCTGTCGGACTCGGAGTCAACGTAAAAGGAATGAGAGATGCTTTCTGTAATCTTTCTGTGGTCGAACCTGCTCAACTTGAGCTTCCCGTCCAGGAAGCCCGAAGGCATGACCCTGGAATCGGGCGGGCTGGTCGGGTCGTAGCCGTCCCCGAGCTCGGGCTTGAAGAAGACCCCATAAGAAAGGTAACCGATCTTCGAGGGGTCGCTGTAGCCTCCGATCCTGTCCAGCCTCATACTCACAGGAAGCCCCAGGACTTCCTCCCCTACGAGTTCGGAGCCAAAAGCCGCATAAAGAGGCACATCGCCCCAGCCCGCAGCCCGGGAGAAGTCATATGTGACAAGGGAAGCGTCCACCAGTTCCTGCAGCCGGTCAACCACAAAACCCACGGCTTTTTGAGGGGAAGAAGCAAAGTGGGTGTTTTCGACCCAGGTCTCGGGGGAAACTCCCAGGGCGAAGTTCTCAACAAAATCCATCACCTGCCAGTAATAAGCAGCAAGCTGCCCGATATCTGCGACGGTGGGCCCGTAGGTTACGCCCCCCACATGCGCCAGAACCGAATGGGGCATCTTTGCCCCTAAAAGAGAAATGGCTTCATGCAGCCGCCGTTTTTCCCCGATCGCAGCCGCATACCCGCTTCCTACGGGGATGTCCACGCCGTCGAGCCTGTAGCTGATAGGGGCAAACCTCCCCAGCAGCTCGTTCCAGACGGCATTCCCGGTATCCCCGAAATTTGCAAGAATATCGCGGTAGGCGGGGTTTGATAAGTCCGTTCCCCAGAGCACATAGACATGGGTCGCATGGCTTGCAATAGTGTTTAAAGCCTGGTGGATGTTGCGCACGACGAGGGCGTCCTTCGGGACCGCATCCTCAACCCCGAAGAGCTGGTCAAGAGCGTTTGCCGCCGCGAGGGAGTGAGAAGTCGGACAGACCCCGCAGATCCGCTGGGTCAGGAGAGCCGCATCCCTTGGGTCCTGTTTCTGGAGGAACCGTTCGAACCCCCTGAGCATAAGCCCCATGCTCTGGGCTTCCGTAACCACACCCTCCTCGTTGACCTGGGTTGTTATCCTGTAATGCCCTTCAATCCTGGTAAGCTGGTCAACCGTAACCTCAACCATTTACTGATCCCCTCCTTCATCTTTGCCCGCTTTTTTACCCGGCGCTTCCTCTTGTTTTTCCTCTTCAGGCCCTTCCTCCTGTTCTTTCTCTTCAGGCCCTTCTTTCACGACAGTTCTCCGGATGGCATGGGCTCCTACCGCAAGCAGGGAAGCCCCGATAGCCACCTTTGCAACGGTATCGATATTCGTGCCGGCAATCCCCACGTCTTCAATCTCCTGGAAGAAAGGACGTGAACTGTCAGGAAAACCGGGGGAAACGCAGGAAATGCAGGGTGAACCGGACTGCGGGCAGAAGCTGTGGTAGCCGTTCCAGCGGCGTGTGGCACAGTCCGCATGGGTGTAAGGCGCCTTGCACCCCAGCTTCCAGAGGCATTTTTCCCCGCTGACCACGGTGTCGAACTCTCCCTTATCATAGGACCCTCTTCTGGGACAGTTGTCGTGGATAACGTGGTCCGGAGGGAAAAAGACTTTCGGACGCAGCCATTCGTCCAGCACGGCCGGAAGGTCGTCGGGAACTTTGATTTTCCCCAGCACCACTGCAGCCAGGGTAAGGAGCATCCAGTCGGGGTGAGGCGGGCAGCCGTTGATATTGATGACGGGCTTTTCGACCCCCAGTTCCCTGAGAATCCCTTTCTCCCCGTCCTCCATGGTAAAAGCAACTCCCCGGAAGTCCATCAGGTCCTTAATCTCGCTGTCTGCCGAATTAACTCCCCCGTTCGTTGCACACTGCCCCACAGCCACAATGAGAGCAGAGTTTTCAGCAGCCCTCCGGAAAATATCCTTGTATGTCTTCCCACCGAGCATGATGTACTTGCCAGTGCCTGCCGGCCCGTTAGCAATCGCACCTTCGGCAACCAGGATGTACCCTTTTTCCTCAATCACTTCCTCAAAAAGAAGCTCAGAGTTGAGTTCGGAAGTATTTGCCAGTTTTCCGTCAACGTAAATACCCTGCTGGCCGAGCAGGACTTCGTGGTACGCAAGCCGCAGGTTCAGGCGCTCCAATGCCTGGAGCAGGTCAGGCTCGCCCCCATTTAACAGGGATTCGGAACAGCCAGTACACTCCCCTCCGTGAACCCAGACAATTCTGGTTTCTGCGAATTCAAGGGCTTTTACAATATCACTCCGATAATTTTGCAAAAACAAAGACGTACCCAGAGCTCCTACAGCTCTAAGGAACGTACGCCGGTCCATCTTCATGAAATCAAGTTGTTTGAATCGGTCAAAGGAACCTTTTCCACCCATTCCACCCCTCCATGCAGAACAGAATATTTTCCAAAAGACACTGACAATAATATTACTAATACATAAACCCAATCAATAAAAAAGTTACTCTAAGAAAGAACATTTTCACAAATAAAAAAATATGACCTCAAATATCCATAGAAAGGATATCATATTGCAGATTATACCTCTTTTTCACAATTTGCTGAATATTATATCCACGAGCACGCACCATATTTTCAGGATATCAGGCGAATTCAAGCCTTAAGGAAAAATTGCTTAAAAGGGAGAGGGAAATGAAAAAAATGTTAATTATTTTTGTAAGTATAGAATTAATTGTTAACCCTGGAAGAGAAAGTTCAGTTAGAATTTATTAATATAAAAGCTTAAAAATGTAGAAAAGAGGGGGTAAAAAAAGAGGGCTTGAAAAGAGAGCTTGAAAAGAGAGCTTGAAAAGAGAGCTTGAAAAGAGAGAGGAAAAAATACTAAGCACTTTAAAGCAGGTCAGAAACTTCTTCCCTTATCAATCGGACTGCCTCGTTTACGGCTTCAAGCACTTCAGGGCTCATTTCCGTTGTAATTTCCGTAGCCTGCTTTCCGATTTCTATGCCGAAGACTACGATTTCCGGGAGTTCCTGCACCTGATCCCCGATCTTCAGCACAGTGGATATGGTCATGTCGTGTACTGAAATGATGTCGTAGGGTGCAGTGCCTGCAATCAGGTCCAGGCCGTCAAGCCGGTGGATGGTACCTGCCCGGGCGCCGGTCAGGATTGCGTCAACAATTATAACCTTTCGGGCGCCATCAAGCAGGTTTAGAAGGTCCAGTCCGCAAACGCCGGCATCTACTACTTCGAGACCGTCAAGCCCTTCAAGTTCCGTTTTTTTAAGGGCTTCAACAACCTTCAGGCCAATGCCGTCATCTCCCATGAGAGGGCTTCCGCAGCCCAGGATTCGGACCGGAGCATGTAATATAGACATATTTTCTCACGTCAACATAGGTATTTGGTCAACACGGGTTAATTCAGGACTTTTAATTCCTTCGAGAGAGATATGCCTATATTAGTGGAATACGCCTATAAACCTCACCCCGAAATCTACTCTTTTACAACTTCCAGGATTTTTTCAGGTGAATCTTGCCAGACAAGGTCTCTGTCAGGCACGTTGTTCCCCGGTTCATGGCCTATGATATCAACGAAGTGCTTATCTGCAAGGTTTTCCTTTCCCGACCAGAAGATTGCCTTGTAGTACTTCCAGACATGGGGGTCGAACTCCAGAATCCCGATATGCACAACCAGTTCAAAGACGAACCAGTAGGTCATGAGAAGGTGAACCACCCTCATTAACTGCAGTGAAGACATATCGAAAGCAGGTGCGATCAGAGCCCCTGCCGAAAGGATCCAGGAACCCAGGGGAAGCCCGAAGATAGCCCAGTCAAGCCTGTATAAGACAATACCCGAAATTGCAATGAACAGTGTAGCAGTACCTTCCAGCACGATAAGGATCTTCATCAAGGGGTGAAGTTTGGTCTTGTAGTGCCCTTCAACCTCATCATAGATGGTGAATGCCGGGTAGTCACCCTTCCCGAAGAAATTTAACACTATTGCTTTCAGACGCGCTGCATCTTCAGGGCCGAAGATATACGTATCCATGAAATGTTCCATTTTTGCCTGAACTCCGCCCCCACCTGCAGAGAAAATGTTGTAGGGGATCAGAATCCAGTTCACCGCAAGGAGAACCGGAACCATGATCATGTGGAGAGCTCTGGCGTTATGGAAGCTCATGAAGTCCCAGCCCAGATAGATCTTTAACCCGGTCAGGATCAGCACTACCATTGCTAAGGCATGGGCGGCGTGAGCCACCCTGTCGAGTACCGTGTAGCGCTCAACAACCATCGGGTTGTTTTTGCCTTTCATGAAAGATCATCTCCTTTATACGAGCCTTAAGGTTTTAGGAGCGTTTTTCCCGGTAAGGTCAATGGTGTGAACCGCACAGGCAACGCACGGGTCATAGGACCTGCCGATGTGAAGAATGTTAACAGGGTTAGAGTAATCGATACCAAGTGCGTTTTCCACCGCGTTGATTTTTGACCCGATCATGGCCTGCTCAAGCGGGCCGGGAACACCTGCACCGTCTCTCGGGGAAAGGTTCCAGGTACTCGGGACCACGGGCTGGTAGCGGACAACCTTTGAGTTGCTGTCTGTAGAGACCCAGTGTCCCAGAGCCCCTCTCGGAGCTTCCCAGAGCCCCATACCTTCGGAGTCCTTTGCCATGGAAAGGTCGGTGTGTACGGAAATCTTGCCGTTCGGGTCATAGTCAACAGTTACCCACTTAAGAAGCTCATTTGCGATAATGGTAGTTTCCTGGATGCGGGCCACCATCCTGGTGTAGGTGTTAGCCGGAGAGTATCCGTTATCCTTGAAGGCCTGAGCCAGGCCGGTCACCAGAGGCTCTTTCATAGCGAGCAGGCGGGAGAGAGGACCGACTTCGCAGGGTATGCCTTCATATCTCGGGGCCTTACCCCAGGTGTACCTGCCCTCGGAGTCGCCGTCAAAGCGGATCTCGTCCGGGTCTGAGATCGGGTTTGTCTCACCCTTCGAGGGGTGAAGTTCCCCGGAATCTTCATAGAAAGAGTGCGAAACGCTTTCGGTGATCTTGCTGGCATCGAAGTTTTTGTACTCAAGCTTGCCAGTTACGATCCCGGAGGTCTGGAAACGGGCTCTTGCCGGGCTGTTCGGGTCATACCCGTCCCCGTTTTCAGGTTTGTAGAAAACCCCGTAAGACAGGAAGTTGATCATCGAAGGGTCGCTGTATCCGCCGTGCCTGTCATGTTTCAGGCTGGCCGGAAGCCCGAGGAGGGTTTCTCCCACAAGTTCGGAACCGAAGGCGGCATAGAATTCCGCATCACCCCAGCCGGCTTCCCTGCTAAAGTTGTTGGAAGAAGCGGTGCTGTCCACGAGCCCCTTGAGGTGCTCGAGTACGAAGTTCACGGCTTTCTGGGGGGAGCTTGCCTTATAGGTGTTTTCAATCCAGGCCTCGAAGGGGACTCTTAAGGTATATTTGGAGACAAAGTCCATGACCTGAAGGTAATAAGATGAAAGTTTGCCGATGTCGGCGATGTTTGGCTTGTAGGTGTACCCCCCCGGATAGGATGTGACCTGATGGGGCATTTTCCCGCCGATGACTGCGATGGCTTCCTGCAAGCGCTTCTTTTCAGGGATTGCTGCAAGGTAGGAACTACCTGGCGGGATGGCATTCCCGTCGATCCTGTAGCTGATCGGGGCAAACCTGCCCACAAGTTCCTTCCAGACAGCGCTTCCGGTTTCTCCGAGAGGAGTCAGGACATCACGGTAGGCGGGGTTTGCAAGGTCGGGCCCCCAGAGGACATAAATGTGGGTTGCATGGCTTGCAATAGTGTTTAACGCCTGGTTGATGTTCCTTGCCACAAGGGCATCCTTGGGCACGCTTTCGGCCACCCCGAAGAGCTGGTCAAGGGCATTTGCGGAAGCAAGAGAGTGGGAAGTAGGACAGACTCCACAGATCCTCTGAGTCAGAAGTGCTGCATCCCTGGGGTCCTGGTTCTGGAGCATGCGTTCAAAGCCCCTGAACATAAGGCAGGAACTCCGGGCATCGGTGATTACACCGTCGCCGTTGACTTCCGTGGACAGGCGGAGGTGACCTTCAATCCTTGTTAAGGGATCGACTGTTACGTTTACCATTTTTAATCATCTCCTTTCATTCTGCGCACTGCATGTACACCTGCAGCAAGCACGGATGCACCGACGGCGGCTTTAGAAACGGTGTCGATGTTTGCCCCGAGGAACACGCCCTTGTCCTCAGCTTCAACAAACAGGGGCCTTGCAGAATCCGGGAACCCGGGCTCCACACAGGCGATGCAGGGGGATCCTGCCTGGGTGCACATGTTTACGGAACCGTTCCAGCGGCGCAGGGCACAGTCCGAGTGGGTGTAAGGAGCTTTGCAGCCTAACTTCCAGAGGCACTTTTCCCCTCCGATTTCCGTGTCGAATTCTCCACGGTCGTAGTAGCCGCGCCGGGGACAGTTTTCATGCACCGTGTGGTCTTCAGGGAAGAAAAGCCTGGGTCTTCCGTACCCGTCCAGAGCTGCATCGAGATCTTCGGGAATCCTGAGCTTTCCGAGGATTACCGCCCCGAGGGTCAGGAGGATCCAGTCAGGGTGTGCGGGACAGCCAGGGATATTGATTACAGGCTTGCGGATGCCAAGTTCCTGGACCATGCCTTTGGAGCTGTCTTCTTTTGTGAAAGCCACTCCCCTGTAATCGGTAAGCTCGGCAACGGCGCTGTCTGCGGAGTTGATTCCTCCGTATGCTGCACAGGTGCCCACTGCAAGAATAGCGTTAGCGTTCTTTGCCGCTTTGGAAAAGAGGTCCTTGAAGGTCCTGTTCCCGATCACGCAGTAGCGGCCGGAACCGTTGGGCCCGTTTGCGATTGCGCCTTCAACGATCAGGATGTAGTTGCCTTCTTCGATCAGTTCGTCAACAAGGATTTCGGAGTTCAGCTCGGAGCTGTTTGCAGGCTTTCCATCTACGAACAGTCCCTGCTGGGCAAGGAGAGTCTCGTGGTAAGCAAGATTAACGTTAAGCTTGGTAATCGCCTGGACGAGGTCCGGGTTGCCACCGTTTAAGATGGACTCGGAACAGCCCGTGCATTCGGCGCCATGCAGCCAGATAAGCTTTGTTTCTGCAAATTCGAGAGCACTTACAATCTCCGTTTTATAGGTACCGAGAAATGCCGTTGCACCGAGTGCGCCTACGGCTTTTAAAAAGGTACGCCGATCCATTTTTAAAAAGTCCATACTATCCAGTGTATGAACCAAATTCATTTTTCCAATGTCCATATTCTACCACATCTTGTTTTTTATACCCAAAATATATGTCCGAAAGGAAAATGGTTCTTAAATTTCCACCATAATTATATAAGCCTTCATATAAATATACAGATAATATTTTGAATGAGTAAATCATATTTAAAGTTTTTTACATGGACAAAATAAATATATTACTAAACAAGATGAAAGTTGTAAGTATTCTTTAGAAATTATAAGAGAATGTTGGATTTAATAATGAGCATCAATGGGCATCATCATACATAGGAAACCATAAATGACCTGTAAGGGATAATCTAAACAGTTTAAATAATCATGATAGATTTACACTGGAACACATGACAAAAATAGAGCTAAAATGACGAATAAAATATCAATAATTAAACATATGGTATTAAAAAATTAGATATAAGTATTAAAAAATACACAAATAAAATCAGGCACGTATTATGGCCATTAAAAGGATTCAATTCTGATTTCGCACAAAAAAATCAGGGAAAAATCCCCGGAAAAATTAAGGCGAAAAAAAATAAATAAAGAGGAATAAGTTTTCGAGCAAATGAGGAAAAAGTTACTTATATTTCTAACATACGCTCTTCAAATTCCTCTTACACACCCTTCAAATTCTCCTTCATACTATTCTTAAAATGCCCGGAGCATTTTTCCCTGTAAGGTCAATGGTATGGACAGCACATGCAATACAGGGATCGTACGACCTTCCGACGTGCAGGATGTTGACCGGGTTGGAGTAATCGACACCTAGAGAGTTTTCCACAGCGTTAATCTTTATTCCGATCAAAGCCTGTTCCGCAGGACCGGGAGTTCCTGCGCTGTCTCTCGGGGAGAAGTTCCAGGTACTCGGGACCACGGGCTGGTAGCTTACAACTTTAGAGTTACTGTCTGTGGAGACCCAGTGCCCGAGAGCCCCTCTCGGAGCTTCCCAGAGCCCCATACCCTGGGAGTCTTTTGCCATGGAAAGGTCGGTATGCACCGCAATCTTCCCGTTCGGGTCGTAGTCCTCAGTTACCCACTTCAAGAGTTCGTTTGCAATAATTGCGGTTTCCTGGATGCGAGCAATCATCCTGGTGTAGGTGTTGGCAGGGGAGTAACCGTTCTCCTTGAAGGTCCGAGCAAGTCCTGTCACCAGGGGCTCTTTCATAGCAAACAGGCGGGAGAGAGGTCCAACTTCACAGGGTATCCCGTCATACCTCGGGGCCTTTGCCCAGGTATAACGGCTGTCAGGTCCCCTGTCATAGCGGATTTCTGCCGGATCACCAATCGGGTTAGTTTCGCCTTCCGAGGGGTGGAGCTCTTCCGAGCCTTCATAGAAGGAATGGGCAATGCTTTCAGTGATTTTGCTGGCATCGAAGTTTTTGTATTCGAGATTGCCTGTTACGACCCCGGAGGTCTGGAAACGGTCGCCTGCAGGGCTGTTAGGATCATACCCGTCCCCGTTTTCAGGCCTGTAGAAAGCCCCGTAGGCCAGGAAGTTGATCTTTGAGGGGTCGCCGTATCCGCCATGTCTATCGTGCTTAAGGCTGGCAGGAAGCCCGAGAAGCTTTTCCCCTATGAGTTCCGAGCCGAAGGCTGCGTAGAATTCCATGTCACCCCAGCCAGCTTCCCTGGCGAAGTTGTTGCTGTTGGAACCGGATGTGCTGTTGTCTACGAGCCCCTGGAGGTGCTCGAGCAGGAAGTTTACGGCTTTCTGTGGAGAACTTGCCCTGTACGTGTTTTCAATCCAGGTATCAAAGGGGACCCTTAAGGTGTATTTGGAGACAAAGTCCATAACCTGGAAGTAATAAGAGGAAAGTTTGCCAATATCCGCGGAGTTCGGCCGATATGTGCATCCACCCGGATAGGATGTGACTTGGTGGGGCATCTTCCCGCCGATGACTGCAATGGCTTCATGCAGGCGCTTCTTTTCGGGAATGGCTGCGAGGTAGGAACTACCTGCAGGGACAGGAGTTCCACCAATACTGTAGCTTATAGGGGCAAACCTGCCCACCAGTTCCTTCCAGACAGAGGTTCCGGTTTCCCCGAGAGGGGCAAGGACATCGCGGTATGCAGGATTTGCGAGGTCAGGTCCCCAGAGCACATAGATGTGGGTTGCATGGCTTGCAATGGTGTTCAGGGCCTGGTTGATGTTCCTTGCTACAAGGGCATCTTTGGGTACACTTTCGGCCACCCCGAAGAGCTGGTCAAGGGCATTTGCGGCTGCCAGGGAGTGGGAAGTCGGACAGACCCCGCAGATCCTCTGGGTCAGGAGGGCTGCGTCCCTGGGGTCCTGGTTCTGGAGGATACGCTCAAAGCCCCGGAAAAGCAAACATGAACTCCGGGCATCGGTGATTACGCCTTCCCCATTGATTTCGGTGGACAGGCGGAGGTGACCTTCAATCCTTGTTAAGGGATCGACTGTTACGTTTACCATTTTTAATCATCTCCTCTTCTGTAGTAAGAGTCCCTACGGGAACCATCGTCATAAGAGTCTACATCACTGGAATCCCCATCATCACCTCTTCTGCGATCGGATTTTTCACCATCGGATTCTCCGCCATCGGATTCTCCGCCATCGGAACTTCCCCCGCCCTGCATGTAAAAAGGCCTTGCAGAGTCAGGGAATCCGGGTTCCACACATGCTATGCACGGAGAGCCTGCCTGGATACACATACTGGTCCCACCGTTCCATTTGCGGATCGAACAATCCGCATTTGCATGTTTACCTTTGCACCCGAGTTTGAAAAGGCACTTGTGCCCACCAATTTCGGTATCGAATTCCTCATCCTCATAGTAATCGTGGCGAGGACATTCGTCATGGACATCTTCATCGAAATAGGCTTTCGGCCTCCCGTAACTGTCCAAGACAGAGGGGAGATCCCCCGGGATTCTGATTTTTCCGAGGACAACTGCGCTGAGCGTCAATAACATCCAATCCGGATGTGAAGGACAGCCGGGAATGTTGATAACTGGCTTGTTTATGCCAAGTTCCTGGAGCATGCCCCCATAACTGTTATTCTTTGTAAAAGCCACTCCCCTGTAATCCGTAAGCTCCGCAATCGCACTGCTTGCGGAATTGATGCCGCCATAAGCCGCACAGGTCCCGACTGCAAGGATTGCGGTTGCATTCCCGGCAGCTTTTGCAAAGAGTTCCTTGAAAGTCCGGTTCCCGACCATGAAGAAGCGCCCGGAACCCTCCGGCCCGTTCGGGATTGCTCCCTCAACGACCAGGATGTAGTTCCCTTCTGCGATAAGTTCGTCAACAAGAATCTCAGAATTGAGTTCGGACGTGTTTGCAGGCTTCCCGTCCACAAAGATGCCCTGCCCCGCGAGGAGGGTCTCATGATAGGCAAGCTTTGCGTTAAGCGCCTGGAGAGCCACGAGCACATCAGGGTCGCCTCCGTTTAAGAGGGACTCGGTACAGCCCGTGCATTCGGCCCCGTGCAGCCAGAGAATTTTTGTCTCTGATAAGGCAAGGGCACTGACAAGCTCTGTCTTGTAAGTACCTAAAAACACAGATGCCCCAAGCAGGCCTGCTGTTTTCAAGAACGTTCGCCGGTCCATCGTTAAAAAATCGGATTTTTCCGTTTTTTCATGTACATTAGAAGTGTTTTTGTTCATAGAGATCACGAAAACGTTTTTTGTAGAATTTATCGGAAGCAGTCATTCGAAAAAGAATAAAGCCGGAATTAAGCTGGCTCGAATTTAGAGCAATTTCATAAATTTATATAGTAATCGGAAATATAATTACATGACAGATAAATTTATTTAAATACTTTTGGAATGAAGCAGGACAGAGATAAAACAATTAAAAAATATTTAATCAAAAAGAGAAAACAAAAAGGTTATAAAAGAGAACTATATAGATGCAAAAATAATTTTGGATAAATATTTGTTTTAAAAAAACAGTGTGAAAGGCTTGAAGACGGCTTTGCAACATGCCATTCCGCCTCCCGGCAAACAGTAAACTGCAGAGAAACAGCTACATTTTGAGAGATAAACGGATATAAAGTACAGAGAATACATAATATAGGGAGAAACAGGGAAAATTTCAGTCCGGAGATACTTATCGGCACTTACTGAAAAAAGAACCTGTACTCACTAAATATACAGGCATCCGGCAAATTCCAAGTTCCGGAAGAGATTCACACAGACTGTTTCACCCATGAATACTCCTCAAAAATGCTTCTCAAAAATACTCCTCAAAAATACTCCTCAAAAATACACCTCAAAAATACTTCTCACCTGAAATTTGGCTTTTAAACATTACAAACTTTGAAAGAAAAACAGCAGAGGTAACATGTGTATAGCTATTCCTGGAAGAGTTAAGGCGATCGTCAATGAAAACACCGCCACCGTTGATATGGGGGGGGTCCGCAGAGACGTGAACATGGACCTGCTGGGAGGGGCAAGTGAAGCCCTGCTCGGGAAATACGTGCTGGTCCATGTGGGCTATGCTATATCGGAAATCTCGGAAGAAGAAGGGGAAGAAACCATGCGCCTCCTGAAACTGATGGCAGGGCTGGATGACGGAGAAAACGACTCTTTTGAAGCCTTCCCCGGAAACAGGGACACTGATTGAAATGGCTCCCGAAAAAATCCCTTCGAAACAGGGGATTCCCGAACTTGAAAAGAAGCTCCTGGAAAGGATCGGGGCCTCGGCCAGGAAGCTTCGCATCATGCACGTCTGCGGGACCCATGAGCGGACAATAGCAAAATACGGGCTCCGAAGCGTGCTTCCGGAAGAAATAGAAGTAATCAGCGGCCCGGGCTGCCCTGTCTGCGTCACCCCCGAAGCAGACATTGACATTGCAATAGCCCTTGCAAAGAGCAGGGCAAGCGTGGTCACCTTCGGGGACATGATGCGGGTCCCGGGGTCCACGGGCAGCCTGCTGGACGCAAAAGCCGAAGGTGCGGACGTGAAGATGGTCTACAGCATCGACGATGCCGTTGCCCTTGCAGAAAAAAAGCCCGAGCAAGAAGTGGTCTTCTTCGGAATAGGCTTCGAGACCACAGTCCCTGCCAATGCGGCAACCCTCCTTCGGGGCGTACCTGAAAATTTCAGCCTCCTCGTTTCCCAGAAGCGGACCCCTCCAGCAATAGGACTGCTTGCGAAGGACACCGAAGTGGACGCTTTTATTGCCCCCGGGCATGTGGCAACCATCATCGGGACAAAGCCTTTCGAACCCCTTGCCTACCAGGGTTTCCCGGTAGTTGTGAGCGGGTTTGAAGCGTACGATGTCCTCCTGGGGATATCCCTCCTCCTGACGCAGCTTGGAGAAGGCGCCGCAAGGGTTGATAACGGGTACCCGAGGGTTGTGAAGCCTGAAGGGAACCTGATTGCTCTGAAAATGATGGAAGAGGTCTTCGAGACCGCGGATTCCGAATGGAGGGGCATCGGGAATATAGAACGTTCCGGACTTGTCCTGAAAAAGGAGTTCGAAGAGCAGGACGCAGCAAAGAGACATGAAGATTTCTACGCGAAAGCCCTCGAAGAAATCAGGAAGAAAGCAAAAGGCAGGGATAAGAAGCGCTGTATCTGCGCTGCCATCCTTACCGGAAAGGCAAACCCTTCCCGGTGCCCGAGCTTTGGAAAAGGCTGCACCCCAAAGACCCCTGCAGGTCCCTGCATGGTCAGCCAGGAAGGCATGTGCTACAACTGGTTCAAGTATGCCAGGGCAGGAGGCAGCGGGCATGCATGAGTACTCCATCGCCTGCGAGATTTTCGAGCAGGTGATCGCTACCGCCAAAGCTCACAGGGCATCCGAAGTCAAATCCCTGACCCTTGTGATGGGAAGGCTGACCCACACGAACCCTGAACAACTCAAGTTCTGTTTTGAGGTCCTGGCAGAAGGCAGCATTGCCGAAGGTGCGGAGTTTATCGTCGAAATGCTTTCCCCATCCGTGGAATGCGAATGCGGGTACCAGGGTAGGGCCGAACCCCCCGGACACCCGACCGACCAGTCGGGAGAAGATATAGGTGAAGACAGGAGTGAAAACGGAAACGAAAGCGGGGCCAGAAACAGAAACGAAAGTGGAGCAGAAGCCGAACTTCACCAGAGCGAACTTCTGGAATACGTCGCAGCCCTTAACTGTCCCACCTGTGGGAAGGCTGCCCGGATCACGGGAGGACAGGAACTCATCATTAAGACGATAGATATAGAAACTGAAGATGAAAGCTAAAGCTGAATGCCGGATTATTCAAAGAAATTATCAAAAAACAATTTCCAGAAGTGATTTTTCATGCTAATGCACGTAATAAATGTGGGACACGATGTCTTCAAGGCAAACGACAAGATTGCCGACAAAAACCGGAAAAACCTTGACAGGCACGGCGTCCTTGCGGTGAACATCATGGGAGCTATCGGTTCCGGGAAGACCACCCTGATAGAGGAAGCTATCAAAGCCCTGAAAGACAAATACAGGATCGCGGTGATCGCAGGGGATGTGATCGCAGAGATGGACGCCTCCCGTTTCAGGAAACTCGATGTGCCTACTGTCCCTGCAAATACCGGGAAGGAATGCCACCTTGACGCAAAACTTGTAGAAAAAGCCCTGAAAGAAATCAACCTCAAAAACACCGACCTCCTTATCATCGAAAACGTGGGCAACCTGATCTGCCCCGTGGACTTCAAGCTCGGGGAACACCTGAGGATAGTCGCCGTAAGCGTGACCGAGGGAGACGACATCATCCTGAAGCACCCCATGATCTTCAAGACCGCAGAACTTGCAGTCATAAACAAGGTGGACCTTGCTGCAGCCGTGGATGTCGACCCGGAAAAGATGGTATCCGACATCCAGGCCCTGAACCCCGAAGTGCCCATTCTTCTGACCTCGAAGCATTCCAGGGAAAGCCTTGACGTGTGGGTAGGCGCCATCGAGGCAGGGCTCGAAAGCAGATAAAAGAAGAGCCGGCAAGGGAAGGAAAGGAAAGAGGTAAAAAGAGCTGAAAAAAGGTTGAAGAAGGTTGAGGAAGAGGCCAGTATGAAGTCCACTACGATTACCCTGGAACACGGGGCAGGCGGAGAAGTGATGCAGGCCCTGATCGGCGAGATCATCCTGAAAAACTTCAATAACAAGAGCGCAGGCTCGGTAGGGCTCGAGAGCCTGGACGACGGCTCTACAATCAAACTTGAAAATTTTGATTCGAATTCCGAACTGGTCCTGACCACGGACAGCCATGTGATAACCCCTGCCTTTTTCCCTGACACGAACATAGGCAGGCTGGCCGTTGCAGGCACCGTAAACGACCTGACTATGATGGGGGCAAAACCCCTTGCCCTGACCTGTGCGGTCATCGTCCCCGAAGGTTTTCCCATGGACGACTTCGAAACAATCATCAAGACCATGGGAGACACGGCAGCCGAAGCTGACGTCCCGATCATCACGGGCGACACCAAGACCGTGGAAAAGACTGCTCTTGATTCGATCATCCTGAACACCACAGGGCTCGGGATAACCGTAGCCGAAAAACCCGTAAGGGACTCCGGGCTCTCCCCGGGAGACAAAATCCTGGTCACAGGCAGCATAGGCGACCACGGGATCTCCCTCATGGCCCACAGGGAAGGTTTTGACTTCGATACCGACCTGGTCTCGGACTCCGCACCCCTCTGGAAGCTCATAAAGCCCCTCCTTGAGCTCAAAACCCCCGAAGGAGCAGCGGTCATCACCGCCATGAAAGACCCTACCCGCGGAGGGCTTGCAAACGCCCTCAATGAGATGGCGCAAAAGAGTGGGGCCGGAATCCTCCTGGAAGAAGAAGACATCCCCTTCAAGCCCGCGGTCTCCGCAGCCTGCGAGATGCTGGGCCTCGACCCCCTGGAAGTCGCAAATGAAGGAAAAGCCGTAATAGGGATAAAAGCCGGCTTCGAAGAAAAAGTGCTGGAAATCCTGAAGAAACACCCCTACGGGAAAGATGCGGCTGTCATAGGGACAGTCACCTCCGAAAACAAAGGAGAAGTAGTCCTCAGGAACCGCTTTGGCGGCATGCGCTACGTGGATGTGCCTGCAGGAGACCCGATTCCGCGCGTGTGCTAAAATAGGTAATATTATGATGGCCGATGTCCCGGTGAGCTATGGAAACATTTTATATTAATTTACGAACGGATCAGGGTAGACGAAGCAGCAACTTAAAAAATATATTTTTCAATTTTCCCATTTTTTCATACACTCTCGTGAAGACGGTATCCCCTGCAAAAGACATCTCTCAGGTAAATAATGTATAAAACCAGGTCTTTAACAAGGCTTGGACTGACATCCTCATCCAGCTCGAAATCCAGTAGATTTTCCTTCAGTTGTTCAAAATTTTCAGGATCTTCCGATTTGAGGTACTCGCGACCTTTCAATAAAAGAAAAAGCGCCTTGCTGTGCATATCAAAACAGGCTTCTCTGCTTATTTCTCGCTTGAAATTGAGAGATTTTAAAACCTCGGCAATAGGGGAGTTAAGTTCAAGGAGAACATTGTTCAAAGCATCAAAGTCTATGTTACCCACGCCAGTATTTTTTAGATCCATGATCTGTATAAAGTATTTTAAGAAATAAAAATATTCCTTTTCATTTTATAAAATTTTTTAATGTGGGGATGTTGAGAAATTCATTTCACAGACACACCTCAACAAAATATTCCCACCGGAATTGGGTGCTGGGTAACAGGTATCTAATTACCCTGCGTCTAATTATCCAGATAATTGCAGTGCCCCTTCAAGCACCGCATGGAATGAACGGATCATATGAAAATAAACTTACAGGAGATTTGACGCGCGGAGAGAAAACATGACGATTATGGAGTTTAAAGGCAAAATCCCAAAAACATCTGAAACGGCTTTTGTTGCGGATTCTGCGGACATAATAGGAAACGTTGAGATAGGAGATTTTTCAAGCGTCTGGTTTAATGCGGTGATCCGCGGGGATGAAAACCGGATAAAGATCGGAAAGCGCACAAGTATTCAGGATAATGCGGTTATTCATGTAGACACTCATGATGGGGTTGAGATAGGGGACAACGTGACAGTCGGGCACGGAGCGGTGCTTCACGGGTGCAAAATAGAAGATAATGTGCTTATCGGGATGAATTCAACAGTTTTGAATAGGGCTGAAATCGGGAAAAATTCCATCGTGGGGGCGAATGCGCTTGTGTCTCAGGGGAAGAAATACCCGGAAAACAGCCTTATTATCGGGGTTCCGGCTGCGGTAAAAAGGGAAACGAACGAAGCGGAGATTGAAGGCATAGGGAAAAATGCAGCAGAGTACGTTGAACTAGTAAAAGAATATAAGAAAGCACAGTGAAGTGATTAGAAAAAAGGGCAAGAAAGTTGTCCGGAAAATTACCGGGGGGATAAGTTCAGATTTTATAATAAGATGTTTGGCGGATGACTGAAACTTTCCCTGATACCCTTAAATTTAGAATTAAAACATCGCAGGCGGCGGCGAACTGCTGAGCCCTAGCGGTGACGGGGGTGGGCAGGCAGGTTATCGCCCGTGCACCCCCCGCCTGACCGGTCACCCTGATTGTCATGCCCCCGGCGGGCAGGACAAAACCACCCCTCAGATACCCTTTTCTGCTGTAATTTTACCGGACTCTACAGCCTCCACCAGTGCCTTGTAATCGAGTTCATTCTGGTCGGCGTAGGTCACGGCGAAGTTAGCGATGGCCTTTACAAGGGAGTTACCCTTGCCGATGTATCCTGATATAGCGGATGCATCCCCCGTCCTGGCATGAGCCCGGGCAAGGCAGACACTGCACACCTTTAGATAGGTCTCCAGGCCGGCTTCGTCCAGGGTAGCCACGTCTATAGAGCCCTTCATGTCTTTCAACTGGCGCCAGTAGTACTGGACGCCGGTCAACGGACTCTCGTGCCAGCCCAGGAAGATATCACTTGAGGCCTGCATCAGCCGCTGTCCAACCACCACACGTTCTGCATAACTGCTATAGTCTCTCTTTGGGAGGTAAGGCTCCAGGACCGACGGCCCGGCCTCTTTAAGCTGCAGGATCAGCGCATCCTCTTCCGCGCCCCCTTCAAGCAGGACGATTAAACAGCGCGTCCCGACACTGCCGACGCCGCCCACCCGCAAGGCTCCTTCAAGGAGCCGGAAGCGCGACAGGAGCAGGCGCCGCTCTACGGGAAGACTGGCAAGATAGTCATTCCACATATTTTCCACATCCTTCTCGGTCATCTGGGCTTTCTGTTCTTCGGTCAGCAGGTCCCTCAACCGCACCAGGAGCGGAGGGTCGTTGAGGATCCGCCGCCGCCCGTCAACTACCTCGGTGAGCTTTTCCAGAGTCTGCTCGTGCGTATGCCCACGAGCCTTCTTAACCATCTTCCGGGCACTCTTTCCCGCTTTTCCGGAGGAGCGCTCAAAGGCTTCGAGGACCCTGTCCACCTCCACGTGGAAATACCACACGTCCAGGGCTGATGCTCGGGCGAGGCGTACCATGGCGTCCCGATAGAATACGGTAACGTCCTCCGCAAGTTTCCGGTTCACCTTGTCGCTAAACCCATTATCCCGCCCGGCGACCACCGCACTTGCAGCCAGGCGCTTGAGGTCCCACTCCCAGGGACCCGGATATGCCTCGTCGAAATCATTCACATCGAAAACAAGCTGCCTCTCAGGCGTTGCAAAGACCCCGAAGTTTAATAGATGGGCATCCCCGCAAAGCTCCACCTCCAGCCCTGTCACCGGTGTTGAAGCCAGGTCAGCTGTCATCACAACCGCCGAGCCGCGCATGAAGGTGAAGGCTGATTCCAGCATGCGCCCGTACTTGATGGGCAAGAGGTGCTCCAGACGACCCTTATCCTGCTCCTGAAGCAGGCTGACCGGGTCAGGACGATCAGGAGAAGGTACCCAGGTCCCGTGGCTGCTGCGGGGCACCTGCTCACGCAGGACTTTGCCTTTTTCCCGACGTTCCGAACGTGTAGACATCTTATCATTGAATGACATTTGTAAACTCCCCAATTATTCAGCTACCTTTTTTCTAATTTATTTGCCTGCTATAAATGCAGAATATATATAAACTGATTAATATAAAAAGGAATCATTTTTATGATTTAAATGAAGCATGAAGAAAATGCACTCCGACATTTCATATTCTTCACCGTTGGGCCACCCATTGAGTGAAACACTTTGACAGGATGTAAGCTAAAATCCCAGTACAGTATAATAAATATCAAATAGTAAAGCGCCCAATCTAAGGAAAAAAAGTAAAAACCTGATGAAGAAGTGTATGGAAGCAAAAATATGAAAACAGACCCGATTGTGCAAGAAGAATTATGGCGTTCGATTCCAGTGTACTTTGTTTCATTTTTAGCCATTGGAGCCCTGAATTTGAAAGGATATATTGCAATCGGAGGAATTGCAACTTTTCTTCTGGCCTTTCTTCCAACAGCAGTCCACTTCTCACTCATGGTAAGGTACAGGAAAAAAGAGAGCCTGATCGACTCTTCGATCTCCTCAATAATTGACTACATTTTTCAATCAGGGTCACACGACAAAGGAAAAGCCAGGTGCTCAGCTTCGGGGCAAAAGTCCCGGATCATTCTGGCTATTGCAGTCTTCGCATACATTGTTTATCTTTATGCATCCGTAAAGTACGGGCTGGACCAGATCTTCTGGCCTCTGGTGCTTATCCTCATCGGGGGCTCCCTTTCAGAAGTTGTTTTTTCAAGAGAAAAAAGAGACTATACCGACCTGCTTAGATGGGGAACTTTCTACACAATAACCTCGCTTTTCATTTTTGCCCGCTATCTGGTGCTGGGTTACCCTGTTTTACCGGTCCTGAAAGGAGCCATGATTGTCGGGACCGTATTATTGATGTTCCTGCTTTTGATGCAAAAAAGAACCGTCTCATGAAAAAAACATGCCTGATGAAGAAAATACGTTAAGAGTGCAAAAAAGGCAGCTAGTAATTGAAAAAAGAAGAAAATGGGATAAGAGAATTACAGTAATTAAATGGGGGAAGAAGGATTTAAGTCATTAAATATGTTGCACAGGCATTCTCTGATTCCCAGGCTGTGACACGGGTAACATTGGCTTCAGTGTCGCTGAGTATGGTTTGAAGGGAGTTTGCGACATACCGGGCAATATTTTCCGAAGAAGGGGGAGTGTGGTCATCAAAGTAATCGAGTTCATTCAAAAACTTGTGATCAAGTGTCGTCATGATTTCAGAGACATGCTGCTTTAATTCTCCAAAGTCCACCAGTATTCCGGCATCATTGAGGGCTTCCCCGGCCACACAAATTTCAACCTTCCAGTTGTGCCCGTGTAAGTTCTCACACTTTTTGGCCACCATCTTAAGCTGATGGGCGGCTGCAAAATAGGTAACAATTTTTAACTCAAACATGGCGATTCTACCTCCTTTTTTTATTTTAAGAGATAGTTACTTAATAAATAGTTTTCCAAATATATCGAGAAGTATTATTATAAAAACCATTTATTTTATATGAGATCCCTGTGAGCCCTTTGGAAAAATGATCCAACTTTGTCAAGTCAGAACGTAAAGCACATAGATTTCAATAAAGGATAAATAAGCCCATATTTTTAAAACCCGGGAAATGTAAATATATCTTGCCTAAAAGAATAGTTTTATATACAATATGTAATGTATGTTTTACATGGTGATAGATACGAAAGCTCAAGAAATTGTTTCGATCATATTTGGAATCTTTTTGGTTACGACTGGGATTTATATATCGGTCTATGAACCTGCCTGGGTTTCAAACGTATATGGTGCCATGCTGGGGTTAATAGGTGCCGGGCTTGCACTTATTCTGATAGCACTGTGGGAATACAAAATAAGAAAAAGTGGAGAAGTAAAGGAAGACGAAAGGGATTATCGAATTGCAGAAAAAGCCAGTTTCAGAACCTTTCAGATAATGTTTATACTTCAGGGATTTCTGTTTGCAACTCTCGGCATTTTGAACATCCAGTTGCCAGCACAGCCGGTAGTAGCAGCACTTTTTGCTATCACAGGATTTTCCTATATGGGATTCTTTTACTGGTACAGAACTAAGATGTGAAAAGAGGAATGCTTATGAAGAATAATATCAAGGTCTGGCGTGCTAAAAACGATATGACCCAGGAAGAATTGTCAAAAAAGGTAGGGGTCACCCGACAGACCATCAATGCTATCGAAAGAGGAAAATATGATCCAAGTCTGGAACTGGCTTTCAGTCTTGCCAGCTTTTTTGACTGTAGAATAGAAGATATTTTTGCTTATGAGCAGCAAAAAGAATGATGCAATATAGTAAGCTAAATCTACCTAACAAGTTTCACATAACTTCCCACCATATGTTCCAGAAATTAAGAGACCACGATACTGGCATATGATACAATGACTACAAGTTTGAGACAGCACAGACAATTGGGAATGACTCTGTAGCACCCCCACCTATAATGGCCCCCTGTCCAGGAGATTGCTTGGACTAATCAATAAATTAAAAGATCCCATCGCTCTTCTACCAAACCTCTTTTCCATGTATTGTTTTCGACCTGTTCGACAGGCATAAATCCAAAACTACTGTATAAATGGCGTGCAGCCTCCAAATCCTGAAATGTCCACAAGAACACTCGACTGAACTTTTTTTGCTTACAGTAGTCGACTGCTTTGCTAATTAGCTGGCGGCCAAAACCTATTCCGCGAAATTCCGGCTCTATTAAAAACCACCTGAGCTGCGCTGTACTTTTGTCCATACTGACAACTCCTATGGAGCCAACAATCTGGCCGTTATACTCTGCTACCCAGATTTCTCCTTCAGACCGCTGCTCAATATATTTTACCAGGCTATCCAGTACGTACTGCTCAAAAGTTCCGCCAAGTCCATATTCTTTTTCGTAAAGGACACAATGTCTATAAGCTATATATCCAGCATCACCAGGTTTTTGCGTACGTATCATAAAATCTGTACTGTTCTGGCTATCCATAATATCTCATATTGCAACCCTGTGATTAATGAGCTTTTGCTGGTGGTGTTATCTACATAGGAAAGGAAGCTAACAACATTGATGACCAGCCTTTAGACATCTGGCAGGCTCAAGTCTTCCTCAATAAGCGGGAGATAATGGGAAAGATACTGCAATTATCTCCTGAAGAGGTAGGGAAGCAGGCATTGCTTACAGAGGCACTCTGAAGAGGCTGCAGGACAGGATAAAAAAACTTACCAAACTTTTGCATATTTTAATTTCAGGACATCCATTACTCTTTGGAAAAATGAAATGTGTGGGATTCGAACCCACGGACTCCCACGAGACCAGGCCCTCAACCTAGCGCCTTTGACCTGGCTGCTGGGCAACCCTCGCTTTTCGATTTTGCGTTTTAACCTAACTTTGACAGTTCCCACTATTTTCATATTAATTTTGATAGTTAAATAAA
>JAENYU010000036.1 GCA_016841625.1 Methanobacteriota archaeon
TTGATTCACTTCATGCGGCGCTTCAGGGAGATCCGCCGATACCTGAATAATTACCCAAAATGTAAAAAAAGAAATGAAAGAAAAAAACGAAAATTGAGCAAATTGCCTGTAATAAATTTTTAGATTTCACGTCGAATTATCGATGTTCTTTCCGGCGGTTCCCATCTGGGGAATTCCATTGTATTTCAGGCGGTTGTAGACGGGCTGGGTTGGAGCGATCCATACCTGTCCCGTGCCTTCGAAGGTATGGAGCAGGCCTTCTCCGCTTGTCATAGAACCGAAGAACTGTTTGCTTGACCGCTGAACACTGAAGGCAACTGCGCCCGAACGGAGCAGAGCAAAATTCCCATCAACCTGGATTCTTTCGTTGTCAAGCTCGTATTTAAGCACTTCTTCCATCGGGATGGGGATTTCGAGAACCACAGCACCCGTGCCGCTGATTTGTGTCTGGAACCAGCCTTCTCCTCCCAGGAGTCCTGATGATAGGTTTTTCTGGGAGGCTACTCCGATTTCCATTCCCTGTTCACAGCAGTAAAAAATCCCCTTGTCTACGACTATGGACTCGTTTTCCAGGTTCATGATGATGTAGTGGCTAAAAGATGGTTCGAGGAAAATTTCTCCTGTCCCTTTGTATATGGGTTTGAAGGTAGACTCATTGGTGAGCTTGCTTTTGATCAACTTTTTTGCAAATCCGCCAACTCCTCCTATATTTGACACGCATTCGATACACCCTTTGTGGAAATAGAGAGACCCTGATTCGGTAATAAGCCCGTTGTCTTCAAGGGTCACCTTGACCATTTTCAGGGACATCCCTGCATTCCGTATATAGAACAGGTCTTCTGCGAGGGCTGCATCTTTGCTGCCTTTAAGGTGGTTGCATTCAAGAATTTCGACTTTGAAACCGTCTTTTTCAATAGAATCGATGACCTTTATGTTTGAGTAAAATTTTGTATTCATCTGTAAACCTCATTAAGAATTTCACTACATTAGTTCTTTAATATATATGTATAGTTTTTCACAGTTAAAAAATTATGCTTGATCAGTTGTACTGTGCTAATTGTGCTGTGCTAATTGTGCTGTGCTAATTGTGCTGTGCTAATTGTGCTGTGAATCCGGCATTTCTATTTTTCTTTTCATTTGTGTGGAAAAAGCCGCCTCACTTCGTGAGCAGGAGCAATCCAACTTCCTGTTTTGATTCATTTTTATCAGGGTCAGGGTTTCGTTTTTTCTTTAGCTTTTCGAGTACCTGTACTCTCCCCGTTCGCAGAGTGGAGTGAAGCGGACAGATTTTCTCGAAAAATGAAGTCAAAGAAAATGGATTCAATTCCAAAAAGAATCAGGTTTTATTTCAACTTACTGAAAATGACTGTTTTTCTCCTGTTTTAGAAACTACACAACACCAGCATACCGTTCTCGGCGGAAAGGATTATATCATTTCCTTTTATATATAAAAGTGGGAGGTATATTCTGGATGAAATATACTCGTGTATATGCTGATTCTAAAGGCACGTCACATTTTGAGGACAGGGATCTCGAACTTGCGGAAGTCGATTTTGTCCCTCCGGCTCCTCCACTCTTCCTTTCGGCTTTCAAACGGGCATCGCAGATAGCTTTCTGCCGGCTTCCGGCGGACTGGTTCGGGGACTGGCACCCGACGCCCCATCACCAGTTTTTCTTCTTCCTTTCCGGCGAAATTGAAGTAGAGGTAAGCGATGGCAAAGTGCATCGCTTTGGCCCAGGCAGCGTAGTGCAGCTTGAGGATATAGGAGGAAAAGGGCACGTTACCAGGGTGATCGGCAGTGAGGATGTACTGGCGGCGGTTGTGCAACTGCCGGATTGAAGGTTTTTTGTATTGATAGTGTGAATTGTGGGGTACAGGCTGGTATCTGAGACAGGGCTGGTATTTATTACAATGGGATCTGTTCCAACCCTTTTTTTAGTGTACTTAACCGTTGACTTGACTATAAGTAGCCAGACTCAGGCTGTGGCATCCCTTGTAAGAATATAGGCAACCATTTCCGGGTTAATTTTGCTTTTCCTTGCTACCATTAATTCAATATCCTCTGCAGGTGTGCCTTCCAGTTTTAATTCCCTGATACTTTCAATCACAGAAGATGGGATGTTGTAGTACTCGCTAAGGTCTTTCCTGTGCCCCCACACATCCCCTTCTATGAGCTGGATTCTATTCATTTCAAGGAACATTTCGATTGACATTGAAACCGTCTGAAGGTAAGATTTAGGAACCTGGATTACCTCAATTTTCGGGCAGGTCTCAACCAGCGCAAAGATATCCCTGCTCGAAGGGCGGAACGCCAGATGAGCTATTTTTTCATTAGGATTAAGCGTAAAAATTTCTTCTTTGGAACTAACCACACGTATCTTCATTAAATTCCCCCACTTATACATTATTAACTTATTTTAAATATTTATCAACGGAGTACTGCATTTTTTTGGCAAGTTTCCGGTATATTTTAACATTCATCAGTTCTTTCACTTTCTATAAATATTTTTCTCCACGCCACCGTACTTTTTTAGTAAGTTTGCTAACATTCCTTTTCCTGACAGGACGGAGAAACGGGTTGGGATATCCCGAAATGCAGGAGAATTCCGGGTGAACCGGAACTTAGGACCCGCAGCGAAATAAACTATGCAACTTATCATTCAATTATAACTTCGATTGGTGGTCTTGATCTTGAAAATCAATATATCCAATCTGAAATATGCATAGGTTATTCTGTGACGAGTCCTTACAGCCCGAACCTCTTAAGCCCCCATACCACCCCACCCGGAAGAAGCAAGGAAGGTCACGAATACCCCGACCTTCACAGGCTGTCCGACAATTAAATTTCAGGGCAAAAACATGTAAAAAGTAAGGTATCTAAAGCCTTTAAATTGGAAAAAAAAATCAGATTATTGCGGGAAGTAATTTTCGGACTGCATGAAACGTGGAGCAAAGTGAGGCGGGCAGCTTTTTCAGTAAAATTATAATGATAATGTAGGTGTTCTAACCTTTGTTTTAGTGGATTTTGCTCACGGACATTCAGGATATAAACAGGAACCCTGTTATCGTTCAACTTTTCAAGTAACCACCCGATAGATATCCCAGGTTCATCCTTAAACCCGGCAAGCACCAGTGCCTGGATCACGATATTACTGTGGAGATGAACTTCCAGCCCCCATCCTGGGACCCAGGCTGTATAACGAGGTAGCCATGATATTTACTGTTTCTTTGGTAACTGGACCTGGGGCAGAAATAGCAAGATAGGAGATGGTTTTTGCAGCAAATAAACTGAAAACTCCGCAACATTTTGATCTCGAAGATAACTTAGTTCTGAAAAAAATGAGAACTCATTTATACATTGACATTTTATTAAATATAGTAGGGTTGGTGTTATAGCTGTGCAAAGTTGTAGAACTTATAAGCTGTTGGTCATTGTTATCTTATTAGCTGCGCAGTTCTACCCGGCAGCCGCATCAAATAGCCAGGAATCACTTCAAGAGCCTTCTTACATTTCAACAGGTACTGCTGCTGCTCTGGCAATGGTGTCTCAACTTAGTTCTCAGAACCAGGCCAACACCGATCTGGACGTGGTCGGACTTATAGACGTTTCCGCGAACAAAACGGATACGGATGGTGACGGACTGCCCGATTCTGTTGAGGCTGTTCTTGGAACTGATTTTAATAACACAGATTCTGATTTTGACATGCTGGACGACTATAATGAATCAGTTTTCTATGAGTCGGATCCACTTGAACCGGATTCAAATCATGACGGGCTGTCGGATTACTTTGAAGTGACAGATGTCGACTCCCTTGATGCTGATGGTGATGGTTTTTCAAATATCTGGGACCTTGACAACGATGACGATGGAGTGACCGATTCAATTGACCTGTCCCCATACTCACATTCCGGTATTAATGACAGCTTCCTTTTTGATATAAGAACAAATGGAAACCCGACATATCTCACATTCCAGATAAAGCCTCAGAATCCTGACAATTTGAAGTTAGCATTACAGGATTGGGACTGGCCATACGATGATAAAGGCCAGATGAAGGACCTGGATTACTCAACTGATGATCTCAAGTTCATTCCCATGCTTGAATTAAAATCAAACGTGATCCCTGAGCAGTCAGACCTGCTGGAATACGGTATTGCTGTTTCCTCTGACAGTCTGTACATTCCCCTGACAGTCGTAGAGGACTATGGCTACAATGTTGCTTTTGGGGGCAGGATGTTCTTCCCGGCATCAGATCCTTTAGATATTTCAATTAACGCGAGCCTTATCTGGCTGGTGCAGGGAAAGACCGATAACGAGACCGCCGGGGGGATAGAATCTGAAACAGTCACTCTTGCCAAATACAACGAAGGATGTATGCTCACAGGCTTTGAGGTTGAAGAGAACTACGGTACTGACGTTGGTATGTTCTACGGCGACAGTGTGAACCAGACATTGCTTGCAGGCTTTTTAATGGCTTTTTCATATCTCAGGGACAACCAGACAACGTTATACAATATGCCTGCCGAGCTTATGGATGCGAATTTGACCGTAAATTACGAGATCGAATCGGTCCCGCATCGGGATGTGGCAGTGTTTAACACTACATCCGGAATGAAAGAACAGGCACTCAGTTCATTACCTGAAAACAGGGTACTGCCATTACTTGCCGCTTATCAATTTAACTTTACCAGTAAGGATATCGATGACCTTGTTTCCGGCGGCGTGTGCGTCAACGGAAACGCATTTGATTTCGACCTGACGGCTTCCCCGGCTCCTGCCATTACCATGAAAACAATCAAGATGAGCTGGTATGACACCAGCACAAACGAAAGTGTTGACATGGAATCCTTTTTACCTGAAGTGGAAAATTGGGGACAGGGAAGCGGGCTTGATGAAAACACAGTTAATTCCATGATGGGCATGGCGCTTGTATGGAATATAGGTGAATCAGTGGTGACCAGGCTAAACGGGGCATATACCAGTTTCCAGAATGCAATGGATGTGAAATCTCAAATTAAAGAATATGGGTTCAGGTATCTTACGCCCACATTAAAGCTCGGCATTTTTGGGGTATATCTGTTCACCTCGATCAAGCTGGTCGGATTCGGAAAAGCCCTGTTGGGTGCTATCAAAGCAACGCTCGGAGCAAGTGTAAAAGCAGCTTCACAGGCAGCCACTAAAACAATAAAAGCCCTGAAAGTCGCAGGTAAGGTCGTTACTTTTGCAGCACTTGTACTTGAAGCCGCGTTTGCAATTGTCGGTTTCATAGCATTATTAGACAATGGTACATCCTTTCAGGCAACCGTCTATCTTACTGCAATGACCATCTATCTTGTAATCCTTACAGTTCTTTTACTGGCAGGACCCATAGGCGAGGTGATTGCTGCTATAATAATGATAGCTGATGCTATAGCCAGCATATTCGGATATGCTTTTTCAGATTTTATCGGCTGGCTTGTGAGCCTTTTCCATAAGACATACCAGGATACCACTGTTGAACTTGATATAATAAGCACCTCGCTAGACATTGATGATGAAAAAGAGAACGGCCTTAATGTGGGAGACACTATCAGCTTCAGCAGCCTGATAAACGGGACCGTATCGAAAACATCACATGGTACCTGGAATGATGTTCTGGAAAGCTATGTAGTTCCACACTATGCAATTAAGGTGTGGTATCTGCCATCAAATGCCTGGTCATCTCCTGTGGGCCGTTATACCAGGAAAATATCATATTTTGAATCCTCTCCAGACCATAAAAACACAACATACGATACTGGAGCATGGATAAAACCCAATGTGGGTGCGGTCAACTTCCCGATACCCATCCGATTATTGGCAGATTATAAAATAATCTATACTGAGAAAAAATTAGAATGGTTTACATGGCATACTTATCGAAGGAGTTCTGAAGGCACCTCAGCAACGGACCTCGATACAATATATTTCGACATACTTCCCGAAAGTATCAACGATTTTGCGAATTGGTATCCAATTTCCCCCATGGACAAAGATGGGGACGGAATTTCCAACAGTGAAGACCCTTACCCCTGGAGCTGGGACCGCGATGGGGATGGGTTGAGCGACAAATTTGAGCTGGACAGTGGAACAGACCCTGGAAATTCTGACAGGGATGGGGACGGATTGAATGATAAAATAGAACTTATCTACGGTACGAACCTGACAGAGTGGGATACAGACGGGGACAACCTATCGGATTACAAAGAAATAAACGGGTGGCCAATATCCTTCAACTACAGCAACCAGACGTTCAACATGTCCGTCCACTCCGATCCTCTGGTGCAGGATACTGATGGAGATGGCGTGGATGACCAGATGGAATACTGGAGTTCACTCAATCCCAGATCAAGAGACACTGATGGTGATGGGATTATTGACGTGGCAAAACCCAAATATATGACTTATGTAAATTTTGAAACAAAATGGGGTAGTTTAGGTTCTGGAGATGGAGAATTTAATGAACCAATTGCAGTTGCAGTTGATTCGGAGGGGGTCGTATATGTCGCCGACTTTAATAACCATCGCATCCAGAAGTTCGATTCCAATGGAACATTCATCGCAAAATGGGGACAGACTGGATCGGAAAACGGACAATTTAGAAATATAGATGATATAGAAGTTGATGCAAATAATGGTTATGTCTATGTAAGCGATCATTATTGGATTTCTTCGGTGGTAGATTTCCATCGTATTCAAAAGTTTGAAACAAACGGAACCTTCGTGACATCATGGTATTGTAACTATTCTAAATCCTTAGCTGTTGATCCAGATGGTTTTGTTTATGTTTCCTCATTTTTGAAGGTTAACAATTCATATATAGACTGTATTCAAAAGTTCGATCCCAATGGAACTCTCATCACAACATCCTGGTTTGAAAATGATGAGCTTATTATGAATGGCATTACTGCACTGACTGTTGATCTAGATGGGAATGTCTATGTAACAGATGGAGCAGATTCGAACAACCACGGGATATATAAGTTCGATTCCAATGGAACTTTTATTTTGAAATGGGGAAGTGAAGGTTATCCTGACAGGCTTTTTGTATGGCCTGAAGGCATGACGGTGGACAAAAAAGGATTTGTATACATTGCCAACACAGGTCTCAACCATATTCAGAAGTTCGATTCCACCGGCTGGTTCATCACCAGATGGGGCAGTGAGGGAACAGGGGATGGAGAGTTCATTTTGCCATCAGGAATAGCGGTTGATGCAAATGAATATGTCTATGTCAGTGAAGGAGCTGGATATGGTGGAGCCGGCAATGAGCCCGGAAACCGTATCCAGAAATTCTCCCAGATAACAGAACTTCAAAAGCCCGGTATTTCCAATCTTACCGATACCGACGGCGATGGGCTGACAGACATAAACGAGACCACTGGCTGGAATGTGACCTTCACAAATCTAAGCGGCACTTTCACAGTTCATGTCAGCAGCGAGCCCTTTGCAAATGATACGGATTTCGAGGGACTGGCAGATCTTGATGAATACAATAGTTTGTCAAATCCCGGGGATTTAGATACCGACGATGATGGGCTTAATGATTTTGTAGAGCTGATGCTGGGAACGAACATCACCCACTATGATACGGACAGTGACGGGCTTGATGACGGGACTGAGCTAACTTTTGGCAGCGACCCTGCAAAAGCGGATAGCGACGACGATGGCCTTTCTGACCTTGATGAGTTCAATTACCTATCCAACCCGAGAAATAACGACACTGACGGCGACGGGCTGAACGATTCCGAGGAGGCAGACTTCAACTCGAGTCTGAAAAACCCGGATTCTGATGGGGATTTGATGTTTGACGGAGAGGAGAAAAATAATAGTGCAGATCCCTGGGACCCGGATTCTGACGGCGACGGGTTATTGGACGGCTATGAACTGTTCTATAATACCAGTGCAGTGAACAACGATACCGATAAAGACGGGGTTTTTGACGGAGAGGAAGTTGACAACAGGATGGACCCATCAAACAATGACACCGATGGGGATGGACTGGATGACTTCAGTGAACTCAGCAACGGCACAAATCCTCTGGACAGTGATACGTACGGGAACGGATTGAACGATTCCGAAGACCCCTACTCCTTTGCGCCTAATGTGGACAGGATCTGGGTTGCATATGACCCTGATGACGACACAATGCAGCTTATTGAAAACCTTGAAAAATACACCAATGTCACTGTATTCCAGCCAGAGGATATAGGGAATTATTCCGGCAAGCAATGTATTCTGCTTGTCGGAAGACCTGGGCAGGAAAATAACACTGCGGGTAACATAAGCCGAAGCATCCTGAACGCCTCTTCACCGGATACCCTTGCCAGAATGCAGGAATCCGACTATGAAAGGTTCTATGTTGAGCACGACATATGGAACACAACCCAGACAGTTGTCATGCTTTCACACCCGTATCCATCGGACCATTACAGAGTGCTGGAAATGTTCAAGACCCTTTCCCAGGAAATAGAATATCCGGACATTGTCAGCGATTTCAAAGCAGATGCCATAGCCGAGATGGGGTCATTCGTCATGGTCGAACTGAAAACCCCCGTGAAACCGACAATAGAAATGAAACCCTATGATGAAACAAACGTCCCGCATAAATTTACATACTCTTTGTCCGGAAATGAAAAAGCTGTGAAATACCTTGACATAAATGTCAGTGAAAACGTCATGAATGAAACTGCCAATAACATCAGGCGGGCTATTATCGTTATTTACTATACTGCCGAAGACCTTGACAGAAGCGGTGATGGCGATGCAAATGACCCCGGGGATATCGATGAGAAATCCATAGGCATTTCCTGGTTTAATGAATCGCCAGGAGAATGGGAGAAGCTGTCAACTGATATGGACTGGGTAAACGATCTTGGAGTAAATACCACGAATGATGTCATTTACGGCAGGGAATACGAGGGATCCGTCTGGGCAAACGTCTCTCATCTCAGCCTGTACGGGCTTTCCGGTAATGAAATAAAGCAGCCTCCGGTCGATCCTGCACCCCATGACGGGCATCGTCGGATACCGATAATCACGGATGAAGAAAGCCAGGATGAGAACATTTCAGTTGAAGATGTGGCACCCTTACAAAGTCCGGAAAACACTGCTAAAGAAACTCCTGCGGCAGCGGAAACAGGTACACTCCCTGAAATATGGTTCTATCTGCTAGTAGCCATGATAATCTTACTGACGGGGTTGGGAGCTGCATATCTATTAAGAAAGAGAATGTGAACGAAGAAAGAGAATGCGAACATGAGAAAAATTCCGCAAAACGGTCTTTCGAGTAGATCCACGATAACTCTTGTAATAATAATCCTGATCTCTGTTTTTCTGATATATTCGTATTCTCACGGACAGGTCAGGAACGAAGAGGATTTGATATATAAGACCTCCGATGCTTTAGAAAAAACCAGATTCTATCGCTTTGAGATGTATTCCAATCTTTCAATGATGAATGAGAATTTCCAGATCATAAGTGCAGAAGGGCAGGTTGACGTATTTAAAAATAAAATGTACCAATCGATGACCCTTCAAAACCGCTCTCTTGAGATAGTGGTCATCGATGACCAGGCATACTACCGTGAAAACAACGGTCTATGGCAGACTGAAAAGCTGGAAGATACCGAAAAATTAAATGTGATATTATCCGAACAACACATGATCTTATCCAGTGCTGAAAATGCGACCATGTCCAGAGAAGAGGATGTATGGCTGCTTGAGATCATTCCAAAACAGGAAAATGTGCTGGAGCAAATGCAATCCATGGGAGTCGATACTTCAGGAATCGAGCTGAAAAGCTTTGTTACAAGATACTGGATAGAAGCGGACACATATCATATAATTGAGATCGAGAGTGTCACAAATGCTGAAATGAATATTATGGGACTCAAGACACCTATAGAACTGAAGAGCACTATTCTTTTGAGCGATTATAATAAAAAAATATCACTGGAAGCCCCGGTCACTTTATGATAGTAATATCCCTGCAACGGATCAGGTTGAAGAAGTCGAGACTATTTATTCCTGAATAAATCCTGTACCTGTGACGCTCTTCATACTCTTTTATACCCCGTGAGGGATGACCGTTCTTGCATATCGAAAAGTCAGGGGCAAAACAGAAGTATGCGAGCCTGGGCTTTGAGTTTCAATCCTTGTTTTAGTGGATTCAATTGCCGCAAATGCGGTGAGGACATAGGTGGTATCATATACGTCATCATTCCACGCCCCATCATGCTGGCGGTCCAGCAGCCAGTCCACAGAACCAGGAAAGACCATCGCGATACCTGCAAGAACCGAACATGCCTTGGCAGTATCCCGGACCGAAGCATTCCAGTTACTGTCCTTTTTCATACGGATCAACCGGGCAGCATAATGACCTGGTACGCCCCACAACGCATACTCAGTGACAGGACGCAACAGTTCCCTGACAGAACCGGGTGACAGCTATCAAGCCATTAGATGCGTTTTACTCCGCAAGATTTTGATCTCGAAGATAACTTAGTTCTGAAAAAAATGAGAACTCATTTATACATTGACATTTTATTAAATATAGTAGGGTTGGTGTTATAGCTGTGCAAAGTTGTAGAACTTATAAGCTGTTGGTCATTGTTATCTTATTAGCTGCGCAGTTCTACCCGGCAGCCGCATCAAATAGCCAGGAATCACTTCAAGAGCCTTCTTACATTTCAACAGGTACTGCTGCTGCTCTGGCAATGGTGTCTCAACTTAGTTCTCAGAACCAGGCCAACACCGATCTGGACGTGGTCGGACTTATAGACGTTTCCGCGAACAAAACGGATACGGATGGTGACGGACTGCCCGATTCTGTTGAGGCTGTTCTTGGAACTGATTTTAATAACACAGATTCTGATTTTGACATGCTGGACGACTATAATGAATCAGTTTTCTATGAGTCGGATCCACTTGAACCGGATTCAAATCATGACGGGCTGTCGGATTACTTTGAAGTGACAGATGTCGACTCCCTTGATGCTGATGGTGATGGTTTTTCAAATATCTGGGACCTTGACAACGATGACGATGGAGTGACCGATTCAATTGACCTGTCCCCATACTCACATTCCGGTATTAATGACAGCTTCCTTTTTGATATAAAAACAAATGGAAACCCGACATATGTCACATTCCAGATAAAGCCTCAGAATCCTGATAATTTGAGATTGCCGTTGCAGGATTGGGATTGGCCGTATGACGAAAAGGGGCAGATGAAGGACCTGGATAATTCAACCGACGATATCAAGCTCATTCCCATGCTTGAATTAAGATCAAACGTGATCCCTGACCAGTCAGATCTGCTGGAATATGGTATTGTGGTTTCCTCTGACAGGCTGTACATTCCCCTGACAGTCGTGAAGGATTATGGCACTAACGTTGCTTTTGGAGGCAGGATGTTCTTCCCGGCATCACTACCTTCAGATATTTCAATTAACGCAAGCCTTATCTGGCTGGTGCAGGGAAAGACCGATAATGAGACCGCCAGTGGGATAGAATCTGAAATAGTTACTCTTGCCAAATATAAAGAAGGGTTCATGCTCACCGGATTTGACGTTGAAGAGAACTACGGTACTGATGTTGGTATGTTCTACGGGGACAGTGTGAACCAGACATTGCTGGCAGGCTTTTTAATGGCTTTTTCGTATCTCAGGGATAACCAGACGACATTATATGATATGCCTGACGCGCTTATAGATGCGAATTTGACCGTAAATTCCAGGATCGGATCGGTCTCGCACCGGGATATGGCAGTGTTTAACACAACATCCGAAATGAAAGAGCAAGCGCTCGGATCATTGCCTGAAAATAAGATACTGCCATTACTTGCCGCTTATCAATTCAATTTTACCAGTAAGGGCATAGATGACCTTGTTTCTGGTGATGTGTGCGTCAACGGAAACGAATTTGATTTCGACCTGACGGCATCCCCCTCTCCCGCCGTTACCATGAAAACAATCAAGATGAGCTGGTATGATACCACCACGAAAGAAAGTGTTGACGTGGAGTCCTTTTTGCCTGAAGTGGAAAGTTGGGGACAGGGAAACGGGCTTGATGAAGATGCAATTAATTCCATGATGAGCATGGCGCTTTTATGGAATTTCGGTGAATCCGTGGTGACCAGGCTAAACGGGGCAGATACCAGTTTCCAGAATGCAATGGATGTGAAAGCTAAAATTAAAGCAGATGGATTCAGTTATCTGACGCCCACAATAAAGCTCGCCATTTTTGGTGTATATCTCTTCACCTCGATCAAGCTGGTCGGATTTGGAAAAGCCCTATGGGGTGCCATCAAAGTTACAATTGGAATGAGTGTAAAGGCAGCTGCACAGGCAGCTACTAAAGCAATAAAAGCCCTGAAAGTCGCAGGTAAGGTCGTTACTTTTGCAGCAATTGCACTTGAAGCCGCTTTTGCAGTTGTCGGTTTCATAATATTCCTGGATAGCGGTTCAACCTTACAGGCAACCGTCTATCTTACTGCAATGACCATTTATCTTGTGATCCTTGCAGTTCTTTTGCTAGCAGGACCCATAGGTGAGGTGATTGCTGCTATAATAATGGTAGCTGATGCTATAGCCAGCATATTTGGACATGGTGTTGCAGATCTGCTTGCAAAACTTGTGGCGCTCTTCATGGAAACACATCAGGCAACTACAGTCGATATGCAGATATTGAAAAACTCAATAAACATTCGGGATTATGACGATAATGGGCTGGATGTGGGAGACCATGTAGAATTTCAAAGCCTCGTAAATTCCACCGTAACAAAAACCGAATACGGTGACTGGTACAGGCACGTTGAGAAAAGTTATGTTATCCCATCGTATACATTATTGTGGAAGAATTCTTATTTCGCTTCATACGGTAATTCTATTGATGTTGTTTCATATGATCCAAAGTATCCGAACTCAACAAATACAACATATGATGCCAGGGCATGGCTGGAGCCTGTAAGGCCAACCATCAATTTCGGGCAGGGTGCCGTCTTTAAAGTTGACTACAAATACTATTACATCGAAGAAAAAATAGAATGGGATATGAGATGGCATACATACGACAGGGAAAAAACGGGTTCCCAGTCCCTCAGAATCCCTACTGTTTATTTTGACGTGTTGCCCGAAAATATTGAAGATTTCAAGAACTGGGCTCATATGGTCTATAAGATCTGTATACTTGGTAATGAGAACTGGTGTTTTACCCTGGATATGCCGGCTAACCCGTATCCCCTGGATAGCGATGGCGACGGTCTAAACGACTCGGAAGAAACGGTCACCAACATGATGAAATGGGATACCGACGGGGACGGGTTGAGTGATAAATACGAACTGGATATCGGGACCGATCCAAATAATTGGGATGTTGACCAGGACGGACTAAACGACAAAATGGAGCTTTTCTACGGCACCAATACCTCGAACTGGGACACTGATGGTGATGGACTGTCAGACTATATGGAGCAAACGGGATGGGCGATTACTTTCAGCTTTGATGGCGAGACGATAAACATACCCGTGCGCTCAAATCCACTTTTGAACGATACGGACGGCGATGGGCTGGATGACCAGATGGAGTACTACAGCAACCTTAATCCAAGGTCAAAGGATACTGATGGGGATGGCAACAACGATGTGGCAAATCCAAAACTTGTCCCTGCCATGGAGTTCGTTACAAAATGGGACGGTGAAGGGACAGGGAATGGAGAGTTTGCTTACCCCCGTGACGTTGCAGTTGACCAGCATGGAAACGTGTATGTTCTTGAACTTATGAATCAGCGTATTCAAAAATTCGATTCAGATGGGAATTTCATTAAAAGCTGGCTGGTAGGCGGTCCGGTAGTGGATGTTGAGAAATACGCCTCCTATGGGATCTCAGATACACCCGTCAATAACTACATTTATGTTGCTGCTACCCATGCAAACCAAATTCAGGCGTACGATCTGGATGGTAATCTTAAATTTGTCTGGGGAGGGTTGAACATGCCCTATGACGTGGCTGTTGCTAAATCGGGTTATGTATATGTTGCCGACACCATGAATAATCGAGTGGTGAAGTATACAGGAAATGGTGGCTACATCACACAATGGGGAGGAACAGGAAGCGGGAATGGAAAATTCGATCACCCAACCGGGATTGCAACAGATTCCTATGGATATGTATATGTTGCTGATTGTGTTAATAATCGAATCCAGAAATTCGATTCCAATGGAGTGTTTATCAGATCGATTTACGGATATGATAGCTGGAATATTGATTCACCATACGGAATTACTGCGGATTCCGAAGGAAATGTTTTTGTATCGGACTGGAAGAATTACAGGATTCTGAAATTTGATACCAATGGGTTGTTCCTGGTGACATGGGGCAGTGAAGGCTCATTCGATGGGCAATTTGAAAGACCGTGGGGAATTGGGGTCAGTCCGGATGGCTGTGTCTATGTTGCAGATGAGGAGAATAATGTTATCCAGAAGTTCAATGAAACACTGGTCTACTACCCTCCGGATATATTTGACCCCAACAGCGATACAGATGGGGATGGGCTGAAGAATATTGACGAGCTGAACGGCTGGGTCGTATCCTTTGTAAATTCAACCGGTGTCTTCTATGTAAGCGTGACAAGTGAGCCTTTGATCAAAGATACCGATTATGACGGACTCACAGACTACCAGGAGTTCAACTTCTATACAAATCCCAGAGATGTGGATACAGACGATGACGGGCTGACAGATTACGTTGAATGGGTGCTCGGGACGAACATGAAAGGTTATGATAGTGAGGGCGACGGCCTGGATGATAATCTTGAAATGATATTTGGAACCGACCCCTGGCTAAATGATACCGATGGAGACGGGGTATCGGATTACTATGAGTATCTGAATTACTCCAATCCAAGAGATAGCGACACCGACGGAGACGGGCTCAATGACTCCGAAGAACTCGCTTTTAACTCGAGCATGCTTAATCCGGATTCTGACGGGGATATGCTGTCCGATGGGGAAGAATATAATCAGGGTAGCGACCCCCGGAATCCTGATACCGATGGTGACGGCCTGGACGATGGTAATGAGAGCCTATATAATACCAGTTTGCTGCTTAATGATACGGATGGTGACGGTGTTGGCGACAATGAGGAAATTGAAAACTGGATGAACCCCCTGAACAACGACACCGACGGAGACGGTCTCGATGACTATTCCGAACTGCAGAACGGCACGAACCCGGTATTCGGCGATACGAGGGGTAATGGCATCAACGATTCAGAGGACCCCTATTCAGTGGCTCCTAACGTTGAAGAGATCTGGATGACATATGATCCGGATGAAGATACCGAGAAGTTCATAGAAAAACTCAATAAATACAGCAATGTCACCATTTTCCAGCCTGAGGAACTTGCCAACTATTCAAGCAAACCGTACATCCTGATCGTTGGAAGACCAGGTCTTGAGAACAATACTGCAGGCAATATAACCTACGGCATCCTGAATGGCTCCTCGCCGGATGAACTGGCAAAGATGCAGGAATCGGACTTTGACAGGTTCTATACCACCTATGACATATGGACCTCGACCCAGACCGTTGTGATGCTCTCCCATCCCTATGTTTTCGACCACTACGCGGTATTGGATTCTTTCAAGACCCTTAATCAAACCATAGAATATCAGACACCTGTAAGTTCGATAACTGTTGATGCTATCAAAGAGATGGATGCGTTTGTCTGGATCAAACTTGAAAAACCTGTTAAACCCACTATCGGACTGGGTACCTACAACTCAACAGATGTTCCGCACGTTTTGACCCAGGTGAATGAAAAGGATGTTGGGAAATATCTGGACATAAATGTAAGTGAAAATGTCCTGAACGCTACGGTAGACAATATAGACTGGGCAAAGATCGTTATTTACTATACTCCCGAAGACCTTGACAGAACCGGTGATGGTGATGCGAATGATCCCGGGGATATCGATGAGAAATCCATAGGCATTTACTGGTTCAATGAATTATCAGGAGAATGGGAGAAACTGTCAACTGACATGGATTGGGTAAATGATCTGGGAATAAATACCACAAATGATGTCATTTACGGCAAGGAATACGAAGGATTCGTCTGGGCAAACGTCTCTCATCTCAGCCTGTACGGGCTTTCCGGTAATGAAATAAAGCAGCCTGTGAATCCTGCATCCCGGGACGACCATCGCAGAATCCTGATAATCACGGATGAAGAAAGCCAGGATGAGAACATTACAATTGAAGACGTTCAGGCACCCTTAGAAAGCCCGGAAAACACTGCTAACGAAACTCCAGCGGCAACGGAAACAGGTACGCTCCCTGAAACACAATCTATATGGTTCTATCTGGCAGCAGCCATGATAACCTTACTGACGGGGTTGGGAGCTGCATACGTACTAAGAAAGAAAATGTGAACAAGGAAAGAGAACGTGAGCGAAGAGAGAGAACGTGAACAAAAAAGAGAACGTGAACAAAGAAAGAGAATGCGAACATGAGAAAAATTCCGCAAAACGGTCTTTCGAGTAGATCCACGATAACTCTTGTAATAATAATCCTGATCTCTGTTTTTCTGATATATTCGTATTCTCACGGACAGGTCAGGAACGAAGAGGATTTGATATATAAGACCTCCGATGCTTTAGAAAAAACCAGATTCTATCGCTTTGAGATGTATTCCAATCTTTCAATGATGAATGAGAATTTCCAGATCATAAGTGCAGAAGGGCAGGTTGACGTATTTAAAAATAAAATGTACCAATCGATGACCCTTCAAAACCGCTCTCTTGAGATAGTGGTCATCGATGACCAGGCATACTACCGTGAAAACAACGGTCTATGGCAGACTGAAAAGCTGGAAGATACCGAAAAATTAAATGTGATATTATCCGAACAACACATGATCTTATCCAGTGCTGAAAATGCGACCATGTCCAGAGAAGAGGATGTATGGCTGCTTGAGATCATTCCAAAACAGGAAAATGTGCTGGAGCAAATGCAATCCATGGGAGTCGATACTTCAGGAATCGAGCTGAAAAGCTTTGTTACAAGATACTGGATAGAAGCGGACACATATCATATAATTGAGATCGAGAGTGTCACAAATGCTGAAATGAATATTATGGGACTCAAGACACCTATAGAACTGAAGAGCACTATTCTTTTGAGCGATTATAATAAAAAAATATCACTGGAAGCCCCGGTCACTTTATGATAGTAATATCCCTGCAACGGATCAGGTTGAAGAAGTCGAGACTATTTATTCCTGAATAAATCCTGTACCTGTGACGCTCTTCATACTCTTTTATACCCCGTGAGGGATGACCGTTCTTGCATATCGAAAAGTCAGGGGCAAAACAGAAGTATGCGAGCCTGGGCTTTGAGTTTCAATCCTTGTTTTAGTGGATTTTGTTCGCGGACTGTGCCCGGATCTGGAACCGGCAGATGATGAAAAGGGTTTCAATCCTTGTTTTAGTGGATTTTGCTCACGGATAAGGAAAAAAGACATACCTCAAAGCGTATAATTTTTTGTTTAAGCTCTTGTATGGTGGATTTTTTCTTCAGTTCCCGGCACATAGTGCAGTTTGAGGATACGGAGGAAAAGGACACGCCACAGAGGTGATCGGGCATGAGGATGTGCTGGCGGTGGCTGTGTAACTGGTGGACTGAAGAAATTTTTGCGTTTTTTTGGATTGATTTTTGGGTACCGGCGCTCTCACCGGCCGCGAGCGGAGCGAAGAGGACGGCTTTTTCAAGAAAATTAGAATGAAAATGTAGGAATTTCAACCCTTTATATTTGAATTATTTGAATATTTTATCATATATTGTAAAAATAGCGCCTGGCAGATGTTCTTGCTTTATGTGTCCGGCAGCGCCTGGTCTGCAGGAGTTGACCAGCCAGTTATAAAAGATCTTTGATAATTTTACACCCGCCGTGTCGATGTACCTGTAAAATAGATAGCTCAGGGGTATTATTAAAAATAAAGAGCAGACGAATGAAATTAAAGCAGCTGCACCGTATGATAATGCCGGGTACAGGGCGAGAAACAAGGCACAGGTGAAACTGCTTATCACCAGGAAGTGTATCAGGTACATGGAGTAGGATATTTTTCCGAGGAAGACTGGCACGGGGGATGAAAAGATGTTTTGCAGCCGCTGGCTGTTCAATAAGACATAGATTGTCATGCCGGCGCCTATAATATGATAGGTCACATCCGCTGTTTTGAAGAGGCCGTTATTGAGAAAACCATATAAGGAATTGCCTGTCACAGGGCTTATAGGGTAGGACCCCAGGAACAACCCCAAAATCAGTATAACGGACAATATTGTTTTATTCCCTGTTTTAAATAACGGTTTCTTATTGCTGAAGGTGTCGGCGAGCCCCATTCCTATTATAAAGGCCAGATAGTAAGTGTTGAAGAAAAGCACGGCTGCTGCAAGGTAGAATGTCCAGCGGTTGCGCAGAGGTCCGAACAGTAATGCCATTGCGAAAACGAGCATCGACCCGAAAAATTCTATTTTCATCGTCCATAAAACCGGGTTGTAAGCGGTCTTACCCCCTACAAAAAACGAGCCCCACACCGCCTGTTTAAGCGCGTCGACGAAGTCTGGCGTAAAAGTCCAGTAGTCGTGGTAATTACTGCCTGCAGAAACCATCATAGCTTCAATATAATAACGGTATAAACCGGTTGATGCTAATAAAAACGATAACATTACTGTTGCGAATACCGGAATAAACAATCTTATGTATCGGCGCACTGCGCCGCTTATAATTATGCTGTTGTCCCTGGTTTTAAAATATTTCTGGGTCAAGACGTAGCCGCTCAGGACGAAGAAGATGCACACTGAAAAGTTCCCGGCGCCAATCAGTCCCAGGGGGGTGCTTGAAAAAATAAGGTCAAGGTTTCCGAAATGCGATGGCTGCTTATTCCCGTAGATCATCGCCGGGGCTAATGCGACGAAGAAATGCATTATCATAACATTAACCGCAGCTATACCGCGCAGCCCATCAAGATAAGCGATTTTCCCGGTCATATTTCTCGCTCAAAAAGTGCTTTATTTAAACTGTTTTTCTCTGTTTCAATCCATGTTTTTGTGGACTTGTTAGCGAATACGATTTGTAGAATGTTATATTTAAGTCTTCTTAAGTTTCAGTCCTTGTTTCAGAGGCTCTTGATCGCGAATTTCTGCCAAGTATTATAATATTAATAATATAAAAAATTTCAATCCTTGTTTTTGTGGATTTTGCTTACAGAGTGAGCACAGAGTTCCATCTTTTCGAAATATTGCCTTTTGCTTCGCGAAGGATTTTTTTATATTTTTAGAAGAAGTCATTTTTCCGTTAGAAATATCTATATACTTTAAGAATTATTTTAAAAATATAGATAAATTATTCATGTTAATTGGCAGAAAAATAAATATAAATTATAAAAAGAAAACTATAATGTGGATTTAAATGAAATACAGGGTACATCGATTCGATATCAATATGTCTGCTGACCAGCAGAAATTAGAGCAGTTTTTAAATAATTTGGAAGGAGAAGTCGTATCAATAATTCCAAACATTGCAAAAACATCCCTATTACAAATTTGTGGAGTTACACGCAAAATAGACTTTCTTTATATAGTAGAGAAGGTGAATAAATGACAAACGGATTCGTATCAGTTCATATACCGTAACTGTTCGGGGTTGATCCGTCAGCACTGAGTTTCAACCCTCGTTTCCGTGGATTTAATTGCTGACTTGACTATAAGTAGCCAGACTCAGGCGATGGGTTCTTTGGAAAGGATATATGCAACCATTTCCGGGCTCAGTTTGCTTCCCTTTACAACTTTTTCTTCTATCTTCTCGGCAGGTGTGCCTTCCAATTTTAATTCCCGAATCTGTTCAATAATTGAAGACGGGATACTGTAATATTCGTTGAGGTCTTTCCTGTGGCCCCATACATCCCCTTCGATGAGCTGGATTTTCTGCATTTCAAGGAATTTTTCGATTGACCTTGAAGCTGTCCGCCGATATGATTTCGGAAGCTGGATTACCTCAATTTTCGGGCAGGTATCAACCAGCGCAAAGATATCCCTGCTTGCCGGGCGACACGTCAGGTGAACCACTCTTTCATTAGGATTAAGCGTAAAAATTTCTTCTCTGGAACTAACCACACGTATCTTCATTAAATCCCCCCACTTATACATTATTAACTTATTTTAAATATTTATTAACAGAGTACTGCATTTTTTTGGCAAGTTTCCTGTATATTTTAACATCCATCAGTTCTTTCACTTCCTATAAATATTTTTCTCCACGCCACCGTACTTTTTTAGTAAGTTTGCTAACATTCCTTTTCCTGACAGGACGGAGAAACGGGTTGGGATATCCCGAAATGCAGGAGATTCCGGGTGAACCGGAACTTACAACCCGAACCTCTTAAGCCCCCATAACACCCCGCCCGGAAGAATCAAGGAAGGTCACGAATACCCCGACCCTCACAGGCTGTCCGACAATTAAATTTCAGGGCAAAAACATGTAAAAAATAAGGTATCTAAAGCCTTTAAATCGGAAAAAAATCCGATTATTGCAGGAAGTAATTTTCGGACTGCATGAAACGTGGAGCAAAGTGAGGCGGGCAGCTTTTTCAGTAAAATTATAATGATAATGTAGGTGTTCTAACCTTTGTTTTAGTGAATTTTGCTCACGGACTCAGAGTCTGCGGCCATTATACCCTATCAAAAAATGTTCAATCCATCTTTTAGAGGATCTTGCTTGCGAATAATTCTATATACAATTAATCATCAATTAAAAGAGCATGAAAGGATTTTCTATCAATATCGAAGAAGCCACTCTGGAAAACAACAATTTCCGCAAGGTACTTTACACCTCAAAGCACAGCCAATTGGTACTTATGAGCCTCAAGCCCGGGGAAGATATCGGAATGGAAGTGCATGAGGAAAACGACCAGTTTTTCCGTTTTGAGGAAGGGCAGGGTAAGTGTATAATTGATGGCAACGAATATGAACTCAGTGACGGGGTTGCGGTGGTAGTGCCTGCCGGCGCGCAGCACAATATAATCAACACTTCGAAAACGGAGTACCTGAAACTCTATACGATATATTCACCGGCGCATCATAAGGACGGAATCGTGCGCGCCACGAAGGAAGAAGCCGAAGCCAATGAAGCGGAATTCGAAGGAGTGACTACTGAATAAGCTCGTGAATCGATTAAGCATTGGCAATGCAAAATCAAAACGCTTTATTTTCAGAAAGCGTTTTTACTTTCTTTTTTTTGTAATTGTAGTCTGTTTAGATCCCTGTTTTAGTGGATTTTGCTCACGGACTTAAATAGAGTTGAAAGAGCCCTGGAATAATTGTCAGTATAGATGCTTTCAAATTCATTTTTCAATGTTTGCTAAGCTCTCGTGGCGTATACGACGTTTCACCGCAGCTCAGCGGAACCACAATGCATCAAAGCCAGGAGAGTTCAGAGAAGAAGTGCATCATTCCGTGTTTATACACTTGCCGTATTTTTATTCTCTCCAGTGTTCCGGTTTGTTTAATGCGTCTGCACACACTACTTTACCTGTAACTTTACTTAACCCTTCAGAAGTTAATGCCTGTACCATCCAGGCTTCCGCGTGTTCATCGGGTATGGGGTAAGGTGCAGCAAAGCCGAGACGTCCTGCATCGGGTATAAAGCCATATTTTGGATAATAATCTTCATGCCCCAGAACAAAAACCATCTCAACACCAACTTCTTTTAATTTTTTTAATCCTGCAGTAATTAACATTCCTCCGATTCCCTGTCGCTGGTATTCAGGTTTTATTGCTAAGGGAGCAAGAAGGTAGATTGATGGGGAATGTTCATTTGCTTCAATAGTTGCCTTCGTAAACAAAATATGTCCAGCAGCTTCATGATCCTCAAAGGCTAAGAGTGATATTATTGGTTCTGCACTTTTATCTTTTAAAAGCTGGCTGACTAACTCCGCTTCCTTTTCATGACCAAACGCTTCTTTTTCAATTTTCATGACGTCGTCGAAGTCTGATTTGTTTGCTTCTCGGATTTGAATGTTCTTTGAATTCATAGTTTTACCCTGTTTTAAATTAATATGTACATAGTTTCATATTCATGTTGGTTAAGGTTGCAGGTTTCAATCCTTGTTTTAGTGGATTTTGCTCACGGACTAGGAAAAGGGCATACCTCAAAGCGTATAATTTTTTGTTTCAACCATTTTATGGTGGATTTTTTCTTCAGTTCCCGGCGCATTCTTCAGTTCCTGGCGCATAGTTCAGTTTGAGGATACGAGAGGAAAAGGGCACGTCAGCAGGATGATCGGGCATGAGGATGTGCTGGCGTCGGTTGTGTGACTGGTGAATTGGAGAAATCGCTGCGTTTTTTTGGATTGCTTTTTGGGTACCGGGGCTCTCACCGGCCGCAGAGCGCAGCGAAGCAGACGGCTTTTTCAAGAAAATTAAAATGAGAACGTATATGTTCCAACCCCTGTTTTAGTGAATTTTGCTACAGACTTCTGAATAACCATTAATTTACACATTTATCTACAAAAAAATGGTATGTGGAAAAGATAATAAATATACAAATGCTAAAGTATATATTATGCATGTGACGGATAAAAAATTATTTTTTCGCATCTTATTTATCACAGGATTTATTATGATTATAGTAAGTGCTATGGATTATTTGGCAGGCTGGGACAAAATTTCTCCCACCGTGGGAACAATAGGCATAATCTTTGTTGCTAACGGGATTGTCTTTGGTCATGTGAAAAAATAGGTTTTGTTCCAACCCTTATTTTAGTGGCTCTTGCTCGCGAATCAGCTGGACGGGAGGAACTGCCGTCCAACGGCTGGCGTTACCGGCAAGGGCGGGATCTGGCGGGAAAAACACCAGACGCCGAATCCACCGCTGGGGCAGAATCCCCGAAACTGTGGGCAAATTCTCACACCTGTCCGTTGCATGCGGTGCTGGGAGGCTTAGAATCAAACTGCCACCAGACTTTCACCTGACCATTCGAATGATTATGAAAATTAAGAATGCCACCAATCCACTCAGGTATATCCAGCGGATATAAATTCGCCTATTTGCTATTCTCGAGTCTAACAATTTACTCGTTGAGTACAGAATAACTACATCCATCAGTAAAATGGGAAACAGATAAATCCACTCTAACCAGCCCAGGAAAAACGGCAAGCTACTTGCAACAATCACCAGTAAGAAAATCGCTCCGCTGATTTTCAATGCCTTTTCGCGCCCAAGTACCAGGGCTAAGGAACGGGACCCTGCCTGACGGTCCCCTTCAATATCCATGGCATCTGCCGCAATTTCTTCTCCCAGGTCTATGAGCATTACTATGACCGCGAAAAACCAGACTATAACTTCAAATGGTCTGCCTACTGCTATACCCCCAAAAACAAAAGTCATACCAACCGAAAAGCTGACCATCAGATTTCCAATAAAACCAGCCTTTTTGAACCGCCAGTTGTAAAGAAAACCCACTGCCCATACTAAAATAACTACTAACAATGCCTCCAGGCTAATCAGGTAGCCTGTGATAAATCCAAGCATTGTCACTACAATGGAGAGTAAAACAACATCTCGCTCAGTAACAAGCCCTGCCGGGAGCGGCCTGTCCGGCGCGTTTATTCTGTCACTTTCGATATCAAAATAGTCATTCAGGATCAGAGCCGCAGCCGAAATAAAAAAAATGCTTAGAAACCCCAGTACTATTTCTGTTGTGCTGGGGAGTTCACCTAATGCCAGTAATTCCCCTAATATCACGCACACTCCCGCAGCAAATGGCAGTTCAAAACGGAATAAGCGAAACAGACCTGGCATTCTTGTTCTGAACATAACGTTCCTCTCACAATTTACTCAATATTTGCAGCCCAGCTATTGAGTATACGGAGTGTTTCTTTTAGTGGATTTTGCTCACGGAGTGAACGCAGAGTTCAGGCTTTTCGAAATATTGCCTTTTGCTTCACAAAGGATTTTTTATATTTTTAGAAGGAGCCATTTTTCCGTTAGAAATACCTATATGCTTTAAAAATTATTTTAAAAATAGAAATAAATTATTCACATTAATTGGCAGAAAAAATAAAGATAAATTCTAAAAAGAAAACTGGAATGTGGATTTAAATGAAATACAGAGTTCATCGATTCGATATCGATATGCCTGCTGACCAGCAGAAATTAGAGCAGTTTTTAAATAACTTGGAAGGAGAAGTTGTGACGATTATTCCCAATGTTAAACCTACATTTCAACTCATGGGAGCTACTGCTAAAGTAAATTTTCTTTATATAGTGGAAAAGATGACTAAATAGAAAAAATGGTTCTCATTAACATCGTGTGGTTAAACTCAGTTTACCTGCCATTAAGAATATCATTGTGTTCCTATATTTCTCAGTCTTCAACCCGTACAATCTCTTATCATTACCCTTCCCTCCATTTTTAGCATATTCCACGACTTCTGGTGTTTTCAGAAAGATTGGGGGTGGGGAATTGTCCCCTGGGTGCTTTGTCTTATAGAAAAACGGTGGCGGAGAGGAAACTAAGACGGAAGATGCGGTGGAGACTATCACGGAACCAGTGGCACAGATCAAAGTGGTCAAGGGGAACTGCATGCTAATAGACGAAGACTGGAAAGCGGCACCTCAGGAAAAGCCCTTTGCAGGTGTAGCAGGTCGAAGAACAAGCCTTAATGTGACGGGAACCACAAGTTGGATTATTGATATTGAGCAACGTGTGCAGTTTCAATCCTTGTTTTAGTGGATTTTGCTCACTGACCAGGAAAAAAGGCATACCTCAAAGTGTATAATTTGTTGTTAAACCCTTTTATGGTGGATTTTTTACCTCAGTTCCCGGCACATAGTGCAGTTTGAGGATACGAGAGGAAAAGGACACGTCACAGGGGTGGTCGGGAATGAGGATGTGCTGGCGGCGGTTGTGTGACTGGCGGACTGGAGAAATCGGTGCGTTTTTTTGGATTGATTTTTGGGTACTGGCGCTCTCACCGGCCGCGGAGCGAAGCGAGGCGGACGGCTTTTTCAGGAAATAAAAATGAGAATGTATATTTCCAATCCCTGTTTTAGTGGATCTTGCTCGCGAATTGATATTATCATTTTCATATTTGATTTTCTGAAGAGTTTCAATCTCTCTAAGGCCTGATTTTAACGATAAAACCAGGCACTAAGTCGAAAACCTAATACATAAGCTTAGAATCAGTCTAAAATATAAACATTTAAAATCATTAAATTACTGTAAAATGTACTGGATAAAATAAGGAGGAATGAGAAATGAAAGCAATTCACAGGACAGCAATTGCGTTGAGTCTTTCCCTAGCAATTCTTTTTCTAATTGTAGGAACAGCCACCGCAGGTTATGTCAGTCCTGAACACCCGGCAACAGATACCGGGTTAAAGCAAGTACCATATAATATCAACGGCGTTTTTACAATCGTGTCAGGTATCACCTACGACTCTGCGTCCGGAGGATTTGCCGCAGACAACTCAGGAAAAGTTTACACCGTCACTCAGCATGACCGGCTGTTTACGATTGTGGAGGATACCTCCAGCTCTCCTTTGTTCTTTGCCATTGACGATAAACACGGTACACATTTCTTCAGCTATGGAAATGACGGGAATACCAAATTGTTCCGAAGCGGAATTGTCGAGTCAGATGACGTTTTTTCAACGAGGATGATCGCCAATTCAGGTGGAGTTGTCACAGTCCAGACGGCTCTCGCAGTTCGTAACGGAAAGACAATTCCCGATGACAGAACGGCAATCCCTGATCTCACCGGGACGTGGACAACTGCTAAGAATAGTGTTTACCTGATAGATTGCCAGGAAGGAGATGTGTTTTCCGGTAAAATCACCCCACACGAGAAAACAACATCCACACCGTTTGCCGGATACATCGACACGGTTGCCGAGGACGGTACAGCCGAGCTTGTTATGCTCTGTGAGAAAAGCAACCTCATCTTAGGCAATGTCAACGAAAGCACGCGTAATATAACCATTTCCTATGTTCTCTATGCTGATGGTAGAATCGCATCCTTGCCCCTGACAGAGGACGGGGCTGAGTGGGCGAAAGCTAACATGTCGTACAACGTGACCCAGAAATACGTCACCGTTCTGAATAGTGACGGGATTACCGAAGATACCTCGGAACAGGTCCGGTTGCTTACGGTCTCTGATGAGAATGCAGGCCGGTATACTCTGACCTCCGCTTTCGACGACATCACAATCATCGGCATTGCCCAGGGAGACAATTCATTTATCGAGTATTCTCCAGAGACGGGACTCAGCCGCGGTTTCGTTAAAGGTCATACAAAATATGATTTCCGGGGAGGATCTGACTTCGCAGAAGCCTCGGTCCATAATTTGGCATTATCTCAAAAGCTAAAGCAGTGGGCTTTATGGCTTGTATCGGTAAAATCATTCTCATGAAGCATTGCTTCAAGTATGACCCTGGTAAGGTGACACACGATTAGTAGTTATTACTATAGTCCCGAAAAGTAAATATTTACACTTACATTATAACCACGGAAGACACGGAAAGCACTGAAGGATTGTGCCCCTATTTCCTTTATTCCGTGTTTTCTGTGCTTTCTGTGGTTAAACCTTCACTTGAGACCGGTGAAAGAATTTTGGTCCTTGAGCATAATTGGTCTTGAAAAGTGTAATTAATTCTTGGATTCACTATAAATGCGTTTTTCAACTTACTATTTTGTTTTTACAGGTCGGGTTTCATGTTTCTAAATATAATCTCCTAACTTTGTCGTCTATACACGACAAAATAAGCAAATTTCATCGACTATATTCGATAGCTATATAAACAAAAAACTCCTGATTATTCTTTGTGGATACAAGGGAGAAGCTGAAAAGTGTAATTATCGAGTGGCAGGGAAGAGTATTGCCTCCATTGCAGAAGCGCAGGTATGAGGTTAACATCGATGCCCCGCATGTAAATGATATCGTGGGTGTGAGAAGATGCGGCAAAACATATTATATGTATCAGCTGATCTCGGAACTGCTTGAGCGGGGTATACCGAAGAGCAATATATTGTACTTGAATCTTGATGATGACCGTTTGCAGCCACTAAATGGAGATGAACTGCAGTTGCTGATAGAAACTTTCAGGGAAATGCAGGAGATCTCCGAAGAAGACCGTTTATATCTTTTCCTTGATGAGGTCCAGAACTTCCCTTCATGGGAACGGTGGGTTAAGGGCAGCTACGACAGGATGCAGAACGTGAAGATGGTAATAAGCGGCTCGAATGCATCCCTGCTTTCACAGGAGATATCCACTTTATTGACAGGCAGGCACCTGAGCACCAGGATGTTCCCTTTCAGTTTTGCGGAATTCCTGGATTATCATTCGGTCACCTTTGATATGAAAACACTCCCTTACTCGGAAGACAGGACGGTTGTTAAACGCAGATTCAACGAATACCTGGTAAAAGGAGGATTCCCCGAGACCATAGTCAATCCGTCGCTTCAGCACAGGGAAACCCTGCAGTCATACTTTGACGATATCATCTACCGGGATATCATTTCAAGGCGCGGCATACGCAATCCCCTGATATTCAAGGACCTTGCCCTGTTCTGCATATCGAACATAGCAAAACCGCATACTTACAACTCTCTCCGAAGGCTCTTTTCCAGTTATTCCTCCCTCAGCACGGATGCGATAATCAACTACGTTGGGTACCTTGAGGATGCGTCCCTGCTCTTCAGCCTCAGCCATTATGATGAATCGTTGAAGCAGCAAATTAACAAACCCAGGAAACTATACTGCATCGACACTGGCATGATCAATGCTGTTTCCTTCAAACTGTCCTCCGATACCGGAAGATTATACGAGAACCTCGTCTTCATCCGGCTCCTGCACTCCGGAAACGAAATATATTACTGGCAGGACAAGAAGGGCCTTGAAGTTGATTTTGTAACAAAGGAAGGGCTTAAACCCACCCACCTGATACAGGTCTGCTCGAATTTGTCCGACCCGGAAACAAAAGAACGTGAGGTAAACGGCTTACTTGCCGGGATGAAGAACTTCAAAATGAAAGAGGGGACAATCATCACATCGGACCTTTTTGATGAGGAGCTTGTTGACGGGAAGAGGATAAGGTATGTGCCGTTGTGGTACTGGTTGCTTGAGGGGGAGGGCGGGGAGAAGAGTGATCACTAAGGAAGATGGGCTGCCGGCGGTTGTGTAACTGGCGGACTGAAGAAATTAAGGCATTTAGGGTGCGAATTGCGAGTCAGCATACTCAACATAACTTATTTAAAATTTTGGAATATTCTCCGAAACCCAATTAACTCCAATTTAAAAAATACTGTTCAGAAACTTTGTTTCCAAAGGTATATGTTTTTTTATCTGGATTTAATAATATTTAAATAAATAGTAAGTAAGAGATTTAAGGGAGTGTTAAAAGAATGTTGTTTATGGATATAATCACATGGGAGCCAAAGGACAATGATGAGATGACAAAACGTTATAGTAAATGGAAGTGGCCTGAAGGAGTAACGGTAGTCTCTGAGTGGATAGACCTGTCGACATGCCGTTACGTTGGTATATACGATATCAAGAACGCTGAAGATTATGCTTCATCCGCTTTCCCGTGGAGAGATATCTGCCGGATAGATACTTTTCCTGTGATGGAAGCAAGCGAATTTATGAAATTCATTTCAGAGCACATATTGATCCGCTGAAAGGTAACAGATAAGAGCTGAATTTTCTATTTCCCTGGCCGGTTTTAGATCTATTTTTTTGGGGTCAGGGCTTCGTTTTTTCGATTCGCTTTCCAGGTACCGGCGCTCTCACCGGTCGACAAAGGAGACCGGCCTTTTCTCTAAGGACATAGTCTCAACATAGTTTCTTCTCTCGCTTGTTCCGCATTTGATGGACCAGAAAAAGGAGAAATTATGTAAAAAAATGCTTGGTTCAATAATTGTCATAAATAACTTTTCAATTCCCACTAATAGACAAAAAGATAGAATTAATATGATTATAATACGTATTCTAAAGGCTTAATATTTATAAACTGATGCGTCAAATTGAAGAAAAAATTACCATAACAAAATTTCAAAACTGCGATCCAGATACTTTTGGACTACCTAGATGATTAAAATTACCTCATTTGAATATTTATTATAAATAAGCTTATTTATTATCAAATTAAACATTCATTCGAAAAATGTGTAACTGAAAGTATATATTGGCCTTAATAATTTTAGAATAAGAGTATTTACTAACCAACCTTAGTAGTTAAAGTAATCCATTTTCTGTGGAAACTACGGAACAATTGTTAGGGGGATTAGATTAAGTGAAGAATATATTAAGAAAAGCAAATAGTGCAATTATTTTTTTATTATTGTATTCTATAGTTTTAGCAATATTTCCAATAGCAGCAGCTCAGACTTCAGATCATAATTCAGTCTATGATTATGAAATAGTTTCAGCTACTCAAACGAACTCAAATGAAATTACAGTCAAGGTACAAGCTAGATTTTGCTCTTCTTGCAATCCAAACGATGCCAGTAATCCTGGAGATCCAGCTTTTCCATTATATACAATGTGGGAAGATGGCAGGTTCACAGCAGTTAGTATAAAAGACAGTAATACAGGAGACATTCTCGGAATTCAAAAACTAGTTTGTAATCCAATAAACTGGCCTATAGACGCTGTTGTGACAAATGACTTTGTTTTTACAGACATTTCACTCGATGGAGTAAGTACAGTTACAGTAGATGCAGATATATATTGCAGTTGGTGTGGACATTGGTATCCTTCGCCAGTTAGTCTTGAGATAACATCATTAAAAATACTGATCGACTCCGGTCATAGTCCCACCGATCTTAGCATTGATAAAAAGAATGAATATGCTATAAACAAAGGCGTTGCTGACAAATTACAGTCAAAACTTAAGGCTGAAGGAATTGACGTCTATCTGACAAATCCAATAGGTATCCCAGATCGTATAAACTACGCGAATACATTGGAGCCAGATTTATTTGTCTCTCTGCACTGCAATGCTTTTAAGGGTGAATCTAAAGGAAGTGAGGTATGGATTTATGATGATACGGACTCTAGTGAGCAAGCGATAAACGAGAAAGACTTATCGGTTCGTACTCTAAATGGTCTAAGTTATTCCATCGACAGCAAAATACGACCACCTGTTCCAAAAGAGAAAGAAGATCCTTGGCCATCGGGCATTCCTATAATAAAAGGTGTGACAGTATGTCCGGCAGTTTTGCTTGAATTAGAGTTTTTCGATTATTCCAGCGAAGTAATCTATAAAGGTGTAACTTATAAAAACATGCTTGAACTGATGAACACAAATATTTGGCGAGAAGATGCAGCTCAAGGAATTTTCAATGGAATTGATGGGTATTTAAGTAGCAAAGGATTAACCGTGACAGCGTATAGTCCAGTAGATTTTATTGTTACTGACCCAGATGGCCTTATAATCAGCAAAGAAATAAACGAAATCCCTGGTGCTATTTACACCGAAACTGATTTCGATGAAAATGGAGATCTTGACGATCAGGTAAGGATCCCTAATAGGAAAATAGGTGAGTATACTGTTACGGTGATACCTGAAACTGGAGCATTACCTACAGATAAATACACGTTAGAATTTTCACTTTTTGGAGTTTCAAAAACTCTTGCTAAAGATGTTCAAATAAGTGATGTTCCAACTGAGCCCTATTTAATAGAATCAACAAGTGACGGCATAGTTCCACAAATTATCGAATCATCGGTTGAAATAGAACCTGAAACATTGAACTTAAAAAGCTCAGGAAAATGGATTACGGCTTATATAGAACTCCCAGAAGGCTTTGACATAAACAATATAGATGTGCAAACGATAATGCTTAATAATCAAGTCCAAGCTGAAAATAACCCTACAAAAATAGATGATTATGATAATGACGGGACTGCTGATCTAATGATCAAGTTTAATAGAGAAGCCACACAAAAAATAATTGAACTAGGAGAGAAGGTAAAAATTACAGTATCAGGGGAATTTATTGACGGACTGCAATTTGAAGGTATTGACACAATTCGAGTAATAGGTAATTAAGATACTTTGGATACATCAACGATGGAAAACAAAACCTCATATATAGAAAAAACGAACTTAACTGAAAAAAGAATAATTTTGTAACTATTTTGGGGTATAGTTAGCAGCGCTCCGCTGAGCGCCGCTAGAACACCCTCTATACCGGCAAATCATTATTTCTGATTCTAGTGTTGCGTCAATCATCAAGGATTGACCAACTCTGAATAATTGTAACCGATTTTATACGACATTTTGCAGTTGATGCGACACTAGTAACATAAGCCCAATTCTAGAGAAAGTTTAAACTCCTTGTATTGTTCTTGAAGTCCCTGATATATTGCTGTAATTTATCATCCTAATGTCTCTTTCTACTTGGTTATTTTCAAACAGAGCTTTCAAATCATTAAAGAGTCTTGGAATCTATTCTTATGTTCTATAAACCTCTCAAGTAAGTTCCACGCTTTGATTTTTGGATTTGCATCTCGTTTTCCCACCCTTCCCCCTCTCCTCCTTTGCCCTCTCAAGCAATACTTCCGCCGACTCATAATCCCTGCCTTCCCTTCTTGCAATCTCAGCCTCTGTCTCTACAAGTTCCCCGTAAAAAGCCTTTGCAAGAACGGACTGCCTGAGTTTTTCAGTCTTTTCCCTTGCCGCTGCAACTTTTGCTTCAACCTAAATTTGACAGATTTCGATAACTAATACAGTGCAAAATTGCAAAAAACAC
>JAENYU010000037.1 GCA_016841625.1 Methanobacteriota archaeon
CTCCGCCAAGATAGTAGTAATCAATAATTTCTGAGATGTCTTCTATTTCCAGAACTCCACTGTAGAAATCATCGATTGCAGCCGAAAGTTCGTCTATACTTATTTCACAGTCCTGGTTTGTGTCGTACGGATTGTACTCTACATCATCAGGTGTTACCAGGGGCAGATAATCTCCTCCATTAGATATTTGCCCTTTAGAATTATACGGAAGCAAAGTGTCTCCAAGGCCGTCTCCGTCGGTATCGGCACCGGTATAATCCGACCAGTAGTTCCCCCCAAGGAAAGTTCCTCCGACAATGTTTGTTCCAGGAGTTTTTGTAATGTTCCAGATGTTGTTCCCATCATCATAAACGTTGTCGGTGCTGTTGAAGTAGTTGTCGTAGATGAGGTTATCCATTGATCTAATGAGATAAATGCCAAACTCTTCATTCTGGCTTACCATGTTGCCGGTCAGCGTGTTGTCGCTGGATTCCCACAATTCGATGCCTATATCGTTGTTGTTTGATGCGGCATTATCTGTCAGCGTGTTGTTGTCGCTGGAGTACATCAGTAAGATGCCTAGTATATTGTTGTTCGATGCAATGTTGCTGGTCAGCATGTTGTCGCGGGAGTCATCCAGATGGATGCCACAGTCGTTGTTGGATGCTGTATTATCTGTCAGCGTGTTGTTGTCGCTGGAGTCCCACAGATAGATGCCGTCAGAGTTGTTTGATGCTGTATTATCTGTCAGCGTGTTGTCGCTGGAGTCCCGCAGTTCGATGCTGTTGTTCGATGCAGTGTTGCTGGTCAGCGTGTTGCCGTTGGAGGACCACAAATAGAGGCCTGTTTCATTATTGTTCGATGCAGTGTTGCTGGTCAGCGTGTTGTCGTTGGAGCGACTTAGATAGATACCATAAGAATTGTTCGATGCGGTATTATCTGTCAGTTTGTTGTTCCGGGAGAAACTCAGTCCGATGCCGTGATTGTTGTCCAATGCGTTATTATCTGCGAGCTTGTTGTTGTAGGAGAAACTCAGGTCGATGCCGCAATCATAGTTGTCCGATGCGGTATTATTTGTCAGCGTGTTGCCGCTGGCAGAATACAGATTGATGCCGCAATAGTCGTTTCCCGATGCGATATTATTTGTCAGCGCGTTGTTGAAACCACTAAAAGAAATGCCGTAATAGTCGTTGTTTGATGCGGTATTATTTGTCAGCATGTTGGCATTGGAGCCCCCCCTCAGATAGATACCATTAGAGTTGTTCGATACTTCATTGTTATCAATGTTTGACCCGGTTGTATTATAGAAGTAAATGCCATATCCATTATTTTCGAGATTCAGGTCTTTTATAGAGATGTTCCGGCAGTTGATGCAGTAGACAGTCCCTGCATTTGAAGTAGAATCAAGAGCTATGTCTGAAAGATTTACAAGGTAGTATATCGGTTTCCCGTCTACGGTGTTGCTTGTATCAATATCATTTATTCCTCCACCTTCAAAATTATACTTGTTGTAAGTCATTATATTATCCGTCAACTCGAGTCAGGCATCACGAAGTCATATGCCGTCTTCGTCGTGCGATACAAAATTATCTGTCAGCGTGTTGTTGAAACCACTAAGAAAGATACCGTAATAATTGTTGTTCGATGCAGTATTATCTATCAGCGTGTTGTCGGAACCACTAAGAGAGATGCCGTCATAGTTATTCGATGCGGTATTATATGTCAGCGTGTTGTCGGAACCACTAAGAAAGATGCCGTCATAGTTATTCGATGCGGTATTATTATCAATGTTTGACCCAGTTGTGTTATAGAAGTAAATGCCATATCCATTATTTTCGAGATTCAGGTCTTTTATAGAGATGTTCCGGCAGTTGATGCAGTAGACAGTCCCTGCATTTGAAGTAGAATCAAGAGCTATGTCTGAAAGATTTACAAGGTAGTATATCGGTTTCCCGTCTACGGTGTTGCTTGTATCAATATCATTTATTCCTCCACCTTCAAAATTATACTTGTTGTAAGTCATTATATTATCCGTCAACGTGTTGTTGGAACCACTAAGAGAGATACCGTAATAGTCGTTGTCCGATGCGGTATTATTTGTCAGCGTGTTGCCGTTGGATTCCCGCACTTCGATGCCTATTCGATTGTTGTTCGATGCGTTATTATCTGTCAGCGTGTTGTCGTTGGAGTCCCGCAGATAGATGCCGCAGCGCTCGTTATCCGATGCAATGTTTCTAGTCAGCATGTTGCCGCTGGAATACCCCAGATAGATGCCGAAATCGTTATCAGATACAATGTTGCCAGTCAGCATATTGTCGCTAGAGCGATCCAGATTGAGGCCGACGCCGTAATAGTCGTCGTAGTCGTATTCGCCGTAGTCGTATGATGGTTTGTTGTTGCTCAGTGTGTTGTTGTTCAGTGTGTTGTTGTTGCTGGAAACTAGATGGATGCCGTACCCGTTGCCCGATGCATTGTTGTTGTTAATAACACATCCTTCAACTCTACTCAGGGATATTCCGGAATGATAGCTGGCATTGGTCACAGTAAAGCCACTGATATTCACATTGTTTGCAGTCACATGGAGGACAGAATCGTATGAATTAACAGACTTAACAATTGTATCCTCCGGATTTCCTGACTGCGAGATTATTGTCAGTTCCTTGTTCACATCTACATTTTCTGTATAGATGCCGCTGTACACAATGATAGTGTCCCCGTCATTTGCAGCATCCACAGCAGCCTGGATGGAGGTAAAATCGGCTACCGATCCGGTAATGTTGTTCACGGTAATCTCGGCTGATGATGCTGTTCCCATGCTTAGAAAAAATAAAGAGATTACAAAACAAATCGCAATACGTTCTTTAGTCATCATTATATTTCCCCCTATATGATAATATATTGAATAATAATGCTTTCAGGTAGATGGTATAATTATATAACTATATTAACTAAAATGAAATTTATATCAGGAATTTAAATAATTAAAAATCGACATATATAATATATCTTCAATATATTTATCAATAATTAACATATTTATAGATAAGTCCAAAAATAAAAGGTTGCAAAGGGCTGGGGGACGCCCGTAAATAAGCCTGTTCCTAGGAAAATAAAAAGAGATATTGAATTCAGGGAGATTTCATAATTTTGAAACAAACTGTTGGGAGAATGCTATCTCCCAACAGGCTTTTACTTAACAATACCCTTCTCCGCCAAGATAGTAGTAATCAATAATTTCTGAGATGTCTTCTATTTCCAGAACTCCACTGTAGAAATCATCGATTGCAGCCGAAAGTTCGTCTATACTTATTTCACAGTCCTGGTTTGTGTCGTACGGATTGTACTTTACATCATCAGGTGCTATCAGGGGCAGATAATCTCCTCCGTTGGCTATTTGCCCTTCAGAATTATACGGAAGTAAAGTGCCCCCAAGACCATCTCCATCGGTATCGTTACCAGCATAATCTGACCAGTAGTTTCCCCCAAGGAAAGGTCCTCCGATAATGTTTGTTCCCGGTGTTTTCGTTATGTTCCAGATGTTGTTCCCGTTATCATAAACGTTTTTGGTGCTGTTGAAATAGTTATTGTAGATGAGGTTGCTGTTTGAATTATTGAGATGGATATTGGAACAACCTTCGTAGAGTGTTGTTCGTCTTGCTATGTTGCCTGTAAGTATGTTATTGTTGGATGACCCCAGATAGAAGCTGGACCTTCCATGTTGATAATGATCATCCTCGATTACGGTGTTGTCATTCAGCATGTTGTTGTTGGAACTAGACAAATGGAAGCAATAACCTCCGGTACTGACTGTATTATTGCTCGCCATGTTGTTATCTGAAGAACTAAGAATGATCCCATCAAAAGCATAGTTATTGCTTACTGTGTTGTATTTTGAAGAACTAAGAATGATCCCATTAGGAGCATAGTTATTGCTTACTGTGTTGTTGTTGCTGGAATCACGCAGAATAATTGCAGTATCAGCGAGGGGCATATAGTTATTGCTTACTGTGTTATTACTGGAAAATCTCAGACCTATAGGTTCCCAGCAGCCACCTACTGTAGTATTGCTCACCGTGTTGTTGTGAGAATAATAAAGCACTAAACCGTGATCGCCTGCACCTATACTGTTCCCTATCAGTATGTTGTCGTCGGAATGATTTATATAGATGCCAAGTTCCATAGCCGAAAAACTGTTATTGATTATCAAGTTGTTGTTTGAATAAGTAATATAGAAGCAATCTGATGCCCCCTTGCAACTGTTATTTCTCACCGTGTTGTTGCTGGAAGATATCAGAGAGATTCGATAGAATTCATTGTTACTAATGTTGTTATACTGAGCGTCATCAAGGCGTATTCCAGAATAACCTTTTACCACAAAGCCATTTATTGTCACGTTATTTGCAGTTATTTTGAATGCCTGAACGACCGTATCCTCTGGATTTCCTGATTGCGAAACAATTGTCAGTTCCTTATTCATATCTATATATTCCGTATAGATTCCGCTGTACACAATGATGGTGTCCCCGTCCTTTGCAGCATCCACAGCAGCCTGAATGGAGGTGTAATCTGATGCAGGTCCGGTACTGTTGTTCACGGTAATCTCGGCTGATGATGCTGTTCCCATGCTTAGAAAAAATAAAGAGATTACAAAACAAATCGCAATACGTTCTTTAGTCATCATTATATTTCCCCCTATATGCTAAAATATTGAAAAATAATGCTTTCAGATAGAGGGTATAATTATATAACTATATTAACTAAAATGAAATTTATATCAGTAATTTACATGCACGAACATGAATATATATAAAATAAATTTAATATTTATTTTTATAATTATTCTATTTATTAGAGACGGCAGGAAATATATGGTTGCAAAGGGCTAGGGACGTCTCCAAAAAAACCTGTTCCAGGGAAGAAAATAAAAAGAGATGTTGAATTCAGGGAGACTTTATAATTTTGAAACAAACTGTTGGGAGAATGCTATCTCCCAACAGGCTTTTACTTAACAATACCCTTCTCCGCCAAGATAGTAGTAATCAATAATTTCTGAGATGTCTTCTATTTCCAGAATTCCACTGTAGAAATCATCGATTGCAGCCGAAAGTTCGTCTATACTTATTTCACAGTCCTGGTTTTTGTCGTACGGATTGTACTTTACATTATCAGGTGCTACCAGGGGAAGATAATCTCCTCCATCGATTATTTGACCTTCAGAATTATACGGAAGCAAAGTATCTCCCAGACCGTCTCCGTCGGTATCGTCTCCGGCATAATCCGACCAGTAGTTCCCCCCAAGGAAAGACCCTCCGACAATGTTTGTGCCCGGTGTTTTGGTATTGTTCCAGATGTTGCCGGTGTTTGTGCCTTCAAAATATGTGTTGTTTGTGTTGTTGAAGTAGTTGTTGTAAATGAAATTGTTGCTGAAATCCTCCAGAAGCATGCCGTAGTAGTTGTTCGATACCGTGTTATTGCACAGCGTATTGTCGCCGGTATACGAATCGAAATAATCCTCAAAGTTAGTCAGACGCATGCCATAGTAGTTGTTCGATACTATGTTATTGTTCAGCGTGTTGCCGTCGGAATACAGATAGATGCCTGATTCGCTGTTCGAATTTGCTGCGTTATTGATTAACATGTTACCGGTGGAACCTATAACGTCACCAAATTCTTCCCACACCACACCATAGACCAGAGTGATTCCGTTTTCGGTGTTATTTGATGCTGTGTTATTGCTCAGCGTGTTGCTGCTCGAAGATACCAGATAGATGCCTGAGTCACTGTTCAAGTTTGCTATATTATTGTTCAGCATGTTGCCTCTGGAATAATACAGAAAGATGCCTTGGCCGTTGTTCGATGCTGTGTTATTTTCAAGTTTATTATGGCCGCTCAGACAATCCAGATAGATGCCACGATCGTTGTTCGAATTTGCAGCGTTGTTGATTAACATGTTGCCGCTGGAAACTGCGACTATTAATATTTCTCCGCCTTCTAATTCTATTTCTTGAGAGTCCAGATTGATTCCGTCTGCGGTGTTATTTGATGCTGTGTTATTTTTCATCGTGTTGTTACTGGAACCCATCAGGTAGATACCATACTCGTTCAAGTTTGCTGTGTTATTTTCAATAAGGCAGTATTCAACTCCTTCAAGATAGATTCCGGCACACCCGGTGCCACTGGCTCCTGTTATGTTAAACCCGCTAATTTTCACTCCGTCTGCTGTAACATGAAAAACGTGGTCTGAACTGTTGGCAGCCTGAACTATAGTGTCGAAAGAATTTCCGGATTCGGATCTTATTGTTATGTTAGTTTTATCCACGTCTATACTTTCTGTATAGATGCCGCTGTATACAATGATAGTGTCCCCGTCCTTTGCAGCATCCACGGCAGCCTGGATGGAGGTATAATCTGCCGCAGGTCCGGTACCGTTGTTCACAGTTATTTCTGCTGCTGATGCAGTTCCCATGCTTAGAAAAAATAAAGAGATTACAAAACAAATCGCAATACGTTCTTTAGTCATCATTATATTTCCCCCTATATGATAAAATATTGAAAAATAATGCTTTCAGATAGAATATATATAATTATATATCTATATTAACTAAAATGAAATTTATATCAGTAATGTAAATAATTAAAAATAAATATATATAAAATAACTTTAATATTTATGTTAATAATTCTTCGATTTATGAAAAAGGCAGGAAATAAAAGGTTGCAAAGGGCTGGGGGACGCCCGTAAATAAGCCTGTTCCCGGGAAAACGAAAAGAGATATTGAATTCAGGGGGACTTTCTCATTTTGAAACAAACTGTTGGGAGAAAGATGTCTCCCAACATTCTTTTACTTAACAATACCCTGCTCCGCCAAGATAGTAGTAATCAATAATTTCTGAGATGTCTTCTATTTCCAGAACTCCACTGTAGAAATCATCGATTGCAGCCGAAAGTTCGTCTATACTTATTTCACAGTCCTGGTTTGTGTCGTACGGATTGTACTTTACATCATCAGGTGTTACCAGAGGCAGATAATCCCCGCCATTAGATATTTGGCCTTCGGAATCATACGGAAGCAGAGTATCTCCAAGGCCGTCTCCGTCGTTATCGACACCGGCATAATCCGACCAGTAGTTCCCTCCGAGGAAATCTCCTCCTACAATGTTTGTACCTGCTGTTTTCGTGATATTCCAGATGTTGTTCCCGTTATCATAAGCGTTATTGGTGCTGTTGAAATAGTTGTTGTAAATTAGGTTGTCTATTGAATTATTGATGTAGATATTTTCCCTTTCTAGGCCAGTGCCCTGATTTGCTATGTTGCCGGTCAGTGTGTTGCTGCTGGATGATTCCAGACGGAAGCTGGATCCACTTGCGAAATCAGCCTCGTTTACAATGTTGTCAGTCAGTGCGTTGTTGCTGGAATTTCTCAGATCAAAGCCAGCATAGTAGGAATTGACTGTATTATTGCTCATCATGTTGTTGCTGGATGATTTCAGACAGATCGCTGTAGCACCTCCATCCACATAGTTATTGCTCACCGTGTTGTTGCTAGATGATTTCAGACCGATCGCTGTATCACCTCCATCTACATAGTTATTGCTCACCGTGTTGTTGCTGGAGAAATCCAGGCTGATGATTTCATCCATGCTGGGACCTCCAGTATTATTGCTCACTGTGTTGTTGTTTGAAGAAGTAAGAAAGATACAATAATCACTTGCATCTATACTGTTCCCTGTCAGTATGTTGTTGTTGGAATATTCCATATAGATACCAAACCCATCGCTGATGACACTGTTATTGCTCAAGAGATTGTTATCGGAATAATACAGAGATACGGCGTCAAATGGTCCGATTGGACTGTTATTGTTCAACAGGTTGTTATCGGAATAACGCAGATAGATATTGCCACTGTTATTGCTCAGCGTGTTGTTGCTGGATAAATTCAGAATGATTGCACGTATTTCTCCAGATACGTCATTGTTATTAATGTTGTTATGCTGGACTTCGTTGAGATTTATTCCTGTTGTAAAGTAAGAACTGCCTACCTTAAAGTCACTGATTGTCACATTATTTGCAGTTACATCGAATATGTAATCTTCCTCGTCGAGGGCTTGGACGATAGTATCATCCGGATTTCCTGATTGCGAGATTATTGTCAGTTCCTTGTTTACATCTATATTTTCCGTATAGGTGCCGCTGTAAACAATGATAGTGTCCCCGTCCTTTGCAGCATCCACAGCAGCCTGAATGGATGTGAAATCGGCTACCGATCCGGTACTGTTGTTCACAGTAATATCCGTTGCTGATGCAGTTCCCATGCTTAGAAAAAATAAAGAGATTACAAAACAAATCGCAATACGTTCTTTAGTCATCATTATATTTCCCCCTATATGATAATATATTGAATAATAATGCTTTCAGGTAGATGGTATAATTATATAACTATATTAACTAAAATGAAATTTATATCAGGAATTTAAATAATTAAAAATCGACATATATAATATATCTTCAATATATTTATCAATAATTAACATATTTATAGATAAGTCCAAAAATAAAAGGTTGCAAAGGGCTGGGGGACGCCCGTAAATAAGCCTGTTCCCAGGAAAATAAAAAGAGATGTTGAATTCAGGGAGATTTTATAATTTTGAAAGAGGCTTTTTAAAAATATAGCTACCTTTCCGGTTAATTTTATCGTAAATAAAATCCAGGCCGAAGTAGTTTGATTTTTCGATAATTTCTTCAAATTTGCTTCTTGTTTCCATTCTGATTTTAATTGCTCCGGAAATATCTTCTTCCTTTAACTCCTGGATATTGAGGGGTATTTCAACAAATTGTACCTCGCTGTCATCACATGGGTAATTCATTTGTGAACCTGAACAATTTCCTTTACCGCTATCTTTTATCCTGTTTTTTACGTGTTTATCCCTTATATTCCACTCAACTATGAACCTATCTGTTGGAAAACCGGAATGAATTCTGGATTCGATGGGTCCATAATAATCTACGGAATGTCGGGTAATTATCCCCCCGAGTTTTCTAATGTACAGATTGGCATTGACACTTTCCAGAGGGTCAAAGGTCCAGAATATCTTATCGATGTTTTGCGATAACATCAGTTCTCTCAATTTCAACATTAAATTATATCCGACGTTTTTCCGCTGGAAATCCGTTGCCACGGCTAACATATGCATGATCACTTCCTGAGGATTTGAAGTTGGAAGTGTGAGAGTGAAACCAATAATTTCGTCATCCAGGAAATACCCAAGAATGACTGCTTTGGGACCCATTTCATCTGAAACTACTTTTAGCAAATGTGTAGGAACTACATCAATATCTTCCAGACCCCATACTTTCTTTTGGGTTTCCAATAACTCATGAAATGTATTAATTTCTTTTATTGGTTTTATGAGCCCATTATCCATTTTCTTCGCCTCCCAGAATTTTGCTCATTGAACTACTTTTTGTGGTAGTCGACTGAACTTATGAAATTTTGCTGGACACGGTATTATTCCCTGGATTTGTTCCAAAACTCTTAAATTTTTTTATGTTTAAAAATACTTCCAAATTATTTAGGACTTACGAACTTTAACTCCTGCAAACCCGGAAAAACCATACTATTAGAGAACGAACTGTTTCTCCCACTCTAACCCGTGCTCAATCCCGGGAATCGGGATTAGAAACAAAAGAAACCGTTTTAAGCATTAATCGTTATAGGGACTTATGGGGTTGGGCAATTGATAGATCAAGAGGAGATCCACAATCAATGTCTTAGCAAAGATCCGGAAGAGCGTATCAAGGCATTGGAAAGATTAGAATCTAATTTTTCATTACTACCTGATAAACAACAGGCATGGAACGACTTAGTTAGACTTGCCAGTGATCAAGACCGTTCTATAAGGTCCAGGGCCGCCGATGCCCTTGGTTCTGCGTTTTCATTCCCACCTGATAAACGACAGGCATGGAACGACCTGGTTAGACTTGCCAGTGATCGGGACCGTTATGTGAGATCCAGGGCCGCCGAAGCCCTTGGTTCTGCGTTTTCTGAAGTGCGGGATAAACAACAGGCATGGGACTATTTAATAAGGTTTAGCAGTGATCAAGACAGTGATTTTAGATCCATGGCTGCCTATGCTTTTGGCCCGGTGGTTTCTCAGGTGCCAGATAAACTACAGGCATGGAACGACTTAATTATACTTACCAGTGATCAAAATAGTTTTGTGAGGAATAGAGCCACTTCTGCCCTTGGTCCTGCATTTTCCCAGGTGCCGGATAAAGCACAGGCATGGGACGACTTACACAGACTTACTTCTGATCCAGACAGTTTTGTGAGGTCGGGTGCCGCAGAAGCCCTGGTTTCTGCGTTTTCCCTGGTGCCAGATAAACAACAGGCATGGAATGACTTACTTAGCCTTAGCTCTGATGGAAATAGTTATGTGAGGCCTAGGGCCGCTGAAGCCCTTGCTTCTTCGTTTTCTCAGGTGCCAGATAAACAACTGGCCTGGAAAGACTTAATTGAACTTACCTCTAATCAACACCGTCCTGCGAGGTCATGGGCCGCCTCTATCCTTGCTTCTTCATTTTCTCAGGTGCCGGATAAACAACGGGCCTGGAACGACTTAATTAGACTTAGCTCTGATCCGGACAGTTTTGTGAGGTCTAAAGCCGCTTCAGCCCTTAGCGCTGCATTTTCCCAGGTACCGGATAAACAACGGGCCTGGAACGACTTACACATACTTACCTCTTATAAAGAAGAAGGTCTGAGGTCCAGGGCCGCCGAAACCCTTGGTTCTGTGTTTTCCCAGGTGCCGGATAAACAGCAGGTATGGAACGACTTAATTAGACTTAGCTCTGATCCGGACATTTTTGTAAGGTCTAGCGCCGCTTCTACCCTTAAATCTGCGTATTCTCAAGTGCCAGATAAACAAAAGGCTCGAAACGACTTACATAGACTTGCCGCTGATAAAGACAGTGCTGTGAGGGTCAGGGCTGCCGAAGCCCTTAAATCTGCGTATTCTCAAGTGCCAGACAAACAACAGGCCTGGAACGACTTACACAGACTTAGCTCTGATCAAAACAGTGCTGTGAGGGCCAAGGCCGCTTATGACCTTGGTTCTGCATTTTCTAAAGTGCCGGATAAACAGCAGGTTTGGAATGACTTACATAGACTTAGCTCGGATAAAGACAGTGCTGTAAGGGCCAGGGCCGCCGAAGCCCTTGGTCCTGCATTTTCTAAAGTACCGGATAAACAACTGGCATGGAACGACTTACATAGACTTACCGCTGATCAAGACCGTTCTGTGAGGTCCGGGGCAGCCTCTGCCCTTGTTTCTGTATTTTCCCAGGTGCCGGATAAACAACAGGCCTGGAACGACTTAATTAGACTTACCAGTGATCAAGACAGTGCTGTGAGGTCCAGGGCCGCTTCTGTTCTTAAATCTGCGTTTTCTCAAGTGCCGGATAATCAACAGGCCTGGGACGACTTAATTAGACTTAGTTCTGATGAAGACAGTGCTGTGAGGTCCAGGGCTGCTTCTGCCCTTAAATCTGCGCTATCCCAGGTGGCAGATAAACAACAGGCCTGGAACGACTTAATTAAACTGACCGACAATAAAGACAGGAATGTGAGGTCCAGGGTCGCTTCTGCCCTTAAACTTGCGTATTCTCAAGTGCCAGACAAACAACAGGCACAGAACGACTTAATTAAACTGACCAGCGCTAAAGACAGGAATGTGAGGTATGGGGCTGCTTCTGTCCTTAAACCTGCGTTATCTCAAGTGTCAGATATATAACTGGCCTGGGACGACTTACACAGACTTACTGCTGATCAAGAAAGGGATGTGAGGTCCGGGGTCGCCTCTGCCCTTAAATCTGCGTTCATGGGACAAGAACCTGAAAGGCTGGACTGTCAAAGCGGATATGAACCCCCATGGCTTCAACGTCAGGATGACCCGGAAAAGTGTGGAGTCCTGAATGCTTATGGCAGGTATTCCGGAGTATGAAGTTTATCAGAGGCAGACACGACTCCCTTACTTCTATGCGGCATTATCAGGGCCTGGTTTTCACGAAGGAAGAGAAGGTTGAGATTAAATGCAGGTTGTCCTGATGGACGGATTAATCTAAGGTTTGTGGGGGTTTACAGAAAAAAAGTTAGGCGAAGTATTGCCTGAACCGAAGAGATAGGTTGCTGTTGGTGAATAAAGTATGAGGTCACTCAAAAATTTTTTTAATATCCCCCTGAATGGGGGATTATCCTGTGAACCCTTTTCTGGTACTCCCGGTACTCGTCCCCAAACTGGGACACAAGCCTGGTTTCCCAGTGCAGGGAGCCCAGAAACAGGTATATGGTTGACAGAATGTATAGGACAAGCAGATTGACGGTCATGAAGGGAGTGAGCCAGATAATGACCAGGCCTGTGAGCAGGAACGGGTCCCTTACCCATCTGTAAATGCCCTGAATATTCAGGGGACCTGCTTCAGGAGTCTTCGGGGCAGCAAGTTGTGAGCGTAGTTTGAACCTGTGCGGTGCATCCCGCATAGCTCTGGGGGCAACGATTGCAGCAATCAACTGTCCCCCGACCATCAACCAGCGCCAGGGGGAAGGTATTATGTAGAGAACCGGCCCCGGATTTTTGATGAGAAGATAGACGAGCGGTGCTATTGTTAGCACTGCGATGAGACTGTATACTGGCATATACAATGTTTCTACCCTGGAACCTAAGACTCCAACGATGAAGCGTTTGAAAGGCAGGCTTGCCGTAAGGCTGTGAATAAACGCAAATGCCACCAGGCAAAAAACAAGGACAACTGTGGACGAAACCAATTCCAACACTCTCCATTATTTTGTTTGAATAACCCGTATTTACCATTTGTGACTTGATGGGGTTGTCAAATCTTCCGGTATTATTCAATTTTCCAAATGTCCCCACACCAATATCTAAAAATCTTAATTTATAGATCCCTGATAAATATTAGAAGTTCCCGCAATATAAAGCAAACGACAGAAATCAAACAACATAAATCGGTACAGCTTCAGTACCGCTTCAGTATCGTTTTTTCTCCGGAACTTCGTTATCCTCCCAGGCTGCGGAGAATCTTAGATGAGATCGCAGTTCCCATGCAGGTGTCCATCGTTATTGAGGATATGAACCCTATTACCTTCCCCGCCTGCAGAATAGGGGAACCGCTATCCCCAGGCTCCGGCAGATCACGGCAGCGGAAGCCCAGGTAAAGCAACGAAGCTCCGGCATTAACCACCCTGCATTTGATAACATGAAGATCATTGACAAGCAAAGCCTGCTCCAGTTCAGCTGCGCTGCCAAGCTCGGTGATTTCAAACACACAGTCAGGAGGAAGCTCTATCAGAGCTAAATCAAAGGCTTTCAAAATACTCGTAACAGCGACTTCCTTTCCATCAACTATTAAGCTGTCTCCTTCCCCACGAAATATATGAGAAGCTGTGACCATGTAAGTAAGTCCCTTGATTGAGATAACAGCGCCGATGGTGCAGCGCTGCCCTTTGTAGAAAAAAGAGCCGCCTGATTTTATCATAAACTTTTCATCAACCCGTGATTTCAGTTAGGCATGATTTATGGTTTTCCGGTACTTACGTTAAATTATGCTGTAATTATATTTAGCGCTATATACTAAACTTGATAATTGGTTTGTTGCCTGACAGGGGGAGAAAAAAGTGATTTTGTTAGTTCTGAATTTTGGGTTTTGGGGGTTGATTCTTAAGCAATCAGGCAAAAAATCCTGAGTATTTTTTATACTGATTGGAAAAAATGGAGTTTTAGGGAGACTTTGTATTATGTGCAGCAGAATGCGAAATCAGATAAACCTTTCACTTTAAATCGCCATATTTTTGAAATCCATTGAATGTAGATATATCTTGTCTAAAAGAATAGTTTTATACGCAATAAGTAAAGTATGTTTTACATGACGATAAATACGAAAGCTCAAGAAATTGCTTCGTTCACAATTGGAATATTTCTGGTTATGATTGGGATTTATATATGGGTATATACCCCGAGCTGGTCCTTTCCTACGTCACGACTGAATGGGCTTCCACCAGCGATATCGCCAGGAAAACAGGGTTTTGCAGCCACGGTGTTATAAAGGTCCTCAAGTCGCTTCAAAAGGCAGGGAAAATCGAGAAAGGCGATTACGGGGGTTTCTTTCTCTGGAGGCTAAAACCGGGTCAGGAGAGGGAAGAAGAGGAAAAATAAAGAAGGTAGCTTTTCTAAATCGAATTCTAGACCAGCTTTGGACATCTCGTAATTGATCCGAAAAAATTCCCTTACAGAGACCCTATCGCAGCCAGGAGAGGAGATGATTATCATTAGAGACAGACCGAAAAATGCGAAAGGAAAATGGATTCGTATATTTACCGATAAAAAAATAATCAGAACGCTATCTGAAGAGTGGAAAACCACGTCGATGATCGCGAAACAATTAGGGTGTGGCTCCAGAATTGTCCGGGTAAGGCTAAATGCTCTGTACGAGCAGGGGAAGGTTAAAAGAATGGTCGCAGGAAAAGCCTATTTGTGGGCCGCCGGGGATTTAGAGAGTAAGAAAGGCAGGTTATGACAGGAAGAATAAAAAGCGAGAAAGCTATAAAAGGCTAGGTAGCTGAGAGTCAATAGGTTCTCATTCAATGCTGTAGGGTTGCCCAGCCAGGTCAAAGGCAACGGATTCGGGGTCCAGCCTCTGAGCTTTCCAAGGGGAAGTTAAACACCACCGTCTAAAGGATCGTGGGAAACAGAAGCCTCGGGTTCGATTTCGCTCCACTGGTCGCAGATTGTCAGATAGAGCTGGATTACTCTGTGAAGTGATTCTCCCTCAGGGTCTTCACCCATATGGCGCCAGCGGCGCTGTTCAAAGAATAAGCAGGCTCGCAGCTCATCAAGCGTTCCGATCCATTTGCCAGTATCCATGAAAACTTTTTCCCTCTCATGAGCGAGCTTACAGACGGCTTCAAATGAGCCAAGCTTCTCATATGCATTATACTTGAAAGCGAACCCCCATATTCTCCCAAGGTCTTCAGTATCAAGCGGAGCAGGGGGACAGCAGCTTACTCGAATCTCCTCCTGCGCAGAAGCCTTGTTGATTGCCTCCACTGGGAGAGCAATTTCAATAAGTTTCTTTTTCATTAGTGTATAACTCCTAAATACTTTTCAGCACATCCCTGGCACAAATCCTTGCTATGCATATGCTCGGGAGGATAAGGTTTTCCGCAATATCTGCAGCTTCTGAACTCTCCCTGGCGTTCCTTTAGAGCTTCTTTCAGGAGGGTTCCCAATTCTTGGTCAGTAATTTCACTTACCTGGATCCGCTTCCAGAATCTGCTTGATGCAGCTGGCCCGTACGTCCCCATAGTCCATTCAACGGTTGGCAGTCTCAACTCGATTGCTTCCGCAGTAACAAGGACAACAATGCCTTCCTCTCCGTCGCAGTTGAGCTGGATGCAATCCCTCGTACGCTCCACGATTGATTTCGGCAACAGAACAAGTACTCTTTCAGCATTTAATTCCACATGGCGCAGGCCGTCAGATGGGTATTTTTCTTCGGGGTCTAGATTAAAATGCCTTAAATTATCTCTCATTCAGGCTGGCTCCTTCTTCTCATAACTCTTTCATGTTGTATTATCGTTCTTTTCCTTTAGGACCCGTAGCGAAATAACATATAGGTGTTACGCGGTTGAACTAAAAAATCAATCGGGTTAGACCTTCAACTGTATAAATCACAAATTCAACCACAACTTCTGTTGTACTTGATTTTGTATTTCAAGTACGTATAGTCCTATAATGGAATATTTCTGCGGCTCTGGGCAGTTTCCATACAGCAGCAAGCTGTGAGATATTCGACTGAAAAATAACACTTTACTGATTGAAAATAATAACGAATCTATAGATAGTGCCTGTATTCTAAAGTTATGAAACTTGAGGAGCGTCTGGAACTCTTTAAAGAAAAAATCAAATTGCGGACGGCCACCCCACCTTAAAGTGGCTGTCCTCTTAATTACGAAAATATCCGATGTCCAGACTGGGATAGTCTTTGAGCGTGTATACGTGGAGGAATCATCAAAGAGGCGAATAGTCAGACTAAACATCCAGTACTGCATTATAAGAGGTAATGGGGGATTATGAATATGGCAGTCAATGAGAAAGAAATGAGGATTAAGATACTCAAAGATGGACCGTATCGGGTTACAGGTGGAGTGCCGCTTTTCGAACAGATAATTGTCACCGACGACGCTGGTCATACCAGAGAATTAATTGATATAAAGGAATACCCCCAGCGGGAAGCCTATATCTTATGCCGCTGTGGTTCATCCGAAAACAAGCCCTTCTGTGATGGGACCCACCGCAAGATCGGTTTTGACGGTAGCGAAACAGCCAGCAGAAAGCCTTACCTGGAAAAAGCGGAAACGTTTGAAGGTCCTGATCTAAAACTCACCGATGCCCACGAGCTTTGCGATCATTCCCGTTTCTGCCAGCGGTCTGGCGGAATAAGGGATCTCATACAAAAATCAGACGACCCGGAAGCCCGACAAACCGCCATAGATGAAGCCATGATCTGCCCGTCGGGACGGCTGGTCCTGTGGGACAGGAAGACAGGCAAACCCTTTGAAAAAGAATTTGAACCATCTATTGTACTGGTTCACGACAAAGAAAAAGGTTGTGAGGGCCCCCTCTGGGTTCGAGGCGGTATCCCCATTGAATCTGCAGATGGCAGCATGTACGAATCCCGGAACAGAGTAACCCTCTGCCGCTGCGGGAAGTCAGAGAACAAGCCCTACTGTGACGGCAGCCACTGGATGAACAGCCAGCAGAAGCTCGAGTTCAGGAAGAAATGGGGCCTGGAATGAGTGAGTTCGTTGATTAATAGAGATTCTTAACTTGCGGAAATAGTAATCTCGCATAACAATCAGGCAATCCAAAAGTCAAAATGAAAGCAATCAATGTGCAATTCCGCGATAAAAAATAGAGAATTCGAGGGTAGCCTTCTTTATTTCGACATATCCTCGAACTCCTTTTGGCTCTACAGATACTGCAAAGTCTCATCAGCCCGCCGTAATTTTTCGATTGCACGTCTCTAAATAGCTGGAATGGTGACATGGCTCAGATCGGCCACAAGGTTGCCAATCATATGTTTCTGCCCTATCTTGTCAAGCGACAGATACCTTTCTTCAGCCTGAGCAAAGTCGTTTGTTTTGAAGATCTTCAAGCCCCTGGAGACGTTTATGCTACGATCAGGCGAGGTCGAAGCGATCAAGGTTCATTACCTTTGCCCAGGCCTCCACGAAGTCCTGGACAAACTTCTCCTGCTCGTCCGCGCTTCCGTAGACCTCGGCCAGAGCCCGGAGCTGGGAGTTCGAACCGAAGATAAGATCGACACGCGTGCCTGTCCACTTGACTTTCCCGGTCTTGCAATCGCGCCCTTCAAACATGTCCCCGGCGTCCGATACCTCCTTCCACTCCGTGCCCATGTCGAGCAGGTTCACGAAGAAGTCGTTTGTTAGCGCTTCCGGCTTCTGGGTAAAAACGCCGTGCTGGGTCTGTCCGAAGTTGGTGTTTAGCATGCGCATACCGCCAACGAGCACCGTCATCTCTGGTGCGGTCAGCGTCAGCAATTGCGCCTTGTCAACCAGCAACGCCTCGGCTGATACGGTGTATTGGCTCTTGAGGTAGTTGCGGAAACCATCAGCAATCGGTTCGAGTAAGGCGAAGGAGACCACATCGGTCTGCTCCTGCAAGGCATCCATGCGCCCTGGCGAGAAGGGGACCGTCACATCGTGACCAGCGTTCTTCGCAGCCTGCTCGATACCTGCACAACCAGCCAGAACGATCAGGTCAGCAAGCGAGACCTTCTTGCCGCCAGAGGCCGCGCTGTTGAATTCGTTCTGGATACCTTCGAGAGTGTTCAGAACTTTCGCCAGTTTGGCTGGCTGGTTGACTTCCCAATCCTTCTGCGGCGCAAGGCGAATTCGTGCGCCGTTCGCACCGCCGCGCTTGTCGGAGCCACGGAAGGTGGACGCCGACGCCCAGGCGGTCGAAACCAGTTGCTGGATCGACAGCCCTGAGGCAAGGACCTTGCCCTTGAGGGAGGCAATGTCCTTCTCATCGATCAACTTGTGATTGACCGCAGGGATGGGATCTTGCCAGATGAGCTCTTCGGCAGGAACCTCCGGGCCGAGATAGCGGGCTCGCGGACCCATGTCGCGGTGCGTTAGCTTGAACCACGCGCGTGCGAATGCTTCCGCTAATTGATCCGGGTTCTCATAGAAGCGCCTTGAAATCTTTTCGTAGGCAGGGTCGAACCTCAAGGAAAGGTCAGTGGTCAGCATGCTTGGCGCGTGACGCCTGGACGGGTCATGGGCATCAGGAATCGTGCCGGCGCCTGCGCCACCTTTCGGCTGCCACTGATATGCACCGGCCGGGCTCTTCGTCAATTCCCATTCGTAGCCAAAAAGGATCCGGAAGAAGTTGTTGGCCCACCTCGTTGGCGTGTTGGTCCAGGTGACCTCCAGGCCGCTGCTGATCGTGTCACCGCCTTTTCCGGTGCCGAAGCTGCTCTTCCAACCAAGGCCTTGTTCCTCGATACTGGCAGCTTCCGGTTCAGGCCCGACATGGGACGCAGGACCGGCACCGTGGGTTTTGCCGAAGGCATGACCGCCAGCGATGAGTGCAACGGTCTCTTCGTCGTTCATGGACATGCGAGCGAAAACCTCGCGGATATCCTTGGCCGCCGCTATCGGATCCGGGTTGCCGTCCGGGCCTTCCGGATTGACGTAGATCAGCCCCATCTGCACGGCAGCGAGCGGATTTTCGAGGTCCCGGTCACCGGAGTAGCGTTTATCTCCACCCAGCCACGTGTCCTCAGAACCCCAATAGACGTCCTGGTCCGGTTCCCAGACGTCCTCGCGACCGCCTCCGAAACCGAACGTTTTGAATCCCATTGTTTCCATGGCGACGTTGCCTGCAAGAATCATGAGGTCGGCCCATGAAATCTTCCGGCCATACTTCTGCTTGATCGGCCAGAGTAGGCGACGTGCCTTGTCCAGGTTGACGTTGTCCGGCCAACTGTTGAGCGGCGCGAAGCGCTGCTGGCCTCTACCGCTACCGCCGCGGCCGTCACCGGCGCGGTAGGTGCCGGCGCTGTGCCACGCCATGCGAATGAACAAAGGGCCATAGTGGCCGAAGTCCGCCGGCCACCAGTCCTGCGAATCAGTCATCAGCGACGCGAGATCTTTCTTCACAGCTGCCAGGTCGAGGCTCTTGAACTCTTTCGCGTAGTTGAAGTCCTCGCCCATAGGGTTGGACTTGGAAGAATGCTGGTGCAGGATCTCGATCTTCAACTGGTTTGGCCACCAGTCGCGGATCGGCATGCCTCTACCGATTTCTTGTTTGTTTGCTCTGTCCGTTACAGGGTTCTTTCTGTCGTCAGTCATAACGTTACCCCCCATTGATTAAAAATTCAAGACCAAATCTCCAGTAGCAATCTCTTCAACCTTGTCTCCTCCTGGAAGAATTGAGTGCCGATTGCCAGAGGGCTTAATTTCGGTCTGCTTTCCATGAGCTTGAAATTCTTACATGCTGTTTTGCCATGTCCAATTTGTCATCTTTTAAGGTATGAACGACATAAGCCTTAATAGGCTTCATCATAATACAGCTCATGTAAAGTCCATGCGCTATTCTTTCAAACCGCCAGCTTCTTGTCGAATTTACCATTCCAATCCTGGAAGTTCGTTACTTTAGGTCTTACGACTCTGATTCTGGCTATATTTCCCCCTTAATCATTACTATTAGTTTACTAACCTTGAAGAACTTATTCCAGCTCAGTAATCAACTACTATAGCCAAGGATATCTATTTAATATTGAGGCTCTTCGCTATTTTGTATGGGTTGAAAATAATTAATTAGTTAAAAAGTTGCCAAGTTAAAAATACGAGAATTGAGCATGAATGCGATTCTCATAAATATAGATGATTGAAATTCACAAATCTGCTCCATATTTGGAAATGAATGTAAATTACCCATTAGAAACAGCGAAGAGCCCTTTTCAAACCTCATGCCTCGAAATTAAGGAATAAAGGGATAGCAGAAGTCTTTTTTGATACCAAAATAATTGAACAATGGGGCAGCGGCATTGAAAATATTCTAAACTACTGCAAGGAAGCAGGGGTTCAGGAGCCTGTTTTTGAAGAGTACCAGGGCTTCAGAGTGATCTTCAGGAAAGGAATTTTCAATGAAGAATCTCTCAGAGGACTCGGGTTGAACGACAGGCAGATTGAAGCATTCTTTTACGTTAAAGAAAAAGGTCAGATAACAAATAAGGAATATCAAGAATTGTGTAATGTAAAAGATAGGCTTGCGACAATGGAGCTAAAAGATCTTGTTAATAAGGATGTCTTCAAAAAAATTGGAACTACTGGAAAAGGTACTTATTACATTATCAGGGGAACAAAAATCCCGCATTAAAGCCGTACTAAAGCCGCATAAGCCGCACTAAAGCCGCACTAAAGCCGCACTAAAGCCCCACTAAAGCCGCACTAAAGCCGCACTAAAGCCGCACCAAAGCCGCACTAAAGCCCCACTAAAGCCGCACTAAAGCCGCACCAAAGCCGCACTAAAGCCGCACCAAAGCCGCAAAATTAGAAGATTGATAAGTTTGTGAAAAAGAGATAACAATCAAAACGGGACAATGGGGACATAAAGGGGACAATGGGGACATAAAAGGGACAATCCCGCCATGATCACGCCAAATACTTCACAACCAAAGACTTCAAACAGCCATAATCAAGCCAAATGTACCAGAAACAGAGACGCCATCAAAATTCCCTAAAGATTCCACAAACAAGCCAATACCACCATTAGACAAACAGAAAATTCCCAAAGGAATGATTATAAATATAATGATTACAAAAATAATCACTATGCAATTCTACAACCGGCATAAAGAGCTTAAACTTATGGAACTGCTCGATCAGGGGAAACCATCTTTTCTCGTCATAACCGGGAAGAGAAGGGTGGGAAAAACCGAGCTGATAAAGCAGTTCACAAGGAACAAGAAAGCACTTTATCTTTTCGTTGACAGCAACAAGAGCATCGACATTCTGATGGACGAGTTCGACCGGCTTTTAAAGGAGAAACTGGACCTGCCGGATTACATAAAAGTCGATGAACCGGAGAATTTCCTCAAGTTCATTACCTCTCATGACAGGGACCTGATAATAGCGATTGATGAATTCCAGAGGTTCCAGAAAGTGTACCCATCTTTCATTACTCAGCTGCAGCGATATTGGGACATGAAACCAGACAATTGTAGAGTCTTTCTTATCGTGTCCGGATCTTCTATTGGCATGATAAGAAAAATATTCATTGAGGAACAGGCTCCACTCTTCAAACGTGCCGATAATATTCTGACTATAAAGCCCTTTACGGTCCTTGAGACATTTGAGATGCTCGATGGCATGGGTATAAAAGATCCGGAAGAAAAACTGAACCTATACTTCCTTTTCGGAGGGACAGTATATTATTATCGCCTGTTTGAAAAGTATCAGTGCACAGGATTTGATGATGCCCTTGAAAAGCTGATATTCAGCGAGTTTGCACCGCTTAAAAATGAAGTGAGGGACATTCTGATAGAGGAATTTGGGAAGGAGCACTCCACATATTACGAGATAATCTCAGCGATATCACAGGGAAGATGCTCGATGAGCGAGATCTCAGATATGACACATGTTTCTTCGAGCTCATTGTCATCTTATTTTTATGATCTCATAGACCTACTGGGAGTAGTGGAACACCGAATACCTGTCACGGACAATCCTAAAAAAAGCAAGAGAGGACGGTATTTCCTCAAAGATAATTTCTTCAGGTTCTATGGCCGCTTCGTATATCCTATGTACAGCCAGTATATGGCAGGCAATTATTCTCCCATGCTGGAAAAGGTTCGGAAAGAATGGCAGAGTTACACAGGCAAGATATTCGAGGATATTGTTCGTGAACTGCTGGTTGAAAAGATGACCAGCGATTATCCAGAGATTGGGAGCTGGTGGAACCGGAAGGGGGATGAGATTGATATTCTTGGAGTCGATCATCAGGGAGGAAAAGCTCTGGCAATTGAGGTCAAGAATAAAGAACTGGGTGAGAGCGAGGCCAGAGAGATCCTGGAGTTAACACTCGATAAAACAAAATTAGTAAGAGGAATATCTGATCCAAAATTGAAAGTAGGGATAGTGGCCCGAAAGGTCAAAGGCAAAGAACACCTGGAAGGCGATGGATTCCTTGTATGGGAACTGGAAGAGCTTATTCCCTAATTAATCGAGCAGTGGTGTCCGGCGCATGTTCAAAGAAGCAGAGGCTCTCGGCCTTCCCAAACCGGAGATCATCGAAATCGGGATGCGGGTGAGGTTCATTGTCTATCTGGCGGAGTCCGTAACTGCTCAGATCTCTATGAATTCAACCGAACAGGTAACCGAACAAGTAGCCGAACAAGTAGCCGAACAAGTAACCGAACAAGTAGATAGGTTGCTCTTCTGCCTGAAGCATGAACCATTGGGAAGTCGTGAAGCAATGCAGTGCCTGGGTTTAAGTCACCGTCCCACATTTCTTTACGATTACCTGAAACCAGCTATTCAGGCTGGATTTGTCGAAATGACCCAACCCGATTCCCCAAAAAGTCCAACCCAGAAGTACCGCCTGACGGCTAAAGGTAAGGCATTCTTATCCAAAAAGGCTCAGGAAGACGTTGAATGAGCACAGCGTTCTTTTCACCTTTTGAACAACTTCGCGAAGCTATGCTTGGTATGAAGAATAATGAAAAAATGATGGTGACGTAAAGGGGACAAAGGGGACATAAAGATGCCAATGCCACCGCAAACACGCCATAAACCCAGGGGCTACAGGGACAATCTGAGAAAATAATAACAGGATATGGATTTTCATGGTCAACGTAGAAAAAACCAGCAGCTGTTTACTCAAAAAATTCCACCCCTCCGAACGGAAGGACTACGAAAAAAGGAAAATCGTTTTCTGGTACGACAGGGACAAAACCGGCTGGGATGAAGAAAAGCAGGCGCCAAGCGGAGAGCTGGAAGAGATCATAAAAATCCTGGATAAGGAAAACATCAAATTCCATATCCTGAGTGACAACTATTTTGAAACTAAAAAGCTCCTTGAAATCGAAGACCGGGAATCAAACTATCTGCTTTACTCTCCGGAAGAGGAAAGGACACACGAGGAGAACTGGCTTTTTGACATTCAGCTCTATTCTTCGAAATTCGAGAACAGCCGGATTTCGGATATCAAGAGTGAGTTTGAGATTGACGGGTACGAGCTGGACGATTTCTTTACCGGATACCAGAAGTTTTTTGCCAACCAGAAAGAGAGAGTACAGCCATTAAAGAGGCTCTATCAGCCGGACTGGAGGGAAAGGGAGTTCCTGCTGGGCTTTTTTGCTGTGTTTTCAAAGACAACACAGGCTCCTGAATTCAAGCAGATCGTAAGGGACATTTTGCTCAGGGGGCTGGAGGAAGGAGAGAACCCTGTCTGGGAGAATATTTCTAAGTTCGAGCTGGAAGGGGAATTCTGGAAACTGGCAAAAGAGGAGTTCGGGTTTACGGCAAATAACCCTACCTTGAAGAAACTTTTCCTGAGTTTCCTGATCACACACATCAAGCGTTATTCCGGGATTTCCCTGCAGGAGTATGAGCAGTATGTCAACCGGAAGGAGAACGAAGGGCAGATCTTCTTAAAACACTGGATGGACAGCTCGCGGGATTCGGGGCAGTTTGAAGAATACACCAAAAGTGTGCTTGCAGAAAACGACAAAGACCTGGAAAAGGGCCTTCAGGCAGCGCTTGAGAAAGCCGATGTAACAAGTTACACTGAAGCTGAAGTTGTGGAGACTTTTGATAAGGCTATAATCGTTCGAATCGTAAACGAACTGGCAAACCCCACCGGGCTTACAGTGAATGACTTCAAAACCTACCCTGCCTGGATCGAGGAGCGGAGGACCAGGCACTGGTACAGGGAATATGAAAACATCTACAATGCACTTCATTGGTCATCGGTTAAGGAATTACTCAGTCTTATGAACTCGTTTTTCATCTTTATACCCAATCCATCATTCAATCCATTGAGCTCTAAATCTTTTTCTATTGGCGTGTGGGTCTAAACCTTGACTTATATAAACACGCATCAGAGTTTCGAAAACTCTTTTTCCGTCACAGTTTATTAGCAACAGTTTTAATAAATCCAATGAGTTACTTGTAATATCTTGCTCCATAGCAACTGTGTGTATCGCACCTTCTTTTCAGCATCAACTAGTGAATTTTTTACAAAATTATGGAGTCTTCTACTAACGATTAATGTTAATATTGACGTCCATATAAAGGCACTAATAATCTGCACATTTTTTGTCTCGAGCTCATCAAGTGCATATCCACTTTTCAACTCCTTGAAAAGTAATTCAATTTCCCACCTTGCCCCATATAATTTTGCAATGTCATTCACATTCAAAACATCTTTCTGGATGTTTGTTATGTATATATGGTACTTTTCTTCCGCACAGTTATATGTCGCAACAAGACGTACATGCATCTCATCTTTTCTTTGCTTTCCTTTATATGCTCTTCTCTTGAATGCTATTTTTACAACTACATCAAGATCCTTGCCCGAAAGTTGCTCGGTAAGTTCACTAACACGTTTTCCTATGAACTCTTCACGCTTTTTTTCCAGAATTCCACTTTCTATAGAAACAATGTATGGATCCATATTCTTCCTTATTCTGGAAACAAAATATCCCCCATTCCCCTCAACTCTTGCAAATAATTGGGTTTTGTAAAAACCAAGATCAACAAGAAGAATACGGTCTTTTATCCAGGGACCGATCCTCAATGTTTTAATCTCAGCCGTATTTTCCGGATATAAAGCAACAGTTTTAGGTCCATTAGCAATTGCACTGATCATAACTCCCACTTTTACCTCAGCAGCTACCTTTCTTGCTCTTGTTGCTGGAAATTTACTTGCTAAAGAGTTGTGAAGACGAACAATCGTGCTGTCCTGGATGAAAATATCCTTAAATTTTCCAAGTTTTTCGCTTAGTTTTCTCCCAGGTTCTTTTTCAAGCTCTTCAATGCCGTGAATCACACACTTATGAAGAAACTCAACAAATTCGGGAGTAAAACGATCGTACCAACTACTATCACTTAGTGAAGTATTTGCTTCTTTTTCATATAGACGCTTAAAACCTGCAATTGTACGCTGAGACCTGTCACAAAAACCAAGTGCTAAAGACCAAAAAATGATATCTGGTTTAATTTTGCGTTCACGCTTTATAAACTTCGTTTTTTTAGCAAGTTGTATTAACCAAACTGTGGGGTACATTTTATGGAGATCGGTTTCAAATGTATCAGATTTTTCGTGCGTTGAGGAAGGCTGTGCAATCACAGTAGGAATAATATACAAATAATTAATATAATTTTACGGTCAGGAAAGATGTTTTACACCTTAACCGATGACCAATGGATAAAGGTCTAATTAGTGAGATGAAAAAAGACCCGGATAAAATGGCAGAACTCACAGAGATTATAAAAGAAATCATGATGAATATGTAACATTTTCGTTTATGCGTTCCTCACTAACTTTTTTATTTTAATATATAAAAAATATTGGAGGTTTTTCATATAAATCCTTCAGTTTTTAAACATTGGAATCGTGCGCATGAAAGTTTTTTGATTCCCTTAACTTTACGAAAGTAGGAAAGGCGGGTATGACATAAGTGAGAAAAGCCAAATTCTGTTCGAGGCTTCCTTGCACTCGTTTTCATAGGCGCCTCTGGAGGCCAGGAGGAGTTTTACAGGAGACATAGGCATATCAATCTCTATTTATGGTTTATAATCGCGCTCAGATAAATACATGTACCAGCTTAAAAGCTTAAAAAAGTAAGTCATTTTCAAAATGATGCGCCCTCCTCTAATGTTTAAGCACTTTTATAGACTCTGGTCTGTGGGGCTGCCCTATCAGTGCATGTCAGGAGGTTAGCGTGCGGCAGGTGCCGAGAGTTGAAGCTGTCTTTTACATTTGTTTGCTCCGATGATCAATTCTGGGGGCTTGGGGGATTATGTTTGCGTTTCTAAAGCATGAACCAGGGAATATTACAACTCCTTAGTACTAAATTCCCTATGGAAGTAATTTAAAAAATATATTTTCTATGTAATTTGCATGGATGGTTAATAAATAAGCACCAGTCGAGATTCGTAGCTATAGACTGTTACAACTTATTATACAAAATATTTAGAAAATGATGTATGTTGGAGGAAGGTTGGAATCTAAATTATTTGCATAGCTTAATTCCTCCATATATTGAGGTTATCCATGCTCCACAAGTGCCGTTTATGGCCCTTGTGAGGGGGCATTTTTCCCATTAGATTTTACCTTTGTTCCCTGAAACATCTTCAATTCATGTAATTTCAAAGTTTTTCCAGCCAGGGCAACGAGGCAGACTCAATTGGTAATTAGGAAGGCTAGTGAATATTTTGGCAAAAAAGAAATAAGGATATGTTAATACCCAACAATGTCAAAATAGAGGAGTTGCCCCCCCTAAAATCATCCCAGAAAAATTCACTTTCCGAGTCGAGGTTTTTTAATGATTCTACAACCTTTTCCTGCTTTTCAGTTAGCTTTGCCATATTTATATTCCCCCACAAATTATTCTATTTCTTTCCTCTATCCTCAAATCGATTATAATGTCGCCTCACGTCCTCAGATTCAAGCCTCAACATATTGAAAAATAGCTTTTATCAATCTGTTTGCTTACTACCAAGCTCACCTCCTAAAAGTCCAGAGTTGCTTCTTATTGACTGAACACCTTCTACACCACAACCGCAAGAATCGGCCCCCCTGATCGATCACCTCAGCCGAGTAGATCCATTCACTGCTTTCATGTCCTCTGACAATGATAGCCTTTCCTTCATATTTGCTAAGGTCGAGTTCGGCTATGTCCGGCGATAAGGACGTCTGCATCTGTATGCCAGTCAACTGAACAGTAATACCATTGAGGTGTTCCGGCTGCAAAAGCTGGAGCTGTCAGTTCTTCACTATTCCCAAAAAATGGTTTATTTTCGTTCATCACACACACCCCTCATAAATTTCCCGTTTTCCATGGCACGGATGTTCTCTGGTAACAGGGCAGTTTCCTATCACCCCGGCCGATACCTTTAGAGATTTTACATGTATGTGTTATTTAAATAGAAATAGACGAAGAAAGCAAGGTAAACGAAAACAGGTTAAGTGGCCGATTCAATGTCCATTCAGTTGCTAAATTCTGCCAAACTTAATTTTCGATTTCCATGAACTTAATCAACTAGAACACCATTAACACGGACAACGATATCCGCCTGACTGCTCATATCATTGAAGAATCTAATACTCCCAGAGATTGGTGCTTCATCCCCCAATTTCAAGCCTGTTGTAAAGTTGACTACAGTTACCTGATGCGCCTCTGTACGAAATGTATAACGTACTTCAAATGAATTCGGCACTCTCTGCTCCTCTATGCTTAGCAGACTCACATCGTTTCCGAGATTTTCAATGTATACGTCAGTAATCAGAACTTTTTTTCCCTTATGCACAGTAAGTTCATGGTATTGGCCAGGTGCAAGTGCAGTGCGAGGTTCACGAGGGATAGAAAACGTCTTTTCAAACTCGGCTATTGTAAACATATTTCCTTCTACTTTTTGATTCATATCATTTTAAACCCACATTTCTAATTTGGGCATTTTTGTACAAAATCATGGTACAAATGTGTTACTTTGTTGATATTCAATTAAGTAATTGGCCAATATACATGAATTATGTTCCCCTCTTGGCAGGGGGTAGAAATGTGGGTTTAAAGAGTTGAGATGAGGTCAATTTCAAGGGCATCCATCACTCTTGACAGGGCTATCCCATAGGTCCATTTTTCCTGGGAATACCCGGTACGCAGTTTCTCCTGCAATCCTCCCCATAAAAGTCCCACAGGATTCAATTGAGGCGTATCCAATACGATCAGGCTTCCGCTATCCCCACGTGTGGAAAAAGGTACCCCATCATCACCGACAATCAGCAAATCAGTATAAAAACATTCATCCATTTCATCAATATACTCGTAACCAAAAGCCACAATCGTTCCACGGCGCAAACCTGTGGTACGGCCCACACGTAACACCCTCTGGCCAATGATCGACATATCATCAAGAGAAATGTTTTTCACCGGACCTAGCTGACCCACCCCCATCATCTGAGGATTAATATCCGCCTGGTTAAAAGTAGAAGCCAGCCGGACAAAGGCGCAGTCTACCCGTACAAAGGCATTCGGTTCGTCAACCCACGGCCCGTACCATTCCTGATCCTCAACAAATTCGATAACTTTTTCAGTGGTGCCTAAATGCGTCCCCCAGGGTACCGGGTGAAAGAGCTTCTTGCCCGGTTCGATGCCCACGTGTTGATTGGTCAGGAATCCGAGAGTCCCATCTGACCTTTTTCGTGCAAAAGCCCCGAGAGTTCCCACGCTGTATTTTCCTATTGCCTCATTTACCCAGTGAGAAACCTGAGAGCCGCACCAGACCTGGTCATCCCATCCCCGAAGCTTTTCTACGAGTTCATTTGCAGCTTCAGGCACTTCTTTTTCGGATTCTGCTTCTCCCCCCTGCACCACATCAAGCATACACCACAACCCATCAGGCCCTTCAAGTTTCTCCGGGATCAACTGGGACTCAGGAATCCATTTTGGGTTGATTTTTAACGGAACAAACACGATAATTGCAGGCTGTCGGCTCAGGAACTGGCCTGTCCTCTTCTTGAATCCAAGTGCCGTTCCAAGATTGTCGTTAATGGAATCAAGGAACTCTCTGTTGTGTGCCCGTATGCGCATCAGGTCTCTTAACGATTTTGCTTCTGGCGTATTTACTCCCCCACTATCTTTAATTATTTCTTCAATTGATTCGGGACGTTTTTCTCATTGAATAATCCAATGAGCAGTAAAATTACATCTATTGACAGGCCATTATCGGCCTTTTTCTCCCTTTCGATGCCCGGTGCTCAACTTCTTAACCCCATGAAGCTGGCCACCCGGCTGTTATCTTCCAGGGATTTGACGTCTCTTAATAGCAGGCCTCCTCCCCATTATGACTTTAAAGTCCCGGCAGCCTGCACCGGATCTGAAAAATCAAAAATGTATGATCTGAAAGCATCTTTCAGAGAGCGTCTTTCACTTGCTGAACAGCTTCTGCACCACAGCCTCAAGAATTGGCCCACGTGGTCGATGACCTCAGCCGAGTAGACCCATCCGCCACCACCACGGCCAGGGACCATGAGAGCTTTTCCTTCGTATTTGCCAGGGTCAAGTTCGGCTATCTCCAGAGATACGGTCGCATGCGTCTGTATGCCGGTCAAACGAACAGTGGTGCCTGAGAGGTATTCCGGCTGCAAAAACCGGAGCTGGTCGTTATTCACGATTTCCAAAAACTGGTTATTTTTGTTCATCACACACCCCTCATAAATTTCCCTTTTTCTGTGGCACGGGTGCCCTCGGGTGACAGGGTCAGTTTCTTATCGCCACCCGGCCGGTACTTCACAGAATCAGGATTGTATTGAAATGAGGTTCCGGATTAACGCCTGCTCCTCCTTTGAATTTCGGCAGCACAATCTCTGCAACTCAAAGTGCCCCGAAACACCATATTGGCAAATTGAGCATAGATATCAGGGTTCCGCCTGGCCCTTTCGGGAGGGAGGGTTAAGTATTCCAGCTCTCTGAGGTAAACCTCATACCTTCAAAAGAACCCACATATATGATGTGCAGCTTCATGAACGAGCGCACGTACTCTCTGTTCAAAGGTAAGGCTAACAAAATAGAGTGCTCAAAGATGCACATCGTTACCAGGAGTGCCGCAAACCGTGAAACCGCCTGTGAAACCCTCACAGCTATTCGGGACATCATTGTGGCAAATATAGAGGATCGGAGCATTCAATTCGGACCCGATCCGGCGAAAATTATCCAGAACCCTTGCAGCATTTTCAGCCGATGCGGTGTGAAAGTGAACGTTGAGCAGGTCGATAATCCGTCCGCCTGTGACTTCCCCCCTTGCAATCGGCGGCAGTTCGGCCAGCACAGCACCTACCATCTGTCTGGCATGTCTTAGCGGATCTTGGAGTTTACATCGATGGAACCCGCTGCACTCCGGGCTGAAGGCCGCAAGCCTCTGAATTCCAGATGTAGTTCTACTTATTTTGTAATTATTCAGCTACCTTTGCTCCTAACTTATTTTTCTGCTACACTCAAT
>JAENYU010000001.1:0-111918 GCA_016841625.1 Methanobacteriota archaeon
TCTTCTTCTTCTTCTTCTTCTTCTTCTTCTTCTTCTTCTTCTTCTTCTTCTTCTCTATTTTTTATTATGTTAACGCGTGTTTACACTCGTTTTGCTCTTTTCTGGTATTATTTTCCTGGATTTTTGTTCAAATTAGTAAAACTTATAAATTATTAGTATTTCTTTATTGTTACGTTTATTAATTATCATGTTATTTAATACTCATACTCTTGGGATTGTTATTACCTATAATCTGAAATTCGATGAATGTGATGGTGTTGTTTCATGAAAAATAATCTGCCAAAACCCATATCCTTAATTCTGGTTGCTTTCACGGTTTTTTTACTCCTTGCTCCGGCAGGGATGGGAGCCTCCGTTATCCGGGGCCTTCCTTTTGATACGAATGAAACGGATGCTGATGGATTTTCCTGGGACGCTACGACGTTTGGAGGTTTTTGCTACCCTGTGAACAAACACAATAATTTCGTCACCATGGGCTGGGGCGAACAGCTTTACTATGAGGAAAAAGCGGGTAGCAACAACGGTCCTCTGGGGAGTTCCGCTCCCGGGAACAACGTGATCGATGAAGAGGAACTTATTTACAAAACTATCCAGTACTCCTCCAAGTATACTCTTGTTACCGAGCTCGGTCTTGACACGAACACTTCCGAAGAAATGCTGGGCGGAATGTTCTATTACATGCTCCCCTGGTTCGGGAAACCCTATATTGCCGTTGAAAACGATGCCACCCAGCTTGCAGCAGTTGTCTGCAAACAGGGAGGAAGTGACAAAAAGACACTAAAATCCGGCGAAAGCTGGGAACTGGGTAAAGGCTATACCCTTACTGTCCACCAGGTCGATGTTGACGGCAACAAAGTCTGGTTCTCCCTCTACAAAGACGGGGACGAAATCGAATCCGGCATCATTGAAACCGACGGCACGGTCGAGAGCCAGACTTTTACCGCAACCGCCGACTTCGGGGATGCGGATGACCAGCTCTACTTCATGACCTATGTCGATAAAGTTTTCATGGGTGCAGTCGACTCTCTTGCAGTTTTCAAGTACACCTGGCTCATTGACAAAGACAATGTGATGCTTATCAAAACCGGTGACGAGTACCAGGGTCTTGAAGTTGATACGGCAGAAGCTTCGGGAATCACTCTCTCTAACAAAAAATCCATCACTCTGGACCTCGACAAGGACAAAAAGAATTACTTCACCGATTCCTGGTATTTCCAGACCTCGGATGAGGGAAAGGGCAGCAGTTCCACGGAAGGTTACGTAATCTATCCCGCAACTGACGTCATGATCGAGGCTGAAACCGTTTCTGAATCCGCGGAAAACGATGTGGCTGAAGTGCTAGAGGTCACTCCAGGTGAAACGAATTCGACAGTCGATTCGCTTGATTCAAAAGCCGGCCCTGTTCCTCAGGCTAGGGAATCCGATTCCGCTTCATCGGTATCCGATGAAGGGGCTGAGGGGCCGGATGAGGAAAGTTCGGAAAAATCTCCCGGATTCGGGTTGTTGACCTGTATTTTGGGACTTTGTGCAGGCTTTGTAAGAAGGAAATGATTATCTATCCATAATCCTTCCTTCTTTTTTTTTGTTCCTTTTAATTTGCTTTTTTGATTTGCTTTTTTGATTTTTCTCTCTTTTGGTTTGTTCTTTTGATTCGTCATTTTTTTTGGTTTGAGTTCCGGTTTCTTTTTATAAAACATTCCCATTTCCACACCCCTCCTCCACAGGTAAAACTTATAAGGTTTGAATCCAATTGCTAATTTCTTCTTATTGAGCGTAAATGAGTGTAAAATTGGAGAAAACAAAATTGTTCTGAGAAATTATGAGAAGCGTTATTCGGGATGAAATTGTTGAGAATGATCTCTCTGGTACAGGTAATAATGGAAGACTTTCCCGGGCTGTCCGGGTAACGAAACTTGCGGTGCTTGTAAATGTTTCCCTTACTATTTTCAAGTTTGCGGCAGGAGTGCTGGGCGGCAGTGCTGCGATGCTTGCCGATGCGGTCCATTCACTCTCAGATTTGCTGACCGACTTTGCGGTAATCCTGGGCTTCCGGGCGGCTGAAAAACCCGAGGACAGCACTCACAACTATGGGCATGGTAAAATCGAGACTCTGGCTGCGGTGTTTGTGGGACTGGTGCTTTTTGCAGTCGGGTTTGAAATCTTCCTGTCCGGGTTGCAGAAGGTGCTCGCTGTTGCAGGGGGTGCCGAACTCCCCGTCCCGGGCTGGATCGCCTTTGTTGCAGCGGTAATCTCGATTATCTCAAAAGAAGGCATGTACCGTTACACAATTAAATGTGCCCGGGATCTCGGGAGTGATGCACTGGCTGCAAATGCCTGGCACCAGCGTTCGGACGCCTTTTCTTCAGTCGGAACTGCACTTGGAATCGGAGGGGCTATACTGCTTGGGGGCAGCTGGGCAGTGCTCGATCCGCTTGCTGCCGTTGTCCTGAGTTTTTTCATTTTTAAGGTCGCAGGTGAGATCTTTTACAAAAGCATAAATGAACTGCTGGAAGCTTCCCTGGACCCGGGGACCTGCTGCAAGATTGAAGGGCTCATAATGTCCACTGAAGGGGTTCTGGACTGCCATAAGTTAAAAACCCGAAAAATAGGCAATGCTGTGGCTGCAGATGTCCATATCGAGGTAGACTGCAAGCTCGACATCGTGGATGCTCATGAGATTTCGATGCGGGTGGAAAAAAGGTTAAGGGAGGCCTGCGGCAATAAAGGGCATTTTTCCATTCATGTGGAGCCCTTTCAGGATTCTGTACACCGCGTGGCTCATCAGGGTGCAGATCAGTAAAAGCCTGACATTTTTCCGTTTTTGAGTTTTTGGGCTTTTCCCTTTCCTTTTTCTGCTTTTATATCAGGAGCAGGGCAATAAATCCGCTCAGGAATATCCCGTCAAAGGTTCCAGCTCCCCCAATGCTTGCAACAGGGGCACCGAGGTTCTTTATTTTTCCCAGGTTCAGAAGATCGGCTCCTATCAGGGTGCCCAGCACGCCTCCTGTGTAGGCAGTCACAAAGCGACACTGGTCGGCCTGACATTCCGGCATCTGGGATATTGAAGTCAGGATAATTGCTGCAATAACGGCTGTAAGGGGGGGAATCAGGGCAGGGGTTGCAATCCCCACTCCCCTGATAGGCTTTGCAACGGCATATGTTACAGCCGCTACGATTGCAATTCCTGTTCCTGCAAGGAGCATGGAAGTGGGGAATTTGCTCAGGAGGTATACGGAGATCAGGACCGGGATGACTGCCCCTCCTACATTTATAGCAAGCAGCGTTTCGTTCTTTATAAATTTACGTGCTGGAATCCTGTAGGTAGTTCCAAAGCTTCGAACAGAACTTTCCCTGAAAACCGGGACATCGGACTTAAGGATTGCAACGGGAATGTTGACCCCGCTCCCCAGTAATGATACCAGGAGGATTAGAAAGGCATCTCTGGCGGAAAAACCGATTTTCATGAAGGTAGATATGACAACCCCGAAAAAGAGGGCACCGAGCCCGAACATTATGATAATAATGAGAAGTGTCAGGAACTTAGGGCTAAAAGGTATATAGAACATTCTCCTCATGGATTTCCCCTCTTTTTATCGTGATTGCGGGAATATGTGGTATCAGTTATGACACGGGTTATTATGGATGTTTGGGGTTTTTCGGAGGAATCAGAGGTATCTGGTTGCGGGCTGTACGGATTCGATGCAGATACTCTCCTTTCCGTCTTTGTAGACCCTGATTACTCCTCCCGACTCGGAAATGGTAATTGCGACTGCTACGGTATCCCTGCTTATGGCAGCTGCAGAAACGTGTCTTCCCCCCAGGCCTTTTTCAATGTCTATATTTTTCCCGTCCACATCCAGGTAACGTCCTGCTGCGTGGATCAGACCGCTTTCTTCTACCACGAAGATCCCGTCAAGCTGGGCGAATTCCTTTATCGATTCCCAGTTTTTCTTGTCAAGGACGTTTCGGTCGTTTTCTTCCTGGCCTGCGTAGGGGTTCAGGATCATCTGGTGGGAACGTTTCAGCACTTCTTCGGAGTCGCCTATTACAAAGGCAGTTCCTATTTTTTTTCCTTCCCTTCCCGTAACTGCAATGTCAAATGCAATTTTCAGGACAGCACTGATTATTTCGGGACTAACCCTTTCCTCACATTCCTTCATGGCTTTTATCAGGGGGTTTTCGTCCAGGCTGTGGACAATAATGGAACTGGAGTCCCTGGTCTCGATGACCCCTATGACAATCCCTTCTTTCAGTTCTCCGAGCACGTATTCGATGGCAACGGCGTTTTGCAGGTGTTCGATGTTGCCGGCGGATTCCCGACTGAGCTGGTCAATGAGCTCCTTTGCAGCGCCTTTCCCTTCTTTTCCGGTGGCGACCAGGTGGTCTATTATGCTTTTCGGGCGCATGGTGCTGTAGTAGACCGGGCTGTCGGTCTCAATCCCTTCAAAGCTCAGTTCCCCGGAAACCATTATTGCAGCTGCATCGAGCTCCCGGGCCATCCGGGCTGCCGTCTCTACGATTACGCGTGCTCTGTCCATTAGATCCTCTGCTTTTTTTGTTTTTCCACTCAATAGATTTTTTTAGGTCTTACCCTCGGCTTAAGGTTAACATTATGCGAGTTCGCACCCTACTTAAATCTGTCTCTTTTCAATATTACTTTATTTCTACTACATTATAATTGTTATGTGGTATCCATATTTTTCCGTTTTGTCTTTTTCAATTATTTTCTTACCTCGGTCTCTTTTCTTCCTGCCTGTCCCCTTAAAGCTTCTCTGTCGATGGGAGGTTTACAATTCGGCAGTAAGAGATTTTTCCCCGATTTTCCAGAGATTTTCCATGGAAACTTTTTTCTTGTCTGTTTTTCTAATCTACAGTGGTGAGATGTTTTGATCAGGACTTTCATAGCAGTGGAGCTTGACCCGGGATTCAGGGAACAGATTCGGGATGTACAGGCCAGATTTGCGGATTTTCCCCTGAAGTTTGTGGACCCAGAAATCGTTCATATTACTCTGAAGTTTCTGGGGGATGTAGAAGAATCAAAAATATCTTCCCTGGCTGAAGCTCTTGATTCAATGATGTGTGAACCTTTCGAAGCCGGGATAGAAGGGGTCGGAGTTTTTCCCAAACCGTCTAACCCGAAGGTAGTCTGGCTGGGGGGAATCGGGAACTTCAAGGCTCTCCATGGTGAGGTGGAGGCTTTGCTTGAACCTTTCAAGTTTGAGAAGGATAACCGGGAATTTACCGCCCACGCAACCCTCGCCAGGGTAAAATATCTCAAAAATGAGCAGAAAAAAGCCTTTGCTGCTGTCCTTAAGGATTTGAAGGACCTGAAACTAGGGAGCATGCGGGTGGACAGGATAATGCTCAAAAAAAGCACTCTTACTCCGGAGGGTCCTATCTACGAGACCATGCATACTGTTTACCTTGACTGAATGAAGTGAATAAGAAAATGATAACTGATTCCTGAATAAGAATTAGAAAGTTGGTTCATGAAAGTTAACAATGAAAAAAAAGGTAAATGGCCTCAGGCCTCGTATTCCCTGAACCCACTGGAATACACGAGCCTGCGGTCTTCTGTTATTATCATACACTCAACGCCTTCCACGGTTTCGATCATTTTGAGTCCTTCTTCTTCCCCAAGCACAAAAACCGCGGTCGCAAAGGCATCTGCATCAATTGCATTTTTTGCGATCACTGTACTGCTTATAAGGCTTGTGGATGGGTAACCGGTTCTCGGGTCCGATATGTGGGACACCTTTGCGGATTCGTTGAAATAACGTTCGTAATTTCCACTTGTCGCGACTGCCACATTCTCTGCCCTGATAGCCGTAACATACTCTTCATTTTTATCGGGGTTCTGGAGTCCTACTACCCAGGCTGTGCCGTCGGGTTTCTGGCCTGCGTACTTTCCGTCTCCCCCTGCATTTACGAAGGCGTTTTCGATCCCGTCTGCTTCAAGGGATTCAATCGCCATGTCAACTGCGTATCCTTTTGCAATTCCTCCTACAGCCATTTTCATTCCTGGCTGGAGGGTGACGTTTCCGTCTTCGATCCTGATCTCGGAATAGTTCACCAGTTCGAGGGTTTCGTTGAGCTCTTCCGGGGTCGGGGGCTTATAGGATCCTCCGGGGCTGAACTTGCTTTTCCAGAGGTCAAGTACCGGCTGTATGCTTATATCAAAGGCCCCGCCGCTGATTTCGGAATAATATATGGAACGTTCCAGCACATAGATAAAAGCCGGGTCAGCTCCCTGCAGTTTTGCCTCTTTATTCAGCAGGTTAAGCTGGCTCTCTTCCTTCGAGGGGCTCATAAGGGAATCTACTTTTTCGATCTCCTCAAAAGCGTTTCCTATGGCCTGTTCGGCTTCATTCTCATCCGGTGAATATACTGCAATTGTTACAGTGGTGTCCATGATGCTCCGGGTCTGTTGAAATAATTGAAGTTCCTCTCCTTCTTCGGGACCCGGATTTATGCAGCCTGATACAAGGCTGGCTGTTATGATTATCAATGCAAAAAATGCTTTGTACCTTGAATCCATACTTTATCAATTTCGACTATTTGTTTTTATAGTGTTTTTAATTTCCGGTTGCCGTTTTTCCTGGATTGTGTATTTGAGCAGATATTTTTTGCAATTTTTATATATACGTATATATTAACATTATGTAAATTTTAATTACATCGCGTACACTGCATACTATTTTAATAATATGGCTGAGTTATTATAAACAAATTATATATTTTTTCTACTTCATTGATGCCAATCCCATTTCTTCAAACTTATTTCGAAAGAAATAAGTATTACCTCCGATAAACATTTTCAATTGAAGTCGAATTTAGCTTTGTTTTTCAGGAATAAAATGGACTATATCGGTAAAAAAAGGAGAAGCCAGTGATCGTAAAAAACCGTCTGGAAAGCCAGGTGATGCTAAATATCGCCAGTCTGGTTGTCCATGCTAGCTCCTTCTCCGAGTTAAGGTTTCCGTTTAATTGAATTTTTGTTAATTTCCGGGATGTGCATCTATTTGGTGGTTGGAAGGAACGGCAGTATATATCCCTTAGCCGTATACGAATTCAGCCGTAGGCATCCTGTTCTTATAGAACTTATCATAATCTGTAAAATGTATTGAAATTATTGAACAATGTAAACTTTGTTAATTCGCCAAGCATGAACGTAACAATGTGAACAAAAAAATGAAAGAATGTGGTCGTTATGAATAGGTTAAATCTGATGGTGTCGGGAGTCGCTGTGTTGCTTCTCGTGGCCGCGGGCGCCTATTCTTCTCTTGGTTATTCAGGGAATGATGCTATTGCATCCCACTACATGACCAAAGGAGAATGGGAAGATTCGGTCTGTGGAGGCTGTCACTACGGCGTCTATGAAAATGTCAATAGTTCTTATCATGTACAGGTAGACATGGACCGGTGGTCTCCCCTCACGAACTTTGATCTTGAAACGTCCGGAAAGGACGCCTGGGTTTCTGAGTTCGGAAAGTATCACCCGGGTGGGGGACCACTTGCCGAATATGGTGTTGATGTCAACTGTATGATGTGTCACGAAAAGTACGGGCTCTATGACTTTGAAGCCCGGGCAGAGAAAATCGAAAGTGGGGATTATGCCAATGCAAATAAGGCTGCAATGGAAGTCTCAAGCCGCACTGCCCAGACTGACGCAATGCATCTCTTTGTGTACAGTGGCAATATTCTTACCCCCTATCCCCTGCTTATCGTGTTCCATGATGGTGTGAATGGACCTCCGAATGATACCTCCTGTGCCCAGTATTGCCACAGCAGGGAAGTGGAAGCACGGGCTGTTTCATGGGGCTCGGAAGAGCTATATGAAGAACTCGATGTCCACGCAGAAGAAGGCCTGGAGTGTGTCGAGTGCCACCACACGGAAGCTTTCATCATAACCTCCGATCACCAGATCGGACGTGGCAACGTCTCCGATACCCCTGACATAGGAGAGAGCCATGATGATACTATGAGGAGCTGTGACGCTGAAGGGTGTCACGCAGGAATCTCCCACGGGCCCTTTGCGGACTCGCACATGGCGTTCCTTGACTGTACGTCCTGCCATATCCCCATGCTTCCGGGAGGAGACCTGCCGGGAGGAAAGCCGCTTGAGGCCTTTAGCTGGCAGAACGGAGAAAGAGAAGACGTCTACTGGGAAGAAGACTTCCAGCCTGTTCTTGCCTGGCACAACGGGAATGCCGGAGATGTCCTGCCTTCCGTTGACACCAGGAATGACAGTGACGTGAAGCTTACACCCTTCAACAAGATCGCCGGAACCTGGTGGGATGCAGGCACCGATCCTGAAGTGCTCGCAAACCCGGATACAAGTATCTCCACTGGAGACCCGATTCCGGTGCAGTATGTGAAGGCTGCGGATGTCGACGGTGACGGTGAGGTCACAATTGAAGAAATGCAAGCTTATGATGCCGACGGAGACGGCCAGCCGGATTACCCGAACGCCGTTCTGAGGACTGCCGAACTCTATTACCAGGTTTCCCACAACATTGTCAGCAGGGGAAGCGAAATGGGTGACCCGATGACCTGTAAGGACTGTCACGGAAGCGAAGCCGTGATTGACTGGGTGTCCATTGGTTATGTGGAGGACCCCGGAGGAGAGTCGTCAGCAGTCAAGAGCATTGGCGTGACCTATGCCAAGCCGAGGCCCGATGAGGTTGAAAGGGAGCCTGCATTTTAAGGAGGTGGCAAACGTTGAGTGCTATCAAACTTGATAAACTACCTGAAAAGGTAATTTTACCCCTAAAACAGCATGATGGGATTGCATGTGCCCCTCTGGTCAAGAAAGGTGAAGAAGTTGTCATTGGCCAGAAAATCGGGGACTGCGAGGGAAGCGACCTCGCTTACGTTCATTCCCCTTACTGTGGGACTGTGGAATCCGTTGTGGAGATGCCAAATCCCTCCGGGAAACGGGTCTTAAGCGTAATAATCAATCCTTTGGAGTGCGCTGACTCCGTCGATTTCGTCCCTGAAAAGGATGCATCCCCTTCAAGGTTACTGGAAATTATCAAGGAAGCGGGCATTGTCGAATACTATCAAAAGCCCACGTACCTTGCCCTGAAACCGGGAGAGAGGATCGACACCCTGATTATGAACGCGACCTTCCCCCTGATCGCCAACGCTTACCTGGATTCCCTTGACAAAGTTCTCGAAGGGTTCAGGCTTATGCTTGAAGCAGGCGGGATCTCGAGGGGTGCAATCGTAATCCGGGCAGACGACAAGGAGTCCATCAAGGCTTTCAAGAACGCGAAGGTTGATGGAAAGCCCCTGATCGTTGCCCCGATCATCGGAAAGAGGCACGCTGACTACTACTTCGAAGATTCGGAAGACGAAATCATAGTGCTGGCCGGAGGCAAGATAACCTATACCCCCACAATGATGAACCTGCTCTCTGGGGATGTAATGGGCAGAAAGATCCCTCTTGGTTACAAACCTGCTGATGTGCATGTGGCAGTCTGTGGAGTAAAGTCAGCCAAAGCGGTATACGATGCCGTGTATGAAGGCAAGCCTTACCTTGAGAACGTGATCACGGTCTCGGGAGCGGTCAATCGCCCAGGAAGCGTACTCGTTAAGTTCGGGACCCCGATCAAGGATGTGGTCGAGGCCTGCGGTGGTTACAAAGGTGAGCCCGGAAAGGTCATTATCAACGGGACAAGGGTCGGAGTAGCCATTTACAGTGACGAATCCCCGGTTGCCAAGGACACCACGGGAATTGTTGTCCAGACAAAGGACGAGGTTCTCAGGGACGTGTCGTCTGCCTGTATTCACTGTGCCCGCTGTGTGGACATCTGTCCCATGAACCTGCTTCCGGGCAGGATTGCGGTCATGGCGGACCAGGGCATGTACGAGAAATGCGGAGAATACTATGCACTGAGTTGCATTGAGTGTGGAGACTGTGCAGCAGTCTGTCCTGCAAAGAAGCACCTTGTCCAGCTCATCCGCTTCTCCAAGCTCCAGCTTCTGGAAATGTGTGCGGAAACTGAACCTGCGGAGGTGACAGAATGACAACCTTTACGGTATCTCCTCCCCCACACAGAAGATCGAAAATCTCTATCAAGACTCTCATGTGGGGCAGGGTCGCTGCCCTTGTGCCTATAAGCCTGGCTGCGATTTATTTCTTCGGATTCGCTGCACTCGGTAATATAGCTGCTTCCATTTTAGGTGCAGTAATTATCGAGTTCGCTATTGAAAAAGCGTTTAAATACGAGTTAACGATATTGGACGGAAACGCTGTTTACATCGGGCTTTTACTGGCTCTTATCTGCCCGCCGACACTGCCTGCCTGGATGATCTTCTTAGCGGCTATGTTTGCGGTAGGAATCGGGAAGCATGCGTTCGGAGGAATTGGGTCCTACGTTTTCCATCCGGCACTTGCAGCCTGGGTTTTCTTGAGTCTTTCCTGGGCTCAGGACATGCTCCCGGGAACTACCCCGATTACCAGCAGTTTTTCGGATATGATGCTTGAAACCGGAGCTGGATTCCTGGGAGAAGTTTCCCCGATTCTTGTGCTCCTCACCGGAGTTGCACTCATAGCCATGAAACTTGTTGAGTGGAGGATCCCGGTCACTTATTTCCTGACAACGGTCATTCTGGCCACGCTTCTCGGGGACCCTCTCTCCTATGTGATAACCGGAACCTTCCTCCTCGGAGTGCTCTTCTTTGCAACCGAGACCGTGACGACTCCGGTTACCAAGAACGGAAGAATCATCTACGGAATCCTTTGCGGTGTCCTGACAGTACTCTACGGATACTTCTCGGGCAACTATGTGTGGGGTACCCTGTATGCACTCCTGCTCTCCAACGCAATAGCTCCGTACATTGAAGTTAATACTCTTCCAAAGCCCGTGGGAGGTGTGGCACATGAGTGATAACAAGGAAGTAGTACAAGTTATTGTAGCAATGGTCCTGATTTCTGCTGTTGCGGCTGCTGCGCTTGCAGCGACCTATACTCCCACCCAGGAAGCGTTAAAACTCTTACAGGCAGAGCAGCAGAAAGAGGCAATGAAGGCTATCCTCCCGGCAGCAGCGGATTTTGAGTCTGTAACCGGGGACCAGGTAGACGACGAAGGAAACCCGGTAGTGCTCTACTACCGTGGAGTTGATTCCTCAGGCAATATTGTAGGATATGCGGTCAAGAGGAATCAGGTAGGTGCCCAGGGTACTATCCAGCTGCTTGCCGGAGTTTCGGCGGATTTCAACACAATAACGGGAGTGCAAGTGTTGAAGCATTCCGAAACGCCCGGTCTCGGAGCCCTGATTGTCACCCCTGAATTCCGGGGACAGTTCGCGGACAAGCCGTTGTCTGACGTAAGCCTGAAGAGTAATGGTGGACAGATCGATGCCCTTACCGGAGCCACGATCTCCTCACAGGCTGTGGTGGACGCCCTGCATAGTGCAGTGGATTACGCAGCCGCACAGGAGGGTTGAACATGAATCCGTTAAGTGAATTTATACGTGGAATTACCAAGGACAACCCGACCTTCGGGCTCGTGCTTGGGCTCTGTCCGACCCTTGCGGTCACGACATCTGTGGAAAACGGGATCGGAATGGCCCTGGGAACCCTGTTTGTGCTGGTTGGCTCAAACGTGATGGTCTCTGCAATCCGGAACCATATCCCCGGAGCAGTCCGGCTTCCCATTGAAATCATTGTCATTGCAACCTTCGTTACGATCGTTGACATGGTAATGGAAGCGTTTACGCCGGCTTTGTACGAATCGCTCGGTGTGTTCATTCCCCTTATCGTGGTCAACTGTATTGTTATCGGAAGGGCTGAAGCCTATGCCCTGAAGAATGGGGTCTTTTACTCAACCATTGATGCCTTTGGTGAGGGTACTGGTTTCCTGCTCGTGCTGGTGCTTATCGGAGGTATCCGTGAATTCTTTGGGACCGGTATCATCGACCCGTTCGGGATCACAGTGATCAATGCGAGTGCAGTCATGAACCCTGCAATGTTCATGATCCTGTCTCCGGGGGCCTTCCTTACAATCTCAGTGCTGATGACTTTCGTGAACTATCGCAAGCAGCAGAAAGCTGCAAAGGGTGGTTAAAATGGTGGAAAAGGCCTTATTTACAATCATGCTTGAAGGAGTGTTCGTCAAGAACTTCCTTCTCATCCAGTTCCTGGGTCTATGTTCCTTCGTGGGTGTGACCAAGGATGTTAAAAGCGCTACCGGGATGTCAGGAGCTGTGGTCTTTGTCTTGGCGATGTCCGCAACCGTATCCTTTGCGCTGTTTAATTTCGTGTTAGTACCCCTTAAGCTGGAGTTCCTGCGGACCATCGCCTTTATTGTGGTTATCGCAGCGCTCGTGCAGCTTGTGGAGTTCATCGTAAGAAAGCACGTGCCTGCACTCTACCGTTCGCTTGGTATCTACCTGCCCCTGATCACCACCAACTGTGCGGTGCTCGGTGCGGTGCTCCTTAACGTCATGAATGACTACAACTTCGTCCAGAGCGTTACTTTCGGAGTTGCAGCAGGGCTCGGGTACACCGTTGCCATGCTCATGATGGCTGGAATCCGCGAACGGAGTAACATCGTAAACGTGCCGAAGGCTGTGGGCAGAGGCGTTACATACGCTTTCTTCGTTGCAACGATCATGTCCATGTCCTTCGTGAACTTCTTCGGGGTGATCCCGCTTGAATGATGTACTTATTAACTCCATAGCAGTTCTGGCGGGTCTCGGGTTTGCGGTCGGCGCAATGCTGGTCGCTGCTTCCAGGATCTTTAAGATCGATTCCAATCCCCTGATCGATGAGGTTGCTGAGCTCCTCCCCGGAGCAAACTGCGGTGGCTGTGGGTTTGCAGGCTGTGCAGCCTGTGCTGAAGCCATTGTCGAGAGCGGCGCTCCCGTTAACAGCTGCCCCGTTGGTGGTTTTGAGACTGCAAAGGAAATCGGGGCTCTTATGGGCCAGGAAGTTTCTGAGTCCGAACCGGAGTACCCCTTTGTTCGCTGCAATGGCGGAAAGAGCTGTGTTACCCTTTATGATTATGAAGGAGTGGACGGTTGTAAGGCTGCTCTGATGCTCTGTGACTCCAGAAAGGGCTGTACCTATGGCTGTCTCGGGCTCGGGACCTGTGTCCGTGCTTGCAAGTTCGATGCTCTGTCCATGGGGGAAGACGGCTTCCCGCATGTGAACAAGAACCTCTGTACAAGCTGTGGAAACTGTATCGCAGCCTGCCCGAACGAAATCCTAACTTTTGCACCGGACACCCAAAAGGTCCATGTGCTCTGTCGCTCCCACGACAAGGGTAAGCAGGTCAAGGCAGTCTGTGAAAACGGCTGTATCGGCTGTAAGAAATGTGAAAAGGAATGCCCGGCAGATGCTATCAAGGTTACGGATTTCCTGGCTGAAATCGACCAGGAGAAGTGTACCGCCTGTGGCGCCTGTGCCGCGGTCTGCCCGCAGGGAATAATCGAGGTCCGGTAATCCCGGCCCGATTTTCCCTTTTGGCTTTGAAAACACTTTAACAAGAGGTGGAAAGTATGTCCTACAAGACTTCCATTGGCTTACCTGAAAACATCGTGGCGGCTCTCACTTATCTGGGTGGGTGGCTCTCCGGGTTTTTGTTCTTGCTCCTTGAGCGCAATAACAAATTCGTCCGCTTCCACGCCATGCAGTCTATCCTGATCTTTATACCGTTTGCCCTATTTATCTTCCTGGTTGCGTGGATTCCGGTTATAGGCTGGGCCATTGCAGACGGCGTTGGAATGCCCGGATTACTGCTCATAGTGATCCCCGCATACATGGCGTTCAGGGGCTCAAAGTTCAAGATCCCCATCATCGGGAAGATCGCTTACGACTTTGCCTACGGTGAATAAAGATAAACAGATTTAATCTGAGAATTCGAATTGTCCTTTTCAAGGGCAATTCCTCTTCTTTTCTTTTTTTTGATTTACTCCTGATCGCTGTTTTTCTGCTTGGTTTTCTTGAGTTTTTCTATCTTTCCTGGATCATTACCGGGCTTCGCGGCGGAAACCTGCTTTTCCACCTCAGGAAGCTGCAGGATTCAGGGACGGTTTTGCAGCGGAAAGAATGGGGAGACTATGTCATAAGCGATAAAGGATACCAGATTTTGAAAATGGTCGTAGAGTGTCATTTCCGGTTGATTTTGTGAAATTGTTGAAAAAAGATAAATGTGAACTCCTGACCTCGTATTAATCCTGAATTGAGCCTGAGTAACTGCAATTCACCTTGCTGGGACGTCCCTGTCCCGGGTGCAAGCTCGGCATTCCTTTTCACTTTTTTATCCTTTTTTTAAAGAGAACCGCCAGACAAGCTGGTGGAGCCTTCCGTAATTTTCGGAAAATGCCCTTTTCGGGGCTAAGGGGACATTTCAACAGAGAACTCTTTTTGGGGAAAAATCATTCCTCTGTAACTGCCTCGTACAGTTTTCTCCTTTTTGGGGGCATGGCTTCAAGGTATTCTTTTGCTTCTTCGGGAGAAACTGCCCTGCGGGTCCCGTCGGGCTCCTGTATGACCACGCCGCCTTCTTTGAGCATCCTGTAGCGCTCTTTCCTTACTTCCTTATCCGGGTGGCAAACGAGCTGGCAGTTGGAACAGGTGTATTCCAGCCTGTACCCCGGAATCTGCGAGACAAAAAATCCGCCTTTGACCTTCGGTCTTCCGAGGTACGCTTGCAGAGCAGAAAGCTGTGCAGCGGGAATATCTTCGTCTTTTTCTGGAATCTCAAAGCGCGCCGGAGACCAGGTGGACCATTTTCCTGAAGGGTTCAGGCCTGACATTCCTCCGCAGAAATAGCCGCAGCGGGCATAGCTTCTTCGCTTCCCGTAACTGAACTCTCTTTCCCCCAGAGTAACCGTGACCTTTTCAACGGGGTCCACGAATCCGGAGGAACAGACTGAAAGGCAGAGCTTACACCCGTCACAGTAGTTTTCTTCTTCCGGCAGGGGGTCTGTCGGGACAAGTTCTGCATCCGTGACAACTGAGGCCAGAGCAATCGCAGACCCGTATTCCTTCGTAATAATGTGTCCGGAATACCCGAAGTATCCGATACCTGAACGGACTGCCAGGTACCTGTGGGAAATCGGGGGTTTCATGTCCATAGGTCCGTTTTCGCTGTCCGTCCTGTACACGAAATTTGCTCCCTGGGGCACAGCTTTGTATCCAAGCTGCTGCAGGAACCCCGCCATTTCAAGGGCTATCCCGTTGGCAAGGGTGGTGGTCCGTAATTTGTTGGTTTCAAGGGATTTATGGTCCTCTTTTTTAAAGTAAGGGTCAATAAGGCTCTGGTCAAAAGCCAGAGCAAAACAGATAGCTGACTTTGCTTCAGGCAGAACATAGGTCAGGTCGGCAGACGGAGGGCCGCCTGCAAGTGTTTCAGTTGTTGCGATACCCACTTTGAAAGCTCCAAGGGTCAGAGCCATCTCTTTCAAGGCTTCGGTTAGTTCGTTCATTTTCGATTCCTCAAACAAGTTTAAGAGGCATATAATGTTTACAATGTAATTTATGCAAGGTTATTCATATATATTTAATCGTCACTGGAGTATACAAACTGGCCGCAGGTATAGTCTGATAACCTTTTGCCATCAGCTTTTCACACTGTTTTTCTAAATACGTCTCTCCTGAATTTGGAAACATCAGGGTGAAAAACGTAAAATAAATGTAAAAGAAAAGTTAGTCCGCTTGAGCGAAGCGAAACGGACCGCGTACTCCCGAGGCGCAACTCGGGTTTTACGCAATTACTACCCCGTATTTCACGAATACCAGTGCAAAAGCCTGCCTCATTTCTTCTGCTACCTTTTTCGTTTCTTCCGCGTCATTTAAGGTTGCAGCGGTTTCCAGTTCGTGGATTTTCAACTCCACGGCTCCAAGGCTTGCTTCGTAGTTTTCGTCCGCAGTTTCGGGAGGCTCGGCGGAAGCTACGGCTTCCCACCTGATTTCGAGTTCGGGAATGAGGGTCACTACCGAAACGGTGTCATTTTCATTTGTGGCATCAACTGCGATTTCCATTATCGTGTGGAAGTCGGTCAGGCGGTCGCCCATAAGGTTGATTCCGTTTCTCCGGTGCAGTTCCAGGAAAAGGTCCCGCATGGGTTCCAGAGCTTCATGGGCTGCTTCGATATCGTTTTTCCGGAGATATTCTCTGGAACTTTTTGCTATTGTCAGGGCTTCATCGAGGGTATCGGGCCACTTTTCATCGGTAGCGTAGACGGCAGGCGGGTTTTCTGCATATTTTGCCTTTATCGTTTCCAGGTCTTCTACGAGACCGTCAAGGGCTTCCTCTGACGCATTATAGTCTTTCTTGCTGGTCGAGACCAGGGCTTTTACGTAATTGGAATTAGCACTCTGCATCAGGGCCTCGAATTCGGTGTCTCTGGCCTCGGGCTCTGCGCCTTCCCATGCTTCAGGTTCCTGACCTTCGGCATCCGTATCTGCCCCGGTTTCCGTATCGATCTCATCTCCTGTCTCTGTCTCTATTTCGGTCCCGGCTTCGTCTCCGTTTTCAGCTGCCCGGTCAGAGACACATCCCGCTCCGAAGCTTATAAGGGTCAGTACTATCAGGACGTATACAGGTAGGACGTATGCCGGTTTCTTTCGCTTTATTGTTACTCCCCCACTCTCAATTTATGCACTTCTGTATTTTTCTCTAAATATTCTGTATTTTTTTTCATGTTTTCGTATTTTACTTTAGTGTATGTCTTTATTTATCGGATGGAGTACAATTATAGTTGTTCTGGTCCGTGTTTTTTTCTTGTGATGTGGGCCCCGGGGAAACTCCCTCTTTCCTGCAATTTCCAAACATTCGAAAGGTTAAATATTATCTTCTACAATTATGGTGCAAGCATTAATGGAGGACTTTACGATTAAAGAAGAGATCTGGATAGAAAAATACAGGCCCGTAAGGCTGGACCAGGTTGCCGGGCAGGACGAGACCATTGAGCGCCTGAAGTCTTACGTGGCAACGAAAAACCTTCCCCATCTCCTCTTTTCCGGGCCGCCTGGTGTGGGAAAGACGGCTTCTGCAGTTTCTGTCGCCAGGGAAATTTTCGGGGAAGATTTATGGCGTGAAAACTTCACAGAGCTCAATGCCTCGGACGAAAGGGGGATTGATGTTGTCAGGCACAAGATCAAAAATTTTGCAAAAACTGCACCCATAGGCGGGTCCGGTTTCAAGATCATCTTCCTGGACGAAGCCGATGCCCTTACCTCGGACGCCCAGTCTGCCCTGCGGCGGACCATGGAGCGCTTTAGCAACAACTGTCGCTTCATCCTTTCCTGCAACTACTCTTCCAAGATCATCGAACCCATCCAGTCTCGCTGTGCTGTCTACAGGTTCAGGAGGCTCTCGGACGGGGCTATCCGGAAACGCCTGGAGTTCATTGCGGAAGAACAGGAGCTGCCCATCACCGAAGACGGGTATGAAGCCCTCGTCTATGTGGCCCAGGGGGATATGAGAAAAGCAGTAAACTCCTTGCAGGCTGCTGCTTTCATCGACCGGGACCAGCCGATTTCCAGGGAGACTATCTACAGGACCACGGCAACCGCAAACCCGGAGGAGATCAAAGCCCTGATCGAAACCGCCCTTCTCGGGAATTTCAAGGCTGCCAAGAAGGAGCTCGACAGGCTGCTCTCTGAGGAAGGGCTCTCGGGAGAAGATATCGTGGGGCAGATCTACAGGGTTATTTCCGGCCTGGAAAACCGTGATATGCTGGACCTCGGGCTTTCAGAGAGGCGCATCATCGATCTTGTGGACATCCTCGGAGAAATCGATTTCAGGCTCACTGAAGGGGCAAACGAAAAGATCCAGCTTGAAGCCCTGCTAGCACATTTTGCACTTTCCGGGGAATAAACCGGACTGGCAGGAAAATAAGCTAAACGGAAGTTCGGGAAAAGTTATCCTTTAATTATTGTTGGTGAAAATGTCTGTAGAAGCGGCGTTAGCAGAAATTCTTCGGGCCGTGCCCGACTGGTGTGCAACTATGATCATAGCTGCGCTCCCTATCTCCGAACTGAGAGGGGCAATTCCGGTTGCAATGGGAGTCTACGGGATGGGGCCACTTCCAGCTTATTTTTTCTCGGTGCTTGGCAACATGCTCCCGGTAGTTCCTCTCCTGCTCTTCCTCGAGCCGGTTTCGGACTTCCTCAGGCGTTTCAGAATTTTTGACATCTTCTTTTCCTGGCTTTTCGAAAGGACCCGTCGCAACCACAGTGAAAGGTTTGAAAAATACGGGACCCTTGCCCTGACTCTCTTCGTAGCCGTTCCCCTTCCTGTTACCGGGGCCTGGACAGGTTGCGCGGCAGCTTTCGTCTTCGGGATCAAGTTCAGGCACTCCTTGCCGGCAATTCTTGCCGGGATCATGATTGCCGGGGTAATCGTAACAACTCTTACGGTGATGGGTATAGGACTCGCTGACCTGCTTTTAGGCGGGCTTACCGGGTAAAACTTAGCGGTTCCGTTCTTTTCCGTAAAGGTCCTCTCTCCCTTTCCCCTTCCCCCCTTAACGATTACGGTTTCCCTGATCACTTTTTCCGTCCCCTGTACTGATGTTCGAAATCTTCATATACCTTAACAATGTCAAATATATCATCAACAGAACAAATATAAATTTAGTTTTATATTTAGATCTTAACTCTTGCTCATTAATTAATAAGGTACATTTTCCCCGCTGTCTGGAAATTATTTGGAATTTTAGAGGCGATTGTAATGGCAAAGGCAGATAAGAAAAACAAGAAAATAGTTCAGTCCGAAATGTGCATTGGGTGCGGGATCTGTTATTCCGTCTGCCCCGTGAACGCAAAGCTGATTAAAAATGATGATTTTGATCCCGATACCGCTGACCTTGCGCTCAGGGTTATTGACGGAAGGGCTGTTATTGATGATGAGTTCTGCGTCCGTTGCGGGGCCTGTTCAAAAATCTGTCCTGTGGAATCCCTCACCGTCGTTGAAGTGGAATCCGCATCTGCATAAGCAGATATCGGTAGGATGGAAAAAATAGGGAAATGCTGCTTTCCAGCATTTCGTTTTCTAATTTTTAGATTTCCTGATATTCAGTTCACTTTAAAGTATTTTACAGCATTTCTTTTGCTAATTTTATATCTTCGGCTTTTACGGTTTTTCTGCCTGCGTGTTCTGCAAGTTTTATGGCTTCTCTGGAGATATCAAGTCCGTATTCTTCCAGAATATCCGTAAGGGCCATCCCTGCACTTTCACTGACTCTCTGAGCGCCTGCAGTTCTTATTAAACGTTCTATTGGTGCAAATGGTATAACTTTAGCCATATTATCCTCCGATTATCTTCAATTAGTAATATGAATCCTTTTCAATCTTTGATTTTGTAATTAAATCCTTATATACTTTTGCTTATATCGGGGTATTTTTTAGAGTTTTTTCAGCTTTTAATGGCTTTTTACCCCTTTATTTACTCCATGGGGCTCTTCAATTTCTTTGTTACCCTTCCCCTATTTCCAGAGGGATTTTTCTTTTCTTAAAACCTCTTATATGCATTTTTTTGACTCTTGATAAGTTATCTCCTCTGTTTTTTCGCAATCATTAGCCTGTAATTATCTCTTATCTATACCCCTTTGGATCTCCCTCACAAAAATCCCTGAAAATATACTGGCGTTCCTCTTTTCGAAATCTTGATATTACATTATCCGAATCTAAACAAATATGCTTTTAAAGGAAGTCCTTGACGTCGGTGAAGAGATCTATTTTGTTGAAGAAAGCTATCCTGCCCAGCGGAACATCGGTCCCACCCTTCATTACCTGAAAGGGGTCCGGACTTTTCTGGAAAACCAGCGTTTCCGGCTTCTCAGGGTTCGGAACGGGGAGGAAACGCTAGGTCTCTTGCTCTTCAATACCGGTGATGAGGACGTTCCTGTGGATTTCTGGTCCGTGTTTACGGGATCCCTTGCGGCGCCCTCCCAAAAAGCGGAGTTTGAGTTCCTTGCCGGTTCCATTTTTTCCCTCAATCCCCCCGAAAGAGAGCTTGAAGTTTCTCCTGAACTCTGGAGGGACGCAGTAAACGAATATTACTCCCTCATGCTCGTGAACCGGAACCTCTGTCCCGAATGTAGCACAAGGCCCGAATCCTACGGAAGTGTTTTTTCCGAACAGCGGGTGAAAAGGGTTTCGGAAATTTTCCAAAACCTGGAAAAAAAGGGGTTTTCGCTTGAAGGCAGGGTGCTCGAAGTTTGCTGCGGGAACGGGATGTCTACCCTGGCTCTCTACCGGCTTGGTCTGGACCCCCTTGCACTGGAGGTGAACAAGTGCACGGTCTGCCAGGGGCTTGAGCACGGGGTGCTTAACCCGAAAAAAGCCCTTGTAATGGACGCAACGCAAGTTTCCCGGTACTTCGAGCCCGGGAGTTTCGATGTCGTTGTAGGTTTCATGCTGGGTCTGGTCTATGAATTTAACAAGGATCTCTGGACAGGAATCGTGAACGAAGCTGCAAAAGTCGTAACAGAAGGTGGTCTTTTGCTTTTCACTGTAAAAAGCAGGCCCGAAATAGAGATCCTGGCCAAAGCTCTTCGCGGGGCAGGAGTCGAAGGGGAAATAGTGGACAACACGGACGCTGATGGCGTGTTTGATCAGTGGTATTTTGTGGGTAAGAAATATTTATATAAATGTTAATAATATTAATGTTAATTTCCTGCCCCGCTGTATGTAAAAATAATCTCCCGGTCCAGTGTATGTAAGAATAGTTTCCTACTCCAGTGTATGGATCATTAAGCTCCGGGATGCGTAAACCATTTATGTAGGAGGGGGGCGTACCCTTGCAAATTCTCTTTACTTTTTTATAACTTTCCCTTCTTCCTTTCCAAATCTTCCGGGCTTTCAGGCTATTGCGTTAACAGGCTTCTTTGTTGACAAATCAGCAGATTTTTTTTCGTAATCGGTGGCAACCTCCTGATACTTTCATTTATTTTTTAATGTCAACGCCAGCGAAAAGTATATTACTTGTTAACAATACTAATGTATATTATTTCTGAACAACGCAAATATTTGTCGAGTTTTGTGAGTGCTGCTCACAAATATCGATTTTCTGAATTATCCTTACAAATGAGCGATTGTGCTTCAATTATTCTGAAATCAATCTTAAGAAGTCAACCACCCCTTAGCTAAATACTCAAGGGTTTCTTGCTAAGGTTTTATGAAATTAATCGTAATTAACTGTAATTGAACTCAATTATATCAGTGTTTACTTATAACAGTGTTAAACTGGAATCCATTGCAACAAGAATCTGCTTCAACAGGGATTCACTGCGATGAAGATCCAATGGACAATATCCAGATAATCGAAGTTACGACATTAAAATTAGGATAATTTTAATTAAAACCTTAAATTTCAAATCAAGGTGAATAAATTGCAAAATACTTTCAATTCCGGAGATTCTCGTTGGTTCCGGAAAACCCCACTGAAATGACGTATACCGTTGTTTCGGTTCAATCTTAAAGAGGTTCATCCATGAGTGTAAAAATTACTGAAACCGTCCTCCGGGATGCACACCAGTCCCTCCTGGCCACCAGGATGCGGACCCGGGACATGCTCGAAGTGGTTGAACAGCTGGACCAGGTCGGATATTTCTCCCTCGAAATGTGGGGGGGTGCCACCTTTGACAGCTGTATCCGTTACCTGAATGAAGATCCCTGGCAGCGTCTCAGGGATATTAAGAAAAAAATGGACAATACCTATGCCCAGATGCTTCTTCGGGGGCAGAACCTTGTCGGGTACCGTCACTATTCTGATGATGTGGTTGAAAAGTTCGTTACCAGGGCTTATGAAAACGGAATTGACATTTTCCGGGTCTTTGACGCTGTCAACGACATCCGGAACATGGAACTCTCGATCAAGGTCGCAAAGGGCCTTGGAGCCCATGTCCAGGGTACGGTCTGCTACACCATAAGTCCGGTGCATACCGTGGAGAAATATGTGCAACTCGCAAAACAGCTCGAAGAACTCGAGTGCGATTCCCTCTGCATCAAGGACATGGCCGGGCTCCTTGCCCCCAGTGAGGCTACAAGTATAATCACTGCCATGAAAAAGGAAATCTCCATCCCCATATCCCTGCACTGCCACTGTACCTCGGGAATGGCTCCCATGAGCTATATGGCAGGCTGTGAGGCAGGAGTCGACATCCTTGACACTGCAATCTCTCCCCTTGCCTGGGGCACTTCCCAGCCCCCCACGGAAACTGTCGTGGCTGCCCTCAAGAATACTCCCTACGACACGGGGCTTGACCTCGGGGCTTTTGAGGAAGTTGTCCGGTATTTCAAGGAACTCAAGGAAAAGTACAGAGGGATTCTGGACCCGATTTCCGAGCAGATCGACACCAACGTCCTGATCTACCAGATCCCGGGCGGCATGCTCTCTAACCTGGTCTCCCAGCTAAAGGAACAGAATGCCCTTGACAAGTACGGCGCGGTGCTTGATGAAATGCCCAGGGTCAGGGCCGAACTCGGGTATCCTCCCCTTGTCACTCCTACCAGCCAGATCGTGGGTACCCAGGCCGTACTTAACGTGCTCATGGGTGAGCGCTACAAGGTCATCCCGAAAGAAGTCAAGGACTACGTGCGCGGACTCTACGGGCGCTCTCCTGCTCCCATCAGCCCGGAAATTATCGGGAAAGTCATCGGGGACGAAGAACCCATCCACTGCCGCCCGGCTGACCTCCTGAAGCCCGAGTATGAGAAACGGAAGAAGGAGGCTGAGGAGCTAGGCATTGCCAATTCCGAGGATGACATCCTGACCTACATCCTCTACCCGGCTATCGCTCCCAAGTTCCTGAAAGGGGAGATGGAAGAAGAAGCCCTGGCAGTTATGGCTCCGAAACCCGCTACTCCGCAGGAATACGCGATCCCCACTGAATTCAAAGTCACGGTGGACGATGAGGTCTTCGAGGTCAAGGTAGAGCCCACGGGTGGGGTTTCCATATCCGAATCCGCGCCCGCGAAGCTGACTGCCGAGTCCGTCAAGGGCGCTGTTACCAGTTCTATGCAGGGTATGGTGCTCTCTATCAAGGTCAAGGTCGAGGACCTCGTTGAGGAAGGGGACATCGTTGCGGTCATTGAAGCCATGAAGATGGAAAATACGGTCCATGCCCCGCATTCGGGTACCGTGAAGGAAATTTTCGTTGCCGAAGGGGATATCATGGCTCCCGGTGACCTGATCCTAGCAATCGAGTGATACAAGTGAGCGGAGGGTATCATGTTTAAAAAAGTATTGGTTGCAAACCGCGGAGAAATCGCCATCAGGGTTATGCGTGCCTGCCGAGAAATGGGTATCGCCACGGTTGCAGTGTGTTCGGAGGCGGATAAAAACGCCCTCTTTGCCAAGTATGCCGATGAGGCCTACCTGATAGGCCCGGCCCCTACCAGCCAGAGCTACCTGAACATGGACGCCATTATCGAGGTCGCACAAAAAACCGGGACCGATGCCATCCATCCTGGCTACGGCTTCCTCTCAGAAAACCCTGCCTTTGCAAAGCGCTGTGAGGACGAAGGCATTATCTTCATAGGTCCGCCGAGCCACGTGATTGCCGAGATGGGCAGTAAGATCCGGGCCAGGAACCTGATGATAAAAGCCGGGGTTCCCGTGGTTCCCGGCACGAAGGACGCCGTTGAAGATGTGGACAAGGCTCTGGAAATGGCGGAAGAGATCGGGTATCCGGTCCTGTTGAAGGCTTCTGCCGGAGGCGGTGGGATCGGGATGAAGGTTGTGCACTCAAAGGAAGAGTTTGCTGCCGCCCTCAACTCTACCCGGCAGATGGCAGGTTCGGCTTTCGGGGATTCTTCCGTGTTTATCGAAAAGTATGTGGAAGAGCCGCGGCACATTGAGATCCAGATACTGGCTGATTCTTACGGAAACACCGTCTACCTCTCGGACAGGGAATGTTCCATCCAGAGAAGGCACCAGAAACTCATCGAAGAAGCGCCTTCCCCGATCATGACTCCCAAACTCCTTAAAGAGATGGGGGAATCGGCAGCCAAGGTCGCAAAGGCTATCGGGTATGTGAACGCAGGGACTGTGGAGTTCCTTTATTCGAAGGGCAACTACTATTTCCTCGAAGTCAACACTCGCCTGCAGGTGGAGCACGGGATCACGGAGATGGTAACGGGAATAGATATCGTGAAGGAACAGCTCAGGGTAGCCTGTGGAGAAAAGCTCGAATTTGAGCAGGAAGATATCTCCATTAACGGGCATGCTATCGAATGCAGGATCAACGCCGAAGACCCCCTCAACGACTTTGCCCCCTCTCCGGGGAAGATCCGGAGGTACCGCTCGGCCGGCGGGCCGGGAATCCGGGTTGACAGTGGGGTACACATGGGCTACACGATCTCCCCGTTTTACGATTCAATGATCTCAAAGCTCTGCGTATGGGGCAGGACCCGGGATGAAGCAATCGCCAGGATGCAAAGAGCTCTCTACGAATATGTGGTTGTAGGGGTAACTACCAATATTCCTTTCCATAAGGCGGTCATGCGAAATCCGGCGTTCAGGAAAGGCGACCTTACAACCGGTTTTATCGAGGAGCAGAACCTCCTGGAAGCCGTGGAAGCGGTTGTCATATCCGAGTCCGAAAAAGGGGCGACTCTGGCTTCGGCTCTGGAGGCAAAGGACAAGAAGGTTGCAGCGATTGCAGCCGCCGTAGAGAGCTATGTCAGCATGGCCAAGAAGACGCAGCGATAATCTGGTCCTTTCTTCCTAAAAAACGTGAAATTAACGTGAATATGCCAGAAACTCCGGTCTGTTTGGTATGAAGTACATGTTTGAATTAAGGTATTATACTGTGGAAAGCAACATTTGCATGGGGTGCACGGATGGGAGATAAACGTTCTAGGATTATTAAGGCGCTTAAGGACGCACAGAAAACCCCTGTCTCAGGGGAAGAACTGGGACTCGAACTCGGAATTTCCAGGACGATGGTCTGGAAGTACATAAAGTCCCTCCAGGCTGACGGCTATGAAATCGAATCGTCTCCCAAGAGGGGATACGTCCTGATGTCCGTGCCCCAGCTCCTTTATCCGGAGGAAATCAAGATGGGGCTTACAACAACCCTCCTCGGGAAAAATATCCATTATTTTGATGAAGTAAGCTCCACAAACAGTCTCGCAAAAGATATTGGTGCGTCCGAGGAAGAAGGGACGCTTGTGATCGCCGAGGTGCAGAATGGTGGAAGGGGCCGCATGGGGAGGGAATGGGTCTCTCCGCAAGGCGGGATCTGGATGTCCGTGCTCCTAAAACCCGGGATCCCACTCAGGCATGCTTCGCGGCTGACCCTTGTTGCAGGGCTTGCGGTTACGAATGTGATGCGGGACCTTGGACTCGATGCCCGTATCAAGTGGCCCAACGATGTGCGTATCAACGGGAAGAAAGTCTGCGGAATCCTGACCGAGGCAAAAGCTGAAGTGGATCGCGTGGATTACGTGGTACTGGGGATCGGCATCAATGCCAACATGGACTTAAAAGATATTCCTGATCCCTTACGTTCCGGTTCTACGACCCTGAAAGCGGAACTGGGCAGGCATGTCCGGAGGGTACAGTTCCTCCAGGATCTGCTTTTCGAACTGGAACAGCAGTACATACGTTTCAAGACCCAGCAGTTTTCCCAGATCCTGAACGACTGGCTTGCTCTTTCCGATACCATCGGAAGGGAGGTCAAGGTCACGACTCCTTCGCGGATTATCGAAGGTAAAGCAGTAGGGGTGACCTCTGACGGAGCTCTTGTGATAAGAAAAGCCGACAATACGAAAGAAGAGGTCATTGCAGGCAGATGTATCTATGCGCGGCCCAAGTAAGTATCCGGGAAGGTACCCGGGAAACGAAAAAAGGGGAATGCAGTTTTTCCCCTGCCTTATTTTTTCCCTTCTGGTGCTCATTTTTTTCCTGATCCATGCCTGTTATACAGCCTCTCCGGCAGCAGCTGCAGTGAATGAAAAGCGGCTTTCCATTATCCTGATTGATGGGGAGGACCTCTATGTAAGGTCTGGAGACTCCCATACCTTTTACCAGGGTTATCAGCTTTACGTGAAAGGTGCGGATGCCGATGCAAGCCGTGTCTGGCTCGAACTCAGCAGGGAGGGAGTTTCTCTGGAAGATACCATCGCCACCGAAGGTACTAATCTTGTTTATTCCCGGAACTCTACGGTATTACTGAACATAACTGTGGATACCATCTATGCAGGGACAGACGGAGCACTGGTCAGGTTTTCTCCGGTTTACCAGTACCTTGACCCGAAATATCCCAAGCCCCAAACCCCAAAGCCCCCTCTTCCCGAAAGCTCCGTAAACAACTCCTCTCTGCTCAATGGTCCTGAATATCAGGCAAAAGGTTTTGATACACCCGTTTTCCTCCTGAGTTTGGGAAGCTTGCTCTTCTTTATGGGCATTTTTGCAGGGCGAACCAGGGAAAAAAAGTAGGAACGGTAGTGATACAAAATAAATCAATCGAAGAAATCAATCGAAGAGCTCAATCGAAGAGCTCAATCGAAGAGCTCAATCGAAGAGCTCAATCGAAGAAATCAATCGAAGAAAAATAACAAAACCCGCCTTAAGGACGGGCTCCTCACCGGGTGGTTCCGATCACCTTGTTTTTTCACTCTTTCGAGTTGAACTTGACATCTCCTTTTTCAATCAGGAGTTTAAGGTCTTCAAGGCTCATACGGGCGTTTTTCTGAAGTTTTTCCCGGGCTGTACTGTGTTTCTGGCTAACCTTGTTCTCGTCTTTTGTCAGCTGGACGTCCTTCAACCTATCGAGGTGTAAGGACAGTTCTTCTCTGGCGCTGGCAATGCCTGTTTTCAGGGGATCGATTTTTTCTTTGATTGCTTTTATGCTCGAGAACCTGTCCGTGAGCTGGGCATGGTACATATTTGCTTCTTTCCGGATTTCGTCAGCTGCCTTGAAGTTTTCGAGCATTTCAAGGTGGCAGGCCTGAGACTCATCGGAAAGAGCCTGGATCTTTTCGTGAAGTTCGTCGCCTTCCAGGTGGATTTCCTTGGATTCCGTGTATCTTTCCTGGATCTGGGCGTGAAGCTCGTTTGCTTTCCTGGCAGACTCCAGACGTTTTTCAAGGTCCTTTAGTTTCTGGTATATCTTTATCTCAACGGCAAGGGTGAGTTCTTTATCGAAGAATGCTTCCTGCTCGCTTTTGTAGGATTTGGTAAGGGATTCTGCGCTTCCATGGGAATGCCTGTTGCACTCGTCCCTTTCCTCCTTAAGTTCCGCGATACCGGAAAAAAGACCCTGAGTTTTGGAGTTTACGCTACTTCTTTTTTCCTTGTACTCGGATATCAGGCCGTTAATTTCATCCCGCCTTTTCCTGAGTTCCTGAGCTTTCTTGACCCGTTCCCTGACCTGCTGGTTTAAAGAGTCCCGTTTTTCTTTCAGTTCGTCGATATCGGTCCTGTGAATTTTCAGTTCCTTGAAAACCGAACTTAACTGCCTCTCACTCTTCTCTATCCTGTTCCTGAGCTCGTTTACCTTATTCTTCAGCTCCCGTTCGTTGAGGTCTGAAAGGTCGGCCGTTGCAATTTTTTCTGTTGAAACGTCGTTGTCCATGTACTACCACCCGCGTGTTTCCGGAAGTTCTTAAACTGCCAGTGTTTCCCAATATTTGAGAGCCTCTTCATGGCTTTTTATTTTGCTTTTGAGCAATTTATGCTGGGGCTTGCCTTTTGACAATTCCTCGCCCTTGCTGTCGTGGGATTCTTCCAGCTGTTTTTCGGATTCCTCAATCTTTTTAAGTTCCTGGTTAGAGTTTTTTGCTTCTTCAATTTTTACCCCGACCTGCTGGACAATGCTTTCTTCAAGGTCCGCTTTCCGGGATGCCTCCTGGAGGCTACCTTTAAATGCTCCTGCAAGCTCCTGCTCTTCTCCCGGCTCCATCTGGGTCTTAAGCTTCTTTATGTCTTCAAGGAGTTTATTGGCAGAAATCTGGTCAATTTTCGGGAAAAGCTCCTTTTCAAGTAGCCCTTCTACCTGATGGTAGAACTGCTGCCTTTTTTCCTTAAGAACCTCCTTCCGCTCGAACATCTGGTTCTTGGAGTTCTTCGAATTCTTGACTTCGTCTTCGATCTCGTTCAGCCGGCTTTCCAGCTCTTCGAATTCCTTTCTGTATTCTTCCAGGAATCGCCTGTGTTTATCCACAACTCCGGCAACCAGTTCCCCTGATGTCAATGTCCTGATCCCGGCGTTTTCGCTGCTTTCGTTCACTGTATCACTATTCGCAGTTTAATTTTGTAAATATATTATAAGATGAACTTCTCTTCCTTTGAGAGGTGCCGGACAAGGCAGCAGGTCACCTTTTTGCTATCCTCGCCTTTTCCTTAAGCATCATAACTCGCAGGTTTCATACCCTGAAAATCTGGGCATGGGGTACTCCATCGATCATGATTACGGCTCCCTGATCGACAAGTCTGCACTTTATTGCACACTGGACTGTTTTTTCTCCAAAGAGGTTGGCAGTTGTGGCTCTTCCCAGGGCTTCCTGAAGTTCGGGTTCTGAAACCTCTTTGCCTTCGTAAAAATCCCTGTTTATTTCCACATTGCTCTTTCCGTTTTTCAGTTTCTTTCCGAGCACTTCGCTGTCGCAAGCCGCTACCAGAAAGTATTCTCCGTTTTCATAGATCTTTAGGTACATATTTTACCCTTTTAGTATTTACAGCTTAACCATCTATACTTTATTCATAGGTAATATGGATTACGAATTAATTTGAAACGAATTAATTTGAAACAATTTTGTGTGAAATAATTTAGTGTGAAATAATTTAATTTGAAATGATTTAGTGTGAAACAATTTAATTTGAAGCAATTTTATGTGAGATAATTTTGTGTGAAACTTATGAGTGATGATTTTGATGTGAAACTTATTTGTTGACAATTTTTACGTGATCTTTGTCCGGGGCAAAAAGGTCTCCCCGCTGTCTCATTTTACTTATGTGCTCTTCGGCATGGGCCCTGTCAATACCACACTCTTTTTCCGCTTCGGCATAGACTTCTTCCAGGGGAGCTTTCCCATGCTGGTGCCTCTCACATACTTTTTTGATAACGTTTTTCAGGATCTTTATCTTGTCCCTCTGGTTCTTGCTTGTGCCGGTCGCGATGATGTCCGCGTCAAGGGCTCCTGTTTCCGGATCCATGCCTACGTTCTTCAGGCAGTTCATTACGATTCTGATAGTCCTTCTTGCATCTTCCAGAGTGACCTTATTGCTAAGTCGGACTCTTGCGCTGGCTTCCGAGAGGCGGACCAGGGCTTCGAGCTGCCTGGCGGTAACAGGTACGGGGGTGTTCTTTCCCTCTCCGGTTTTCCTGAGATCCGTATAGAAGTTGATCAGGTGCTGCCTGGTGTCGTCTTCCATTGCCGGATATACGTTTTTCCTGGCGTACGCGACGTATTTTCGCATGATTTCAGCATCGATCACAGGTTCGATAACTTCCAGTTCAGCTTCCACGAATTCTTTGCTTATGTCGCAGCCGGGAAGTTTTTGCCTTTGTTCGAAGAGTTCCCCTGCGTAATGGGACTGGAGGATGTGGGTGGCAATTTTGCTGTCCATGGCGTGGTTCGGAGTATCGAGCAGGATAAATATAAGGTCAAAACGGGAGAGCAGGGCGGGTGGCATGTTTATCTGCTCTGCCAGGCCTTCATATCGGTCAAACCGTCCATACTTAGGGTTTGCCGCTCCCAGGAGGGCGCAGCGGGACCTCAGGGTTGCGATGATGCCTGCCTTGGCTATGCTGATGGTCTGCTGTTCCATTGCTTCGTGCAGGGCACTTTTATCCTCTGTCCGCATCTTGTCCATCTCGTCAACGGCCGCAACCCCCATGTCTGCCATCACGAGAGCTCCTCCTTCGATGGTCCACCTTCCGTCGTTCAGGTCGTCTTTCACGGCAGCGGCGGTCAGACCGCTTGCAGAGGCACTTCTTCCCGAAGCAAATACGCCTCTTGGGGATAGCTTGACCACATAGCGGAGGAGCTGGCTCTTGGCAATTCCCGGGTCTCCCACGAGCATCATGTGGATATCTCCTCTGATCCTGGAACCGTCGGGAAGGTTTTTCACGACCCCTGAAAAGAGCTGGAGGGCCATGGCTTCTTTTATGTCCTCATATCCGTAAATTGAAGGGGCAATCGAGGCTATGATTTTTTCGTATATCTCCGGGTCCCTGGAAAGTTCCAGGATCTGCTCCTCTTCTTCCGGGGCGATTTCCAGTTCGTCAAAGTCCTTGTCCAGTTTTTCGATAGAGTTTGCCTCAAGGACAAGGTCATAGAAGGTGGACTTCCCGTCCCGGAGGGTGCGCTGCCTGGATTTCAGGACTCCATTTATAATGACCCGGTCTCCGGGGGTGACATCTCCCGTAAGGTCGTCTTCCGAGTCCATTTCAAGGCTCTGGGGCTGGGAGCCACCTTTCAGGTTTTCGGGGGACTCCTGGACCTGGAGTTTCTGGGCATCGACAAAAGTTGATTCTTCAATTACGACCTTGAAAGGGCCTTTCTTCCCGCAGGTCTCTTCTTCACAGCCCCCGTAAGGCTCTTCGAATTTGAAGCTGTTTTGCTCCACAATGGTTAAATGTCCGCAGCGGAGGCACTGGAAGGCGGCTTTTGTGATCCTGGGCCTCACTTCCGTGGCTTTCCGGATCATCCCCTCGATTGCAATGAACCTGGTCAGGTGCTTGCTGCGCAGTTCCCGGATTGGGACCCTGTTAGGGACCTTTACAATCCTGACATGGGCCTGTTCAAAGTCTTTTTCCACGGGGAGGTCGACTTCTTTCAGTGCAGCTTCGGCTGATTCCAAAAGTTCTCCGGGGTGGTCAAGAAACTCTTTTGAGAGCTCCCTGTCAAACTTCTCAATGTCGGTGAAGTCCACGGTGAGGCTTCTCTGGTCCGGGTACTCGTTTGCAAGCTGGAGGATTTCGTTCCAGTAATAATCTTTAAAAAATTTCTTCAGTTTTTCGTTCCACTTGCTTTCGGTCTCTGTCATAATTTGCCCGGATTTTTTGAAATTTCAAATATTATCTAGGATTTTTGAAAAAATCTTTATTTCCTCAAACTGCCACTGCGTTCAGAACAGCTTGCTCAAAAAGCGTTTAAAAAAAATGTACATTGAAGTTCCGAATGTAAGAGTGGCTTATTCTGATATGAACTTTTCTATGTCTACCTCTCCTTCGTTTTCCTGCAGAAGGTGCTGGACTTCTCCGGAGGGGTTATCTATCTTTCTTTCGATTTTCCTTATCACTCCCCGCAGGGTCTGGACCTCCCTGGGGGTCAGCCCGGCCCTCCCGAAGATCCTTCTCAGCATCAGGAAAGTTTTGTCCTTTTTGTGGGGGGGGTAATCTATTTTTTCCAGGAGTTCCCCGACGTGTCCATACAATAGCCGCAGGTCAAGCCCTTCTGCAAGGGGGTTCTCCCCGCTTTCAATTCCGGAAAGTTCGTAGAGCAGCACTGCCACGGCATGGGAGATGTTCATTACGGGGTATTCTTCAGAAGTGGGAACCGTAACCAGCATGTCAAAGCTTTTGATTTCCTCGTTCCGGAAACCGTTGTCTTCGCGCCCGAAAAGGACTGCAACTGTCCCGCTGTACCCTTTGAGCCTCTCCTTGATTTCGGGGGGCGTATAAAGTGGGAGCCGGATATGTTCCCCTACCTTCAGGCTCGGGATTCCCGTGGTCCCTATGACAAGGTTTGCGCCTTTTACGGCTTCTTCGACCGTCGAGGTTATCCTGGCTCCTTCCAGTACGTCCCTGGCATGGGAGGACATGGCTCTTGCCTGTCCTTCCAGCTTGCAGGGGTTTACAAGGACAAGGTCCGAATATCCGAAGTTTTTCATGGCTCTTGCTACCGAGCCGACGTTTCCCTGATATATGGGCTCCACAAGCACTACGCGTATCTCAAGTGACAAGGTTTCTCAAATCCTGACTGCGCTTTTTCGGTTTTAAAAATCAGTTCACGAGGGTGATTGCGTCTTCCATGCAGACCGTTGTGCACATCCTGCAGCCAAGGCAGTATGAGGCATCCTTTACGACGCAGACCTTTTTTTCGTTCTTTGCCTCGATAGAATAGACCCTCGGGCCTTTCGGGCAGGCAGCTTTGCATGCCCCGCAGCCTGTACATTTCTCTTCATCAATATAAATCTTCATGTTAGCGATTTCTCTTCAGGAAATTAATCTTTTTGATAAACAGACAGATCCTTTTCTTAATAGTCTAATTTATGTCACCTGTCGGATATCTGTCTATTCTTTATTATTATTCTCTATTATTATTCCTATTATTATAGTGGTGTTAAGTTCTTAATCGGGTCATAACCTTAAATATAAGCTGATATAAGTAGCTGATATAAGTAGCTGAGATAGTTACTATAAGGTAATGTCCGGACATAGATTAACATGTATGTCTGTAAAGTGAATATGTTTTTAGTTAATCAGGAAGTGGTATTTTATGAGTCTTGAAAAGATTTTACAGGACACATTCAAAGGGGAGACAACTGAAGTTGGATGGTACCTTGCAATGTCCAGGGTTGCGGAACTGGAAGGGTTTGCAGATGTTGCGGTTTACCTTCGCCAGATTGCAATGGATGAAGCCTGGCATGCAACCGAGGTTGCTGAGATCCTGGGTCTGATCAAGGGGTCTACCCTCGAAAACCTCGAAATGATGCTTGAAGGTGAAAGCAAAGCTGAGGTAGAAAAGGCTGAAGCCGCGGAAATTGCCCGGAATGAAGGCAACACAAGGGCCGCCCTCTTCTTTGAAAGGGCATCCCTGGACGAAGCCAGGCATAAGGCAGGCCTTAAAGGTTTCCTTAAGCGGCTGAAAGAGCAGCAGTGAATGACGGGAGAGAGGTCTTTCGATCCTTTCCTCTCCTTCTTTCCTTTTCTTCTTTCCTTTTCTTCTTTCCTTTACTTCTTTCTTTTTTCTTTTCCTCTCTTTTTTTTCCTTTTGAGCTTTTATGCACTCATTTGTAAGGTGCATGCCTGGGATACATACAATTTATATTATCCGGATTATATCTGATTATTATCGAATTATTATCCGGTAAATTGACCGGGTAGGTACCGGTGCACTGGGGGTACGTTGCCGGATATGTAGGGGGGTTGCTACTGGATTCTGGAATTTTTTTCCCGGGAAATGATAGTCTCAGGCCTGGATGTCAATTTCCGGTGTCGGACTGCTGATTTATCAATTTATTGCCTGACTGGTTATCGATTGTTTATCGATTGTTTAAGTCGAAATTTTAAAAGAAATGGATTTTAGGAGATGTATAAAGCATGAAAGGGGATATTCCTGAGAAAGGTGCCATTGTGCAAAGAGACGGGGAGACCTATGCAATTGCTCCCCATATTCCGGGGGGAATCGTATATCCGAAGACTCTTCGAAAGATTGCGGACATTGCTGAAAAATACGGGGCTGCAGCCCTGAAACTTACTTCCGCCCAGCGGATTGCTATTGTCGGGTTGAAGGAAGCGGACCTGGATGCCGCCTGGGGAGAACTGGACATGAAGCCAGGGGCTGCAATCGGGCTCTGCGTTCGGAGCATCAAGCTCTGTCCGGGAACGACATTCTGCAAGCGGGGAAAGCAGGATGCCGTGGGGCTGGGCTTGAAACTAGATGAAAAATACCACGGTATGGCGCTGCCTTCCAAGTTCAAGATGGCAGTTTCCGGCTGTCCGAATTCCTGTTCAGAACCTGCCATCAAAGACCTGGGAATAATGGGAACTGCTAAGGGTTATACTCTTATGGTGGGGGGCAGTGCAGGCCCGAGTCCGCGGCTTGGTGATGTCGTGGCAAAAGATCTTTCCGAGGAAGAAGTTCTGGAGTTTGTGGAAATAATCATTAACTTCTACAAGGGTTACGGGAAAGCCAAAAGGCTCGGAAAGGTCATAGACGAAATGGGGCTTGAGAAATTCAAGGAAGAAATAGGGCTTTAATCCAGAATTATTTTGAGAACGATTCTTCCCCACATATTATACTATGCCCGGCCATTTACTTTTTATTTTTTTATTTTTTATTTTTCTCTTTATTTTTCATTTTTCAATGCTTTTTTCCTGATGTTCTCCTTTTCTCTGTGCGCTCAGGCGCTAACCACCTCCTCTATTATATTATACTTAATATGTTATATTTTTAATTTTTTCCTTCTACCCTTCTTTTCTTTTATTAACGGGAACCTTATTTTTAGGCTCCCGAAGGCTTTTCGATCTATGAAAAGTTAAAGATAACGTTTAAATATAATAGATACAAAGACTAATCAAACCTTATACAGACAGTCGTTACGGCAGTCTTTCAATCTTTACTGTTATTTATGTCCTGTATCAGCGATAATATTTATAAAAACCAGTATCAGTTTTCAGTTTTTGATCCATACATAGGAGGAATAAATTATTAGTGAGATGGCATATTTTTCTGGACTTACGGATGCTCTCAGGATCACGTTTGTCCAGATGATGTTAGTCAGTTTTATCGCCATGGTGATTTTCGCATACGGCATGATCATCAACTTTCAGAAATGGGGTGCCGGTGTCACAGGCTACGCTCTTGAACCCGAAGCCGGGAGCAAGGGAAGCGCAATCCGGTTCTTAAAGACCTGGTGGAATCAAGTGGTAGAAGAATCCCATCACGGGCATGGGAAACCGATTCTCGAGGTTCTCGTCCTCGATATCGTCCTCCAGAGGAGGATTCTCAAGAGGAGTCCTTTCCGCTGGTTCATGCACTTTACGCTTGTTGCCGGCTGGATGAGTCTCTTTGCTCTCTCAGGCATGATGTTTACAGTTGAAATGGCCGAAAGGGTCGTCGAACTGCCCTTCACCGCCGCCCAGTTCAGGGAATTCCTGCAGGTTCCGAACGATATCTTCGGATACCTTCTGCTAATTGGTGTGACGATCGCTTTGGTCAGGAGACTTTTTGTCAAGGATGTCAGAGAAGCATCAATCATGTATGACTGGGTCCTGCTGGGAACCGTATTCATTGTTACGATCACGGGCTTCCTTTCCGATGGGATCCGGACCGGAGACATCGGTTGGAGTCTTGGACTCGATCCCTCAATTGCTCCCCCCGCAGCTCTCTTCCACTCCGTGATTTCCCTGCTTTTCTGTATTGCATTTATCCCCTACTCCAAGTACATCCACGTAATCGCCACTCCACTTGCAATCCTTGCAAACAAGGGAGGAGAATAAAATGGCAAAACGACAACCCTCAATAGACACGAAGAACCTGACCGCAGTCCAGCTCATGGAGCTAGACTCCTGTACCCGCTGCGGTGAATGTGTCAACTGGTGTCCAACTTACGCAGCTTCCGGCCAGAAGCCGGGGTTAGCCCCCAGGGACAAGATCCTCCGCTGGAGGCAGTTCATGAATAAGTCCTACGGGCTTAAAGCAAAACTCTTCGGGCCAACGGAAATCCCCTCATCCGAACTCGATGAGTTCAAGGACGACGTGCACGGCTGTACCACCTGTGGGATCTGTGCAACCGTCTGTGAGTCCGGGATCAACACCGTGGAACTCTGGGAGTCCATGAGGACAAACCTTGTGAAGAAAGGAATCGGTCCCTTCGGAAAGCAGGGCATGTTCCCAAAACTCATCGGACAGTACCACAACCCTTACCTTCTGGACCAGAAGGCCAGGCTTGACTGGGTTCCTGAAGACGTGACGATCGCAGACAAGGCCAACATTGTCTATTTCACCGGCTGTACCGCCGGGTACAAGCAGCTGGCCCTTGCTTTTGCAACCTCCCGCGTGCTCAACAAGCTCGGCATCGAGTTTACCATGCTCGGGGAAGAGGAATGGTGTTGTGGCTCAGCCCTTATCAGGACCGGCCAGGTCCATGTTGATGACGTGGCCCGGGGAGTCGCAAAGCACAACGTTGAAGCCATAAAGGCAAAGGGCGCCACAAAAGTCCTTTACGCCTGTGCTGGTTGCTTCCGTGCTTCAAAGGTCGACTGGCCGAGGCTTATCGGCGAAGAACTCCCCTTCGAGGTTATCCACATTACCGAGTTCCTTGCAGACCTTATCAAGAAAGACAAGATCAAATGGGAAACTTCCATTGACAAGACCGTCACCTACCATGACCCCTGCCACCTTGGACGTCATGTAGGTGTCTTCGATGCCCCCAGATATGTGCTTGAGCACATCCCGGGCGTCAAGTTCGTGGAAATGGACAGGATCAAGGAATTCCAGCGTTGCTGTGGAGCCGGTGGTGGAGTAAAGGCAGGTATCCCTGACCTTGCCCTCGGTGTTGCCGAATCCAGAGTCAAGGATGCCCTTGAGACCAATGCAGATATCCTCTCCAGTGCATGTCCCTTCTGTAAGAGGAACCTCTCAGACGGCCGTGATTCCCTCAAAGCCGACCTTGAGGTCGAAGACGTTATTGTGCTGGTCGCCCAGGCGCTGGGCCTCAGTGTTGAAGAACCTAAGAGTGAATGAAGGCTGGTTTTCCAGTCCTTCTTTTCTTTCTATTCTTTTTTTTCTTTCCAATATTTTTTCTTTCTTTCCCATTCTATTTCATTGCCTTTAAATATTTTTTTCACATCTCCCGATTGCTTTTCATTTCATTCTATATTTTTTCATTTACTTCCAACGTTTTTCATCTCTTCCATATTCTTTTTTGGCTCCGTTTTCGTTTTATAGTAACGTTTAAATACAGACGTCTCCCTCAACTTGAATATGCAGATTCCTTACGAATTACTTGGAAAACTATTCGTATATCTGGTGCTTCTCGCCCTGGGTGGTACGGTGGTTGCTCTCCTGCTAGGCGCCTATTCCTTTAATAAACGCAGGATTATTTTTCCGAGTTTCGTGCTTTTCACACTCTACCTCTTTTATTCTCCTGCAAGGTGGTTGTGCAGATTTTTTCGAGTCCGGGAAACTCTTGTGGATGACATCCTTATAGATGTCCGGAATGCCTTAATGCTGGATCGCTTCATTCACACAAAAGAGCGGAGAGTTGTGTTCCTACCTCAATGCATGAGGCACCCCGAATGCAAGGCCAGGTGTGATCCTGTTCATGGCTATGAGTGCAAACGCTGCGGGAAGTGTGATATCTCAAAGATATGTGAGGTTGCAGACCGGTGCAACTTCAAGGTGTTTGTAATCCCTGGAAGCAGTTTTGTCAAAAAGATCTTCAAAGAATACAGGCCTCAGTCCTGCCTGGGCGTTGCCTGCTACAATGAGCTTGCGGAGGATATGCAGGAGGTATCTTTTATCCCGGTCCAGGGGGTTCTTCTCCTACGGGATGGTTGTTTCAACACCAAAGCTAACGTGGAAGAAATTATCCTAAAAATGGAGATGTGCGATGTATAATTTTATAGGAAAAGTCCTGTTCTTTACCACGCTTTTTTCTGTTTTGATCTCGGCAACCGCTCTTTTGGTGAGTCGAATCAGCTTGAAAAGGCATGTGTGGCTTGCAGGTTTTTTTTCAAGTGTCCTCGATTTTTTTTATCTACCTATAAAACATTTTTTCTATAAGTTCTCAGATCCACGAATATTGGATAAATGGATAGTGTCTTTAAAAAACATAGCGTATGAATCCGATTTCTCAAATACCAAAAATCGTATCATTATTGTTCCCCATTGTGTGCGTGCACTGGATTGTCCTGCTCCGTCAACAATTTTGGGGATTCAATGTCAAAATTGTGGGAAATGTATCGTGACTCAATTGAAAAAAGATGCTGTAGAGCATGGATATCTCTTGTATATAACCACCGGTTCTTCGGCCATTGTCAATATCCTTAAGCATAAACCTGCAGATGGTATACTGGGGATAGCATGTGATTACGAGATATACAAAGGAATGCGCGCTTTAAAAGGAATAAAAATTGTGACTTATGGGGTTCCTCTTTTGAATGATGGTTGTTATAATACCAAAGTGGACTACAAGAAAGTAGTTGAAACGATTGAACATTTCGACAAGAATAAGGATTAACTCAAACTTTTTTTTCAATGTTTATAAAGACAAAACTTAATCCATTTATTTCAGCCAAATACCCCTCAGCTTGCTGTGAGGATGGGTACTTCCCCGAGAACCGCGGATGATAATACGATTTATCAAATCCATTTTTTGCTTGTTAACTTCTGCTAGAACTAAGCCGTATTAGGTTTATTGTCTTTTACGGAATTTGGAGCGGGGGCGCGAACATACCTCATTGACTGCAGCGGGGTTCGCCAGTGAAACTTTGATTACTATTAATAATTTTCGGACAGCCAGTTTAGGGAAGGGCAGCCGCATGCAATTTGATTTTTTAATTGAAGTTATCAATAATGGTATCTATCCTGAGTTCCGCATTTTTAAGCACATAAATGCCTCATGATGTCGAATTATGTGCTTAAACTTAAGCACATCGTACACAAGGTATAATCTCTAAAACCGTACCATCTGACCTCACAGATTTGCGCAGAAACATATGTGTGCCTAAAAATGCGGAAGTTAGGCTAAAGCAATCAAAGACCATTGGGATGGTGTCTTGAACTCTTTGGTTCAGGGATAACTAATGGTGTATTGGAAGGCATCAACAGCATTGTGCAGTTACTAAAAAGAAATGAGAGGGGTTATCGAAACACCCAATATTTTGCCACAATGATCTATCCAAAATTAGGACAGATCGATTTGGTATTACCCGCTTGAAAAGGCGAAGAGCCTTATTGTGTCAATATGAGTGGCTATATTTGTCAAAATGTTTATATTTAAAGAGTTTACAAGACTATGTGTGATTAAATTGCCTTTCCATACTTCCCCTTTTTACAAAAAAACGATAATGCAAATAACATCTAACCGCTCTCTCACAAATTTTTTCTTGCTCTCTGTCATTTGTTTATTTATATATTTGTCTACATTGATAGCGTATTACTCTCAATATCCTATTTATTCATTTTCCTTATATCCATTTTCATCATCCCATTTGAATATTAACATTGGAATTTTTGTTTTGATAATCTTTAATCTGATTATTCTTGAATACTCCAAAAAGGTTGATGATCTTTGGATAAACCCTGAAACTATGGACATTCCCATTCTTCTTGTAACTCTTTATTTTGCAGGCGATTCAATATCTCATTTTGTAAAATCTTTAAACAATCATTTTTCCGCAGGAGATCCATTCGTTAATATTTTCGGAAACTTGGGGACTGTTTTTGATTATACTGATATTTTTGCATTCTCTGTGATTATACTTTCTGTCCTCATTCTTTTATATCGTTATTCATTATTTTACGGTATCTTTTTGAGTCTAATGTTTCGATACCTGATTCTCTTTTTTATTGCAATGATTATTTCTTACGTCGTTCTTCAGGGTTCATTCTTGAAAATCGATGAAGAGACAGCTAAATATACGATAAGCACAATTGTTCAGAGTGAAGCAGCAATTCTTGCTTTATTTTTTTCTCTAAGTCTGATCATTATGCAACAAGCTGCTTCTTCATATCCTCCAGAAGTCAGTAAATTATTTAGAGATTTCAAAACAAATCCAATTTTTTTCATTACAACAGTTATTTATTTAGTATCAATAATTCTTGGTGTTTGCGTATTAATTCAAATAAAAACTGATGATCCGAATTGGGAAAACTATCAAAAATATATAATGGTTGTTTTTTTGGTTAGTATTTTTGCTTTTCTTTCAATGTCTCTATTTGTGTATAATACCTTCAAGTTTTTAATACCAAAAAACTTGATTAAGATACTATCCAATAATGAAATAAGTGGTACCTCTTCAATCGATGAAAAAAATTGTATACACATTCTCGGCATTTTGCTAAATTCCTTAAAGAAATATGATTATAGTACTGTGAAAGAAGGTCTTGATGATCTTGAAAACTATAAAATTGAATTACTTGAGCCGCAAAAAAACATTGTTTTGCCACGAGAAAGTGAAAGATACTTAAAATTAGAGCGGTCCCTTTTCTGCCTCACTAATTATTTTTCAAATGTAGGTACACTATCTATAGAGGTAGGATTTAGTGATTGTGCTACAAAAATTATAAAAAATCTTTATGATATCCGGGAAGTTGCATATGAACAAGGGATGGATGGTGTAATCTCAGTAACAACAAAATCAATTGGAGAACTTGGAAAAGAAGTGGTCTATCTCTTAATTGCTGAACTAAATGACAAAAATCCTGAAATTCGTAAATGTGCGTCTTTCACTTTAGGAGAAATTAGAGACGATCGTGCCCTATCACAAATTATACAGCTTTTTGAAAATGAGGGCAAATGCACACAGAATGGAAACGACATACAGTATACTATTATATCATCCCTTGGGAAAATGAAGTCTGAAAACGCCAACATGTTTCTTCTTGAAGTAGTAAAAAAAGGAAATCCTAACGTGATAAATGAGATTTTTTCCACTTTTTGTGAAAACGAATTGCTATCTAGAGAATCACTGACTATAGCGTTGAATGATGATGACCCTTACTTAAGAAGTTTCGCGGCTCTTGGATTTGGGGCGATCGGGGATGAACGCGATATAGAGGTACTTTCTAATCTACTTCTTGATGAGGATTCTTACGTAAGGGGAAAGGCAGCTCATGCAATTGGAAACATTAATGATAGATATCCTCTCTACAGATATGATCTTAAAAAGCTGGTTGAACGGATAGATGATCCAAACCCTTATGTAAGGTTCAATGCAGTGTACTCTCTAAGCAAGATAGGGATTGAGGATACTAGGGTCATTTCTAAAATTGAACAATTGTTGTATGACCTGGATCCTTATGTAAGGGACAGCACGGTATATGCTCTCAAAAAAGGTAATGATCATTGTTTCTTTGAATCATTATTACATGCTCTAAACACTGAAACTGAACAATCTGTGAGATTTAACATAATCATTGCTTTAGGAAATATTATTGGTTTTGACAAGATTGGCCCCCTCCTACAGGGGTTATATTTTCCTCAAATGTCTTTATCTTCATACAAATTAGTATGCAACTCGCACTTAGGGTGCCAAGAACAATCTTCAATGTTACCATTATATGTTGCGGCCTTTTGTACGAAGTCTAAATGCCATGGAAATAACTCACTGAGTAAAGTATTTCATGATCTGTGAATTGATTTTTAATTCTAAATCTTGAGTGTACATGTGTATGGAGGAATTTATGTGACTGGAGTAAAAGGATCTTCTTATGATCAAAAGTTTCAATATGATGACTTAGTCAGAGAAATAAAATTTAATAATCAAAAGGATTTTTGGCTTACCGAGTATCAGTGTGTTATATCACAATTTACGAAGTACGTCGGGCTATATTTTTTAGTTTTTGCGGTTTATTTGGGAATTCAAGGATTTTTACTTATCGCGTTCTTCAATTTTCCCTCTAATATTAAAACGTTGCTACTTATTTTTTCAATAGTTTGTTGTATGCTGTTTTTTTTCGCCATGTTAGTGGAGACAACAATTGTAAAAAAGTTATCTAGAAGGAAGGGGAAAGCGTTAAGTAAATTGGGAATCGATGATGGTGATGTGGGGGATGAGTTCACTATCGGGTATGCAACTACTTTTGTTTATTTAGTTTTCAATACTGGAGTTTTTTACATTTTAATTAAATTAATTGTTGTTTGAGGTGATTAGTAGTTAAATGATATTGATTCTCTACTCTTCCATCTTTTTTATTGCAAATTTGTCACAACATGGTATGCTCTTACTGATTTTCATCTAATTTGAAAGTTGAATGAATGGGAAGTTTTCATGTACGATGTAATTATCGTAGGTGGCGGCCCCTCCGGTGCCTCTGCCGGAAGGCGGGCAGGAATACTCGGGCTAAATACGCTGCTGCTTGAAAAAGAAGATTTTCCGAGGTACAAGCCCTGCGGAGGGGCTCTTTCTGTCCATGCGATTTCTTATCTTGATTTCGAGCTCCCGGAAGAGGTCATTGAGTGGGAAGTTACGGGCGCAAAGATCATTTTCAAAGAGCAGATGATTGAATCCCACAAGGACTGCCGGCTCTACACCCTTGTTTCCAGGGACGTTTTTGACAATCTCCTGCTCGAAAAAGCAAAAGAAACCGGTATAAAAGTCCATGCCCGGGAAAAGGTCCTCAACTGCAGGGAGACACCTGACTGTGTGGAGGTAGAAACAAAAGAGAATACCTACCGGGCAAAATTCGTGATTATTGGCGAGGGTGCCCACGGCCTCCTAAAGACCTGTTTACGGCCCGTGGATACGAGGGATGAGTACGGGATCTGTGTGGTCACCGAGGTTCCGGCAGAGGATAAGGAAATCGAAGGGAAACTGGGAAGGGCCATTGAAATGCATTTCGGGGTTGCGGGCGGAGGATACGGCTGGGTCTTTCCTCATAAAACTTATTATTCAGTAGGGATCGGGGGAATTGTCAGGGACTTTCCCCACCCAAAAGAAGCCATGCTCGAATTCCTGAAGGAAAATGGCTTTGAGGGTGAGTACAAACTTCACGGACATAAGATCCCCCGGGGAGGGATTAAAAGGAAAGTAGTCGGTTCGAGAATTCTCCTTTCCGGGGATGCGGCCGGGTTCGTGGATGCTTTTTCCGGGGAGGGGCTCGCTTATTCCATCCGTTCCGGACAGCTTGCAGCGGAAGTAATTTCCGGGGTCTGCCTGGAAGGGGGAAAGGCAAAGAACCTTAAAAAATACGAGTCCCTATGCCAGGCCGAGTTTGGGACACGCCTTAAATATTCCCTGATGTTTTCAAAAGTAATGCACCGCTTCCCTGAAAGGACATTCAGGACTTTCACCTCCAGCGAGAAAATGGTCGATAAGTACCTTGATGTTGTGAATCTAAGTATGGATTATAAGGATTTCCTTCGCTGGTCACTCCTTAATTTCAAGCTCAAGTAGGATGCCTTCGGTTTTGTGGACGCCTTTACAGTAGGAGTTATAGCTTATGCCAGCCGTTCCGGCAGCTTGCAGCGGAAACCGTAGATTAACTGGTACTTTTTGACAGAAAACCAGGTGACCTGAAAGCATGTGAATCGTGTTGTTCACAGGAATTTGGGAACTATCTGCTTGTTCCCTGAAATTGGAATAAATCATGCACTGTTTTCCTGAGACTACTTTCCTGAGACTACTTTCAGGATTGCTCCCCGCAACGAAAAAAATTCTGGACCGGTATCGTAACATGCAGTAATGGGTAAAAGTGACGGGGGTTATGTACGCAGGCTGCTCCTGAACTTCAAGTTAGGATGAGGAAAATTTTAGTGCGAGTGAGGTCCGTAAGCTCCCTTATGTTCCTGCAAAGATTCCCGCCACCAGGCAGTGAGGGGAACGGTCCTTTGGGACACTTGCAGCGACGGCATTCGGCTAAGCGTTTCCAAAACAAATCGGGCGATTCCGGACTGCTCGTATAATCCCGATTTCCAACTTGCACCCACGAGGATTCACCGTTTCATCCGCAGCCCTTGCGACCTCAGCTTTTCGCATCATTGCATTAACATGGGGCGGTTCCGTTTCTGTGCCAGAGCCCGGGCTCTCGCCCGACACCCTTTACAGGTGTTCGTGTGTCCGGAGCGGAGGGGAGACTTTCCTCAGACCTTATGGTCCGGCAGCCGTCCGACCTCTCTCGCATTTTATTAAATGTGGAATTTCTATATACTTTTTGTTAGTATATCTATTTTTTGGCTGCCCGTTGGGAGTTGATGCTTATTTTTATAAAGATTCGGTCTGATATGTGCGATCTGATAGGCGCAGTCTGATGAGTTCGGTCTGATAGGTGATATGTTTCCGTGTCCTTCTTATAATACTTGCGTGTCTGACATCTGACCAAATATTAATATATATGAATTGTAATCGATAATTTGTGGGTATTATTTCAAACCCCTCGTATTGTCAGAAAAACGTTATCGTTACTTTAATATGAGACTACAGCTATCATTTTTATAATTCAGTTTCAGGCTTATTTTTGAAGAGGTAAAATATGAGTGATGATCTGTTCAATCTGCATGTTGGATATGTCCGTTTTAATAATCCTATCGTACTGGCCCCAATGGCAGGGATTGCCGACAGTGCGTTTGCCAACCAATATGCAGGTGATGCCGGGCTTGTTATACTGGGGGCCTTCAACCTTGATGAAGGTTCCATGAAAGTTGCGTCAGAGCTTGAAGCCCGGGGTAGAAATGAATTCATTTCCGATGATCCAATGGAGCTTATAAAAAAGGAAATCCGGGCGGTTACGTCCGGAAGTGCCGTTGCCGTGAACGTGCGGAGCACTACGCTTGACCCCCTCATCGAAGCTGCAAAGCTTGTCAAAGAAGAGGGTGCGATCCTTGAGTTAAACGCCCACTGCAAGCAGCCCGAGATGCTTGAAGCGGGCCTTGGAGAAGCTCTTCTCCATGACCTCCCCAGGCTTTCCGAATGGATCCGTGCCGTCAAGGAAACCGGGGTCGTGCTTTCCGTAAAGGTCCGGGCCAATGTTGTTGACGATGTCCAGCTTGCCCGAGTTATCGATAAGGCCGGGGCGGATATCATCCACGTGGATGCCATGCTGGAAGGTTTCGGCACCGACCTTGATTCTATCCTGACTTACCGGGATGCGACAAGAATGTTCCTTATAGGGAACAACTCGGTTACGGATTTTGCAGAGGCAAAGGATATGTTTTCCTGGGGCGCAGACATGGTCTCTGTTGCGAGAGGGGTTCTGGAAGACCCCGATCTTATCCGGAAACTGGTTGAAAGTGTCACTTCCTACCAGCAGGCCATAGGCTGGTACAATGCCCCTAAACATGTTTGCAGTAGCGGGGATTTCAGGGCGCTTGCTTTTTGTTGCATGCCGGTAAAGCCCTGCCCTGCCCATGAGAAGTTCAGGAAACTGGGTTATACCGCCGAAGAGTTTGCCCGGACAAAGTTTGAATTTGCTAAGGGAACACTGCTAGAATTCGGGCAGGATACCTGTTTCGGGTGCCTTGTATGGTGCTGCAAGGCTACGAAGCCCTGCTGGATTCGGGACGGGGCATTAAATACCCTTGACCTCTCCGATGCTGAGTATATGAAACTTAAGGAACAACTGGCAAAATATATATTGGATCATGCCAGAATCCCGGTAAATGAATCCTGAAAACGCTGATCTTCCCGGCAGTTTACCCGGGAGGGCTTCTGTCCCACACGTTTCCAGTCACATCGCTCGCTGTGCCCAGCTTGCCATGCTGCTGGAGGTTTCGGCTTCCCCCAAGCCCGGGAACGTGGACCGGGAACACGATTACCCTGATACCTGTTTTGAACATTTCGTGGCTTCATCCGTGGGTGTATACCCGGCCCTCGAACAGGCTGCAAGGAGCAGGACCGGAATCGGCTCCCTTCTCAAAGCAGCAGTATACGAGAGTGCCTCCTGGCAGAACGGGGGCAACACCCATTTCGGGGCTTTTCTTTTGCTGCTTCCTCTGGCAATGGCTGCAGGGGAAATTTTAGATGGCATTGAGACTGGGACCCGGGCTGGAAACGGGCGCATGATGCTTGGCCCTGACGATTTCGAAGTCCTGGCTTCACGGGCTCATGCTTTTGTCCGGGAAACGGATTGTGAGGACTCAGTGGAGTTCTACCGGGCTTTCGGGGCTGCAGGAGTCCGGGTAAACGGGGTGGAAGAGTTCGACCTGGAAGACGCTGAGTCGACCGCGGAGCTCAGGGAAAAAGATGTAAGCCTCTATGAGCTCATGGAGATCTCAAAAGGCTACGACCTGATCGCAAACGAATGGACGACGGGTTTCAGGCGCTGCCTTGAGGGTGCGAGAAGCGTCCTCGAATTCATGCAGGCAATGAACGGCGAATCTGATGGTCCTGTCCTGAATTGTTCAGGCACAGGGATCAATGGAGCCGTGGTCTACACTTTCCTGAAACTGCTTTCCAGGCACAGGGACACTTTTATCCAGACCAAGTTCGATGCTGATACTGCGGATTACGTATCTTCCCGCGCCCGATCCATCCTCTCTGAGTGGGAGAACAAAGGTTCTGATTGCGGTTCTGATTACAGCTCCGGGAACCGGGATTTCTCTGTCCTGCTTCCTGCAGTTCATGCCCTGGATTCCGAACTTCTTGAAAAAAGGATCAATCCGGGTTCCACTGCGGATATCGTTATTGCCGGAATTTTCATCGCCCTTCTGGGAGGGTTGCGTTTTTGACTGAAGCCGAACCTGAATGTGAAGACTGTAAGTCTGCTTTATCCGGTTCCGACCTTTCCACATTCGGAATCACGGAAGGAATTTCCGAAACGATCGTGACTACCGGTTTTGAGCTGCCAAACGCCGCACCTATTGGTATCATAAGGAAAAAGGGGAAAACCTTTATACGCCTTTTCAAGGGCACCCATACCTGGGAAAATGTCCTTAAAGAAAAGTACCTCGTTGCAAATGTGGTATATGACCCCCTTCTCCTTGTAAGGTCTACTTTTTTCGACCTCGATTCCTCTGAGTTCGGGTTTGTGGCGGTGGACAGCCGAAAACTCCCTGTCCTTAAAGAGGCGGAAGCATGGGCCGCCTTTGAATGCGTTAACATAAAAAATACTGACCAGGCTCTGGTGGCAGACCTTGTCTACCTGACTTCGGGCCGCAGGGACGGGGATAAAAATATTCTCCCGGTTCCGAACCGCGGCTTCAATGCCGTACTCGAGGCCGCCGTGCACGCAACCCGCTACCAGCTCTCAGGGGACGAAAAATACCTGAAATGGATCCGACATTACGAAATCCTGGCTTCCAAATGCGGAGGCGAAAAAGAGAAGCAGGCGATGGAGCTGCTTTACGAAGTGCTCGGGATCTGAGTTTTTTGGTTTGAATTTTTGTTTTTTTCGCTTCTGTGTAGAAAATTATATTATCCCCCTCCGGCATGAGTTCTTTCTATGAGTTTTCAGAGAATCGCATGGGGCATTACAGGAGCCGGGCATTTCCTGGACCGGAGTTACCAGGTCTTCAAGGAACTAAAGCTTAAAGACCCCGAACTCTCCGTTAATACCTACGTCTCCAGGGCTGCTGAGGAGGTGCTGCGGATGTACGGGCTTGAGCAGAAGCTTGTAAAAATCTCCGGCGGAGACTACCTGGAAGAGATCTTCCGGGAAAGCGAGCAGGGTTCCAGTTCCCCGAAAGTGGGGCGCTTTCTCCTTGACAGGTACGATGCCCTCTTTGTTACGCCTGCGACCTCAAATACGGTTTCGAAAATCGCCTACGGGATTGCAGACTCCCTGGTGACGAACGCTGTTGCCCAGGCTGTTAAAGGCAGGGTTCCGGTCTACGTGGTGCCTGTGGATATAGAAGGCTCGATCGTCTCTGAGATGCCCTACAATATAGACCGGAAACAGTGCCAGCACTGCGAGGACTGCCCCCCGCGGGAGAACTGCCCCCACGATGCTATCACCGAAAAGAACGGGGTCACGGACCAGATCGAACTCCTGAAGTGTAAGGGCTGCGGGATCTGCAAGGAACTCTGCCCCTATTCCGCAATCAAAGGCGGGCCTGTAGAAGTCCTGGTCCGGGACGTGGACATGAGGAACGTTGAGATCATGAAAAGCCTGCAGGGAATCACTGTTCTCGAAAGTCCGGAAGCTATCCTGGAACTATTTGAGGTTTGAGGTCTGGGGTCCTTTTCTTTCCCCCCTTCCTTTTTTCCTTCACCTCTCAAAATTGAATAAAATAATACGTAAAAATGGAGTGTAGATTGATGTTTTGATCGAAACGGTGCAGATTTTGAATGGAAGTTACCTAAAAACATTCACTCATTTATAATATACCAATCATAAAATGTTTCAAAAAAGTTTTTCCTTATCTCTGTTTCCCCAGCTTAATACCCTGCTTCATGTTCTCCTGAATCTTCTTTGCCAGGGACTCTTCCGAGTGCAAATATAAGAATGCCGGAAGCCCGCTTTTTGATATCATGTAAAGGAGGTTTACGGTTGTCCGGTTGAGTTTCGGGGAGTAGTTTAAAATCCCGCTTGTGGAGACCTTTACCAGGGTGTCTATGGATTTTATCCCGGTAAGGAAGGATTTTTTTTCCTGTCTCGGGCTCTTCTCGAAGATCAGGTCTATCCATTCGTTCATCTCTTCTATCAAAGTCTCCCTGGTCAGGTCTTCAGGGACTATGTAACTTCTTCCTTTTTCGATATTCCCGAAAAATTCCCTGAAACTCTCTCCCTCTGCCAGGGTGTACACCTGCCCGAGCTTTCCTGTATGAGTGTCCGTGGTTGCCGCGATCCCTTTCCCGTACTTTTCCGCAAGGGCGATCGTAAGCTCGTTTTTCGGCTTCAGTTCGTGCATGTTGTACTCAAGCACGGGAAAGTGTTTTGCAAGCTCCATGACCGTCTCAGGGTCCGGGTCCTGGTGGAAATCAGCCCATAACGGGTGGTTGTAGAAAAACGGTAGCTTGTGCTTTCTCAGGTAGCTCAGGAAGCTTCTAATGTTCTGTTCCCTTTCCGCAATCTCCCTGAATTCAATAAACTCTTCCCTGTCAAAGTCGAAGACGTTCACGTGTACCGTATGCCCGACTCTCTTGGGGTCGTACACCGTCATCTCAACCCCCGTGACCAGCTTCTCCTGCACCCAGCCCAGGGTCTCATACGCTCCCACAGTGTCGTGGTCAGTAAAAGTGATGAAGTCCATCCCCATATCCAGAGCTTTCCGGTAGAGATTTTCAGGCTTCAGGTCCTCTGCCGGCAGCACGTCAAAGGAACAGGTTGTGTGCACATGCAGGTCTGCACATTTCCAGCCCTCAGCCCTGAGCTCCGCTGCCCGCTCAGGTGAAATCATCTTGTCCCTGTAATTCCTTGCCCTACCCCCTAGGTATAGAATCCCAATTTGTGTTGTTTGATTATTATCTTACGGAGTTCTATATTTCCCCTTGTATTGTTATATGTCGCTTTTTTAGATTAAGTTTTTCGGGAGAAGAGATGATTGAGTTTGGGTTTTTGGATTGATGTGTATACTTCATGTAATTACGGCTTGCATAAATCCTATTATATCGCTTGAAATGGCCCTGGTTTGTGACCAGGCTTAACCCCTTTCAAATATGATCATTATCTTCTTCATATCGTTCCCAGGGCCCTCACCGCTTGCGAAGCAAGCGGCTTTTTCCGAAATCACTGAGAAAAGATGTTGCAAAATAAACTGCCAGTAGAGGTCTTCACTCCTATTCTGCATGCTACTTTATGGAAAAATCACTACCTGTGAAAAGATTTCTACAAAACCGAATAACTTGCATTAATTGAAAATTTCTACAGAGTCGTAATTACCTTTATTCTTATCATCTCACTTCTTATCGGTTTTTGTTGACCTCTGTTAGGTATTTCTAATTTTTGAGCATAAATCGCAAAACCTTTAAAAAAGAAACCCCCTATTCGCTCATTCTTGAATTCTCAGGTGGTATAGGTGGGTTTACTTAAGAAAGTTGGAAAAATTGTTGATGTTCTTCTTGAAGACGAACATGAAGAAATGGGTGATGACTTCGAACAATGCGTTGTAGAGTTATTCGATGAAAAATATTTTTCGATTGTTCAGTGGACCAATGATGTCGGAAGAAAACATGACCGTTTTACGGAGTCTGACTCCGGGCCTGACCTCACCATGAGATACATGCCGAGAAATGAGATATTTTGTGTTGAATGTAAATTCAGATCTGACCTGTTTAATGATAAGCTCCAGTGGTCCAACCCTCAACAATTAAAACGCTACAAGGATTTCGCCAGAGAAAGCAGGCTTCCTTTCTTTGTGGTTATAGGACTTGGTGGGGATCCCCGGTGGCCGGAAAGGATATTCTGCATTCCTCTTGAGGAGGCTAAATATCCTGGCCTCTACCCGAGTGTTTTTGAAAAATTTGAACGGAACCCCGAAAAGAACTTCTTCTGGAAAAATGGGGTTTTGAAGTAAGCTGTTTGTTTTGAGGGATATAATGAAAGATATACAAAATGGAATATTAGTTTCTTGTGATGAGTGTATAATAAATATAATGAATAAAATATCTGAAAAAACTCCTTTTGAGATTAAAGACTTTAAGGGTGATCCTGAAATAAGCAGACACGAATCACTCAAATTTATCATAAGAAGTTTATATCAAACATGGAATAAACCAGAAGTTCCTCGCCATTGTAGGGAGAAAATAACAAAAAATTTGTTAGATCACGGGCAGTTTGAACAAAATGAAATTGATGTGGTTTTTGAGGGGTATGGATACGAATCAGATGACTACTCAGATGAATTTTATGAAGACCATCCGGAAATTGATAAAAGAGAGGAGATCAAAAACGTATTTACTGGAAAAAAATCAGTTCTCACAGAAAAAAAATATAATTTCCCATCTTTTTCATGTGATTACAAAATATATGCAGGATTCTGTACCGTGAATCCAGAACCAGAAAAATGTCCTGATTGTGGTTTAGAAGTTCTGAATGCTCCTGATAATGTAACATGGGGATACGAAAAAGACTTAGTTTGTCCTGTTTGCTTTGGTAAGAGAGATGATGAATTTGATACAATAGGCTTAATAAAAGATGGTAACCCCACCCATCATGGTAGGTGGGACACTCAAAAACCAGAATTTGAATTTGGGGATACTGATTATTTTAGTTTTCTTCATCCAAAATGTAAAAAAAGTGAACTCCCTGACGGAAAAGGAATAATGCACGTGAATGGTTTATGGGTAGATTCATGCGGAAGAATAGTATTAGGCTTAAAATGCATTTATTGTGGAGCTAAAAATGCATTAAAACCGTTCACCACAGAAAAGGAAATTCCACTACTGAATGAATCTGGATCAAAATGGAAATCTTTTAAATCACCAGTTATGGAGCTTATAGATAATGTTGAAAATAAAGAAGTTGAATTTAAGTCATGTTTGATATCAGATTCTACTGATCCAAATAAAAAAAAGGACTATGAGTTTATAATTGCAAAATCAGTAGCTGCTTTTATGAATTCTGGAGAAGGCTATCTTCTTTTTGGAATTGACAAATATAGGAATATTGTAGGTATTGAGAAAGATTATCCCAAATTAGGAAAAGGTAAAGAAGATCAAGATGGTTTCCAATTGAGATTTTCAGATATAATTAAGAAATATATTGAAAAGTCTTTTTTTAACTATATAAACGTTGAGTTTGATCATTTACAAGATCATGATGTTTGCTGTGTGAGGGTAAATAAATCTGACATTCCATGTTACACAAAAGAAGGTCAATTTTTTATCAGAGCTTCTGGATTCACTCAGCAACTTAGTGCCAAAGAAACTGTGGACTACTTACAAGCAAATTTTAATGAACAAAGATAATCACTCTTTTAAGTCATAATTCTTATTTTTTGTGTCGTATTGAAGAGTCTCAGAAAAATCAATAATTTTCGGAATAAGGGCATATTTCCTCTTCAATAATAAATCTCACTTTTCACAAATATCTCTTCAATTTTCACAATTTTTGCTGCTATCTTTTTTTCTAAAAACTTATCGAATTATTCTGATCTGTATCCCTTTGATATCTCATTCATTTCAACCTTATTAATTCACAAAAGGTTTCCCACATTTGTTTTTTAATAGCAATGTGACTTACGCATTTAAGCTGAGAAATAAGTGTCACGAGACTTCAAGCGATCTAGATTATGATATTTATGACAAAACTACTCATGCTTTATTTTATATCTCAACCGCGTAAGTTCTAAGCAATAATTGGGATGAAAGCTTCAAATTTTTGAGAATTAATCCAAAAACGATAGCATGAAAATGATCTTACTGCCTTCTGATCCTGAATGCTTTTTATACCTCAGGAGTTCTTTTTTGAAAAGGGCCGCCAGGCAAGCTGGCGGAGGCTCCCTCTATTTCAGAATTTCTTCCACGGTTGCAGGGATTTGATCTCCTGAACTACAAAAAGGCGGGGCATTTTTCCGGATTCTATCGATATTTTTCCCGGCACAACTCAATAAATATATATCACTCCTGAAAGTATCATCTTATCCATGACCCTTGAGCCCGTGCATATGCGGAAGATCTCGGAGCTGGCAAAACAGATTGACCGGTCGTTTGAGTTTGAGGAGCCGAAGACGGCGGCTGATATTTATAAGCTGCTTGAGGAGTTGAAGCTCGATGGGAAGGTTATCCTGAAGGTGGTTGACAGGCTTTACCGGGGGATGGTCAGGACGGCGCTGATGGCGCAGTGCGAGGACCCGTATCCGGTGACTTATGCGTGCGACAGTGGGAGTACGAACCCCAAGACTTATGACAGCGGGCTTTTTGTTGATTTTTGTCACTGTGCGATGGCGGCGACGCCTACCGACCTGGACATACAGCGCTACAGGACGATCGTGTGTGCGGCTTATTCTTCTTCCCAGAAGGTGGCAATGCAGGCGACCGAGGGCTGGGAAGAATTTGATGAAGGGATGGGACGGGCAAAGCTGGTCAGGATTGCGCCGGATGAGCTGAAGAAGAAAGCTTCGGATATGGTGCACAGCCTGGCCATGTACCTGGCGGAGTCCGAGCACATCCTTTATATGAAGGACCAGGTGTCCCCCGAGGGCTTTTTCATCATGGACGGGCCGATTTACCCGAAGCAGCTTATGTACTGGGTGGTGCTGGGAGACGAGGAAGTGCAGCTCCGGCAAAATGAGGATGCCCGAAAGGTCCTCCAGAATTACATTGATATCATGGACCATTTCCTGGAGAAACGGGTCCCTGTTATCGGCTTCGTGAAAAATCCCCTCGACATGCAGATCATGGACACGGTCCGAAAGAAAGGTGCGGGCTTTGACCTGCCCTGGATGCTCGATACCCAGTTCTTCAGGAACGTCCTCTCTCTGGATAAATGTGATAATGCGGGGTTCAGGCAGGGCTCTTCTTTCAGGGGCGGGAACTCGAAATATGGAAGGAATGGCAAAGCCGGGGACGGCAACAACGGTCCCGGAAATGCTTACATCACTTATACCAACTGGTTCTTGCAGCCCAACAGGTTCTATGAACGGCTGATGAACGGGACCTCTCCCCTGGCAGCCGGCGATAAGCTCCGGGAAGGGCTCCGGCACAAATTCCCGCCTGAAGATTACGCTTTGTGTTTTTTCATGCTCTACGTCCCGTCAAAGGACGTGGTCTTCAAGGTGGAAGCCCCTTACGGGCTTGTAAAAGACGATTTCCTGCGGATGCAGATGACTAAAAAAGTGCTCTTTGACCTTTCTTTGCACGGCTTTCCGCTGACCCTCACGAAAGCGGACCACGTGGCAAAAATCCGGAAAGTGGAGCGGAATGAGATCGACAAATTCTTTGAAAACATGAATCCAGATACCGATTACAATGACACACGCTGGGGTAATATAAGTGAAGTATGAAGATGCCGATATCCTGGCTTTTTCCTCTACCAGGGGGAAAAAGTCCCGGGCTCCCGATGAGAATGAAGGAGCCGAAAAAAGCACTGGAAAGGAACCCAAAACCGGGAGCGAAAATTCCCCCTCCGGTTCATATGGGGGAGGCCCGGACACTTTTCCCGAAGACCCGCTGGCTTCTGTCTACGGCAGGGCTGCGGGTTCCGGCTCAGTTCCCGACTCAGTTCCCGACTCAGTTCCCGGTTCCGACTCTGCCGATCTGCCCTTCGAGGATTTCGGAGGCTACGATGAAGGCATAGCACCCTCTTCCGCCTCTGCTGACGAAGCTTTCGGGATCGTAACCACCGGGATCGACCCCCTGGAAATCACCCCCGCCGGGGCAACGATTACGGGTTACATCTCCTCTTTGCGGAGAAACCAAATCAGGCTCGGAGCCTATGTAGTTGTCCCGTATGAGGGAGGAGAAAAGCTCTTTGCCAGGATAGGAAAGCTCCAGTACCGGCAGGAGTTTGCGGTGGACGACGCAACCGAACTCCATTCCCGGCGCATGCTTGGAGGCAGGGCAAGTCCGGTAAATGAGGAGGACTACAAGTTCCTTGCCTACCTGGACCCCCTTTGCATCCTCTATCGGAAAGGGCAGGACTCCCCTCTCTCCCGCAGGATGGCAGACAGGATCCCCCGCCCGAACACCCCGATCCTGCCAGTCAGGGACCGGCTTGAAGTACAGACAGGACTCAACATCCCGGAAGAGGGCGTCTTCCTCGGACACCTGAGCGTCGGGGGGGAGCTTGTAAAGACCCATTCCGAACCCGAGACCGTTGCCTACTACCTCCGAAACGACTACTCCATGGGTGATCCTCTGGTCTTCCGGCACATGCTCGTCTGCGGGAGCACGGGGACAGGAAAGACCTTCCTCTCCAAAAACATCCTGCGCCAGTTCATGAGCGAAAGCAACCGATACAGGCTCCGGAACTCTCCCGATGACAGGGCAAGGAAAAACCCCTGCCTTGTAATCATGGACCCCCAGGACGAGTACTCCCAGCTTTTCGAGGATAACGAGACCCTTACCGATAAAGACCGGTTCAGGTTCGAGTCCGAAAAGGTTGCCTACGGCCGGATACCCTCCACGAAAGCTTTCGTTGCAAAAGTGGAAGGGCAGGCCTATCCCGGAGACAAGTCCAGGGCCGAGCAGCATGAGTTTACCATTCCTTTCTCCCTTGTGGAACACAACTCCTGGCTGATTGCCGCCACCGGGATGTCCGAACTCCAGTACATCGGGCTGGAACTGCTCCTCGGGGACTTCTTCAAATCAAGTGTACCCCACACCTACCTGAACTTCATCTCCCATATCGACAACGAAGGCACACGGTCCTATTACGTGGACAGCGGAAAACTCCACGAGGCCTCCTACGACGGGATCGTGCGGAGGGTCAAGAGCCGCTTCTTCTCGAAAGTCTTTGATCAGGACGCAACCCCGATCACCGAGGTCCTTGACCGGATCTTCAAGCCCGGCCAGGTTTCCGTCTTCCCCACCGAGTACATCAGCACCCCAAGGATCCGGGACCTTATCGTGCTCACCATCATGAGCCTGATAGTGGACAATAAGCTCGGCACAACCGGGACTGATGCCATCAAGAACACCCCCATCATCCTTTGTCTGGACGAAGCCCACCGTTACCTCTCCCGCGCCGGAGGCGAACATTCCCGGTTGATTATCTCCCGCTTCGCAGACGCAGCAAGGCAGGGGAGAAAAGAGGGGCTCGGGCTTTTCCTGATTACCCAGGACCCCCAGGACATCGATGACACTGTCTTCAAGCAGATCAACACGAAACTGATCCTGAACCTCAACAACGATGCGGCCATCAGCTCCTTAAAAGTCCCCAAAGAATACGAACGGAGGATCCCCTATCTCAAGAAAGGGCAGATGATAGTGCACAGCCCCGACAACAGCGATATCGTGGAAATAATCGGGCTTTCAAACTGCGTTGTGAAGCACCAGTGAAGGTGAAAACCAATAAATTTCTGAAAAACTGTCTACAGAAAGAAGAATCAGTAGAAAAGTAGTTCTGGACAAACAGTTTTGCATAAAGCAGTTTTGGATAAAGCAGTTTTGGACAAAGCAGTTTGGCAGTAAGGTTTTGCACATTGCCTGAATGAAAAACAGGCATGTGCGTTTTCTCCTTTTGCCGTGTCCTCTTTTCGACGTGTTTTTCGACGCGGTTATTTATTTTTGACGTTTAAAGTTTCTCTATCTATTTCTCTAATCAAACCTGGTCGAAAAGGTCTATGTTATCCAGGATGTTCTTGATATTCCAGTAGACAAAGTTTTTGTAAGCTTCTGGCTTTGGGATGTCGTAAATCGCCATGCCTCCGACGTTCCAGGCAACGTTGTTGATGAGTTCACTCTTCTCCAGGTCGTCCACGAACTCTTTGAGCTTGCTGAAGTCATCGATTCTCTCTCTCCAGTCCGCTGCCCTGAGTTCGCTGTCCTTGTCCTCCGTGGTCATCTCATATTTCTGCAGGGCAAAAGAATAGGTCTCGAGGAGTTCAATGTTTATGTGTGAAATATTCCTGACAATCGGGGTACCTTCCCGCATGCTGGCTTTCAGCCTGTCAATGAAGGCAAAGAGTTCAGCCGATTTCAGAGTGTTCTCTGCTAAATTTTCTTTTAATTCTTTTATCTGTTGTTCCATGGTATTCTACCCCTAGTTAAAATGGTCCAAATGGCACAAGGTCTCAATGAATGAGAAAGAGTGTTATCCACTCCTCTAAAATAAGATAGTCAGTTTTCTATATTAAAATTATCCATCATTTATAAAGATGACAGTTTAATATAATTTTTTTTTATTATATTGCTCGTATATAATGCCGCCCTTCGGAGCTTCATCTTTATTAAAAAAGTATAAGAATGATGGGATAGCGCGGATTTGAACCGCAGTCCAAGCGTCCCAAACGCTCGAGGATGGACCAGGCTACCCTACTATCCCGCAGAGTACTTCCTCTCAAAGGGTATTATTCTTTATATAGCTTTCGTTAGAAAACGGGTTTGTTCCCTGCACTTTTTTGTTCTCTTCAGGGTACATGTGTACATTTATCTCCCTTTTCTTTCCCATTCTCTTCTCCTTTTTTTCTTTCCAGTTTACCTTTCCCTTCTTTTTTTCCTTTTTCTTTTCCAATCTGTTTTTCCTGTTTTCTATCATTCCCAGCGGCTGTAGATGTCGTTTTCTATTCCGAGCAGGTCAAGGACCCTGCCGGTCATTATGTCCACAAGGTCTTCGATGGTTTTCGGTCTGGAATAAAAGCCAGGGCAGGCCGGGAGGATGCTTGCCCCCGCTCTTTTGGCTCTGAGCATGTTTTCGAGGTGGATGAGGTTGAGTGGGGTTTCCCGGGTCATAAGGATAAGTTTTCGTTCTTCTTTCAGGCAGACGTCCGCAGCCCTGGTCAGGAGGGTATCCGAAATCCCACCTGCAACTGCCCCAAGGGTCTTCATACTGCAGGGAGCGATGACCATTCCTCCCGTAACGTGGGACCCGCTGGCAATCGGGGCTGAAAAATCTCTCTGGGTATGGCACCAGGTTGCCAGTTCCTCCACCTCTCCGGGAGAGTAATCCGTTTCGATTTCTATGATCTGTTTTGCGGCTTCCGTTAGCACGAGATGGGTCTTTATTTCCTTTTTAGCCAGGACTTCGAGCAGGCGGATTCCGTACTGTACCCCTGAAGCTCCGCTGATCCCTACTGTGATTTCCATTATTTCTTTTGCCCCCCTGTGTTGTTTGTTCTTTCGTAGAAGGTAATGAAACTTTTTACCATTTCCCCCGAGACCGAGACTATGTCCCTTATCTCTTCCGGGGTTATGTCCTCAAGATGGATCCCGACAATGAATACTGATGTTTTCCGGGTAACCTTACTCACATGCCTGGCGCTCTGCAGGGCGATCTGTTCATCCCGGTGCCCGGGGAGGCAGATTACGGACGAGCTTGCACGCTGGGTTTTCTCGTCAAAAAGTCCTACTGCAACAGCCCCCGCGTGCCCTTCTCCGCCCGTCAGGGTCAGCAGGTAGTCATCTCCCAGTTTTTTCGCATCAAGTACGAGTTCTGCTCTGCCTACTTTCCTTGTAATCTGGAACAAAACTTTTCCCCTCCGAATTTTTCTCTTAAGGGAATCTTAACCATAAAAGCTTATTAAGTTTCTCAGAGCCTTTGATGCCCAGGCCTTTCAGAGTCCTGAACTTCCAGAGTCCTGAATTGCAAAAATCTTTCAAAAAAATCTTTATGGTCCTGTTTTTATCCCGGTTGGTTTTATCTCTGGTCTTATCTTCAGGCCTGTCCTCAGGACTGTCTTCAGAGGTCGCTCAATTTGAACTGTTTTATAGTCTTTTTGACGTCAAAAACTTCTCTTGCAGCTTTGCCCACAGCTTCACAGTGCTCTTTCGGGCTGTAGACTCCCAACCTCCAGTTGTCCATGTGGGCTTGCTGCAGGATGGATACGAAATGAGACGCTTCGTTCAGGGGGATCATCCGGCTGTCGGTCTTTATCAGTGCCCGCATTTCCAGCATCTCCGGCATTTTAGGGATATCTACCAGGACATCTTTCGGGTCCACACCTGCGAGTTCGGCAATCTCGTTTTCCACCCTGGAAGTCTTACCGCGGTGTTTGAGCACGTTCTTTTCTACAGAGTCCAGCCCTGAGTAAAGTGCGCGTTTGTAGAGCTGGCGGGAATCCAGCCTTCTTGCAAGTTCTCCCCCATGCCCTCCGGCTTTTCGCATGGCAGCTACAAGGTCAATGTCGTCCATCTGCCTGAGTCCGGTAGGGTCCAGCTCCCCGTTTTCTATTATATCTTCTACGGCCCTTGAGCACATGGCTTCCGAGATCCTTGTCACATGGTGGTAGTAAACGGAAGTGTTCATCCAGAAGCGGGAGACTAAAAGGGACTCTGCGGCTTTCAGCCCTCCCTGGGCTACGACAAGCTTGTCTTCGTAAAACTGCATCTGGTTGATCAGGCGGTTGTAGTCCACAACCCCGAAGGCAACCCCCGTATAGTGGGCGTCCCTTACCAGGTAGTCCATCTTGTCCACGTCAATCTCGCTGCTAAGGATCTGCCCGAGTGAGGTCTCCCCTTTGATGTGTTTTGCGAGGTTCCCGGGGGAAAGGCCGAATTTGTCCAGCACGTCTTTGATTTCTCCTTTCCCGAGGATCTCCCTCACGTCGTCGTGCCTGCGCCGGGTGTACTTGTCGATGATGTTTTCGGTCACGTGGGAAAAGGGGCCGTGTCCAACATCATGCAGGAGGGACGCTGCCCTTAATTCGTTCTTCTTCTCCTCGTCTATGGTGTTGACGTTTTTCATGAGCATGGAGGCAAGGTGCATAACCCCGAGGGAGTGCTCGAAGCGGGTGTGGTTTGCTCCGGGGTAGACCAGGTTGGAAAAGCCAAGCTGCCTGACCCTTCTGAGGCGCTGTATCTGGGGGGTAGCCAGAAGTTCCTGGACAATTTCGTCCAGTTCGATATAACCGTGTACGGGATCAAGGACGACCTTCATCTTTCTTTAGACAGATGTCATTATATATTGCCGTTTCTATCATTCCTAATGTAATCGGTTTCAAATGTTGAACCCATAATTAATCAAATGTTGAATTCAAATTTGAATCAATCCTGAAAGGGTAACAGGAATGAGGAAATTTTCATGATTATATTTTCAGGCGGCACCGGAACTCCTAAACTCCTTGACGGGCTCAGGGAACTTCTCCCTCCCGATGAACTGACTGTTGTTGTGAACACTGCCGAAGACCTCTGGGTTTCGGGAAACCTCATTTCACCTGACCTGGACACAGTGCTCTATCTCTTATCAGACCTGATCGACCGGAAAAAGTGGTGGGGAATTGAAGGGGACACCTTCCGGACCCACGAACGCATGCAGGAACTCGGGATAGATGAGGGGATGAAACTTGGCGACCTGGACCGGGCAACCCATATCATCCGTTCGAACCTGCTCAGGGACGGGGCCACCTTAAGTGAGGCAACCGAAAAGCTCGCCTCCCTTTTCAATGCCGGGGCCAAAATCCTGCCAATGTCCGAAGATCCTGTTTCCACTTACATCGAAACCCCGGATGGGACAATGCATTTCCAGGACTTCTGGGTAGGAAAGCAAGGGGAACCCGAGGTTCTCGGAGTGGACATCCGGGGAGTTTCCGAAGCTTCAATCCCGGAAAAAGTCCTCGAAGCCTTTGAAAACGAGGACCGGGTCCTGATCGGTCCGAGCAACCCCATTACAAGCATCGGCCCGATAATCTCCCTGCCCGGGATGAAAGCCCTCCTGAAAAAGAAAAAAGTCCTTGCCCTCAGCCCCATCATCGGAAACGCTCCTGTAAGCGGGCCTGCAGGCAAACTCATGGAGGCATGCGGGCTTGAAGTCTCCTCCGTGGGAGTTGCGGAATACTACCAGGACTTTCTTGATGCCTTCATCTTCGATGAAAGGGACAGCGCAGACGAATACGCCTTCGAAAAGCTCGGGTGCCGGGCTTCCAGGGCGGATACTCTCATGACTTCGAGGGAAAAGAGCATGGAACTTGCAGAGATCGTGCTGGAAATCTTCGATGAAATGGACTGAAGTCTGAAAAGGTTCTTTCGATCTCATTTCTTCATTTTTTTGTTCCGTGTATACATCCGATGTCTCTGCCATCAATTTCTTTTTTTGCCAACTATGTATATTTTTTTATCACCCGTTTTGATTTTTTTCCTTCATACATATTTTTATGTAAATTAGTAATGTTTATGTATTACTTTACTACTCATTTGTAATAATTATGCATATTATATCTCTATTTAATATGCATATTTGCGAATTTATTCTTTGTTAATGTGTGTCCCTGAGTTTTATATTATTTTATGGCTCAGGGGGCCCGGTATTTCCTGCTATGGATTTGAAGTTTGAAATTTGGAGAGTTGTTATGAAACAATTGAAAATGTTGCATTTTATGTGCTTTGCTGTGCTTATTTTCTTCCTGCTTGCCCTGCCTGCCTCGGCGGGAGAAAATGTAGGGTTGATTGCCCAGGTTTATGGTACTGCCGGGGAAGAACTTGGAGGGCTTGAAGCAGAGGATACGCTCATCATCACCGATCTCGGTTCCCCTGCCGGATCTTATGTTTACCTGGATGATTTCTATGCGGAGTTTTACGGGAATGGGCTCCTTTACACGAAGAATCTCCTGCTTGTCCAGAATCCGAGAAACAGTCCTCTCTGGTTCGCTTTTTTCGATAAGAACAGTGGAGACTGTGTTTTTATTGAGGTTTCCTATGGAGAAGTAGAAGGAATCAGCTATCAGGTAACGGAAAATATTAACTTTGAGGAACTTGCCGCTGATGAGAGTTCCCGGGCCGAGTGGAATACAAAGGTGGCTGGAAAGGTTTTCAAGGGCCGTGAGTTTGCCATAGTAACCATCGCCAACGCCTGGGCGACAGGGGATCTTGATTACGAACTGATGCAGTGCCTGGAACTGCACAACCACTTCTGTCCCGGGGTCTCCAGCGGGTACGTCCTTGCGAATTGGGTGGAAGAGAACTACCCGCTTGAGGATGGTGTGAGTTACACTGTTTTCTCCTGCCCTGTCTGGTGTAAAGAAGATGTTTTCATAAAGCGCTGGGATGCAACTCCTGGAACAAAGGGTCTCTGGGTATCCGACCTTACTGGTGAAGAAAAAGAAGCTCTTGGTGGGTCTCCCGCCGGGATCTTCGTGGTCACTGACAAAAATGCCGGGACCATGCAGGCAGTGGTGCTGAGCTTTGATTTTTCGCCAGTCAATGAAGGGTGCGGGGCTCAGGAAGGCGACCCTACCTGGGTTTCAAAGTACCTGATGGACCTCTGGATGATGGATAAGGACAACTGGGATGGGATTGTTTCGGAAATTGCAGTTATTGATATTGACGAAGCCACCCTGAATGAAATGAAGCAGGCAGCTTCCAACCCCTACGTGGTTCTCGGCTTGCTTGATGAAGAAGAACAGCAGACAAATATTCCGTTTTTATCTTTTTTAGGTGTACTCCCTGAACTTCGGCTTGAGACATGATGATGAAATAGGTCTAAAATAGAATACGTTGAAATCGAAATAATTGACCAGACCGCACATATGTGCGGTTTTCCTCTTTTCGTATTCAGGGTTTCCAGAATGTTTTCTTATTTTTTCGTAACTTCCCGGTTCGGGTATCTTTAACTCCGAAGGCGGGAAGTCCCCTTCCTCGGAGGCCGTAGGCCGACAGGTGGGGGATGAAAGCCTTCCACTTCCCGGCACTACAATTTAGTAACTTGCTACCAATTATTCAATGATGCATATATATATGCAGAAAGGTATATTATAAGTGTTCCATGCAACTGACTGAAAAGATCAAAATCCATCCTACAGAAGAACAGGTCGATGTTCTCTGGACTACGTCTAACTTCTGTAGACTGACCTATAATTTTGCTCTGACCGAAAGACAGGAAGCATGGAAAAAAGAACAAAGAAGTGTAAAGTACGAAGAACAGCAAAACAAGCTTCCTGAGATGAAAGAAAAATTTCCTCAGTACAAAATGGTCTATTCCAAAGTGTTGCAGGGTACTCTCAAAAAGCTTGATGCTAACTACAAATCGTTTTTTGCACTCCGTAAGAACGGGGACACAAGTGCAAGACCGCCAGCACACAGAGGGAAAAACTACTTTTTCACAATAGTGTACAATCAGAGCGGTTTCAAGTTCAAAGACGGAAAAATCACATTTTCCCATAAAGTCAACGAAGTTCCTCTATCTTTCGAGATTGAAAGAGATTACGAAAACAAGAATGTCAAGCAGGTTGAGATATTCAACAGTGACCCCTACAAAGCAAGGGGAGATTGGTACATCTCAGTAACCTATGAATATGAGCCAGAAGTTCAGTACCATGATAACGGTCTGTATCAGGCGATTGATGCAGGGGTTACAAAAATGGTAACTGCTGTCAATTCCCAAGGAAAGTTTTTTGAAGCAAAAACGGCAAGATCTGACAGGTACTGGAACAAAAAAATTGATACTGCTAAATCTCGAAGGGATCACTGTAAAAAAGGTAGTAAACAGTGGGTTCGGCTCAACAATAACATCAAAAAAATGGAGAGAAAACGGTCTAACCAGAATAAGGATTATCAGCACAAACTCTCTAAAAAGATGGTTGAGAACACCAGAGCCAACACCATCATAGTCGGTGATCTGAAAGTCAAGAAAATGGCTAAATCAAAAAAGTTGAAAGGAAAACGAAAAAAGGGACTGAACAGGTCTACTCAGAATCAGGGTTTCCTTTCTCGCTTCATCGGATTTTTGACCTACAAAGCAGAAAAAGTAGGTAAGAAAGTAATAAAAATCGATGAAAGTTATACGTCCAAAGAATGTTATGTTTGTAAAAAACGGCATAAGATGCCGCTATATCAACGTACTATGTCTTGCGATTGTGGAAACACCATAGACAGGGATAGAAACTCTGCTATCAATATCATGGAACGTTTCCTATTACAGAATGCCTTGTGGACAGGCTATCGGTACTTTGCCGATAATCTTCGACAAACAGGCTTGAAGATGGGTATTGAGTTCTTAGAGCCAATACCTGGATGATTCGAGTACTCGAAGGAAGCCCTTTCCTCGACTCCGAAGGAGGCAGGGAGGGGTAGTTCACTATAAGTTCCTTGCATTAAGTAAAACGGAATTGGAAATCCAAAATTATATCAACTACCTGGATGTTTTCCGAATTCGTTTTGTATTCCCTGACAGCTTAACCGTTCTTTCTGTTTTCGGGATGCTTCCGGGAAGGCAATAATTCCTGAGACATAACAATATGTTTTAAGATCTGAAGGATAATATAATTTATATCTCATCTTCATTATCTTGCGTATATTCCGACCGCCAAAAAGAGCTAAGACCATGCTTGAAAGACTGATAAGTTCACTTTTGAATGCTCCTGTGATGAAGCGAGGAGAATACAATTACTTCATCCATCCCATTTCGGACGGCGTACCGTCAATTGACCCCCTTCTGGTGGAAGAAATTTCCGATTATATCCTGGAAATCGCCAACATGGACGTGGACACCGTCCTCACGGTTGAAGCCATGGGCATCCCGGTGGCAAATGCTCTGTCCCTCAAAACAGGACTGCCTCTCACCATTGTCCGTAAGCGCCCCTATTTCCTTGAAGGGGAGGTCGAACTTTCCCAGAGTACCGGATACTCTAAAGGGTCTCTCTTCATCAACGGATTAAAGAAAGGGGACAGGGTCCTGATCGTGGACGATGTTATCAGTACCGGGGGGACTCTCCTTGCACTGGTGAAAGCCCTTCAGGAGATGGGTGTCGAGGTCATGGATGTTGTCCTGGTTATCGGGCGTGGGGAAGGTTTACTGAAGTTAAAGGAACTGGGGGTTGAGCCCAAGATTCTCGTCACCATTGACGTGAGCGAGAAGGGTGTGGAGATCAAGGATGTCTGTTGCAATCAGTGAAGCTTTTGATTTCAGGCTTGATTATCTCATCGATGTGGTCCGGGACACGGGCGCAAAAGTTGTGGGTTTCCAGTTTCCCGAAGGGCTCAAGCGCAAAGGTCCGGAACTTGCAAGGCTGGTCGAAGAAGCCACAGGTGCGGAAATTATCATTTCCGGAGACCCCTGTTTCGGGGCTTGCGACCTGGACCGGACCCTGCTCGGGTACGTGGACCTCCTTTTCCATTTCGGGCATGCCGAACTCGAGGACACGAAACTCTCCGAGAAGGTCTACTTCATCGAAGCCCGCTCTGCAGTGGACGTCCTGCCTGTGGTTGAAAAAGCTCTTTCAAAATTGCAGGGGCAGAGGATAGGGCTGATCAGCACTGTCCAGCATGTCCATAAGCTTCCCGAAGCTTGTAAAGTGCTCGAAGCCCGGGGGAAGACCTGCGTGATCGGGCGCGGGGATTCCAGGCTTGCCTACCCCGGGCAGGTGCTGGGCTGCAACTTTTCGACTGCAAGGGCAGAAGTCTGTGATGAGTACTTATATATAGGAAGCGGGGATTTCCACCCCCTGGGCGTATCCCTCTCCACAAAAAAGCGCGTCCTTGCTGCAGACCCTTTCTCCGGGGAAGTCCGGGAAGTCGACTCCTCCAGGGTGCTCAGGCAGCGGAGTGCGGTTATTGCCAAATCCCTGGACGCGGAAGTTTTCGGGATAATCGTCTCAAGCAAAAACGGACAGGCAAGGATGGCCCTGGCAACTTCCCTTAAAAAGCTTGCAAAAAAGCATGGGAAAGAGGCTCATCTCATCCTGATCGACCTGGTGACCCCCGACCAGATGCTCCAGTTCAAGGTGGGAGCTTTCGTAAATACCGCCTGTCCCAGGCTGGCTATCGATGAGGTTGGACGCTTTCCCTCCCCTATGTTAACTCCCCAGGAATTTGAGATTGTACTCGGAGAACGAGAATGGGAAGATCTCGTGCTGGATGAAATCACGGAAGAGCCGTTGCAGCTGAAACAGAAGCATCAAAGCTGAGACAGAAGCATCAAAGCTGAGACAGAACCTGAATTTTACCCTGAATTTTCCGGTGGGCATGTATAAATTTATAATGTATGATGGCGCAAAATGAAACAGAGAAAACTTGAAATGTTGCTGGAGGAAATAGAGGGCTTTGCAGACCCTGAACTCGAGCTTGAGCAGTACCCGACTCCTGCCCTCCTGGCGGCGGAAATCCTGCATTTTGCTTATATGCAGGGGGATCTTGAAACTTCGGTTCAGGACCTGGGCTGCGGGACCGGAATCCTGGCAATAGGGGCAAAGCTCCTAGGTGCGGAAAAGGTTGCGGGGTATGATGTGGACCTAAAAGCCTTTGAGCTCTCAAAAAATAATGCTGAAAAGTTAGGAGTAGAGGTCGATTTTGTCTGTTCGGACATCTCGGAAGTCACCGGGCACGTCAAAACAACGCTTATGAATCCTCCTTTCGGGGCCAGGGTCAAAGGCAGGGACAGACCCTTTCTTTCGGTAGCGTTAAGAACTAGCGAGGTTATATACTCCATCCACAACCGTGGGAGTTTTGCTTTTATCCAAAAGTTCATTAAGCCTGCGGTCATTACACATTCTTACGTTGCAAAGTTCCCCATTAAACGGACCTTTGATTTCCACAAAAAAGAGCGAGAAATTATCGAAGTGGAGATTTACAGGATTGCTGTTCCATGAAGCGGAAATTTTTCCTCTGAGCCGTTTTACGGGAATACGGGCAGAGAATACACAGTATGAAATCACAATCTAGAATCATATATAGAATGCATACGTAGAATGCATAGATAGAGTATCTGATTTGTGCTGCCGGATGTATTAAGTCAGATGCATGACGCCAGATCCGCAAAATTATATGGTATCAGATGTGTAATGTGGAGGCATCAGATGCGTGTTGTGGAATGTATAATATCTGGAATATATCTGGAATATATCTGGAATATATCTGGAACATACATTCTGTCGTGAATGCGCATCAATGTGTGCCAGGGTGTACCGGGGCTTACATAAGTGCGCCTGCCCGGATGCCTGCCCGGATGCCTACCCGTACATAGTACCTGCAGAGAAGAGATATTTCAGGCGTCACTGCACTCCCCTTTAAATTCTCCTTCAGGAGATAAGCATCTACCGGGAAAGTCACTATTCACTATCATTCGAATGAGGGATTATGATTAGAATCCGACAAAAGAAGACTACGAGAAAAAAATTAACCGGTCCTCAAACCGGAAAGCCAGTTGCCGAGAAAGCGGAACCAAAAACCGCAGAAAATAAGGAGCAGGGCAAAAAAAGAAGGTTCCCCTACTCAAAAGATTCGAGAGGAAAGAAGGATATGAGAGGAAGGAGGGATACGAGGCCTTCCCCAAGGATTCCGGAAGAGCCCGAAGTGAGGGAAGAGGATCTTGAAAAGGGGGCCTTTGTCCTCCCCGGGGAACTTGTCGGGACTACCGAGGAATTCAAGGCCGGAGAAGGTACAACCGTAATTACGGGTGACATCTATTCCAATGCTACCGGATACGTATACATTGACAGTAAATCAAGGATGGTCACTGTCCGGCCTTCTACAAACACCCCTAACATAATGAAGGTAGGGGACATCATTTTCGGGAAGATTACGGATGTCCGGGAATCCGGGGCAATGGTTGAGTTTGCAGGGATTGAAGGCAAAGCCGACAGGAAAATCGTTAATGCGACTGGACTTGGGGATATTCACGTGTCCAACGTGCGTGACTCCTATGTCAAGAGGCTTGCAAACGAGTTCAGACCCATGGATATTGTTCGGGCCAGGGTTGTTGACCTCGATAGGCTTCGTCTCACAACTGCCGAGAACTCCCTGGGTGTCATGAAAGCCTACTGCTCGAACTGCAAAGGGGAACTCGTAATAGACAAAGACGGGAATAAGCTTAAATGCCCGGTCTGCAATAGAATTGAGACCCGTAAACTCGCGGTTGACTACGGGAAGGGAATCAAATAAGTTTCCTTTTCGCTTCAAACCATATTTCGGGAATATTCGTATAATTTATTCACCATTTGCAGGTGATCACTTATGGAACTGAACATTCTTTCCAAAACAGATAAAGAGCTAGAAGTCGAATTCAAAGGTGAGACTCACACCCTCCTCAACATGCTCAGGGCAAACCTGGTTGCGGATGAAAGGGTTGAGATCGTCTATTACGACATGAAGCACGTAAGCATCAGCGACCCTATTCTCTTCATTAAGACCGATGGTACGGACCCGATCAAGGTCTTAAGGGATGCAGCCTCAACCCTGGCCGCGGAGTGTGAAGAGTTTACCGCAGTCTTCAGCAAGGCCGTAAACGCTTGAATGCTTAAAACGCCTGAATGCTTAAAACGCCTGAATGCTTAAAACGCCTGAATGCTTGAATGCATCAGTAAAAACACAGGACTAAAAGTCTTTTAAGTACGTGATTAAGGGCAGATAAATTTGGATCTCCTGAATCACAATGGAGGGCACCTTTTTGAGGTGTTTTGTTCCCCCTTTTTCAGGGGCTTTCGGCTTATTGGCCGCCGGCCTCCAAGTCCTCCCAAGTACTTAAGTTTCTTACTAATCTTTCCTCGATTTTTCCTGGGAGTTGCCTGAACTGTTTTGATCCGGGAAGCTTCTGTCTATTCCATGGTTCATCGGGCTTTGCAATACGTTTTTATGAATTACCTGTGTATCATCAGATAAATCAAGGTATGTAACAGCAGCATAACCAGTTCTCATCTTAATTCTCGGTTTACGGTTACAATTTAAGTATCGGTTTACAGTTGGAATTTTACTATCGGTTTACAGCTGAAGATATATGGAATATGGAATTGAGGTATCAGGTAAATGACACTTGACGATTCATCCCTTCAGAAATTTGGTTTTATAAAGAGAGAAACTCTTGGCAGCATCAACATCGATCCCCTGCAGACCGGCGGGCTTTTAACCGAAGCTGCCAGGCAGACTCTCATGGAATGGGGAGATGGGTATTCTGTCTGCGACTATTGCGGAGGAGCCCTTGACCTGGTCAAAAAGCCCCCAATCCAGGAATTCGTGCACGGGGCTCTTCCGGAATTCCTGGGCTGCGACGAAGCACGGGTAACAAACGGGGCCCGGGAGTCCAAGTTTGCGGTCATGCATTCGATGGGGAAACCCGGGGACTGGATTGTCCTCGACGGGCTTGCCCACTACTCATCCTACGTTGCAGCCGAGAGGACCGGCCTGAACATCAAAGCCGTCCCCCACGCCGGGAGCCCCGAATACAACCTGGATCCCGAGGGGTATGGGACAGCAATCGAAGAAGTCATCAGAGAAAGCGGGAAAGCTCCTGCACTTGCCCTTCTCACTTACCCGGACGGAAATTACGGAAACATACCCGATGCTAAGAAGATAGCATCAGTCTGCCACGAATATGATGTCCCCCTTCTCCTTAACGGGGCTTATTCCGTTGGGAGGATGCCGGTAAACGGAAAAGAACTCGGCGCTGATTTCGTTGTGGGCAGTGGGCACAAGTCCATGGCAGCTTCCGGGCCTGTCGGAGTTCTGGGAGTCAGCGAAGAGTACGCCCCAATCGTTTTCAGGAAATCCGTACACAGCAAAATAAAGGAAGTAGAACTTCTGGGCTGCACCGCTCGCGGGGCCACCATCATGACCCTGATGGCTTCTTTTCCGGAAGTCGTGAAACGCACCCGGAACTGGGACCAGGAGGTTGAAAATGCCCGGTGGTTCTCCTCAAGGCTCCAGGATATGGGCTTCTTGCAGCGCGGGCAAAACCCCCACAATCACGATCTTATGTTCTTCGAAGCCCCTCGCTTTTATGAGATTTCCCAGAACGTCAAGAAGGGCAGGTATTTCCTCTACAAGGAATTGAAGAGCCACAACATCCATGGTATCAAGTCCGGGCTCACCAGGTACTTCAAGCTCAGCACCTTCGGGGTCGGCAGGGAAAAGCTCGGCATGGTAGTTGACTCGTTTGAGGAGATCCTGAAGAAGTACGAGGATGTGTGAAGCAGGTTTCAGGTTCCTGTATCTAATTTTTGAAGCCCGGGGCCTTTTTACGAATTTGCTGTTTCTTTACCCGGGCTGCTTATTTCCGCTCTTTTTGCTTTTGTTTTTTTGCTTTTGTTTTTCTGATTTATTTTTCCTGAAATTTTGATCTCAAAATCGTGGATTAGAAAGTTATTTCTTTAAGAATAACGTATTTATCCTCCCATGTCTCATTCTGAATGAGACTTTTGGTCATTATACTCTCATTCTAAATGAGACTTTTATCGATTATACTCTCATTTAGAATGAGGCTTCTCCAAAAAAACCTCTCCTTAAATGAAATATTACGCTGAAAAAGGGCTGAATTCTATGGATGCGCGGATATTGAGGGAACTTATACGCGAGCAAAAGGCAGATTTTGAATCTCCAGGACCTGTAAGGCTCGTGGAAAGGGAGGTCCTTGAAAGGGTTTCGGAACTTTTGAGGCTCCCTCACGCTCTGGTGATCTCGGGCATGAGGCGTTCCGGAAAGAGCACCCTCTTAAAGGAGATCCGTAAAGGTTTCTTTGGAGATGAGCCTGTCTACTACCTTAATTTCGAGGACGAACGCCTGATCGGTTTTGAGGCAGGAGACTTTAACCTCCTCTATGAGGCGTTTATCGAGCTTTTAGGGGAAAGCCGGGTCTTTTTCTTTGATGAAATCCAGAACGTTGAGGGCTGGGAACGCTTTGTACGGCGGATGTACGACAGGGGCTTCAAGTTTGTCCTTACGGGTTCGAATTCTTCCCTGTTGAGCCGGGAACTCGGGACCAAACTGACAGGGCGCTACGTCGGGCTGGAACTTTACCCTTTCTCATTCCGGGAATTCCTGAAATTCAGACAAATCCCGGTGCCTAAAGAGCCGCTAACCGAGGAGAGGGGCCTTATAAAAGGCGCTTTTAATGAGTACCTGGAAAAAGGGGGTATCCCCGAGTACCTGCTTTTTGAAAACGCCCAGCTCCTGAAGACCCTGTATGAAAATATTTTATACAGGGACATCCTGGTCCGCTACGGGCTTGGGGAAGAAAAAGCCCTCCGGGAACTTGCCCTTTACCTTTTTTCCAATTACACATCCGAGATCAACTACAGCAAGCTCCAGAAACCGCTGGGTCTCGGTAGTGCAAACACGGTCAAGAGCTACATCGGCTACCTGGAAAACTCTTACATGGTTTTCACGATCCCGAAATATGCCTATTCCCTGAAAAAGCAGATATATTCCCCCAAAAAAGTGTATGTAATCGATTCGGCTTTTATAAACCTCATATCCTTCAAGTTTTCCCGGGACAGGGGCAAATTGCTGGAAAATCTCGTTTTCCTCGAACTCAAAAGGAAAAACCTGGAAGTTTATTACCATAAAGGCAAGCAGGAATGCGATTTTATAGTTACCGATAACATGAGACCAATAGAGGCTATCCAGGTTACTTCGAGCCTGAAAAGTACCAGGGAACGGGAAGTCGGTGGGCTGCTTGAAGCTCTGGAAGCTTATGACCTGGATTCCGGCCTGATCCTGACTGAGGCAGAGGAGTTCGAAGAGACCGTTCAGGGCAAAAAAATTCTAGTCAGACCTATCTGGAAGTGGCTTCTGGAATAATCGGGAGTTAACCGTGACCATATCTTAATTTATATTTTTTCGGCTTCCCAACAAATACAGGCAAATGCTGAATCCTTTGATAGCCTGAGCTCAGATCAACGATCTGAATTAATTTTTAAAAAAGTTTTATGTGTTGAATTTTTTTGTTTTTCAGTGCTTCAAGGAATAAAAACAAAATATGTTCCGGACGTCAAACCATATTCACTTCTTCATCTCCACATTTTTCACGTAGCCCTCGCCCCGCGGGGTCAGGACATAATACGCAGTCTCCTCGCTTTCCTCTTTTTCGACGCAGAGGGTGCTTTCGAGCATGTTAAGGTTGTAGTTTGCCTGCACGTCCTTGAGCTTGAATTCTGCTTTGATTTCCTCAAGGGACATCTTCTGCCTTCCCAGGGCTATGAGGATGTTTCTCCGGACAGGGTTCTGGAGGGCGTTGAGGCAGGACTTGTGGTCTTCGGTCATGTCCTCTTTCATTTTGCCTTCCCGCTTCATCTTTGAGACCCATTCTTCTTTTCTTTTTGCAGCTTCCTCGGGAGTCATAGTACTCATAAATATATTTGTACGAATATTTAAATATGTTTGTGAACCGGTCCCGGCCCGGGATTCAAATTATAAATAACATCGTTTCCAATTTCTTTCCATGAAGCTGAATCCCGAACTCGAATCCCTGGATACCCTTGCAAAAGTCATCCTCACTGCCGCCCGCACCGCCCCGAAAGGGAAAGGTATCGATGACATCGTGACCTGCCTCCTTGACTCTGAAGAAAAGGCTGACCTCGCCGCCAGAATGGAAGAACTCAGTGAAATCAAAAGTCTCAAATTCCTGCTCCGGGACGCCCGGAACGTCAGGGATGCGGATTCCATCATTCTGATCGGGCTTAAGGCTTCGGGTGTGAGCAGTCTGGACTGTGGAGCCTGCGGCTTTGCGACCTGCAAGGCAATGCTAGAGCATGAAAAAGTTCAGAAGGAATTTCTCGGCCCCCAGTGCATGATCAAATACCTGGACCTCGGGATTGCCGTGGGCTCGGCAGCTGCAAAGGCAAAGGACCTCTGCATCGACAACCGTGTGCTGTATTCGGCAGGGGCTGCAGCCTGCTATTTTGAGATGATAGATGCGGATGTGGCAATGGGAATTCCGCTTAGCGTGAAGGGAAAGAATATTTTCTTTGACAGGCCTTCCACAAGATAAACTCAGGAATGGATGGGGTAAAATGAAAAAGTAGAAAAGAAGAAAATAAAAAGTTTCAGGCTCCTGGCCTGTTTTTAGGCTTTTAATCTTTCACCTGAAATCCTTCAATCCTTCAAAATCCAGGGTTGCAAAGTAGTCCTCTATGGTCTCGGCTCTCCGGATCTGCACGACGCTTCCGTCTTTCCTGAGGAGGAGTTCGGCGGAGCGGAGTTTTCCGTTGTAGTTGAAACCCATGGCGTGCCCGTGGGCGCCGGCGTCGTGGATTGCAAGGATGTCGCCGATTTCGATTTCCGGGAGCATTCTGTCGATTGCGAACTTGTCGTTGTTTTCGCAAAGGGAGCCGGTTACGTCGTATTTGTGGGCAGGGGGTTCGTTTTCTTTCCCGAGCACGGTAATGTGGTGGTATGCTCCGTAGAGTCCCGGGCGCATGAGGTTTGCCATGCAGGAGTCCATGCCCACGTAGTCCTTGTAAGTGCTTTTGAGGTGCCTGACCTCTGAGATAAGGTAGCCGTAGGGGCCTGTGATGACCCTTCCGCATTCGAGGTAGACCTTGAGGGGAGCCAGGCCGTTTGCAGTTATAGTTGTGTCGTAGGCTTCTTTTGCGCCTTTTGCAACGACGTCGAAGGAGACCGGTTCCTGGTCAGGCCTGTAGGGAATCCCTATCCCGCCGCCGAGGTTCACGAACTCGAAAGTGATGTCAAGCTCCTTTGAAATCTCCACGATGAGCTCGAAGAGGATCCTGGCGGTTTCCACGAAGTAGGAGGGGTCAAGCTCGTTAGAGGCGACCATAGTGTGCATCCCGAAGCGCTTTACGCCTTTGTCCCTGAGGATCCTGTAGCCTTCGAAGAGCTGTTCCCGGGTGAAACCGTACTTGGCTTCTTCGGGTTTTCCAATGATTGCGTTCCCTTCCTTCAGGGGGCCCGGGTTGTACCTGAAGCAGACAATTTCCGGAAGCCCTGCGTGTGCTTCCAGGTAGGGGATGTGGCTGATGTCGTCCAGGTTGATGTAGCCGCCCATTTCTTTTGCCTTTACGAACTCTTCGGCAGGGGTGTCGTTGGAACTGAACATGATGTCGTCCCCTGTCATCCCTGCTTTTTCCGCCAGGATCAGCTCGGGCAGGGAACTGCAGTCCGCCCCGAAGCCTTCTTCTTTGAGAATTTTCAGGATATAGGGGTTCGGAAGGGCTTTTACGGCAAAGAATTCCTTAAAGCCGGGGACGTCCTTGAAAGCTTCCTTCATCTTCCGGGCGTTTTCCCGAATGGCCTTTTCATCGTAAATGTGGAAAGGGGTCGGGTATTTTTCAATTATTTTTTGCATCTCTTCTTTAGTGAACGGCAGGGCCTTTGAAACCATCATCATAACCTTTTGTCGAATTTTTCTGTCCTGACAGACTTTTCTGTCTGCTGGACTTTTACTTATTATCGAATTTTCCTGCTTATTGGACCTGTACCCATTTGAATTTTTGTTCCCTTATTACCTTTTCCCCGATTTTCAGGGATAAACTCCACTATATATTCATGAAGTTGCAATGTGCCACTATTTACCTTTACCAAAAACTATTTTAACAAAAAACGACATGTAAAGCAAATACCGACACATTGAGCGACCGTGGTTTAGTGGCTATGACCTGAGCTTCCCAAGCTTAGAACCCGGGTTCGAATCCCGGCGGTCGCATCCTGAGCTTTTTTCCAAACTTTTTCCTGATCTTTAAGAGAATAAGCTCTTTTTATCTTTAGTCCGAAAGCTCAAGCGGAACTTTTTTCCTGTAGACTGTCCCTGGAATTTTTCCACTGAAGCATTTAATCATCCCCAAAGCGGTGGAGAATCGAATCGATAGGTTCTATTTCAAACTTCTCCGCACCAACAAGACAGGACCCTTCAAAATCACATGTCCAAATATGGTATGCTGAATATTTCTCCACAGATTCTTTGTGGAACTCTCTGACCGGAAGTGCTCGAAGGTTAACATATTTGTCCAGTTTTAGATCCAGGGTATCATAAAGAATTCCAGTTAATTCGTTCAGTAAATTTAACAGTACTATGGTTCGCTGTAATTCTGGATTCCACAACCTGATTCTTTCCACAATTTCTTTAACCTTTATATACTGCTCATACTCCCACTCTTCAAATATATCATTATTGAAATGCCTGGATACTATCTCATAAACGCCTGGAACGTTAACTATTGATTGAGGAGTTTCCTCGTTAAGATAGATATCATTCTCGAAATGTTTGGATACTATTTCAGAAACATCCGGAATATTAACTATTGATTGAAGAGTTTCTTCATTAAGACGTGCGTAAAGAATTCTGTCAAAATCGTCCTTTGTCATTTTGCTATAGTCCATGTACATCGCCATTGTTTATTGCGTAAATCCCAAAGGAAAGAAGGAAGTTGATTTCTAATGAAGCTTCCTCTTTTAAGCGATCACGACATAATATAACAGCTGAGCCTTATGACCTTCAGGAACCTTTCAGGTTCCCTGTAGACCACCCTGGCAGTTATTAGCCTGGTTGAAGGCGGGGTTATGGAAAGTAAAAGACTATCAGTACTGAGATTTACAATCCCTGATTAAAGCCTGCAGGAGCCAGGAAAACTGCTAACGAGTTTTCCAGTATGCTAAAAAAGTAAGTTGCCGGTGAAAAGAAAGCACATGGAGTTATGTTATCTTTTTATTTTTAGTCCGAAAGCTCAAGCGGAACTTTTTTCCTGTAGACCATTCCCTGGAATATTGCCACAAGGTCCCCTTCATCATCGGTGACGTTTACGGTATATGTGGCGATTTTGGGGTTTATCGATGTCTCCTTCGCCTCTGCTGTAAGAGTTCCTTTTATTCCGGCTTTTACATAGGAGATGTTTGCATTGATCCCGACTGCAGCATTCCCGTATGCGTTTGATGCTGCGGCAAAAGCAAGGTCTGCAAGGGTGAATATTGCCCCTCCCTGCACGGCCCTTAAAGCATTAAGGTGCTTTTCTTCTATAACTATCCTGGTTTTTGCATATCCGGGTGATACTTCCAGCAGTTCTATTCCCGAATGTACAGTGAAATTATCCTTTTTAAAATATCGTTTGAGATCTTCCATGTGATAGCTCCGGGAGTTGTCAGTGAGCTTATGGTTAATTCATTATGTTTATTAAACTTGTCCTTTTTTATTAAAGAGATTTGCTACTCAATATCCGACTTTCACGGTAAGCCCTATATCTTAAAGAAAAGAGCCCCCGGCAGGCTTTTCGTTTTTGAATCCACCAGTCGAATCCACAGTTTGAAATCTAACTGATATTCCGGCCTACCGGGACTTTCAAGCATTCAGATGATGGTATTTTTCCCGTAATTTTTCTGTAGGTTTCGATCAACCCATAACGTTAACGAACAAAGTTCAGAAAAATTATGCCCAAAACTGCGAGCATCGCAACTAATTTTTGTGTTAATGGGTCTTTGAATCCTGTTTCTTGCACAAGTTCCCTTCTTTCCTTTTTTATTTCCCGAAAGTTCTTCAGGTTATTTAGTAACTGACTGGTTCGCCTCATATTTCCTCCGGATGTTAGAAATATGAACAACAGGTAGCTTTTGACCGGTACGGGCTTCGTCAGCCATACTCTCCGAAAAACCGAGATAAACGAGCCATGACTCAATCATAGCCACATTCACCGGGAGTAATTCGGCTTGATGGAAGGTCGGTGGCGGTATTTCGGATCTTGAAGATATGTGACACAGTAGACAGTAAACCTTTCCGGTGAGAGTTACAATGAAAAGTACTTTGATCGGGACAGGGACCGAAAATAGGGCATTGTTTCCGGCAGCCCCCAGGTCAAAGTAAGCTCCAATTTTCTCGAAGAAAAAACCGAAGGTAGCAGGGTAAAGCCCGAGCTTCAATGCCTCAAACAGGTCCTTTAGCAGAAATTCTTCATAAATTAAAAATGTACCTGTCGATAGCATTAGCAAAAAAACCTGAAATTTATGAAATACCACCGTTACTCTCCTCATGTAATGATTATTAATTATATATTACTTAAAAAATTCGTACTTAAAAATATTAATTAGTTGGGGGGAGTTCCGGCCTTTTTATTCTCCGGATCCTGCCACATCTTTTTAAAAAAAGAAGGAGTCTCAGAGATCAGTATGTGATCAATATGTGATCAATAATGGATCATAGGCCAGATCACATGCCATAGACTATAGTCCGTAAGCCTCCAGACCACCGGGGCCAGGAATCCGTATTTCCGGAAAAGGGTAATGGGGATCAGGTTCCCGGCAAATATGAAGATGAACAACCCGGCTCCGAAAACCATGCCTGTAAGCATTCCCATCCGGTACATGCCCGTTATTTGCATTACCGGTTCCCACAAACTTGCCAGAAGGGCAGCAATTACAAAAACCTCCTTCTGCCGTTTTCCTTTCAGGAGGACATTTGAGATAAACCATACCAGAAAAACGGTTGGGATAAGATGGTAGATTATCTCAAGGAAGATCCCGCCGCTTAGATAAACGGGGATGGAAAAAGGAAACGGGACATGAATATTGGGCAGGTCCATTGCCAGACCGACCAGGATTTCTATTATGGCAAAACCGAAACCCAGGAGGACCGGATACAGGAAACGCTGTTTGTTTGAAATTTTTTCGTCCCAGATGTCCGGAAAACCGGTTCTTTCAGCGAGTTTTATGGCAATAAATCCGAAAAAGGCTGCAAGGATTATTGCCGACCAGGCTCCCGTCCAGTTTTGTACGATAGGATGGTCTATCCCAAAATATGTCCAGACAGCTTTTCCAAACAGCATAAATAAAACGAGGACCAGAAAAGTCTTGTCCGAGTTCGTCAGTTTGTCCACAATAAGATTTTTGTTAGAAACTTTTACATAAAGGTATCTGAAAGCGCTCCTGAAAGCGTCAACCTCCCCCTTCTTTTTCAAGAAAGTTCCAATTATTCGACCTTAATTTCATACTAATTTATATTGAATTGTCATCTCAAATTTATATTAAAATCAAAAACCAGTTGCCTGTTCAATTGCATCACTCGGGCAGTGCTCGTAACACCTGCCACATTCCAGGCATATTGCTCTGTCAATTTTGTAAATATCTCCTTCACTGATCGCTCCTGTGGGGCATAGCTCTTCACATATGCCACAGGCTGTACATTTCTCTGTAATTCTATAGCCCGGTTCTTCTACCGTCGCTCCCCCGAAGGCGAACCTTTCACGTTTTGGAGGGACAACCGATAAGTCAAATACCTCTCCTACTCCTTCTGATAAACAGAATACCTCCAGTATTTCTTTTGTATCTTCCGGGTATACTTCATCAAGAACAGGGTTTGTTTCAAATATTTTCTCCACATAACTTTTATCAACGAATTCTATTTTTCCCTTGACCCTGACAGTAACATAGTTTTTATCCATGCCCACGATAGCAATTTCCGGATTTTCCTTTAATTGCTTATAATACGGTTTCCCCCTTGCTGTGAGGAAGTACAGTTTATCATTTTCAGCCAGCATTACATCGCTCATCCTGACTGCCGGTTTCCCCTTATCAACAGTTGCAACCGCCACGGATTTGATGTTTCTTAGAAATTCCAGTGGGTTTTCCATGCTCTTACCTTTCTTTCACTTTTAAATCCGTATTGTTGGATAACAGGGGAAGTAATGATTCAGTATCTCCTATGAGGATGCTTTTATGGAAACCTGTTAATTTTTGCTGCAAAAACATAATTCCTCACTTTATAAAGTTCCCCTTTTGTACGATATTTCTTTGTTAGAAGTGCTATATATTAGTGTACAAAACAAAAGTCCAAAATAATTGTTTCTTGCACTAATTTGGAAAAATAGGAGACTTTTAGGGCCCCGAAAGGTTCTGAAGGTCAAACTCGGGCTAAAGAGACTGTCCGAAAATTCAATTTCAGGGCAAAAACAGGTGAAAAATGAGGTGTCTAAAGCCTTTAAATCGAAAAAAAAGGATTTCTGTTATTACTGCTAGTAATTGTCGGACCGCCTGTAAAGCGAAGGTTACGCTTTGAACTGAAGGTCATAGGGTAAACTGGAGATCACACTAAACTGTTCCTGCTAGAAATTATTTCATGCAGAAGCCCTGCATGAACATCCGACCCGGAAGAACCGATGGTTCTCATACCTTCGGTTTCATTTAAAAGTACAGCTTAATTTGTTTCCACAGCAGTATGCATAAAACAATCAGGCAAAGAAAAAGAAAAAAATGCAGAACCAGGCCAATAATTACTTCTGAATTTCCTCGCATGCCACTCAAATTTGGAGTTTTCTGGCTCGAATTACAACGGGAACTCCCCGAACAATTTTGAGAATCAAGTGTTGAGGAGTCTGTATCAGAAGGACTTGACTCTACATTTAATTCTTCGGTCATTTGATTAAGGTTGTTTCCTTTCATGCCACTTAATTATAATATAATACGCCTAATTAAACTTTTTTATTTGATTTAAATGATACTTTTTTGTTTTTCCAGGGGCAAGTGCCCCGTTTCTATCCTCTTCCATAACTCCTGCTTCATCCGGGGCGTTGGCAGTTTTAACTTCCCGGAATTCAAAAATGGAATAACTGCTTAATACCGGTTTTTGCCGAAGCAGTTTACAGGCTAATGATCTAAATTTTACAATCCCGTTATTTATATACTATGTTCAAAAGTTTGAGGGGATTCTTGCTGGCAGCAAGTGAATAGTACGCACAGGGATAAGCCAGAGGGGCCAGAGTTTCAAAAATGAACCTGTTCCTTTCCGAATGCTCCATTTTTCTAATTAAATTTCCTTTTATCAAATCATCATAAGATTCACTTTCAATTATGCTTCTTGCAGCAAAATTACCGCTCTGGATGGCGTATCTCATCCCGAATCCCCAGAGGTAGTCCTGAAAACCTCCTGCTTCTCCTATGAGCATTGCCCCATTTTCATCATGAAAATCTTTCTTTATTTCGAAATGCCCGTAGCCACCGAATTTTTTCCCTGAAGCAACCTCAGTTCTATCGAGAAAATCTGAAAAATAGTCAACAGTACTCCGGAGGAACTCCTCAGAGTCGTGGGCAAGTTTGCGGTTAAAAACAGTTGCAATTGTTCCGTGGCCGTTTTTGATCAAAAGGTAAGAGTAAAATCCTGTGGCTATTTCCTTTCCAAAAGCCATATGATACCCACTCTCAGAGTTCGTTTTGAACTTTATCCCCTTTACAAAAGCAGTTGCCTTTTTTGGGCCTGTAGCGTTTACTTTTATGGGAACTTCCTTACCCGGTTTGGAACCGAAGTGAACATTTACTCCCAGTTTCTCAGCCTGCTCAAGTAAACCTGTATCCAGGCAACCTTTACTGCTTCCTCTTCTAACCAGGTAACAACCATTTTTCACTTTGATTGTCTTCATTTTGCCGGAATAATGAATGTTTAATTCTGAAATGGGTTCGTAATCGAAAGTCAAATCAATGCCATAGGACTCTATCTGTTTCAGGACATCAATTTTCTCTGACCAGTTCTCAAGACCCTGCCAATCATCATTGAATCTCGTACCAACATAATTCTTTTTTTCATAAACATTAACCTTGTACCCATTTTTGCGAAGAATTATCGCACATGCTAGCCCGCTTATCCCTCCCCCCATGATATTTATTTTTTTGTCCATTTGAGCACCGGCATAAAGTGGAACTCATTAATATTTATATCTTCTTTTTTTATGAGTTTCTATATCTTCTGCCAGCCTATTTTTCTGATCTCTTCTCAAAGAAGCAAAGAAATATTGCCGGGCTTTGCTGGATTTTTTCCATTTATACAAAATCTTATATCTTAAACAGATAAATTCCAGATAATGGATTTTCTAATAGTTGCTGCAATAATTGCGGCACTTTTAATTGTTATCGGCATAGGAGTTTTTCTGGTTTTCAACCGGAACCTGAAACAGGCTGATGAGACCAGGTATCCCGAAGGTCACTGGATGGGCATAGGAATCGGAATCGGGCTCTTACTGGGGATGCCGGCAGGTTTGCTTATGGGTATTGCTATGGATAACATGGCAATAGGCGTTGCAACCGGACCTGCCCTGGGAATGGGGTTAGGGATTGCAATCGGTTCGGCTCTGGAGAAGAAACACAAGGAAAATGTCAGGCCCCTATCCGAAGAAGAAAGAAGAATGAAAAAGAGGCTAACCCTCGTTACTTTAAAACTTTTGATTATAGGTATCCTGATCTTCCTGGCTCTGGTCTTTCGCAGATAATGGGGCGGGTTGGCATTCTGGAATTTTCAAGACATCTGGCCCTTGCCCAGACTACCCTTTTTTCACTTTTGATTTGTTTCTTTCCGGACAGGGTCCCTATTTTTTTACATGTTTACTTCGCCTTCGTGCCCCAGATGCTCTTTGTTGGTCTTTTTTTGCCTATTTATATCTCCTTGCGATGCTCCGTTCACGGTCATGTCGTCAATTATCTTGTCAGCGATTTGCTTGCGCTTTTTGTCCATTTCCTTCTCTTTTCCGGTCATTTTATTCCTCCTTTATTTCTCGGTATTATTGCGGTTATCTTTAGAGGTTATCGTTTAGGCTGTCGTTTAGGCTATCGTTTAGGCTATCGTTTAGGCTATCGTTTCGGCTATAGTTGCGGATTGGTTTTGTTTATCGTTGTAGATTTTCTTACGGTACGTACTTTTTCAGGTTCCAGCGGGAAACTGCCTGTTCCTTAAAGCCTTTGTAAGCTTTGCGAAATTCATCATGGGTAAAGACCGTAACTTTGTGTTTGGAGGACGAAGCCCAGATCCAGTATGGGGTATTGTCTCCCGTTTTTTCCCTGTAGCGGCCAAGAAAAATAGTGGTGTGAGGCATATTTTTTATTATGCACATATCCCCCGGCTTCAGTTCAAGGCAGGGGTCCGTCATATCGGAGGGTCTGACCGATGTTTTGACCCTTTCGGTGTACGGGTATTTTCCCGTGTATTTTCCAAGGTTAAGGGCGTTTGTATCCGGGATCAGGGCGTTATCGTGATAGATGATTCCCAGGGCGTCCCGCATCGCCTCAATCGAAAGGGCGGAGCAGTCGATAGCATTTCCTTTTTTCCAGGCACTCCAGCCTTTTTCGAAGCCGTCGTTGTAAATGATGTGAAGCAGGTCATCGATACCTGTGCGCTTGCCCTGTGCACCCATTACGAAATCCGTGCCGTCGTACATAAGCAGGCGAATTATGTATGCTTCCATTATTAGCGAATTAATGGCAGCTTTATCCGGGTGGTGATAGGAACAGACCGGTATAAACTCGCAGCTTCCGTTTTCTACAAGGAAATACCGTCCTTTTGACGGACACACGGGAGCTGACCTGAGATAAGCCGGGACCAGTACGTGGACTGATTGCCAGTACGTAGACCGGTAGTCGTCGAGTGCTCCTTCGAGATCAGCCATAACTAAAGCCGTTTCAATGGAACGCATATTTAGAGAGCAGATCGGGTTTGAAATGTCCATTGCGCTTCGACATCCTGGAATTTTGATTTCCTTATGTGGGGAATTAGTGATTAAGGGAATTTTCGATTAGAGGAATTAACGATAAAGAAATGAATTCAACATTTGTCTTTTTTTGTAACACTATTCTTCTGACATTTATTACAATAAAATCATTTCTATTAAGTCTCTTAAATCTGGTGCCATTAATAACTTACTATTTTTTTATAGACATTAGTACTTACTTGTATTGGTGAACTACCCCTCCCTGCTTCTTCGGAGTCGAGGAAGGGGACTTCCCGCCTGCGAAGTTAAAGGCTCGCCGAAGGTTTTCAGTAGTTCCGATTAGACTTACTTCCGAATGCCAAGAACATATCTATTTTACGTTTCACTAATTACTTTTCAAAATAGTTTATGTCTTTCATCAGAGTTCAAAATTCTTAATCTACAACTTCCACCAACATTTTTCAAAAAATTGGGATCTATCGAGTAATTTTATAGCATAAGCTATTAAATTCATGAAATTTTATTAATGCAATTTATATTTCAATTAATCGAGTTCGAAGCGCTCGATTTCTTTCTTCATTAAACCATCTCAAACAGTCCAGTAACACCCTAAATGGAACTGAATTCAGCGATTTTAGCCCATATCTAACAGCTTTATTTATGTCTTCACTTATTAACGATTTTAACTCATGAGATGTAATTTCTACAACTGACTTTAGCATATTTAGAACATTGTACATGATGCATTGAATGATAAAGAACAACACTCTTGCTACTGGAGATTTTGCACATGTTCTTATCTTGAAGTCGTTTTTCACTCTATAGCCAGTTTCTATATTCCATCTTTTTCTGTATTCTTCCGGAATTGTCTTTTCAAATTTTTCAATTGATTCTGCTTTCTTATTTGTTGCAAACAGAATGTATTTTTCTCTTTTTTCATCATACATTGCCACAATATTGAAAGAAGGCCCTCCTTTCTGAAACTTGTATTCAAAAATAGTTGAAGTATTTCCCCACTCTTTTTGATGATTTTTAAGTTCTCTGTTGATAACCGGATTTGGTTTAGCTGCTATAACAAAGTTGACTTTAAGTTCATCTAATTTTGAAATCACCACTGTATTAAAAAATTCCTTATCAAGGTATGTTGTCCCTGTTTTTACACCCATTATCTCAAGTCTTTTGAATAAAGATTCCATTAAAATGGAATAATTCTTGTTCAAACCATTAATGTCGATCACGTCAAGTGTCAATTGAGAAGTTCCAATTATATCAAGGGTACAGAAAGATTTGCCCCACAAACTTCCATTCTTTCGTTTTATTCCCCTAATACCTGGTGTATTTTTGTCTCCATAAAACGGAATATCATGAAAATCAATAGCAATGTCATGAACGTCGTTTTCAAGTTTCATCGTCTTGAAGATTTCAGAATTCATTTTTCTGAAAGAGGAAAGAATGTCTTCAATTTTATTTTCTTTGATGTAATTGAAAATAGTATCGGCAGAGGGTATTCTTAGATCAGGATTCTTGCTTTTGACATCATTACTTGCAGATTCAAGAGAGTTTGTTTGAGATGTTGCGGCATACAACAATACGTTCAAAGTCTCCTGACATTCATAATTTGCAGATTCTGGCAAAGTTATTATATCATATTTTCCAAAAAGCTCAGAGGACACAGCCAGCAAGCTGGCTGTATCTATGGCCATGGAGTCGTTTTTTGTTGGCATCAGAAACGAATTCCATGGACCATTAGATCTTTTTTTCGGTTAATTGATAATATTTTTTAATGTTCTGCATTCAGCATTCGGAACTCGGGTTATTCGGAACTACTGGTTTTACAAAAAAAGTTAATAAAGCCCCGATGTAAAATATAGGGATGTAAATGACGGGTACGGGACAGGAACCAGAAAAAGAACCAGAAAAAGAATCCGGACGAAAATCAGGAAGAGATAATGAAGGCTGGATTTACCGGGGCATAGGTCTCCTGATACTCTTACTATCCTTTGAAACCTGGAATATTCTAAATGGGAGATGGAATTCCCTGAACCAGCTGCCTCTCTACATTTACTTCGGAGTCCTGACCGTTTACCTGCTGGCAGAAAGAATCTCATACCGGGGACCGGGCGGTGGGCCGGATAATACCGGAAAACAGACGAAGAAGTGGACCAGATACCTGCTTTTACTGTTCTGGTGGCCGCTGTTAATTCTGCCGGTTCTGGAATACAGCCTGGTTCATGAATACGGTTTCTATCCGGGTTACAATTTTTCTGTTGCTGCCGTCGGTCTTGCACTGACCCTATTTGGCACGGGCCTGAGAGCCTGGGGCTTATGGTCCCTGGGAAAGTATTTCTCGGCCCACATAGAGATCCGGGACGGTCACGAACTGGTCGAAAAAGGTCCCTACAGGTTCATCAGGCATCCCGCTTATGCAGGGAACATTTTACAGACTGCGGGGATACCCCTTATCCTGAATGCTTATTTTTCCCTCTCCATTTCGGCGGTCCTGATTCTCCTGTTCTTATACCGGCTTAAACTGGAAGAAGAGACTTTGATCCGGGAAGTAAAAGGTTATGAGGATTACTTAAAAAGAACTTCCCGGCTCATCCCTAAGATATGGTAACTGGTAACTGGTATCCGGTATTCAGGAACGTGATTTATGTTGAGGTTTTTCCTGCCTGGATTTTTTCTGTTGAAGTGAGTTTTTCAGCCGGGACCTGCAGGGCTGAAGAAATGTCGTTCAAGCCTTTCAGGATTTTGTACCCCTTCTCGGTAATCATGTAGTCTCCCCTTTCGTGCTGCTGCAGGATGAGTCCGCTTTCTGTCAGTTTCTGGAGGTGGAAGAGGAGGTTTCCGCCCCTGAGGCCGGTAAGTTCGGAGAAGGCTGAAAAGCTCTTTGTTCCGAAAGCCACTGCTTTCAGGATTTCAAGGCGCTGGTTGTTGGCTACAGGTTCGAGGACCTGGTTGATAACGGTGTCCGTTTCCAGGGTTGAGATATCCAGTTTCTGTTCCCGGTTGTCCTCATAGATCCGCATGGAGCGCATAAGGTTGACCTGTTTTACAAAAAGGCTCGACACTTCGGAAAAGCAGCGTTCGCATTTGCTGTAAGAAGCTCCTGTCCTCATTTCCTCAATTTGCTTCCTTGTTTTCGAAACAAGGGTTTCGTCCACATTCTTCTGTTTTATGAGTCCTGCGTTGTTTTGCAGGAGGGTTGTGAAAGTGGCCCTGCAGTTCCTGTTGTCAGGGCATTTTTTGGCCATGTTGCGGTCGAGCCCGGTATCGATGTCTTCGAAAAGGTGGCTGAGAAGGACATTGGAGTATTCGTTTCTGGAACTTTCCAGGGCCGACTCGAGGGTAACCCTGTTCGAGTGCTCCATAACTTTTTTTATGTCGTTGTGCATCTCGGAAAGTTTTGTCCTGATAGCCTTCATTTCAGCTATTTCAGGACTTTCGAAGGTCCCGGAAGCTTCGGAGTGGACCTTTACCTTGCTACTGTTTCCCATGTTATAACAATTCCCTGTTTTATTTGATATAGTTTTTGTTATAACCTTTAAGGTCATTCCTTTACTTTAATCTCCCTGGGGCACGGGACTGTATTAAGTATATTTTTATGCCGATTAAGTATATATCAATGACTGACTAATAGGTGAGTGGAGGCATCTACTGCCTCGTAAGACACGTAAAAGGGAGGTGGAATGTAATGGTAAAGTGCGGAATTTGCGGTGGAGAAGCTCCAAAACAGCCCTGCATCACCGAAGAAGGGAACTGCAACCTTTGCGGCAAGAAAGTAAAGCTTGCAGAAGAAGAAGAGAAGAAAAAATAACGGAAATAGGATTAGGGGGGAAGCAAGAATAAGAGAAATAAGATCACCCCTTTTTTTGTGAACACACTACCAGGAAATATGAATCTGCAAGCAATGACTACCCCTTCAAAATTGGATAAATGACTCTTCGAAAGTTGGGGGTTGTTATTGTTTGCTTTTCCAGAAAATCCTGAACAAAATCTTTTTTGATTAACAAACATTTTTTGAATAGAACCCCATTTTTAAGTAAATCTGCCAGCTCAAAGCAGCTTTTGCATCCATACCGCATCCATACCGCATCGAAAACTTCCCCTTTCTTTTTCCCTACTTCTTTTTCCCTACTTCTTTTTCCCTACTTCTTTTTCCCTACTTCTTTTAACCCTCTCATTCAGTTAACCCGTGCTTCAGGTGGAAACCTGAATTCAAGATGGCTATTCTATAAAAAGGAGTACAGGTATTCAATAAAAGAAGTGCATGTAAAACTATAGCTTTTCATGTATCAAACGCAACAATGGGGGACCCAGTTTGAACAAACAGAATTTGCCGTACATCGCCCTTTTTTTCATGCTTTTGATAGTAGTATGGATTTTTTCATCAAAGCCGGAAGCCAATCAGTCCGGGTTTGAAACTGTGAATGTGGACGAAGCCAGGGAAATGCTTGAAAACGGCGACATTTTCGTGCTTGACGTCCGCACTCCTGCCGAGTTCAACGAGTCGTATATCGAAGGGGCAGTCCTGATCCCGCTTGAAAACGGCTATGGGTCAAATCTGGGTACTGACCAGCTTTTTGAAGCCCGGATAAACGAAGTTCCCAAAGGTAAAAAGATACTTGTCTACTGCAGGTCCGGACGCAGAAGTGCTGCCGCGAGCCAGATGCTGGTAGATGCCGGTTACACTGATGTTTATAACATGAGGGGCGGCATCAATGAATGGATAAGAGCAGGGTATCCTGTCGTAACCGGTCCTTGAAGCTTATAGACGCAAGCTGAAGAAGTCAACTACCCTGAGCTAAAGACTAAAGGGTTTCCTGCTGGGGTATTATGAAGAAAGTATCCATCGTCACAATGCTTTTGCGGAAAGGGTTGCCCTGATGGGAGAAATGCGGCCAGAAATTGCCCGGGGATAGATACGGAAAGGTATTAATTGGAGAAGTATGAGTAATAATATGTGGGTCTTATGATTATAGTAAGCCCCTTGATAAAACCATGAGGTAATAATTATGTGTAGTGTTGGAGATTCTTTTGATATCGAACTGGAAGGAAAGCTGGCGCCTAAAAATTATGTATGTAAGGACTGCAATAATAAATTCAAAGGTATTGGCAAGAATGTGAAGTGTCCTTCCTGCCTGTCTCAAAATGTAGCAGAATCCTAACAATCAACTCCATTTTTTAGATACTTATTTTTAATATGAAAAAATTGGCCTTTTCTAAAGACATTTCTAAAGACATTTCACTTAAGGAAAGTGAAATGCTTCTCCTACGCGGCACGGCAGGAGTGGTGGCTATTGTGAAAGTAGGTCCGCGTGGACAGTTTTTTCTGGAAACTGAAAACGAAGAGATTGTACTCGGACTGGAACCCCATGACCTGATTGTTGCTTCTGCGCTTTCGGTGGATGAGAGAACTGAGAAAGGGCTTAAATGCGTTCTCTTCATGATTCGGGAAATCAGGTCCCCATTAATAGTTCTTCCAAAGAACCATCCTGCATCCCCAAGGCTTCCAATCGTAGTGTCGGCTGGTAAAAAGACTGTTCTAGGCTGCAATATCATACCTGGCACGCACCCGAACCAGGACGTACTATGTGGTTCAAATGAATTTGATAGTCTGGAGCTAACAGGAACACTGGAGGGCGTACAAATCAAAAATATGCCACAGTGTGAGGTATTAAAGGTTAACTTTGATATCTGACCAACACCTCTCTTTAGGAACAAAGATATCCATCAGGGTTGGAACCGCGGCTAGATTCTATTCTCCCGGTGATCCCGGTATCTGCTTCTATTAAGGTTAAATCCATCTTTCCCTGAGACCTCCTCATGTGCCGAATCATTCTCGCCTCTGCATCCCTTCGAAGAAAGGAATTGCTGAAACAGCTTATCGGGAACAATTTTGAGGTATGTGTCAGCTCCTATGGGGAATCTCATATTCCGGGCCTGATGCCCGAAGAGCTTCTTCTCCGGCATTCCCTGGAAAAAGCCAGGGACGTTGCAAAACTGTTTGATTCCGGGATTATCATTGCGGCGGATACGTCCGTGCTTTGCAAGGGGGAAGTCCTCGGAAAGCCTCACACCGCAGAAAGGGCAAAGGAAATGCTGGACAAAATAAGCGGGAAAACCGTGCAGGTCGTAACGGGCCTTACGGTTCTGGACCTTGACGGGGGAGAGGAAATCAGTGAATACGAGGTCACGGATGTCCGAATGAAGGAAATGAGCGAAAAGGAAATCGAGGCTTACGTCAGGACCGGAGAGCCTCTGGACAAGGCAGGTGCATTTGGGATTCAGGACAGGGGAGCGGTGCTTGTGGAAAGGGTTGAAGGGGATTTTTTTAATGTTGTGGGACTGCCCCTTTTCAGGCTGGGGAGAATCCTGGAAAAGTTTGGAGTGTCAATTTTCGGGGAAAACTAATTGTTAATTGAAGACTATATATTTCTATATGAAGTTGAATGGAATTCTACGCTGGTTTACGGATCTTACAGAGCTGTATGAATGAGTGATTTCGGTGCGGGATTGGCAATCGGAATCGGTGCAGGTCTTTCAGTGGGACTGGCAGCAGGAAAGAAAAAAAAGCCCTGGTCGGAATTGAGCGAGACCGAGAAGAAGATAAAAATTGCTTTGCTGGCCATTGCGGGTGTTTTTATGTTTATTTCCGCTTCTTAATTTGTCCTGCCCTTGAAGTGCTTTGATTTTCCTTTCTTTTCCTTTATCTGTCACCAGAGGTCTATTCGGGGCCTTATTCGTTTTCTTTATATCATAAGGATCTTATCTTAATTATAGAGTCATAAAATCGATTCAATCCATAAAATCGATTCAATTCATAATCTCAACTCAATCCATAATTTTCCGGTGGTGTTTCGGATGCTGCAAGTGTACAATACCCTGACCAGAAATAAAGAGCCTTTCGAGCCCCTGAGAGCAGGGGAAGTCTCGATTTACGCGTGTGGTCCTACGGTCTACAATTTTCCCCATATCGGGAATTACCGGACTTTTTTGATGACGGACAACATCGTGAGGACTCTTGAATACCTGGGCTACAAAGTAACACTTGTTATGAACATTACGGACATCGATGACAAAACCATCCGGGACTCAGGAATTGCGGGGATGTCCCTGAGAGATTTCACGGAGAAGTACACTCAGGAATTTTTCCGGGGGCTTGATATGCTGAACATCCGGAGGGCTTTTGCCTATCCAAGGGCCACGGACAATGTTGGCGGGATGATCGAACTTGCCCGGAAGTTGATCGAAAAAGGTCTTGCCTACGAAAAGGGCGGGTCGGTTTACTACCGGATTTCGGCGTTTCCGGGGTATGGGAAGCTTTCGAAAATCGATTTCGACGAGATCAAAATAGGGGCTTCGGTTGATGTGGATGAATACGATAAAGACAACCCCCGGGACTTTGCCCTCCTGAAAGCCTCCACGCCGGAGGAAATCGAGCGGGGGATTTTCTACGAGAGCCCCTGGGGCAAGATCCGGCCGGGCTGGCACACGGAATGCTCGGTTATGTCCATGAATGCCTTTGGCTCTACCCTGGACATCCACACCGGAGGCGTGGACCTTATCTTCCCGCACCACGAAAACGAGATTGCCCAGTCTGAAGGGGCCAGTGGGAAACCCTTTGTTCGCTACTGGATCCATGGGGAGCACCTGATCGTGGAAGGGGAGAAGATGAGCAAATCGAAAGGAAATGTTTTCACGCTGCCCGAAATCGTCGAGAAGTACGGGGGCGAAGTTGTACGCTTCATGTTCCTCTCGGTCCACTACCGCAAAAAGCTGGACTACTCGGAAGCGTTTGCCGAAAACGCTAAAAACAACTATTTCAGGCTCAGGGAAACCCTGGATAACCTGGAATTTACCCTCCGGAGTGCTGATGAAGGAAAATATCCCGGGGACAGGGAAATTCTTGAAGCTCTCCCCGAACTGGTACAGCAGTTTAATGAAGCCCTCGAAGACGATCTCAATACCCCCAAAGCCATAACGGTCTTTCGGGAACTCTCCCGCAGTGCTAACAGGTACCTCGAAACCGGGAAAAACAGGCAGGTCCTGGAAAAAACCCATGCTCTTTACCGCAGCTTTGCAAATGTCCTGGGGCTTTTTGCCGCTGCCGGGGAGGAAGGCCAGGTCCCCGAAACTGTCCTGAAACTGGTTGAAGAACGTGACGAAGCCCGGAAGAAACAGGACTGGACGACTGCGGACGCCCTGCGGGATAAAATAAAGACGTCTGGCTATATTATACAGGACACAAAAGAAGGGCCTAACCTCAAGAAGGTTGAATGATTTTGATTTCAGATTATTTTCATGTGATTTTCGGATTGTTAGTTGAGTTATTAATGGGGTGAGAGATTGGGTTGTTAATCGAACGGTTGTTTCAGGCTTTATTGAATATATCCTGAAGAATGGTTCTTACAATTATTTATTTAATTATATGCAATTTTATTCATATCAGTTTTATTTATGTCTACATGAGACTATTTCAACGCCGTATCTTTTTTGTTTGATATGTTTGTTGAGTCTCTTTTGGGGGGTTTTGTTCACGTATGGACTTAAGGCCAAAGAGGAAAAACCGGCTGTGATTGAAGAAGATGAAGAAGATGAAGACGAAATGCCAGTTATGGTAGATCTGAGCCATGCTGACGGTCCGGTAAAGGTAGTGCTGGTATCTCCAAAGGCTATTGAAGAGAAATCCAAGGAAGCGCTTAAAGATGCGATGCGTATTATTTATCAGGTCTCCAGAAGAGTTGTAGACACGGTGGAGGAACTTGATGTTGTGCATAGACCTTCCCAGGTGCAGGTAAATTTTGGCCTTAAACTTACCGCCGAAGGAAGGGCAATCATGACCAGAGTTAAAAATGACAGGGATACCAACATGAAAATAGTTCTAACCTGGAAAGGTGAAGAGTAAGCAAGCTCCAGAAAAAGCCTTAAAGTGATATAAAATGCCATAAAGGCTTTAACACAATTTAAAAAAATTTTAATGCTCTAATAAATCTTAAATGCTCTAAAAAACCTCCAAAAACTCTCTAAAAACCCTCAAATCCTCTAAAATCTCTTTAAATATCTCTATTCCCCTGATGTTCCCTCATTGTTCCGTAGCTGTAAATATCTATTGTAACTGCAAAGATCTACTTTTCTACAAAAGTTCTTCTGTTTTTTGAATGACAAAATGTAATTTTTCAGTTTCGGTTTTGTGGTCATGAAACTGTTTTGCTGAAATCGGACTGCTTTCCGGAAGAACTACAAAGAGATGTCCCTGTAAAAGCTGCCCTTTCGGGTCTACAATTTTTTAATATTATTTAATTGCCATAAAATTCATATCATAGAACAGGCATTTTCGGTAAATAGCTAAAATAGCCAAAAGGTGACAATCATGTTTCCCAGCATCATCCCCAAACAGCGCAAAATGTCCACCCGCCTTGGCGGTTTCCTGATCCTCATTAGCGAGACCATGTTCCTCTTTTCAATCCTGAACTTCCTCATGATCAGTCGCCTGCAGTACTACAGTTCGGGAGACTCTTACATCCGGGCTATCTTTCCTCACTACCTCTTTTTCCTGGGAGCCATGGGCTTCGTTGGGATGACTGCAATGTTTCTGATCTATGTTTACATCCTGCCGAGCAAGCAGCGCTTTTCCCAGGAACAGGCTGTAAAGGATTCCCGGAGCCCCACGTATAACAAGCTGCTTGAGGTTCAGGGGGAGCTTTCCGAGATGCGAAAGCTGGTTGAGGAGTTGACGGAAAGGATTGATGGGCTTGTCGAGGAAGAATCCGGGCGTTCTGAGAAAAGCTAAAAATATACTCGTGTGAAGCTTGAGTGGTTTGAAGCTTAAACTCAGGCCGTCAAAGGCTATAGTAACACTTCCCCACTCCAGCCGGGGATAACAGGTAGCTTGTAATGTAAACTCCCTCAAAGAGGGATTTCTGTGGCTTTGTCGTCATAAAACGGAGAGTGGAATTCTCCACTGTGTAATCCTTCTTTCTACACACATTTCTTTTTATGTGTATTTTTCATTCTGGAGTTTTTTTAAAAACCATACAATCAAAAACTTTTTTATAACTTCCATTATCTAATGTACATTAATATACATTATTTTGGAGAGCTGTAAATGAACAAAAATTATGCTGTTTTCTGTGCTCGATCAGGGTGCATCCTGTTCTTTTCCATGTTGTTTGTTTCTTTGATAATGCCTGCTGCTGCAGTATCAGATTCCAATGCTGAGCTTGCTGCAAATGGGGTTGAGTCGGTGATATGTGCGAATGCTTCCGTGGACCAGATGAATCCAATCGTTTATGAGAATAGAATTGTCTGGCAGGAGCGCAGGGGCAGCTATTTTGACATAATGATGTATGACCTGGATACGGGGTCTCAAACTGCTATCTGTACTGCAAAAGGGAGTCAGGAATATCCCTTTATTTCAGGAGATTACATTGTCTGGCAGGATAATCGGAGGGGAAACTTCGATATCTACATGTATGACCTGAAAACCGGGAAAGAGCGTGCTATCTGTGTTGAAGATGGTGAGCAGATACGCCCAGTCGTGTCGGCAGAATCCGGAATTGTGATCTGGCAAAACGACATCGGTATGATATGGGCTTCAATGTATAACCTGAAGACAAAAGAGAGAGAAAATTTCTCTTCCTCGACTAAAGAATATTTTTATCCTTTTGTAGATGGGGAAAATATTGTCTGGTGGGAGAGGCATTACTCTGATGTTAAAAACAGAAAATCATCAGAGCCCCCTACTCTTCTGCATGGAGTTTTCCTCTATAACACCTTAGGCGGGGATTCTGAACCTGTTTACGAGAATGGTACAAATGTTCCGTCTAACCCGGTAATTTCGGATGGGATCGTTGTCTGGGAGGGAAGGGAAGAATCCACACATGGAAAGTATGACCTGTATCTGTCCGACTATTTCTACGATAAGACCCGGGTTACGATCTGTGAGGATGAGTATAACCACTTTGATCCTTTTATCTCGGACCGGAAAGTCGTCTGGGCTGACGACCGCAACTGTCCCCCCGGAAATTCCGGAAATTCGGATATTTATATCTACGACATTATCACAGGTACGGAAAAACAGGTCTGCACAGCCGAAGGCGACCAGGAGAAACCCTGCATCATGAACGACAAAATTGTCTGGCAGGATTCCCGGGATGGAAAGTGGAACATCTATCTCTTTACCCTTGCCCCTTCGGAGGAAATCGGGCCCGTACATCCTGAGCCGGAGCCGGCTCTCAGCGTGCTAAAAGAGGCAATTCCTGAAATCGTGAACCCTGGAGAAGAGGTCACCGTTAAGATCACGCTCACAAACACGGGCAACGTGGAACTTAACAACATAAAGGTAAACGACCAGGTAACTGAACCTTTTTCCCTCCTGGAAGGCAACACCAGAGCAGGCTACATGTCTCTTGGCCCGAATGAAACCGAATCTTTTGAATATGCCGTGAACTCTGAAAGGCTCGGGTCTTTTGAGATGGGTGCAGCTGGGGTCAGGTATACGTTCAGGTATTGCGATGAGGTAAGTATTGAATCCAATTCTCCTACCCTTGAAGTTACGGATGAGGATATTGCCTCCCTTTCCAAGAGTACGCCCGAAGATTCTGAATCAGAAGATTTCGAATCAGGTGATTCTGTCCCCGAAGCCTCTGGAACTGAAAGTGGAAAGTCGCCTGGATTTAGTATCTTTTTAGGGCTGGCTGGTATATCAGGAGTTGTTTTCAGACGCAAGATGAGGGACGTATAAGATATATAAGAAAAGGCAGGTAGAGGCTTTTTGATTACCTGCTTTTTAGTTTCTTTTCCTTTTTTGTCTCTTTTCCTTTTTTGTCTCTTTTCCTTTTTTGTCTCTTTTCCTTTTTTGTCTCTTTTCTTTTTTCATTTCATGTTCTTCTTTTTTCATCTGGATGGGAGCACGGAAGGGAACAAAACATACACTTTTTATAACTTCAATATTATTTAAACATCGTAAAGTGCATATTCCTAAATATTTGAAGAATAAACTCGCTTAAAGAATAATCCCACATGTAGTTTCAACCTTTCAAATCCTGAAGTTAATCACTCCCTTTAACCATGCCCCCAGAAATCACCCCCATCCTAAACGAGCCCGCCCTCACAGTCACAAACTCCGAAACCGCGCTGGTCATAGCTGACATCCACCTCGGGATCGAGTGGGACCTGTACAGGAGCGGGATCAACCTCCCAAGCCGGATGAAAGAGCGGCTGATACGAATAGAGGGCTATATCGAAGAAGTCAATCCTGACCGGATCGTGCTCCTCGGCGACATCAAGCACAACGTCCCACAGGTCTCCTGGCAGGAGAGGGACGAAATCCCGCGCTTCCTCGAAGCCCTGACAGCGCATGCTCCTGTCGACATTTTTCCCGGGAATCACGACGGGGGAATCGACCTCCTCTTCAATAGGCAGAAGGATATCAGGCTCCATTCTGCTCGGGGAGCGGTTCTGGACGGGGTAGGCTACTTCCACGGGCACACCTGGCCTGCTCCCGGACTCCTCGGTGCCGGGTCCATTGTCACAGCCCACAACCATCCGACAGTCCGTTTCACGGATTCATTCGGCTATTCCATAGTTGAGTCTGCCTGGGTAAGGACGAAGTTTGATGCAGAGGTCCTGAAAGGGCATTTCCGGAACCTTGATCTTGAAAACCCGGGTCAGTGGGCTGATCCCGAGCTTTTCGTAATGCCGGCTTTTAACGAACTCTGCGGGGGCGTGCCTTTCAACGAATCCTCTTACGAAGACCTGCTAGGACCTGCATTTTCCTCGGGCAGCATAGAACTTGAGGGTGCGGAAGTCTACCTTCTGGACGGGACCAGGCTCGGGCTGCTTAAAAATATCCGGAAACTGGAGCATACGAGAGTTAGAAGTAAGAATAAAAATGGGGGCATGAGGTGCAGAAAATCCTGAAACTCATATGAAACGACATGGTACCGGTCAGAAGGCCTTCAGCGTAAAAAGACGAGACAATCATGCAAAAATAAGTTTCTGTCCCGGATTCCGTAACATATTTCAGATTTACTCAAAGATCGCTATGTCTTGATCTGCTTTAAGTTTCTACCCGGAAATGACATCTTATCCATCTTTTTTTCTGATTTTCCGTCAATAACCTTTTATCAATAGCATTTACTTTTCTATCCAAATCCTTTAATATAGTTGACGGTCTATTACTGGCACAAGTTTTCTAAATATTTGGAGAAATCTGAAAACTAGGAAGTTTTAAACAATCTGAGAAACGTTCATATATAATCTATTTATATCACTATATTATATTTTTTTCCGGCAGATTGATTCAGTAATTTTCTTAAAAAACGCACATGAAATTCCCAAATTACAGGCATAAATAATGAAAGTACGGATAGACTTTCATGCCAAATGGTCCTGGAATATAATGAAGGGCGGAAATCGAAGAACAACTAGAAGTCCTGGCATCGATATTATCGGGATTTGTCCATGGGAACATGTTTCTGCCAATTCTATCAAATACAGGAAGATTTGATGGATTAATAGTGCTCTAATCTAAGGCAGGACTGGAGAATCATGAAACTTTCTGACCATCAGAGTGCCGACGAACTGGAGATCCGGGTGCAGGAACGGACCGCCGAGCTTGAAAAAGCCAATCAGGCTTTACGTGCCGAGATTTTCGAGCTCAAGCAGGCAGAGAAGGTTTTGCGCCAGGGTGAGCAGCACATCAGGCTGAAGTCGGAAAGCATCCTCTCGCCTGCCCTGGAGGTGGCTAACCTTGAGCTTGCAGAGATCATTGACGTCCAGGTGATCCAGTTCCTTATGGACGATTTTTATAAGCTTACTCATATTCCCATGGGCTTAAACGACCTTAAAGGCAAAGTTCTGGCAGGCATTGGATGGCAGGATATCTGCACCAGATTTCACAGGGTTCATCCCGAAGCCTTCAAACACTGCCTGGAAAGCGACATAAAGCTATCCGTGGGCGTTTCCCCTGGAAAGTTTAAGTTGTTCAAATGCAAAAACAACGTGTGGGACATATCGACCCCAATCATGATTGGAGATCAGCAAGTCGGGATTCTCTTCGCAGGGCAGTTCTTTTTTGATGACGAGCCTCTGGACTACGAGCTTTTCCAATCCCAGGCTAAAATATACGGCTTCAACGAGGAGGAATACATAGCAGCGCTTGAAAAAGTACCGCGCCTGAGCAGGGAGACTGTGGACACAGGCATGGCTTTCCTCACGAAGCTTGCAAACATGATTTCACAGCTGAGCTACAGCAATATCAAACTTGTCCAGTCACTGGAGGAACGCGATTCCCTGATGGATGCGTTGCTGGAAAGCGAGAAACGTGAGCGAGCTCGCTCGGACGAACTGGCAGCAGTATTGGATGCAGTCCCTGCCGCCGTGTGGATAGCGCACGACCCCGGGGCGCTAAAGATAACTGGTAACCGGCTCTCCTATGAATGGCTCCGACTTCCAGAGGGTGCAAACGTATCTAAAGCCGCACCTGAGGGGAGACCCGAGACTTATAAACTGTTCAAGGACGGGGTTGAGATCCCACTTTCAGATATGCCTGTGCGGATGGCGGCTTCAGGAAAAGAGGTAAGCAACTACGAGTTCGACATTGTCTCTCCTGACGGCACGATGCGGCACTTACTGGGTAACGCTAAATCCTTGCGCGATGGACATGGCAACTCGAATGGATCAATTTCTGCATTCATAGACATCACCGAGCGCAAACGGGCCGAGGCGACGTTGGCTTTCGAACGATCCCAGCTCCTGTCCATTTTCGATGGCATCGATGATGTGGTGTACGTGACTGATCCGTTCACCTACGAGGTTCTGTACGCGAATAAGGCGATGAAGGAGAAGTTCGGCGGTGAACTCGTGGGAGGGATTTGCTACCGGGAGTTTCAGCGGAGGGACTCTCCCTGCGATTTCTGCACCAATCCGATTATTTTAAAGGAAAAGGACAAACCCTACCATTGGGAGTATTACAACCCCTCGGTGGACCTGTATTTCATGATCATGGACCGGATCATCAAGTGGCCGGACGGCCGGGATGTGCGGTTCGAGATCGCCAAGGATATTACCGAGAGCAAAAAAGCGGAAGAAGCCCTAAAAAAAGCACATGATAATTTAGAAAAACTGGTTGAAGAGAGGACGAAGCAGCTTGAAACGGCTTACAACCGGTTGAAAGAAAGTGAAAAAGGTCTTGCTGAAGCTCAAAGAATGGCTCATATCGGAAACTGGAGCTGGGATATTACAACTAATGAATTGTTCTGGTCTGATGAGGTTTATCGTATCTTTGGACTAAATCCTCAAGAATTCAAAGTAACTTATGATTTGGTTTTAACTTATGTACACCCCGAAGATCTGGACCACCTGATTAATGCAATTAATGAAGGTCTAAACGGAAGACCCTGTGATGTTGATTACCGGATAATCCTAGCTGATGGAGAAGAGCGCATAGTCCACACAGAAGCAGAGATTATTTTTTATGAGGAAAATGTCCCGGTTCAAGCTAAGGGAATAGTTCAGGACATTACTGAGCGCAAAAAAGCAGAAGAGAAGATTAAAACACTGGCAAATGCTCTGGAATCATCGGACGATGCTATTGTAACCAAGTCTCTTGAAGGTATTATTACCAGCTGGAACCGGGGAGCAGAGCAGATTTATGGTTATTCGGCTGAAGAAATTCTGGGGAAAGATATTTCTATACTTGAACCGGCTAATCTAAAAGGGGAGCTAAAACAGTTAATTGAGACGATTAAACAGGGGGAACGGGTCAAACACTACGAAACTTTACGGCTTAAAAAGGACGGCACTCTTATAAATGCTTCAGTGACTCTTTCTCCGATTTTTGACTCCTCCGGGGAGCTTGTGGCTATCTCAGCTATTGCCAGAGACATTACTGAACGCATTAAAGCAGAAAAAACCCTGGTTGAGATGGATAAAATCCGGATTAAAGAAATTCATCACAGAATCAAGAATAATTTGCAGGTGATCTCTTCCCTGCTGGATCTCCAGGCTGAGAAATTCCAGGATAAAGAGGTACTGGAAGCTTTCAGGGAAAGTCAGAGCCGTGTACTTTCGATGTCTCTTATCCATGAAGAACTTTACAAAGGGGACGGAACCGATAATGTAAACTTCTCTGTATATCTTCAAAAGTTAGCTGACAATCTTTTCCAGACTTACAGCCTTGGAAGTAAAAATATCCGCCTGTACATGGATCTGGAAGAAAATGCCTTCTTTAATATGGATACTGCTGTTCCATTAGGAATAATTGTTAACGAACTCGTTTCGAATTCTCTCAAACATGCATTTACTGAAAAAGAAGGAGATGTCCGAGTTCGGCTTTGCAGGGAAGAAAAGAATCACGAAATAAGTAAACCCTTCTTCAGCCTGACAATTTCAGATAATGGAAAAGGAATTCCTGAAAATATAGAACTGGAGAGTGTTGAATCACTGGGGTTGCAGTTAGTAAATATCCTTATTGACCAGCTGGACGGAAATATCGAGCTTAAGCGAGAGCAAGGGACAGAATTCAGAATTACTTTCAACGTAGCGGAAAGACCATAAATCCTGTGAATTAATAAGCAGAGCGTAACTTCTGCGACAAAGCTTGCGGAAGCAATTTTTCTCAAAAACAATCCCATTTTAATTAATATGTCAACTTTTTTTCACTGTTTCATTTCTTCATTTGTACCCTTTGTCTGCATCTCATGAAGACAAGCATTTATATTTGTGCTGACGAACAGAACAACCAGAATATTCTAAATCCACGGGCATACCTGGCCTGCTTCCGAACTTCTTGGTGCCGGGTCCGTTGTCACAGCCCACAACCATCCGACGGTCCTTTTCACCGATTCATTCGGCTATTCCACAAACGACCCTGCCTGGATAAGGACAAGGTTCAATCCCGAAGTTCTCAGGGAACACTTCAAAAACCTGGATTTTAACGATAAGACTGCCTGGGCCAACCCGGAGGTCTTCATCATTCCCGCCTTTAACGAACTCTGCGGAGGAGTGCCTTTCAATGAATCCACTTCCGAGGACCTGCCAGGACCGGCATTTTCCTCGGGCAGCATAGAACTTAATTCGGCTGAAATTTATTTGCTGGATGGAACGAAATTAGGGACAGTAAAGAATCTCAGGAAGCTAGACCATACTCGAACGAGGCTGAAAAAGGAGGGCAGACCTCCAAAAAGACCCAAATAAAGTTCATGTTTGAATGGGAAGTCGTGAAAACGATCTCATCTTCAACAATAGTTCTTTATAATAAAATATCATAAGTCCCTATGCAGTATAAAATTCTTCTATTGGATGAGCTACTCATAATTTAAACCTGTTCAATCCCGGAAAAGTGCCTTTGTATGCTGAACCTGAGGCAAGAATGAGAAAATAATCAGTTTTTGAGTAAACTGGCCGAGGACAATATAATGGCTAAAGAAGAAAGATATAGGACTCTATTTGAGCAGTCCAATGATGCGATTTTCATAACAAATGGGGAGCGTATTCTGGACGTTAACCCTAAAGGCTGTGAACTTCTCGGATATGATAGTGCTCATCTTGATAAAATTTCCCTCTTCTCTCTATTTACTGAAGAATCTCTTCCAGGCTTCCGGAAAGCATTGAACTTAACTCTGGAGAACGGAGCGGCGCTTTTTGAGACAAAGATCAAAAGGTCAGACAATAATATCCTCGACATAGAGGTTAGTTCCTCGCCGATGGGTGAAAAAAGTAAAACACTCCTGATAATTGCCCGGGACATAACTTTGCGTAAAGAATCGGAACGTCTGGTGCAAAAAGAAAGAGAGAGATTGAGCGCTTTACTGGAAAAAAGCCTCTGTGGAATATTGTTAATTGAAGCCTCAAGCCACAAAATAGTTGATGTAAACCCCATCGCAATTAAAACGATAGGGAGAGCAAAAGAAGAGATAGTCGGAAATGTCTGTCACCAATTCATCTGTCCGGCCGAGGTCGGAAAATGTCCTATCAGTGATCTTGGACTGAATGTGGATAATTCAGAAAAAACTATCATCAATGCTCAAAGGGAAATCATCCCGATCCTTAAGAGTGTGGCTCCGGTAACCATAGGGGACAGAGATTATTTTGTTGAAAGTTTCATTGACCTGTCCGAGCGTAAAAGAACCGAAAAGAATCTGCTCCAGGCGAAGTTTGCTGCAGAGAGTGCAAACCGGGTCAAGAGTGAATTCCTCGCTACAATGAGCCACGAACTGAGGACCCCTCTTACTGCTATCATAGGTTTTTCGGACATGCTGCTCGAAGGTGTAAGTGGAGAACTTGATGAAAGAAGTAAGCGATATTTGAATAATATTTCACGCAGTGGAAACCACCTCCTCACCCTTATAAACAATGTCCTTGACCTCTCAAAGATTGAAGCCGGGAAAATGGAACTAAACCTGGAACATTTTTTCATTTCCGAAGTTTTTGACGACTTGAAGTTTATAGCCTCCTCAGGCGCATTAAATAAAGATATTTCGATAGAGTTCAATGTCAAAGATAATCTGTCTATCTTTGCTGACAAAGTAAGATTCAAACAGATTCTTTATAATCTTATAAGTAATGCCGTCAAGTTCACCGCCGCTGGCGGGTTCGTAAGAATCTCAACCGGGATGTCCGAAAATATGATTCAGGTCCGGGTCTCAGATACCGGCATAGGGATCTCGGAAGAAGAACGGAAATACCTCTTTGAGCCTTTCAAGCAGATTGATTCGGACATGAACCGGCAGTACGAAGGTACTGGTTTGGGACTTGCTCTGGTAAAACAGTTTGTTGATATGCATGAGGGCAGAGTATGGTTTACAAGTGTGCAGGGAAAAGGGTCATCTTTCATATTTGAACTGCCCGTAAATGGTCCGGATGGATCAGAAAACCCGGATAATGTATTGAAAGATGGTGCCACCAAAGTTTGTGCATTTGCTGACTTTTCAGGGTGAAAAATTCCGGATTTTAATGCGGTATATTTACAGGAAGGTCGTTCCCAGCCCCGACGGCGAATAGTACATCATTTATCTCCGCAGGCTGATAGGGAGGGGTAGCTAACGTTATTGGAACCTATTTAAGGTTGAAAGTTCTTTTCTCAACGCTAAAGACTCAGGGGTTTCCTGCTGAGGTTTTAAGGCAGCATCATCTACAACAGCATCATCTACAACAGCATCATCTACAACAGCATCAAAAATGAGCTTTTGAAAAATGACGTTCAACAACCCTTTCGACTCCTTCCACCCGAGAATCCGGGAAGCTCTCAAAACTCTGGGGTTCACCAAACCCACCGAACCGCAGGAACGGGCTTTTCCCTTCATCCTTGACGGAAAGCATACTCTTTTGATTGCTCCGACCGGCTCCGGGAAAACAGAATCGGCTGTTCTGCCGGTCTTCCATGCGATCCTTAAGAAGAAGCAGGAGAAACGGAGCGGGATTTCTGCTCTTTACATCACTCCCCTGCGGGCTCTCAACCGGGACATGCTCTCCCGAATCGAGGTTCTGGGAAAGCTGCTCGATATCAAGGTGCAGGTCCGGCACGGGGATACCCCGCAGAGCGAGCGGCAGAAGCAGTCCAGAAATCCCCCTGACTTCCTGATCACAACGCCTGAGACTTTGCAGGCAATGTTTACGGGCTCCAGGCTGCGAAAGAACCTGGAATCCGTGACCCATGTGGTGGTGGACGAGATCCATGAGCTGGCAGGCTCGAAACGGGGAGCCCAGCTGGCTGTGGGGCTCGAGAGGCTGGTGGAACTTTCGGGGGAGTTCCAGAGGATCGGCTTATCTGCAACCGTGGGAAACCCCTGGGAGATTGGAAAGTTTTTGGCGGGAGCTGAGCGGGATTTTACGGTTGTGATGGTGCCCCTGCTCAAGCTGCTGGAATTTGAGGTGGTCAGCCCGCAGGTCCCGGGGGAAGCCGAAGATAGGGAGGGCATGGACAGGGATGTCCTGGAGATTGTTAGGAAGGTCGGCTGCGAGCCGGAATTTGCTTCCCAGCTCCGCTGCATACGGGACATTGTGGAGGAGAGCCAGTCAACCCTGATCTTTGTAAATACTCGGCAGAGTGCGGAGGCGCTGGCTTCGGGTTTCAGGAAGATGGGAGTTTCTATCGGAGTGCACCACGGCTCGCTTTCCTTTGAGGCACGGATCGAGGCTGAGGAAACGTTCAAGCGAGGGGAGCTCCGGGGCTTGATCTGCACATCTTCGATGGAACTCGGGATCGACATTGGGAAGGTGGACCGGGTGGTCCAGTACGGGTCCCCGAGGCAGGTATCGAGGCTGCTCCAGCGGGTCGGAAGAGCCGGGCATAAGATCCATGAAGTCTCCCGGGGGACGATCATTTCGATTGAAGCCGATGACACCGCCGAGAGCATGGCGATTACGAAGGCTGCCCTGGAGGGGAAGGTGGAGAATATCTTTCCGCACGTGAAATCCCTGGACGTTGTTGCAAACCAGATCGCAGGGATGGTGATGGACTTTGGGGAAGTGAAGGTCGAAAAGATTTATTCGATTCTCCGGCGGGCGTATATCTTCAAGGACCTGAGCCCGGAAGAGCTGCAGCGGGTGGTTGACCAGGTTTCCGATTACAGGCTGGTCTGGCGGGATGAGGGTTCGCCTTCGGTTAAGAAGCGGAAGAAGAGCTGGCAGTATTATTATGATAACCTTTCCATGATCCCGGACGAGAAGAAGTACGAGATCTACGACATCGTGAGCGGCAAGTCCGTAGGGACGCTGGACGAAGCCTTTGTGGTGAACTTTGCAAGCCCCGGCGCCGTTTTCATTACGAAAGGAGACATGTGGCGGGTCGTGGAGATGCCGGATAAGGAGCGGGAGCCCGGCAGGGACCGGATAAAGGTGGAACCCGTGGAGGGCATGGGGGAGGTCCCGAGCTGGACTGGGGAGGAAATCCCGGTGCCTTTTGAGGTGGCTCAGGACGTCGGGAAGCTCAGGGCTGAGATTGCGGGTTTTATCCGGGGCCGGGACGATCAAGAGTCGGAAAATGAGCCAGAAAAAGGGTCGGAACCCGGTGAGGGACTTGATGGAGGGCTTGATGAAGGATTTGGTGAAGGACCTGACGATTTCGAGGTTGCCGAAAAGCTCCGGGAAAAGTACCCTGTGGATGTGCATTCCGTGCTCGAACTGGTCAGGCTGGTCCGGGAACATGTGGAAGGAGGCTTTCCGCTTCCGGACGCGGACACAATTGTGATCGAGGACGAGGGCGAGGCTGTGACCCTGAACGCTTGTTTCGGGCACAATACGAACGGGACGCTTGCCCGGGTCCTGACTTCGCTTCTGTCGGCACGTTTCGGGAGCAGTGTGGCTCAGGAGGTGGACCCGTACAGGATCAGGCTTACGCTTCCAAGGCGGGTAGGGGCTGTGCAGATCCGGGACATGCTGCTTGCTATCCGTCCGGAGCACGTGGAGCCCATAATCGAGATGACGCTTAAGAACACGACCCTGATGAAGTGGAAGATGGTCCACGTAGCCCGGAAGTTCGGCGCCCTTTCAAAGGACATAGAGTACGACCGGATCAGCATGAAGAAGCTGCTGGACATCTACGAGGGCTCTTCCATGTACGACGAGGTGGTCCGGGAGATCTTCCACGATATGCTGGACGTGGAACGGGCAAAGGAGGTGCTGGAAAAGGTAGCTTCCGGGGAAATCGCGGTCGAGGTATCGGGCCCGACCCCGATTGGCTCTGCGGGCTTTGCCATGAAAAAGGACCTGGTAGCCCCCGAAAAGGCGGACCGCTCAATCGTCCTTGCCTTAAAGGAGCGGATCATGAACGACCGGGTGATCCTTTTCTGTACGACCTGCAAGAAATGGACCTCCCGCCGCCAGGTCAAGAACGTCCCCGAAGAAATCGTCTGCCCGGTCTGCGATTCCAGGTCTATTGCAGCCCTCAAACCCTGGGAAGAAGAGGAGATCAAACTGGTGAGAAAACAGGGCAAGGGAAGTCCCATCTCAAACGAGGAGAAAAAGAGGATACAGCGGGTCTACAGGAACGCAAGCCTTGTGATGTCCCAGGGGAATAAGGCAGTAATTGCGCTTGCGAGCAGGGGAGTCGGGCCTGAGACGGCGTCAAGGGTTATTGCGAAGTTGAGAGTGGATGAAGAGGCATTTTACAGGGATATTCTGAAGGCTGAGAGGCAGTATGTGAAGACAAAGAAGTTCTGGTGAGGGTGAGGATGGAATGTATGTTGATAAGTTAAATTCAATTACTTTTTTTGTTAAGTAACATATTCTTAGTGACAAGAATATAAGCTTGATATATTGTAAATATTGTTGTTACTATGTCGTATGTAATTAATATTCCTAACATTACTAAAAAAATACTTATTGAAGTCAATATTGCTTCTTTTGAAAGTAGTGGATATAATTCTGTGTAATATGGGATATTAATTTTTAATTTAAAATTCAGATTAACAGCGTATGTAATTATTAGATTCAAGACATAAATCAATATTAAAGCGATTGTATTCTCTTTTAATTCCAAGACAACTTTTTCTAATTTGTCTAGATCTTCAGAATTATCTTCAATTTCTTTTTTGTTTTTGTATACATCTATTAATATGGTATATAATCCACTGATAGTTCCTATTAAAATCCCAACTGAACCAATTATAATCCCCATTAGTGTTGAAAAACTTTGCAATGATATGTCTTCTGTTAGAGATGATATTTTATCTATATCATCATAAAAATATATCACTATTAGATGAATAATGATCCACAATGGTAATAATTTTATACCAATTATAATTAATTCAACTGCCTTCTGCTGGTTAATATTTTGGAATTTTTCCATAGTTTTGTCCCATAAGTATTCTCATCTACGTAAAAATTTGTTTGCTTGATTGATAATATCTTCTGCTGCATCTTTTATGTTTATAATCTCTTTTTGAAATGAGAATATTTTATCGGAACTTTTCACTATCCTTCCATCAAATTTTACAACCCAGTTGCCACCAGCTTCTTCAGCGTATTCAACATGATCATTAGTTATTTCGTTCTCTTCTATTTTTAAATTTCCTTCTTCATTTTTCAGTTCTACTTTTGTAGTGGTATTGTTGAATTTATCTTGTAAAGCTTTTACCGCTTCTCTAGCTTTTTTGTTCGAATTTAATAGATTCGGGGAATTTAATGTAAGTTGCAAATAGTATATTTTTTTAGCATCTTTTATAGTATTCCAAAAAGCTCTTTTTTGGGTTACTGCTTCAAATATACACACATATTCTTCTGCCCTTATTTTTTCGGTAACCATCGCAGAGAGTATTCGTATTACATTTTCTGGATTTTTATATACACTTGATTTCTTTTCAATGCAAAATATATTTTTTTCAGTATCACATACGAAATATGAGTATGGGTATTCAGTTTGTGACGTATCACGAATATGATGTCCTTCTTTTTTGGAAAGTTTTTGCGTTCTTCTTTTTGCGAATTTTCCATAATAATAGTTATCGTAATGATCTATGTCAGCTAAAACAAATTCAGATTTTCTTGATATGTATGTTGTCTCATTTTGTAAAAAAAGTTCTTCAAATAGTTTCTTTTTACCTTCTACGGTATCTGGATATTTATTTTCAAAAAGTGTATTTTGCTTGGATCTTATTATGTAATATCCAAGTGTGATAAAATTCCTTGATTTCATAAACTTTCACCATAATATTTTCATATTCTTTTGATCTCTGCTTATTCCATCTTTTTTAACTGTATGTTTGTTTATATTAAAATCCTTCCTACTTTAAACAAAAGAATGATTAATTATGCAAAAGTTACATTTTAATAAATATAATATGCTTTTCTACTTGACTATTTTAATGAATAAAGGAGTTTGCTGCCGCATACTTTTGAAAGCTTGAGATGAATTTTAGTGTCGTTTTCTCCTTTTCTGATTTGAGGGTGGGTGGTTGGCTGAGAACTATAATAAAACTGTTATGTTTTTATTTTGTCTATTGTATCTCTATTTGAATTATATTTCTTTGGAAATTTCGAAAAGTTTAACTATTCTTAATTAACTATGTATTATGGGTATTTTCATGCAAAGTCTCACTTTGTTAGATCATGTTGGAAACACTCCTCTTGTAAAACTCCAAAAAATTGTACCTGAAGGTTCTGCTGATATATACGTTAAGCTTGAGGAGTTTAATCCAGGAGGTAGCATAAAGTCTCGAATCGCTTTCCAGATGGTTCTTGATGCTGAGAGGAAGGGAATACTTAAACCGAATTCTGGGCAAACAATTATCGAACCTACGGGGGGTAATACAGGAATAGGGTTAGCTGTGGCGAGTGCAATAAGAGGCTATCGATTAATCCTGGTAATCCCGGACAATTACAGTAAGGAAAAAATTAAAATTCTTCAGGCATACGGAGTAGAAGTTTTTCTTTCTAATAGTAAGAGTGGAAATAATTCACATGTTGAGAAAGTAAAAGAAATTATTTCTGAAAATCCTGACTATGTTTGGCTCAATCAACTACTTAATAAAAATAATCCAATTGCCCACTATGAGACAACTGCTAATGAAATATTGAATTCCCTTCCAAATGTTGACTGTTTTTTGGCGGGAATTGGTAGTGGGGGCACGATAACTGGAATTGGAAGAAAACTTAAGGAAAAATTACCATATATTTTAGTCGTTGGGGTTCAACCAGAGGGTTGCAATGTGTTGGAAGGAAAAGCCGTTTCTCATCAAATTCAAGGAATGGCTATAGGAATCTTGCCTCCGGTTTTGGATGTTTCATTAGTAGATGAGATGGTCTCTATAGAATATGAAGATGCAGTCGAATGTATGAAAATTTTAGCAACGAAAGAAGGACTTTTTGTTGGAATATCTTCAGGTGCAAACGTGCAAGCTGCACTAAAGATGGCAAAAGAATTAGGTGAGGGAAAGGTAGTAGTTACTGTAGCACCGGATAGTGGTAGAAGTTATTTAGAAGTGTTTTAATTAAATAGTCCAATTGGTCGTGAGAAGGATTCGTATGAGAGATGATAGCGAACTAATGCAGGTTCTCATTGATGAATCATACCGTATTATTACTCAAACTCTCACGCCTCCATACCAAACTGCGATGGGACTTTCTGAAGACGAGATCCCATGTATTTTTGCAGAGATTTCTCTAACCTATGCCTTAGATGATCTTAGTGCTCTAGTCAACAAGGACCCTGCGGCTGTTTCTTGCATGGAAACCTTCGAAGTTTATAATTCATTTCATGCTGTTCTGGGATATAGGATTGCTAATTATATATATAAATGGAAAGACATTGAATGTAAATTAAGAGAAAAAGTGGCAAGGATAATTGCTGAAGGTGTAAAGAAAGAGACGGGTATTGATATTCATCCTGGTGCAACGATTGGTCCAAGGTTTGTGATTGACCATGGGGTAAACACCGTTATTGGGGGCACGTCAGAAATTGGTTCCGATTTCTGTATAATTGGAGACGAATTTTATGTACTTCAGGGGGTTATATTAGGGGCAAGGGATGTGGTGAATAATCATCCTGGTAAAAGGCATCCAACTATAGGAGATAGGGTCACAATTTGTGGTTGTACAAGAGTTTTTGGGCCTGTTAATATAGGCGACGATGTTTTTATTAGTCCTTGTAGCGTCATAACGGATGACATTCCCTCCTCTCATAAAGTTATAGTTATTAATCAGCTTCAATTGTTAAAAAGAAACAAAAGTGTTTCTAATTCAAAACCAACAAAAAGTGCGTCTGTCCCACAAAAAATTAGGGTTTATGGGGTGGTTCCTAAAAATTGTGATGTTATTATTATATATGGGAGTAATTTCAGAAATTGCGAATTAAAATTAGTAGATTATAGAATGAATCTCATAAGAGACATCTTAATTAAAATCATCTTTAAAAACGAAAGCTGCATTAAAGCACAACTTTCATTGTCTGAAAATTATGATCGGGATGAGTTGCTCACAAATATTGAAGGGATAAGCGTTAAATTGGAATGTGATTATTATTCTCTATACATCACAAAATCAGTGGGTTTGAGCCATATTATTGATTCTCTTGTCTGGGGGTAAGTCGTGGGTATTAATAATGTCGTAATTTTTGGTCCTGCTCATTCTGGTAAATCAACATTGGCAGGTTATTGGCTTTATAGTAACATGGATGTTGTAGAGAGAAAACACAAGATTTTGGAATTTAGGAGGGATTTGGACGCAAAATATGATTCTAAACAAAAGTTTGCTTATTTTTTTGATACACATAAAGATGAGAGAATAAGAACTGATGACAATAGAGGAGGGACTAAATACACAAAAATCAAGAAGATTGATATAAATTCTTATGAAACTGGGATTATAGATACCCCTGGAGCAGAACACATAAAAAGGGAGCGTTTAAAAGGGATTTTTTTTGGGGATGTTGGAATATTCGTGATAGAGGCGTCTGATTTACCAAAAAGAGGGGAAGTGTTCCTAAATTCAATGAATAATTCAAAATTAGCTACTATATTTGCTCCACTAAACATTTGGTTGAAGTTTAAAGATAAAAAAAGATTAATCATTGTTTTATCTAAAATGGATATAGTTGGATTTTCAGAAGAATCGTTCAGAGATGCTGTCGATAATTTAAAGTGGTTTATTAATGAAAAATCTGTTGAAGTTGTACCCCTTTCGATTATTGTAGATGATGAGAACGACCATAATTTTATAAATAGAAGTGAAAAATTTTCATGGTATGAAGGGCCAACATTACATGATTTTATTGTTAGTTCTATCAACAAACCCACAAAAATTACGGCCCTTGATAAGCCTCTTTTTATGTATATTGATCATCAATATAATGATGTAAAAGGGACTGGAAAAATTTGGAGAGGTAAAGTTTTACAGGGGACTATTCAGAAAAATACAGAAGTATTAATGTCTTCAATGAGTTATATCAAAAAGGATGAGTTAATTGATCCACTTGTTAATGTAAAGAACCTGAGACTTGGTAAAACTGAAAAAGATATTGATGTGGCGAGTGTTGGCGACATTGTCACAATTGATATTAATAATATTAGGATGCAGGGGACCCGAATTGAAAAAAAACACCTTAATAGTGTTAGAACAACATGTATTTTCGATCCTAATACTCCTTTATTAAGTGGAAACATACTTCAGTTTGAAGTTAAATATGACGATTTAAGTAAATTTCCACTGGCTAGCATAATCCATATTTTATGGTTTGGGAGATTAATTCTTTGTAACGTCATCAGTAAAAAATTATTTAATAATTTTGGCTTAGTAACGATTGTACTCTTAACAAATTTAAATATTTCTTTACCAGTTGATAATAATGGTAACTTTTATATTGACAGATTTTTATTGGAAAATGCTAATGACTACATTGAAGGAACTCTAAAAAATCTTGGTTTTTTAAATAATTTATCATTGCATATTAGAAATATAAATGAAAGTAAAATTGAGATGTTAGATTACTATTTTAAGCAGTACCCTTATACTCTAGAGGACAATGTAGTTACATTCTTGGGAAAAGACTTAACATCTCTAATTAAAAATATCAAAAATCATATTGATATAGAAGACTTTGAATGTGGTGAATATGAAATAAACATAGATCTTAAACCTGAGATCAGAAATGCTTAAAGGTAATATCTTAAAAGTCCATCTCCTTGTTTTTCATGAGTTTAATAATTTAGCAAAGTTTTCTGCTAATTTTTTGTGGGTCGGAAAAGAAGGTAGCCTTTCAATGGCTCTAATGAGAAATGAATGTTCACTGCTGAGTACTTCGAAAGCTTGTGGGGAATTTTAGCGTCCCGTTTTTCGACTTGCTGATTTGTGGGTGGGCGGTCGGCTGGCGCTAAATATAATAAAACAGTTATTTCGGTCGCTCGGATAAGTTCCAGCATTCCGTTGTTCTTCTGAAAAATGGATGTTCACTGCTGCAACTTTTCGAAAGCTTGAAGGTAATTTTAGCGTCCCGTTTCTCAACTTGCTGATTTGAGGGTGGGCGGTTGGCTGGCGGAAAAATATAATAAAACAGTTATTCCGGTTGCTCGGGTAAGTTCCAGCCTTCAGTCGTTCTACGGAAAAATGGATTTTTTCTGCGTTGAGCTTTCGAAAGGTTGAGTGGATTTTTAGCGTCCCGTTTTTCGACCTGTTGATTTGATGGTGGGCGGTTGGCTGGTGGAAAAATATAATAAAACAGTTATGGCGGGTTGGATATTCCCTTCATCAAACTGATTTTCCGGGTACCTGTTTTTCGTCTCAGGATATGTTTAAATGATAACAAACAAAATATACTGACATGGAGAACGTGGACCGGCACAAAGGGTTATTCGAAAAAATCTCCTCGTTCCTCCAGATGGAAGGGGCAACAAAAGTAGCGGTTTTTGGCTCCTATGCACGGGGGGAAGAAAAGCCGGGAAGTGATATTGACGTTCTGGTGGAGTTTTCCGAAACAAAAGGCCTGCTAACCCTTGTGCGGATTGAGAGGGAACTATCGGAGTTTCTCGGGGTGAAGGTTGATTTGCTTACTGAAGAATCGATTAGTCCGTACCTTATTGACGGGATTAAAAAAGAGGCAAAAGTGATCTCAACATGAAAAAGAACGATCTGGTTTACCTCGACCATATCCTTGATTCAATCGAGCGGATTGAGGAATATACCGAAGGTATGGAAGGACCCGATTTCCTTTCCAACAAACTGGTCCAGGACGGGACGATCAGGCAAATTGAGATCATAGGTGAAGCTACCAAAAATTTATCAAAGGATTTCCGGGAGAAATATCCTCAGGTTCCCTGGAAGGACATTGCGGGTATGAGAGACCGGTTAATTCACCATTATTTCGGGGTTAATCTGAAAGACGTTTGGTATACTGTGAAAGTTGACATCCCGGTTTTGAAAGATGAAATTATGGCTATAATCGATGCCTTCAAAAACTGAGAATGGATGGCTTTGTCTCAGATTTGTTTTCTACTTTTTTGCGGTGGAATGTGTTTTTCGATCTGCTGATTTGAGGGTTGGCGGTTGGCTGGCGAAAAAATATAATAAAAAAGTTATACTTCTTGAGCGTCTTCGTCAAGGAGTCCAAGTTCTTTTTTGACTTCTTCCAGTGGTATCAGTTTTCCTTCTTTTTCGTGTATGTAGCTTTCTTCCAGGAGTTTCTTTTCCTCCTCGGTAAGTATCCTGTCCGGATCTAACATGTGTATCATCTATCATCGTTATGGTTTAAATAACCCGGATTCTATTTTTCTTTCAGATAGAATGAAATTCAAAAGCTCGGGTTTCACAGTCCTGGTTGAGCAGGATGAAGACGGGATGTATATAGCGACAGTGCCGGACATTTCCGGCTGCTATACGCAGGGGAAAACCGCGGAACAGGCTATGGAGCGCGTAAAGGAAGCTATCCAGGTCTGCCTTGAAGCGGAATGATGTGAAAAGAACTTATCCTGTTTTTTCTTTTTTGGGTGTTTTTTTGGAAATCTTATAGTCAGGCCGTTTGGCAGGTATTTGAAGCCATTTTTTTCTCCCCGGGTGTCGTGAAAAAGCCGCGCCTGGGCGCGGGGAATTAAGCCTTGAAGACGGCTAATACTGTTGCCTCGTTTTCATCTCATTTCATCCTACCCGAAAAAGTCCACCGTTATGTAAAAATTGTTTATAAAAACGTTTTTATAATTACCAATCGATCTAATCTGTACGTGGTAACAGGGTATCTTTGAAATCCATATGCTAGCTTGAAAATGAGAACGGTAATCGTTCTTGATATTAGGTGGGGTTAATGAGTGAAAACTAAAGCAATGCTGAAACCGGTACTTATTGGAATTTTTTTGCTCCTGCTTGTTTCAAATGGGGGGCTTGCGGCCCAGAACAGTTCTTTGATCGACGAACTCTCGGGGGTAGATGTATTCCATCCGCCCGGGGAGGGGGATCCGGCATACCTGTACAACGAATGGCACTATTTCAATGTCATCGATGAAGAGCAGAACCTATTAATCGTATGTGCTTTTAAATTGAACGGTGCCATCAATGCTGCCGAAGTGTTGCTGGGTTATTCTGCTAATGCGACCCCCGATTCGTTTTTCGGAATTTATCCTCTCGTTCCGGGGGTTGTGGAATATTCTTCCGAGTCCCCGAACGTTACAATCTCTAACAGTACGGTTATCTTGACCGAAGAGGGATATGACGTGCATATCGAATCCGATAACGGGGCAAAGGTTTTTGATGCACTCTTCATACCGGAAGTGGAACCGACTCCCGTATATAATGTGTCAGGAGTTCCCGGGCCCGGCATGGGAATAAGCTGGCTGGTAGCTTCCACGAAAATGACGGTTAATGGGACACTAACTGTTGACGGGCAAACATATACCCTTGATAACAAAAGAGGGTACCACGACCACAACTGGGGTTACTGGTCCTGGGGAGACGACATTGGATGGGACTGGGGTCAGGTAACCCAGCTTAACTCTGGCTCGAATGAAACTGATGTCGGGGAATATTCCCTTAGTTTTGGAAACATTACCAACGCTTCCCATACGCAATCGGAATTCTCGGTCCTGAATGTGTGGGAGGGCGAAAACATAACTGCCAGTTTCAGCGGGGATGAGTTGAAAATTGAGCATCATAACCTGACATATGTTAACGAAAACGTTACGGTGCCGTACCAGGGTGTAGTCCTGCCTCCCGGTTCCTTCCCTCTCCCCCTGGAAACAAGTATAAGCGCATCAAATGCTTCATCCCCTGATTCCGACAGTCTCGAAATCGGGTTCAACACGGAGCAATCCGTACCTCTCCCGGTGGTAATAATGGACGGAAGCGGAACTGTAAAATATCGGGTTATCTGGGAAATTATCGGGACCTATCAGGTCAACGGGACGATAGACGGAAAACCGGTTTCATACACCTCAGACGGGTTTATGGAATATGTCTCGGGGGTGCCTACCTCGTCGGTTGCATCGTAAACGGAGCTTCTGGATAGATGATATTGATCTATCGGGATTCCATGGCTGATTGAAAAGTTGATTGAAAAGTTGATTGAAAAGTTGATTGAAAAGTTGATTGAAAAGTTGATTGAAAA
>JAENYU010000001.1:111928-120350 GCA_016841625.1 Methanobacteriota archaeon
TTGAAAAGTTGATTGAAAAGTTGATTGAAAAGTTGATTGAAAAGTTGATTGAAAAACGACCTTTTAATTTTCCAACGTCAGGGTTGATCCGGATAAGAGGTAAATTCCGGGGTTTTCCTGATTAATCGTTATATTTTTAAGGGACTTTGCCTGGATTTCAGGGGTTTTTGGGGAATTTTTTCTTTTATTCTCCTATTTTCTCTTATTCTTCCTTTATTCTACATTATTTTCCTTCCCCCTTCCCCCTTTTATGGTTGAAGCTTTCTATAGATGCGAAACATTTTATATACGTGGCCACTCTATAACACTTATGTTAATTGGGTAGTGTTTGTTATCAATTTCCCGGTGCTTAACGCCGGTGCTGATGAATGAATAAAAAAATAAAAGGGGGGGAAACGTATAATTTTGCAAATTCATCCTGCTGCAGTTCCGTATATGGGAGCCCTGGTTTTTTCGGCTTTCATCTCAGTTCTTCTGGCATATAAGGCATACCTGACCTTTGACTACCGCAGGGTGCGTTTTGCAAAGTATTTCATCTTTCTCATGCTCTGCATGGCTGAGTGGACGATATTTTACGCAGGGGAGGTGGGCTTCATCGGGGCAGAAGCCAAGTTCCTCTGTACCCGGCTTTCGTATCCAGGGAATGCTTTTCTTTCTGTGATGTGGCTTTTTTTTGCGGCTGAGTACTGCGACATAGGCCGAAACTTCATCCGCAGGTTTGAAAAGTTTTTTTTCATCGTGCCTGTACTGTCGGTGCTTGCAGTTAATACCAACAGCCTTCACTGGCTTTATTACAGCGGCTATTCCATTGAAACTTTTGGAGAAGTCCCCATACTCATACTTGAACACGGGTCACTTTTCCGGATTCTTTATGTTTATTCCTTTTCTTTGAGCCTTCTCGGAATCTTTTTCTTTGTCATCAGGTTTATCCGCTCGAGCCCGGCTTTAAAGCCTCATCTGGGAATCCTGACAGCCGGGGCTATCCTTCCCATTTTTGGAAATTTGCTCTACGTAAAAGACGTCGGTCCCTTCGCCTTCATTGACCCGACCGCTTTTTCCTTCGCCATTGCAGGGCTGTTCTTTTTCTGGGGGACCAGGGAGGGGGAGTTCCTTAACCTTGTCCCGATTGCCCGGGAAAATGTAATCGAGACCATGAAAGACGGATATATTGTGCTGGACACTGAAGGAAATATTGCTGATATCAATCCTGCGGCTCTGGACCTGGCAGGCAAGAGCAGGAAATCCGCTCTCAGAAAGAACGTTATGGAAATTTTCGAGGAACACGCGGATCTTTTTTCAGGGCATGGATGGGAAGAGGATTTCTCCAGGGAGGCCTCAATAAAAAAAGGCTCAAATGAGATGTTCTTTAATGTTAACGTCTCACCTATCCTTTTTGAGGACCGTGCAGAGGGGAGCCTGGTCATAATCCGGGACGTCACGGAGGCATACCTGTATGGGGAAGCCCTGAAGGAGGCTAATAAAAAGATCAACCTCATGAGCAGCATCACTCGCCACGACATCCTGAACCAGGTCAACGTACTTTCCGGGTATACGGAACTGCTTTGCGAAATACTGCCCGCAAATCTCAAAAAAGATCCTAAAGCAGGAAGGTACCTGAATAACCTCAATAAAAGCATTGAAACGATCCACTCCCACATCCTTTTCACCGGAGACTACCAGGACCTCGGAGTAGAGTCCCCTATCTGGCAATCTGTCCGTAGCACGGCAAATGAAGCCGCATCTGCCTTTTCAAACACCGGGATTACATTTTCCACACAGGAAGGGGACGTGGAAGTATACGCTGACCCCCTTTTCCAGAAAGTATTCTATAACCTTTTTGACAATGCCCTGTCCCATGGGGAATCAGTATCAGAAATTTCCATCGCTTTCAGGGAATCAGGGGAAAAGGCTGTAATCGAAGTCCTGGACAACGGAGTTGGCGTTCCCTCGGACATGAAAGAAAGCATCTTCAAAAAATCCGTCGGGAAAAACACGGGGCTCGGGCTCTTCCTTGTGAAAAACATCTTCTCAATCACGGGAATTGAGATCAGGGAAACAGGTTACGAAGGAAAAGGCGCAAGATTCGAGATTATCGTCCCGCCGGGAAACTGGCGGCCAGCCAGAACTGACCCGAGCCTGGAAAGAGAAGCCAATCATAAAGCGGCTCTCACTGCATAGATACTCATAGAACCCCTCGATGCATGGGAGAAATAACCCGTGGAAATGGTTAATTTTTCCTTTTCCCGTCCATTTGACTCTAATTACTTCTGTGAGTTATTTTTTTAAGTTACTTTTCTGAGAGTATCTTTATTTATATGTTTTCGCAGCTATAATCATATATTTGAAAATCGTGAACGTCTGAAAAGACCTTTTTGAAGCATCCCGTTTATCTTATTTCCCGGGAGGATACATGAACAAGTTTACCCAGAAAGAGAGGTTCGAAAAAGTGCTGAAAGGAGATGCAGTGGATAAGGTTCCGGTCTGTTCCGTTACCCAGACCGGGATTTTCGAACTCATGGAAATGACCGGAGCTTACTGGCCCGAGGCCAACTACGACGCCGAAAAGATGGCTGCTCTGGCCCTTGCAGGGCATGAGATCGCGGGGTTTGAAAATCTACGATGCCCCTTCTGCACGACCGTGCTTGCGGAGACCCTTGGCTGCACCGTGGACGAGGGGACTGTGGATATCCAGCCTTTTGTGAGGGATTTCCCCATAAAGAAGACGGCTGATGTGAAGGATTTTGCAGTTCCTGACGATTTTTTCGAAAGCAGGCGGACAGCCGCAGTCCTGGACGCTGTTGAAATTATGAAGGAAAAAGCAGGCGGAGACGTGCCTGTGGTCGCTGGGCTTGTGGGACCTGCAGGGCTTGCTTCCATGCTTGCCGGAATGAAGAATTACCTGATGTGGTTCGTTAGCAAACCCGAAGTCGTGGAAGACCTTCTTGCTGTTTTGATGGAAGCCTGCATCGAATATGCAAACGGCCTCCTTGAGCGGGGAGCCGATGCCGTGATCCTGATCGATTCTGAAGCAGGACCCGATATCATTGCTCCCCAGATGTTCGAAACTTCGGTCTACCCACTCTACAGGAAATTCTGCAACAGGGTAGAAGGATTGAAAATTCTCCATATGTGCGGGGATGCCACTGCTGTCCTGGACACTCTGGCAGAGTCCGGTTTTGATGGCATCAGCATTGAGGAGAAGGTGGGTGTCAGTTTCGCAAGAGAAATCGTAGGCAGTCGGGTAAGGCTTATCGGAAACGTCTCGCCTTCGGATACCCTGTTGACAAGAGGGCCGGATATCGTCGCCATGGAAGCCCATGCCTGTATCGAAGACGGGATTGATATCCTGGCTCCCGGGTGCGGGCTTGCTCCCCACACACCTCTGGAAAACATAAAAGCCTTTGTAAGAGCCCGGGACGAGTACTATTTAAAGTGAAGGTACAGCTATTGGAGCTGCCACTCACAGTGAACTGTCGTAAGGGATTTCAATGGGCAGAGGATCTTTGTTCCTTTTCCCCATTTTTCCGACATCTTTAAGGCTCACCAGTGCGGCTGATGCCACTATAAGGACACATCCTGTAAGGGTGTTTGAGGATAGGGCTATGCCCAGAACTGTGATGTCAAAAAAGACCCCGCTAACAGGTTCTATCAGGGCAAGCAGGCTTCCTGTCTGGGTTTCAAGGTTGGCAAACCCTATTATGGTAAATATCTCTCCCAGGCCTATGGAGACTATCCCGAAGGCCATGAGGACGGGCACATTGTCCAAAAGGATGGCAGGAGACACGTCGAATGCGAAAGGGCTGAGGAGCAAAAAGGCGATTCCCATGGGCCAGAAGATCATTCCCAATTCCGAGTATTCCATCTTCAGGATTTTTACATTTATGATAAGGGCTGCAAAAATGATTCCTGAAAGCAGTCCGGCTGCCATTCCTAGCATGTAGGTGCCTGTAAGTTCGATTCCTGAAAAACCTCCTTCCGGTTTTACTATCAGATATACGCCCGTAATTGCAACAAAAAGGGCAGCTATGCTCTCCTTTCCTATCTTTTCGTTCAGGATGAAAGGAGAAGCCAGCATCACGTAGATGGGTGCCGTATACTGGAGCAGGATTGCAATGGATACGCAGGTAATCTTAAGGCAGGTAAAGTAGAGCAGCATGCAGGCTACGACCAGCGTCCCCTGCAGCAGTAAATAGCCTTTCTTTTTCTTTTTCTTCAGCCGGAGGTCGGAGGTTTTTCCCCTGAGTACTATATAAGCGAATAAGAAGAGCAGGCCAAAGAGCAGCCTGTAAAAGACTGTGGAATATATGGACATGTCATGGATGCGGGCAATGAACAGTCCGTTCATGCCGTAGAACACGGCACCGATAATCACTGCCAGGTGCGCTTTTTTGTTCTCCAGGAACATTCCAGATGAATATACATATAGCATTTATATATCTGTTGGAAGAGTGTTCATTGTCGGTTAATGTTCAGCAATGATGGCTTATCCGGGTAAAAAGTGGCTTGTCCAGTTTAAACCGGTTAATTCGGGAGAAATAGATGGCAGAAAATCACTTTAAAGCGGTCAGGGACAGGATCCCCAAAATTATCAAAAGTTCAGGTCGGGAATGCACTGTTAAAGTTTTAACTGATCCCGAGTTCCTGCCTGAACTTGAAAAAAAGCTCTCCGAAGAACTGGATGAATATTTTGAAAGCAAAACCCCGGAGGAGCTTGCTGACCTCCTCGAGGTGATTTACAGGATCGCAGAATTGAAAGGCTTCTCAAAGGAAGAACTGGAGGCAATCAGGGTGAAGAAGAAAGAGAAGAGAGGCGGGTTTGAAGATAATTTATTTCTGCTGAATACTTCCGGGGAAGAGGCTTCTTCTCCTTAAGCGGTGGAGAAAGGCAGTCTCATCCGGCTTTATCCTGAAAGGCATCCTGGTGACTTTTAAGTTCATCCGGATAACTCTAAAGTGCATCCAGGTGCCTTTGAAATCCATCCCAATGACCCTTGTGAATCCCGTCGTGCGGTTTTCAGACCCGAACAAACGGAAGTAATCGAAAAACAGGGTGTTTTCCTCTCCTCTCCTCTTTTCTTCTCTTTCTCTCTCCTCCTCTCTTCTCCTCCTCTCTTCTCCTCTTTTTTTTCTCTTTCTCTTTTCTTTCTCTCTGTCTTTACTTTGCCTTCACCCCAGTTCGAAGGTCGTGACCCCGTAAACCCTGTCGAGCTTTATACCGGGGTCTTCTCTGCTGTACATACGGATGGTCCTGAACATTACCTTCATGCCGTACTTTTCTGCGAGTTCCATTGCCTTTTCGTTCGGTTCGGGAACGTCAAAATATATGTTTTCTCCGGGGACGGAGGCTCTGAGAGCCCTGAACAATTTTTCCGCAGTGGCTTCGTCATCGGCGAAAAGAGGGCCGATCTTGTATCCTGCCCTGCATTTCCTTATAACACCGTATCCTTTCAGGGTACCGGCTTCAAGGGATGCAAATGCACACGAATCCGGCTGTTTGATCCATTTTTCCAGAAAACCGGGCCTTGGAGCCGGAAACATCTGCCTTTCGTATTCGAGGAGGTTTTCATACGGGACTTCCGAGATTTTAGTTAGCCCTTCCGCAATCTCCTCTCTTGCAATTTCTCCCCCCGGCGTGCCTTCGAAACGCAGGTTGCTGTAAAAGGACCTGAACTTCATAACCCGCTGGTACTTTTTTTCGTTTTCCACGACTCCATCGAGCCCTATATTCCTCTCTCCCAAATATTCAAGACACTTCTCGGTCAGCTTCATCCCTATGCCTTTTCCCCGGAATCCGGGCTTCACCACGTAGAGTCCAAAAAAGCCATATGAGTCATCGTAAGCGACAGCAGAAGCACAGCCTACCGGCTCACCCTCAATTTCCGCAATAAAAAAGCCTTCCGGGTCAGACTCGTAAAAAATTTCTCCGTCATGGATGCCGGGGTTCCAGCCTTCGAGGGCTGCCATCTCAATTACGAATTCGGCTTCTTCCCGGCTCATTCTTCGGATATTCAGCTTTTCTATTTTTTCCAAATTGTCATCCATGACAGTATATATTTTTTACTTCCTATTTAATTTTCGAGTGTGTCTCATGTGCCCTTCATTTTTGTCAGGGCCAACCTGATGGAGGGGTGGAACTCAGTTCATTTTTCTCTTCTTCTTCCCTCCGGCTGAAACAAGATATGCTGTCATTATTGCAGCAGCTCCAATAAAGCTTCCAAGTGGCGATTCCTTTGCCTCGCCTTCGGTCCCTGAAGCAGCTTCTTCTCCTGAGGTCGCTCCTCCTGCAGGTTCATCTTCCGTGAAGAGGTAGATGTCCATTGACCCGCTGCGCTTGTCCTGCCAGACAATCTTGTTGCCGTCAATTGCCGGGTTGCTCTGGTACGCGGAAGCGGTGGAGACGGTTTTTACCGTTTCCGAGGAAATGTCATAAATGTAGATATTGGTCCCATCTCCTCTTGAATCCGTCCAGACAATTCTTCCTTCCGAAATTGCAGGGTCTTTCTGGGCGGACGCATGGGTTGAAACTGCGATTTCTTTCCCCGTGGAAATTTCGTACATGTAAATATCGAGGTTCCCGTTGCGCCTGTCCTCCCAGGCTATATAATCCCCATCAACTACCGGTTTAGACTGGTCCGCAGGGTCCTCCACAACAGGGCTTTCTTTTCCCGTAGAGATGTCGTACATGTAGATATCATCGTTCCCGTTCCGGGTGTCCGTCCAGACGATTATGTTTTCCCCGACGTCAGGCTGGGTCTGGTCAGCTGTGCTGGTTGTTACCCTGGTTTCCGTTCCGGACTCCAGGTCGTACATGTAGATGTCCAGGTGCTGGTTGCGCTTGTCTGTCCAGACGATGGTGTTTTCCCAGATTGCGGGTTCTGTCTGGTCTTTGCTGTCTGTGGTGATCTGGGTTTCTTTTCCGGAATCAAGATCATACAGGTAGATATCAAAGTTCTTGCGTCGGTCATCCGCAACAACCAGGTGCGTGCCTGAGACTGCAGGGTCGATCTCGTCCCTGGAACCCGAAAATATGGGAACCTCCGTCCTGCCGGCTGAAAGGTCATACATGTAGATGTCAAAGTTTCTATCCCTCTCGTCCTGCCAGACAATATAATCTCCCGTGACTACCGGGAAAAACTGGTTCCCGTACTCCGAAATGATCTTAGTTTCCGTCCCTTCCAGGGCTTCTCCGGCAGCGGAAGTTGCAGACGCTGCCAGTACGATTCCTGTAAAAACAAGTGCAATTAGCATAAATGAAACTCTATTCCGACTCAACTCAAACACTCCGTTATTCCCACTAGAGAATTTTACTAGCTGGTATGTCTAATGGGCAAAGTAAACCTTGGTAGTATATTCCGTCTATACTTTTTAGTAATTTCCCAAAAATAAGCGGATCAGTATTTGAATTTGTAGACTGTAAGAGTTTTTGGAGTTACAGGTTAATTTTCAGGTTTAAGTTGCCTGTCTAACTTAATAATTAAGTTATAGAGTTTTTAATTTACAGCTTTTTGATTTCTACCTTATTTTTTGTCAGGTTCACCAGTTTTCCGAGATACTCTTCTTCCATCCCCTGTATTATTTCAAGGGTGAATTCTACCACATCCGAATACTCTTCTCCCGAAATCTCTCCATACTCCCCTGTGAGATTCCTCACTCTCTGGATTTCCGGATACCCGGTGCGTATACTGAACCGGACTTTTTCGAACACTTCCACAGTACCTGCTTCCTCGATTGCTGCGGTTGCCGTTTCCCGGTATGCCCTTGAAAGCCCTCCGTATCCAAGTTTTGTCCCTCCGAAATAACGGGTTACAACGACTGCGGCATTCCTGATTTCTTTTAATTCCAGGACTTTGAAGATGGGTTTCCCTGAACTCCCTGCAGGCTCCCCGTCATCGTCATATTTGAGGGCAAGGAAGTTCTCTTTTTTTATGAGGTAGGCTGAAACGTTGTGGTTTGCGTCGGGATGGAGTTCTTTAATCTCTTTGACGAAAGCTTTCGCTTCATCCTCACTTTTCACGGGCCTGGCGTAACCTATAAACACGGAGTTTTTGAATTCTTTCTGGATTTTCCCAGGTTCTTTCAGTGTTTTGTAACTGGCCAGGCGTGAACCCTCTGTAGTCTCTTATGCTCCCTGATCGGGGAGTTTCAGAATCTGATTCCAATCGAAGTGTGAGTGTTTATTCAGCAAGATCAATGGTGCCTCATAATTATTCCATCTCATATAGCTGGTATGTCGATGGTTTTTCTAATAATTATGTATAAGTATTCGCTCTTGACACGAATAAGGTGTATATAAGTAATGATGAAAGAAACAGACGTAAAATTCCCAACTGTAAAATTCCCAACTGTAAAATTCTCAACTGTAAAATTCTCAACTGTAAAATTCTCAACTGTAAAATTCTCAACTGTAAAATTCTCAACTGTA
>JAENYU010000001.1:120360-175143 GCA_016841625.1 Methanobacteriota archaeon
CTCAACTGTAAAATTCTCAACTGTAAAATTCTCAACTGTAAAATTCTCAACTGTATTTAATTATGTTGCGGCTTCTCCTCGATAAAAATCTAAACTTTTTAATGTAATTGACCTCTCATGCCTAAGTGTCCCATATTTTTTGAGTCCTTTAAATAAAATGTAGAGAATTTTCAGAGGTACGATTCTGACGAATCTGTTAAAGATCTTAGCACTGCTCCTCGTCATCACGACAGTCGTCTTTGCAGTCGGCTGTACCGAACAGGCTGAAGAGGGAGTAGAAGAGGCTGCCGTCGAATATGTAGCAGAAGAACCTGTAATTGATAGACGCGACAGAAGAACTTGCAGCTGAAGATGCAACAGAAGAAGTGGCAGAATAAACTGCAACTGAAGAAACGGTATTAATAAATTGCTGTTCAGGTAGCTCTTTAACGGCTACAATTTTCTTTTTTAGAATACCGACTCAATTTTTATTAACCCTTATTTTGTTCACTTTGCTTTGTTCACTTTGCTTTGTTCACTTTGCTTTGTTCACTTTGCTTTGTTCACTTTGCTTTATTGACTCTGTTTTATTGACTTTGTTTTATTGTGTCTGATTTTATATGCTCTCCATTTTCTCCCCTCTGACATTCTTTTGTATTTATAGTAATCTTAGTTTCTCAAGAAGATAAGTACTATGTAAAATAATTGTAATTTACTGTTTGCATCTATTTTAAAACTTGATGCAAATTCGATTATCAAATAAAAATGGGAGTGGGTATGATGGTTAATAAGAAGAGTGGAGCTTGCGGGGGGCAATCTTCTCCGTAATTATCGTAAGCTTTGTTGCAATTGCAATGAGATGTACGGTGATTTCTCAGGTTTTTCTCTCATATCTTTTGGTGGGATCGGAGAACCAGTTGTATGCTTTCATTTCTTGAAGGATGGGTGGTCCGGGTGGATAATTTCTACAAAAGATGATAAACATTATTCTGTACCTGCTTATTAACCGTCCGAAATAATAAAATAATTATACAATAAAGTTATATTTCTCTAATTAACTACCACTAAATATATATTTTGTAGTTCTATTCGAGTCTATTATATTTTTGGAAGAGAATTTTCAGAGGTACGATTATGACAAAAATGCTTAAGATCTTAGCACTGCTTCTCGTCATCACGACAGTCGTCTTTGCTGCCGGCTGTGCCGACCAGGGCGAAGAAGGTGCAGAAGAAGGTGCAGAAGAGGAAATGCCTACCTATTACGTGGGTACGGAAGCGCAGTTCCCTCCCTTTGAAATTGTGGATGACGAGGGTAATATTATCGGTTTTGACGTTGACCTTATGAACGCCATTGCTGAAGATCAGGGCTTTAAGTTTATCTATCAGGACCAGGACTTCTCAGGCCTTATCCCTGCCCTTCAGACCGGAAACATTGACATCATTGCTTCCGGGATGACCATCACCGAAGAACGTGAGGGGCAGGTTGACTTCAGTGAACCTTACATTAACGCAGGGCTGGCTCTCGCAGTTACGGTGAACAATGAAGAAATCCAGGGTGTTGATGACCTCCAGGGCAAGACCCTTGCTGTCCAGACCGGGTCCACAGGGTTCTTTAAAGCAGAAGAACTCAAGGAAGCTGGAATTGTGGCAAAAATCAAGGACTTCCCTCACGTCAACGAAGCAATTGAAGAAGTCAGGATTGGCGGCGCAGACGCCATGATCAACGACATACCTGTGACCAATGCTTTCATCGCTGCACAGCCGGGTGTAATCAAGGTCGTAGGCGAGCCCCTTAACAGTGAATCCTACGGATTTGCCGTGCGTGAAGGCAACACCGAACTTCTTGAGAAGATCAACACAGGGCTGCAGAACGTTAGGGACAGCGGGAAGTACGACGAGCTCATTGCCGACCTCCCGAACTACATGGAAGAGTAAACGGCACATTAGAAAGCTGAATAGCTTAAAATCCCCGGAGCAGGACTTTTTGTTCTGCTCTCTTTACTTTTCATTTCACTTTTCTCTCTTTATTTTTCATTTCACTTTTCTCTCTTTATTTTTCATTTCACTTTTCTCTATTTTCCTTTTTTTATTCTGTTATTTGCGTTGAACGTCTCCTTTTCTCAAATCATTTAATTTATATAATTTAAAAGGCTAAAGAACCTGTATATTTCTATAAAACAGATGTTTGTGAATGTGGAAAAGTTTTAGTGAAAAGTTTCAATTAATACAGGTGTTGCTGTGTTTTTACGGGATTTAGGCACTGAAAAGGGTGTTTTGCCCGTGCGAGATCCATGGTCCCGGCCATCTTGTTCATGACAGCTAATGCCGTGATAGATGCCTTATTTATGGCAAGATCCAATTTACGTAACAGAACAAAGAAGTTATAAAAATTTGAGGTCGGAGTTTTGTCTCTTTTAGTGTCTTACCTTGAACACGCCGTTGCTGTATTTCCAAGTTTGTTAAGGGGTGCGGTAATTACCGTAGAGGTCACAACCTTTTCAATCTTCTTTGGGCTCATTCTCGGTACAATTGCAGCTTTTGGGAAACTTTCAAAAAGAAACGTTTTCAAACTCCCCAGTATCGTATATATTGATTTTATCCGGGGGACTCCCCTCTTCGTACAGATCCTGCTCTTCTATTACGGAATCCCCGGCCTGGTGACGGCTGCTACGGGAGAGGTGTTCAGGATCGACCCGATCATTGCCGGGATCGTTGTCTGCAGTATCAACAGCGGAGCCTATAATGCGGAGATCGTGCGGGCAGGCATAAAGTCCGTGGACAGGGGGCAGATGGAAGCTGCCCGTTCCCTGGGGATGACAGATAGACAGGCGATGAAGGATGTCATCATGCCCCAGGCCGTAAAGCTGATTATCCCTCCGCTAGGAAACGAGTTCATTGCGCTTTTGAAGGACTCGTCCCTGCTTGCAATCATCAGCGTGCACGAACTTTCGAAGAACGGGATGCTTTATGTCTCAAAGACCTTTGCGGCGTTTCCCACATACATTTCGGTTGCCCTTGTGTACCTGGCGTTGACCATGGGAATTTCCCGTATACTTGCATATGTCGAGAGGAGGCTTGGTGTAAGTGATAGAAGTGAATAATCTCCACAAACATTTCGGAAAGCTTGAGGTCCTGAAAGGGATCTCGGAAAAGGTGGACGAAAGGGAGGTGGTCTGCGTAATCGGGCCCTCTGGCTCCGGAAAAAGCACTTTCCTCCGCTGCCTGAACCTTCTCGAAACCCCCACTGCAGGAGAAATCAGGATTGAGGGGGAGCTTGTAACTGACCCCAGGGTTGATATCAACAAAATCCGCGAGGAAGTCGGGATGGTCTTCCAGCGCTTCAACCTTTTTCCCCACATGACCGCCCTTAAAAACGTCGCTCTTGCCCCTATGAGGGTGAGGGGCCTTTCCGAAAAGGAAGCTTACGACCGTGCCCACGACCTCCTGAAAAAGGTGGGCCTGGAAGACAAGGCAGACGTCTACCCCAGTTCCCTCTCAGGCGGGCAGCAGCAAAGGGTCGCAATCGCAAGAGCCCTTGCCATGCGTCCGAAAATCATGCTCTTTGACGAACCCACCTCGGCCCTTGACCCCGAAATGGTAGGGGAAGTCTTAAACGTCATGAAAGACCTCGCAAAAGAAGGCATGACCATGATCGTTGTGACCCACGAAATGGGCTTTGCCCGGGAAGTCGGGGACCGCGTGCTCTTCATGGACGAAGGCGTGATTGTCGAAAAAGGCACCCCAGACGAGATATTCTTCAACGCCCAGAACGAGAGGACAAAGTCTTTCCTGAGCAAGATTTTATGATCCCTCCTTTTTCCTATTTTGCATTATTTTTCCACGAGGACGCCCAATGATAAACACTCTTAAAGCCTACATCGACCTCACTCGTGCCCACTTCCTTCCGGCCTGGCCCCTAATCTTCTGCTCGGGCCTGGTCCTTGCTTTCGAGAATTACGGGGGCTTTTCCTGGCCTCTTACCATAAAGGCGGGGCTTATCGGACTTTTCGGTTTTGAAGCCGGGTTCGTGCTCAACGATTATGTGGATAGGAACCGGGATAGGCTGGATGTAGAAAATTCCCTCACGAAATACTGGCGGCCTTTCAAGAAGAGACCCCTCCCCTCAGGGCAGATTTCTTCGAAGAGCGCCCTCCAGACGTTTATCCTGCTTGCAGGGATTACTTCCTTGCTGATTTTCACGCTTCCTTTCCCAAATTCCCTCTACGTCTTTGCAATTATGCTCTACTCTTACGGGATCGAAGCTTTTTATCAGGTAAAAAAAAGGGACCAGAAATACCCGATAGCCCAGCTTCTCGGAAGGACGGATTTTACCCTCTTCCCGGTTGCCGGATACCTCTGCTACGGGCAGCCTGACATGACCGTACTGCTCTACATGCTCTTCTTCTATCCCTGGACAATGGCGCATCTGGGGGTAAACGACCTTGCGGATATTACAAACGACCGGGCAAGGGGCATGAATTCAATAACCGTGCTCTACGGGGCGAAGGGGACTCTCTACTGGATTGCAGGTTTTACGCTCCTGCACTTCCTTGCAGCGGTCCTGTTCCTGGGGCAGCTCGGGACAACGGCTATGTACGGCTTTATGCTGGGCGCTGGCCTGATCGTAATTGCGAACTATAAGCTCCTAAAAGAAAAGAGTCCGAAGGCGGGCCTGTTTGCCCTCCCCCTCTATCACGCCTCACTGCTTGTCTATGCGGTTTCGATTCTCCTTGACTATGCGTTCTGATTTTTTCTTTTTTTTTCTGCCGGAATGGCTGTTGGATACGGCAATGTTTCTTCCCTACCTCGTTTTTGTTGCCTCGTTTCCCCTGCTTCGTTTCCGTTGCCTTATTTCCCTACTTCGTTTCCCCTGCCCCGTTCAATCCTTTCGTCGGCACAATCTCAGGGTATGGCAGCGGAGACTTCCCCCTCCTGCACGGAGGGCTTCCGGGTGGAAAGGAATGATTTCCACGCCTTCTTCAGCCAGGGCTTTCTTTGTTTCACTATCAAGGGCTATGTCGTAGTGGAAAATAGTGCCGCTCTCAAGAGGCACGAAGGAACATCCCAGGCGGCTCTGTTCGGAATCCGAGACCGGGATGATTTCCATGCCTCGCTGCTGCATGAATTCTGCAAAATTGATTTCTTCCCGGGAGTCCCGGGTGAAGAGGCAGGTCTCTTCAAAGGCAGGAAGGTATGCCAGGGCCAGGTCTTCCCTGATCCTGTTGAATATGGTGTCAGGGTGCATATATCGCCTGGCTTTGGGAATGTGGGCATAGATTACTTCTTTAAACTCATTCAGGATGTTTGAGACGAATTCTCTGACAAACGAGTATGTGTGCCTTTCGGTTTCCGCTACAAAAATGGTATCCTTCGAAAGCAGGAGGCAGCCTTCGAAAAAGCCGTTGCTGCCGTTGAACTCATTCAGGATGGGAATCCCAAGCCTGTTCAAGGCTTCTTTTACGACAACTTCCTCATTTTCCCGGGCAGGCGGGCGCATTCTGGAAAGCATGGCCCCTTTTTCGGAGATCACTGCCGTATCGTGCAGGAAAGTAAGGTTGGGCATTTTTCCGATCAGGGCTTTGTTTTCTTCCACATAATCGGAGAGTTCGTGGACCTTTACCCCGTTTGACTCGAGCAGTTCCCTATATTGCCGGTGCTCTTCAATGTAGCCGGGGATGTCCGGGACTTTGTCATATAGCCAGTATTTATAATTTGATTCGTTTATCAGGGAGAGTTCCTCTCCCGGAGTATGCAAAAGTACGCTTTTCAATCTTCCGAGATCGTCACAGCCGTAAGCAATGCACGTTTTGGTCTTTTCCGTACTGTCCGGTTTTTCTAGCTGGCAACCCATTATCATTACCCCCCTTATCGGGTTTTATCATGTGCGCTTCCTGGCAAGTATTATAGTGTTGGTCCGGTCTTCACTCAGGAACTTTCTGAGGATGTCAAACCCCCAGGCGTCCAGGAAAGCGGTGAGCTGATCAAAGGTATATTTGTAGGTGAACCCCATCCGGATGATGTCCCCTTCCTTAAATTTCACGGTTCCGGGACCAAGCGTGATCTCGGTGTCTCTCAGGATACTCAGGGTCTTGCGGGTCCTGTAAAGCGGCCCTATTCTGGAGTGCACATGTTTGAACAAAAGCTCGAAATCGAAGTCTTCCGGGACCATGCCGTAGTGAAGCAGCGGGTACATGTTGAAGAGTGCATTCTCCCTCGAAGAATATGTCCCTATGACCGTGTTTCTTGCGGACCGTCCCTCTTCGCTTCCGCTCTGGCCGGGAAGGATATGGGCATCGAACATGAAGAGGTCTCCGGACTCCAGGTTTTCTTCTACAAGTTTAAGGATAAAATCCGGTTCGTAGTTGCAAAATGTATTTCCCAGGATGCAGAACAGGACCGGAAGGTGCCAGTGGTTTTTCAGGAGCGGCATATTCTCGATAAATCCCACGATTCCTTTTTTTTCCACAGGAAGGTTCTGGACGTTTTCCAGGGCCATGTCCACCATCTGGGTGTTTATGTCGATAGGGTAGTAGTGGATTGGCTTTTTTTCTCCTGCGTCGCAGGATTCTTCTGCTTCATTTTTCCTGACGAGTTTTTCAAGAATGATCCTTTCCTTCTCTCCTTTTCCGACCCCGACGCTTACCATGCTCATGCCTGTGGGAATGAAATTCACTATTGAATCGATGTTTTCCTCCAGCAGGCCCGTGAGTTTCCTTGCCACCGGGAATGTCCTGGATTCGTCAAGGTTAAGCCAGTTTCTTGCTCCTCCGAAACCTGTGTACAGGAGGTAATCGGGCAGTTCTTTTCTTTTGAGGTTTTCATACAGTTTCTCTTCAAGGGCTTTCTCGTCTATCAGTACTATTTTTTTTTCGTTCCCGGAATCCTGTCCTAATCGTACCTTTCCCTGCAAGCTATTCCTCCCCCTGTACTATCCTTATCCTTTTTCCCCTAATCCTTCCCTTAATCCTTTCCTTAATTCTTTTCTTCTCTCAATCCGTCCTGTCTCTGGAATTCCGGTACAGTATGCCTGCTTTTGTTTTTTAGGGCATCTCATTTTCCAGGCAATCCTGTTTAAAGCACTGCTGGCACTCCATCCGAAGGGCTTCCAGGGGTTCCATTCCTTCATTTATTCCCACGCTGTAGGCGTACCCGCGGCATCCGATGCATTCGTCCAGGTGTTCGCAGTTCCCGCACCTGCCTTCAAGGACTTTATCGATGTTCCGGACATAGGTGAAGAGTTCGGAGTCGTAGATTTCTTTCAGGCTCATTTTGTTCACGTTGCAGGGGTATTCTCCTTCCACTTTCAGGGCCGGATGCTCGTCAAGTTTGGTAGGCGCACAGGGCCGGATGTTTCCGTCGATGTTGATGTAAAGGCTGTAGAGGTGCTGAAGGCAGCCGCTTGCGGTGATCGGCGTGTAGGGCAGCCAGTCCAGGCCGTAGTGTTCCCTGTCGATTTCCAGCAGCTTAAGCTTGTATTTCCGTATCTCTTCGGCATTGAGCATCTGGTCTGCCAGTTCGTCGTTTGCCCTGCCTGTGGGCGTCAGGATTTCCATGTTCGGGAAGATGTTGTTCTGCCGGCAGAAGTGCCAGATCTCCTCGATTTCCCCGAGGTTCATTTTGTTGCTCACGAAAGAGACTCCGAGCCTGACCTCTCCCGGGGAATCGGGTCTGGCAAATCCCGCTTTCATGAGGTTTTCAAGCCCGGTTCTGATCTCACGGGAAACTCCTTCCCTCCCTGCCAGGTAATCCTGCACTTCAGGCCGGAGGGAATCGAGCTTTCCCATTACGGAGGCGTTGTGTTTGTAAAGGAAGTCTGCGAGTTCCTTTGTCATCAAAATAGTATTGGAAAACAGCATGGGTATGATCCCGAGGGAGTCGATATAAGCTATCAATTCCCTGAACTTCGGGTAAAGGGTAGGCTCTCCCCCTCCGATCACAACCACGGACTTTATACCTAGTTCCTTTGCCTCGGAAATAACCCGTTTAAGGACATCGAAATCAGCTACTTTTATTGAATCTCCTCCGCTCTGTGCATAGCAGTAGCGGCATCGGAGGTTGCATGACGTGTTTGTTTCAAGGCGGATAGCCAGAAGCCTGTTCGAGTCCCTGGCTCCATAGGCTTCCTCTGCCCCGTACATGTACCCCTTCAGGATTGGAGGCGGTGAAAAAAGGTTTTTTGTGTTTGGACTAATAACTTCATCCCCCAACATATTAAAAAATTATACTCCACTTATTAAATAGTTTTGTATCCGGATTAATAGTTTTCATCTCTGAAATAATAGAGAATAAGCATTTATCAAGTTGTAAGAAACTAAGTGTTTCTTCATAAAGATTGTTAAATATTTCTATTGTGTACGGGTTAGAGCATAATCATCCGGAGGAAACCCGCTCAAGGGGCTTAAAGTTATGAATAAAAGGAAATTTATATACAGTTGATGAAAAATAACAAATAGTGACATTTTCTGGTGCAATCTATGAACAAATGGTTAAAAGTTATCGGTGCATTTGCTTTGTTTCTTGTTGTGTTATTCGCCCTGGTGGGACATCAATCAACTAAAACTTATGAAGACAGCCTCGTGAGTAATTACGAATATGATATAAGCATCACAGCCGACAGTTCCCTGGAAAACGTAACCCTGTATTTGCCTGTTCCTGTTTTTGCAAACGAATCCGCGGTCTGGGTGGAGATCGTGAGCGGTGATTATTACAATAAGCCTTCGGACTGGAATCTCAGCCTCGAGGATACCAGGCACGGGTTAATGCTCAAAATCGAAGCTGGCGAAATTAAGCCGGTTTATCATTCCCTTCCTATTCCCATCCCCGAACCCGAGGGCCCTGAAAGCGAGCTTCCGGAGGAAGGGCAGTTCGCGGAATCTCCCGAGTACTCGGTAGAAACCCCTGTCCTTGTCCCTGTTGACTTTGGAACCTCTCTGAAGGCTGACCATCTGATTAATACGAGGTCTCCTGAAGGTAATGAACCCTTACTGCTGCCCAGATATAAGCTCAGGATCTCCGAAAAAGGTCCTACAGTTCCTCCCCCCGAGCACATTAATCCTGAATATTTTGATTATGAAAGCCGGGTATATGCACAGTATGACAGCTCTCCTGAGGCCGAGGTCCAGATCTCGGTTTCTTTGAGGGGTTCGAATGAGTGGTGGATTTACGGCTGGAAGTATAATGAATACAGTGACAGGGTAACTGCCCGGCTGATCGGCCCGCAGGACGGCTGGAGTCCGGCAGATGGAGATTTTATCACGGGAGAAGGGGTTTACAGGGAATGACCCCCCCCGTTTTTGATTCTTTTCGGAAAATAACAGATGATATCGAAAATGAGAAAGAAAGGCATCTCTTTTCAGGCCAGAGTAGTTTTTATGGTCTGGAAGGCTTCGAACCTGAAAGGAATTGGGTTTGGGATACAACAGTTTGGTATATGAATCGGGTGAAATATATATCCAAAAAATAAAGAAGGCTGCAAAAACTCCGCCCGGCGACTGGTGCAAAAGTGTTGGCTTGAATTTCGGCCCTCATTATTTTTTGAATCTCAGGTCAACTCAGGAATGAGTTAATTGGAATGTATATGTACTTACTCTTCATCCCCTGCGCAGCCGCAGGAAACGTTTCCTTTCAAAATCTCTCTCCAGTCCCCGATAACATCGTGGGTCCAGCAGTCGTCGGCACCTGCGGCTTCCCGCATTACCAGGGCAAAGATGTAGGAAAGTTCCTTGACCGTGGCCCCGGCTTCGAGGGCACCTTTGAAGTGCTTCAGGACGCAGGGTTTTGACCTGCCTTTGATCGAGAGGGCAAAGCAAATAAACTGATAGGTCTTTTCGTCAATCATCCGTTTTTCGGCGTAGAGCTCATCGATTTCGTCCAGCTTCTGGGTGAACTCAGGAAAAAATTCTTCCAGCATTTTCATGGGGGTAGCTCCTTTTTTGGTGTTGGTTTGTTCGAAAGGTTCACGCTGTTAAGGTGATATACTTATTATGATATTTTTATTATTTAAGGCTTGTTTCAAAGATATTTGAAATCAATCTTGTGGGATTTTCAGGAATCTGAGCCTGGCTTTTTTTCTCTCTTTTGGGTCGAATTTCGGGTCCTCATCAGTCCCGGTTTTTTCTGTATCCCTTTCTGTTTTTAATTTATCCTTAAGTTTCAGCCATCTTTTTTACTATTTCTAAGTGGTGGAGGATCGAACCCACAATAGTTATCTGTGCTGCAGACAAAAAGCCAGAGGGTACAAAAATTAATCACTTTGCAAACTCAGGGGGAAAACATGCTATACCGGAAATTCGGCCAGACTTCTGAAAAGGTTTCAATCCTCGGCTTCGGATGCATGAGGTTTCCGATAATCGGGGGGGACGACTCAAAGATCGATGAGGGAAGAGCAACAAAAATGGTCCGCTACGCCATCGATAGCGGTGTCAATTATATCGATACTGCCTATCCCTATCACAGGGGCATGAGCGAGCCTTTTGTAGGGAAAGTGCTGCAGGACGGGTACAGGGAAAAGGTCTATCTTGCAACAAAACTCCCGAGCTGGCTTATCAGGAGCCGGGAGGACATGGACCGCTACCTTGACGAGCAGCTCGAAAAGCTCCGAACCAATTACATTGATTTCTATCTGGTGCACGGGCTTAACAGGGACTTCTGGGAAAACGTAAAAAAACACGGGATTTTCGATTTCCTGGACTCCGCCCTCAGGGACGGGAGGATCAGGTATGCAGGTTTTTCTTTTCACGACGACCCTGAAGTTTTCAAGGAAATCGTTGACTCCTACCCCTGGACCTTCTGCCAGATCCAGTTCAACTATATGGACGAGGATTACCAGGCGGGTAAAGAAGGCTTGATGTACGCGGCTTCAAGGGGTCTCGGACTTGTTATTATGGAACCCCTGCGCGGAGGCAGCCTGGTCTCAAGTGTCCCTCCTGAGGTTCAGGAAATCTGGGCATCGGCAGAGGTCAGAAGGAGCCCTGCAGAGTGGGGGCTGCGCTACCTCTGGGACTATCCCGAGATCAGCGTTGTCCTTAGCGGGATGTCGGATATGGCGCAGGTGGAAGAAAACATAAGGGTTGCGGATGGAGGTTACTCGAATTCTCTTACTGAAGCCGAAAAAGCTGTGATCGCCAGAGCCAGGGAAATCTACGAATCCCGGATGAAGGTTAACTGTACAGGCTGCAGGTACTGCATGCCCTGTCCGGAAGGCGTGAATATTTCCCAGAACTTCAAGCACCTGAACAATGCGGCAATGTTCGATGACCCGGAAGGGGCCAGAAAGGTCTACAGGATCTTAGTGCCTGAAGACAGGTGGGCTTCCAACTGCACGGAATGCGGGCAGTGTGAAGAAAGGTGCCCCCAGCAGATTCCGATCCGGAAAATGTTGAAAGAGGTTGTTAGGTTGTTCGAGGAATGATTTCCTTTTGCTTCTTTCCCCTGCCTTTGAAAAAAGTATAGCAGAATGTCCCGTCCGGTCCTGCGGTTTCGTGAAGTTCCTCGATTCCTTTTTCCCACTTTTTTTTGTCCGTTATTCCCATTTCAAGGGCCTGTTCTTTTACTCCCTCTACCATGGGGATGATGGTCTTCCGGATAAAGCCATCTACAAGTTCCGGTTTGCTTGAATCGACATAGACCATCCTGGGCTCGACTTTCACGTCTTTGAATCCTGCCTCCCGCAGGAGGGGGTAAAGCTTTCTTCCGATAAGGGAATCCCCGGCCATGTGTGCCTGTACCTTGATAAGGCAGTTCCAGGCTTCAACACCCATTTTTCCTTCCGGGTAGAAGTAACAGGACCCGTGGTCTCCCTCAACAACGGTAATCGTGCCCCCAGGTTTCAGGACATTTTTCAGATTTTCAAAGGCTTTTAACGGTTCCTGAAGGTGTTCAAGCACAAAACAGACAAAAACGTGGTCAAAGCTTTCTTCTTCGAAGGGAAGGGAGAAAATGTCTGCCTGCCGGAAGGAGACGTTTGAGATCCTTTCCTTTTCCACTTTTTCCCTGGCTTTTCCAAGGGAATCCGGGGAAATGTCAACCGAAGTAATTTCAGCTTCAGGGTTATTTTTCGCCAGGATCACTGTCTGTGCCCCTACCCCGCAGCCTGCTTCCAGCACCTTTGCCCCGGCAGGGTAGACTGTGTCGTGGTAGAGGAGTTTTTCGAGTGTGCCGGCCTGGTCAGCCAGGCGGGAAGATTCCCTTTCAGAATATCCGTGGACGTAATCAGCCATCGTTTTCACTTCTTCTCTATCGGGCATTTTTTTACTAATGGTTTAAATCAAAACACAACACGTAAAACATAAATAAGTTCCTTAGAAATCCTGAATCTATGGAATAAATAAAATCAGCTCCTGTAAAACCGGGCATCTCTTATGATGATTTCGAAAAGATCGACATCCGGGCAGGACAATAGAACTCGTTGAAGATGTCCCGAAGTCCGATAAACTGGTCAAACTCAATGTTCGGTTTCGGAGCCCATAAACGCACAATCCTGACCGGCATGAAGCAGGAAAGGGAAAACCCTGAGGAAATAGAAGGCATGCAGGGCTTTTTCCTTGTGAACCTCGAACCCGGAAAAATGATGGGTATGCTTTCCGAAGGCATGATTCTTGATATCGGGTATTCTGACGGGATTTTGCCTGTGCTGTGTCTTGTGCTTATCTTATACCCGTGTCGATTGAAATATCAAGATATGTTGTTTCTCCTGGGGAAATCCGGATTTCTGCGGGCAGGGCTGCCGTCCTGTCTATTCCCAGGGGCTTCATTTCAACGATGTATACCCCTGTTTCAAGCTCCGTTTTTATGTGCCCGTCCGGGTCCGGGCTGAGTTCTTTGACAGCTTTTTCCCGGTTTTTGGCATATATCTGAATTGTTCTTGCGGAATATATTTCGGCTTTTTGTTCTTCCGGGATATCACAGGGTTCTACGGGACACAATGGGCCTATTGTGATGTTTGCCTCCAGGTATCCGGTTTCTGGAGAGCTTTCTGGTTCTTTTTCGAGACAGCCGCTGAAAAAGCCGATCCAGAGCAACAGAGCCACAACTATCGTAAATCCGATGCAATAATTTTTCCCGTTTTTCCTCATGCCGTAAACACGACTTCTACCCGCTCCACGTCCCATAACGATCCCAGTTTTTCTGTTATGTCCTCCTTGATGGCGGAGGCAAACTGGTGGTCTGAAGGCAGGTCTACCACCACTCTTATCACCCCGTCTTCCACGGTGGTTTTCAGGATGAGTTCTGTCCGGATGATGTCCAGGCCGGTGAGGGGGTTCATTACGTGCTTAAGCCTCCGCCGGACAACTTCAGGGGTAGTTTCTTCTCTTTCTGCCACAAGCCCGTGCTTTTCTTCATAGTCGCGGATTGCGGCCCGCAGGCCCTCAACGGCAAGCACGGAACAGTGGGCTTTGATCGGGGGCAGTCCCCCAAGTTCCTCAGACGCCTGTTTCCAGGTTATTTTTTTGGCTTCTTCCAGGGTTTTGCCTTTTGCAAGTTCCGTTATCACCGACCCTGTGGCGATGTTTGAGGCGCAGCCGTAGGACTCGAATTTTACGTCCTCGATAACTTTTGTTTCGGGTTCCACCTTGATGTAAACAGCAACCATGTCCCCGCAGGCGGGGCTCCCTTCCAGCCCTTTCCCATCCGGATCTTCGATTTTCCCCACATTCCTGGGATTCCTGAAGTGCTCAAGCACCTTTTCACTGTACGGAAACTTCATTTTCTCACCTTTCCTCTCTCCCTTATCCTTTATTTTCCCGGCTTATTTCTCAACCAGAGGGCTGATTACCCGGAGCCTGGCTACCACTTCACTCATAGCATCGATTACAGCATCCGCATCTTCCATGCTGTTGTAGCGCCCGAAAGTAAAGCGCACTGAGCCGTGTGCCCTCTCGTGGTCCCCTCCTATGCCCATGATCACATGGCTGGCTTCCAGGGAGCGGGAAAAACAGGCCGAACCCGTGCTCAGGGCAAAGCCTCTCATGTCCATGTGCAGGGTAATCGATTCCCCCTCCACGTAGTGGAAGGTCAGGTTCGCGTTCTGAGGCAGACGCTTCTCCCTGCTCCCGTTCAGGGTGACCCTGGGGATTTCGGCAAGTGCCTGCTCGATCACCCGGTCTCGCATAGCCTGGAGCTTTCGGGTTTCTTCCGGGGTTACAAGTTCCGCGGCTTTTGCAAAGCCAACGGCTCCGGGGATGTTCTCGACTCCGGCCCGCCTGTTGGACTCCTGGAACCCACCGTCCATGAACTTGTGGATGGGTGTTCCTTCCCGGATGTAAAGCGCTCCTATCCCCCTCGGACCGTGGATGGTGTGGGCAGCTGTGGTGACCAGGTCCACGGGTAGCTCCTTTACGTCCAGGGGCAACCGTGTAAAGCTGTGGGTGGCGTCGGTGTGCAGGAGCACGTCCTTTGCTTCACATATCTCGGAAACGGCTTTCAGGTCCTGAACAGTCCCGATCTCCTGGTTGCCCTGCTGGACCGAGATCAGGATCGTTTCGTCAGTGATAGCCTTTTCCAGCTCATCCAGGTTTACGAAACCCTCAGGGTCCACTTCCAGGAAGGTCACGTCAAAACCTTGCTTTTCCAGGGCTTTTGCCGTGTTCAGCACCGGGAAATCCTCGATCTTTGAGACGATGATGTGCTTCCCTTTTTTCTCCTTCAGAGCCGCTACCACTCCTTTCAGAGCCATGTTGCTCGACTCCGTTGACCCTGAGGTAAAGACTATTTCCCCGGGATCTGCGCCGAGTCTGGAAGCGATGCCTTCCCTGGCCTGTTCAAGCCCTTCTTTTGCTTCGATTCCCATCGAGTACCCGAATTCGGATGTCGCCACTGCGTAAGTATCAAAAAAGTACGGTTTCATTGCCTCAAACACCCTTTCGTCCAGCCGGGTGCAGGCGGAATTGTCAAGATAGGTCATTTCTTCAAATATTTTTACCCCTCCCAGGATATGATAAAGTTCGGATAAAATTAAGTTTAAGAGTAAATTTCAGATAGTACCGGGATTATTGTCAGGTGCCCTGATACCTCTAAAGAACCCTGATAACTTTGAGAACCTCGATCACGCTAAAGATCCCTTGCCATGCTGAGAACCCCAATGATGCAATAGAACCCCGGCACATTCCAGAGTTCCGGATTCCCTGAATTTCGGAAATTAAGGTTCAGGGTTTCAAAGGTCCAGGGCTTCAGATAAAGAGCGTTATGTTGGCATCCCTTGCCTCATAGACATAGGTCCCCACAGCTCCCCACTCGTCTATCCAGTCCGCACGAAGCTCTTCTTTCTTTATGCCCATGATCTCCATGGTCATTTCACAGGCGATGATCTTTCCCCCAAGTTCCTTGAAGTCGTTCATGAGTTTTTCAAGGGGAGCTACGTTGGCTTTGTTCATCCTCTTTTTGACCATCCACTTCCCCATACCCAGCATGTGCATCTTGGAAAGCGGGCCTTTTTCAAGTCCTCCCTTTTTCAGTCTCATGAGCCCCCAGAAGGTGAAGTATATGGAAGCTTCCATGCCCATTGCCAGGGCTCCGTTTCCTATTATGAGTGCGCTGTACACCTTGTCCATGTCCCCGCTGTGCAGGACCAGGACTGCCTTTTCCCCCATGCTCACTCCCTTTCCCGGGCTTATCTCCGGATCTTTATCTCCCACTCTTTTCCTTTTTCCTTGTCTTCGATCCCGAGTATCTCAAGCCCCATTACCTCGCAGGCCATGGGTATTTCTTTTTTGGATGCGGGATGCGTGCCTTTTATAATCACAAGGTCCCCCGGTGAGGCCTTTTTGAGCGCTTTTCGGCACTCCACAAGCGGGACCGGGCAGGTCTCCCCCCTGACGTCAATTTCCATTTCTGCCATGCTCTTTCCCCAAAAGCAATGAATAAAGGGAGGTTTGTACTACTAATTCAGTTCCTCCCCTACATTCAGTATATTTCAAAAAATATATTATGGTTTCGTAGTCAAAATCTTGCCAGTGAACAGACTGTACAACTTCCAAAAGGGTTATATTCCCTGGAAAGCGGAAACATTACAAAACAAGTTCTAGCTTTTCAGAACCTTTTCCGCCTCAGTATGTTTTCTTTCTCAGAACGCTCCGGTTTCAGTATGTCTTCTATCTCAGAACGCTTCCGGTCTCAAAATGCTTTCCTGATCTTTTCAGCCACCCCTTCCAGGTTGGCGGTATCTGGCTCTGCCCAGACGATTGATTTGATCCCTCTTCCTCCGTCTCCTTTCTTTCTGGGGATCACGTGGACGTGGACATGGGGGACTTCCTGCCCGGCAACCTCTCCGTTGTTGACCCCTATATTCATCCCGTTAGCCGAAAAAGCTTTTTCAAGGGCAAGTGTAACTTTTCTTGCAGCTTCAAAAAGTGCTGCAATGTCTTCCAATCCCAGGTCCGTGAAACTGTTAAAGTGCTTCTTTGGGGCAACCAGCGTGTGCCCTTCGCTTGCCGGGTTGATGTCAAGAAATGCATACACAGCTTCGTCTTCATAGACCCTGTATGAAGGGATCTCTCCTGATATGATTTTGCAAAAAAGGCAGTCTTCCGTCATGAATTGTATCCCCATAGAGTCTTGGGGGCTCCGTTTATATTAGGCTTCTGTTTCCCGGACAGGAGCCCTGCTAAAAGCTCTTTTTAAGCTCTTTTTGTAGAAATAGATTTAATGGATTGATACCCAGAACTACCTATATACGGAAAATAATGCCCGTATCCGGAAAAATAAATCTGGAGATTGAGAATAAATGGGTGAAAGCATAAAAGGTGCACTTGTAGGCCTGGTCTGTACCACTATCTTTTATTTCATTCCCGGCGTGAATGTAATCGCTCCTTTCCTCGGAGGTCTTCTTGGCGGCTACGTGGCCGACGGAGGCTTTGGAGGGGGGCTTAAATCAGGGATCCTGATGACTGTCTTTATGGTGGTCCCGGGTTTCCTTCTGGCAGGTTTTCTCGGAGCCGTGCTCAGTGATATTCCCGTACTGGGCGGATTTGTAGCGGTATCCGGCGTTGTAATCACGCTGATCCTGGTGGCCCATACTGCCATAATAGGTATCATCGGCTCGGCAATCGGGGCAATACTTGCAGAAAGAAAACTGGTTTGAGGCGATAAACCGATTTGAAAGGATAAACTGCTTTAAAAGGATAAACTGGTTAAAAACGATAAACTGGTTAAAAACGATAAACCGATCTGAAAGGATAAACCGATTTGGAATGATAAGCTGGTTTAAGACGATAATCCGATTTGAAAGGATAAGCTTGTTAAAAATGACATGCCGGTTTGAAGCTGCTACAACCTTCTAAAAAAAGATCCGGTTATGGCAGGATTTGTGCATGCCTAACCGCGGGGCTGATTTGTTATTTTCTAACACCATCGGAATCGTGAAACCGAAACCGCCACAGTTTTGAAAGCGGCTGTCCTCAGAATCTTCTGGGTTTTCCGTGGTTTGGCAGGCAGTCCCTGCAGTAGACCGGTCTGTCCGGGTCCGGTACGAAAGGCACTTCTGTTTCTTGCCCGCAGTCCGAACATGTTCGGTGAACTAACTGAAAAGTGTGATAGACTAACTAAAAAGTATAGTGAACTAACTGAAAAATAGAATGACAAAATAAAGAAGAAAATAGAAAAGAGAAGAGCTTTAGTCTCTTTTCTTCAAAACCAGGACTTCAACAAGGATCATGAATATGGGCAGTGAAATTACCATAAGCACTTTCGCCTTCCCGATTGGTTTCTTTTCTTCACCATTTTCTTCTTTTTCCGCACTCCCGTTAACGACCCCATCTTCTTCGAATTCTCCGAGGCTGCTGGGTACTCCTTTAAGTTCTCCTTTAAGTTCTCCTTTAAGTTCCCCTCCAGGGTCTTCGGTTGTTTCTTCCTCTTCACCCGTGTATTCGCTTATTGCAAAGGGAGAGAAACCGGGGGTTTTGGTCTTAAAGTAGATGTATTGCTCGTCCTCTCCCATTTTCTCGGTTTCAAGAGGGTTCCAATTTTTGTCGTAGCGGAGCAGGGTTATCAGGGATTCGTTGACCACGTTCTTTTCAACCCAGCTTTTTTCCACTCTGAAGTCGATATATGCGTTATCGAGAACTTCCGGACTCCCGGCTCCCTTGTCCCCTACCCAGATGTTCAGGTTTTTGTATATCCTTCCGGGCGGAAGTTTCGAGGCGAAGATGGATTTTTCCTTGAGCACTTCTACAATGGTGGTTGTCTTCTTAAAAGTCCTCCTGGGATCGAATTCTATAATGGTAATGCATGTGACGTCCGCAGGGAACTCGTACTTGACATGGTAGCCGTTGATGATGTGCCTGGTGGAAAGTTCTTTTACTTCGATGTTTTTGGCAGGTTCTTTTGAGCCTCCCGAGCTGCTTGAACTGGAAGAGCTTGAAGAACCTCCGCCTCCTCCACTTGAAGTAACTACGGTTTCTTTAGAGACAGTAACGGTCTTTGTGATTTCATTGTTTGTTTCACTGCTTTCAGGCACCGTATTCCCGCTGTCTACAATCGCTCTTATTTCTATTTCCCCTTCATCCCCAGCTACCCAGGAAAACGTTCCTCCTGACGTCTCCCCCGCAGAAAGTGCCGGTACTGTCAGGTTCCCTCCAGTTGTTCCGTCAATTTCGTATTCAAGAACGGTTCCTTCCGAAACTGCAGTGCCCGTATTTTTCACCGTTACCGTAAAAGCTACACTCTCAGCGGGTTTGGGCTTTTCCGGTGTCCAGGTAAGTGACTCTATAAGCAGGTCAGGGTACTCAACGGGCGCTGTTCTCACGCCTACTTCTTTCGTGACTTCGTTGTTTGTCTCATCACTTTCAAGCACCCTGTTCTCAAAGTCTACGAGTACCTTTACCTCCATGACTCCTTCTTTATCGGGGGTCAGGGAAAATTCGGCACTCGTATCCGACCCTGCGAAAAGTAACGGAATGGAGATGTCACCCATGGGAGTCCCGTTGATATAATATCTCGCAGTACTTTCCGGGGAAACTGCCAGGCCCTGGTTTTTCACCTTCAGGGTGAAGTTTAAAGGCGTTCCGGTTTCTGGGTCGGAAGGTTCCCAGGAGAGGTCTTCGACTAGCAGATCCGGAGATGTTTGTGTTGTTACCTCTATTGATATTGTTTTTTCGTTGTTACCTTCCTCACTTTCGGAAACGTGACCCCCTGAATCTGCATGTACCCGTATATCCACTGTTCCTTCCGTATTCGGTGTCCATGTAAATGACACCGATGAACTCGATTCGGGCTCAAGCTCTGGTATTGTTCTCTCTTCCGTCTCACTCTCTGCAATATAGTAAACCAGGTCCGTCTCTCCGGATTTTCCTGTGCCCTGGTTTTTTACAACTGCCGTTATAGTTACCGTGTCTCCTGGTTCAGGATTAGTCGGTTCCGCTGTGAGGCCTTCGATTACCAGGTCCGGGAATGTTTGTTCTCCTACTTCTATTGATACTGTTTTTTCGTTGTTTTCTTCATCACTTTCTATAACGTGATTTCCTGCATCCGCCTGTGCCAGGATATTCACTGTTCCTCCAGTAGCCGGGGTCCATGCAAATGATATCTGTGAACTCGATCCCGGTTCAATCCCGGGTATTATTCTCTCTCCCGTTCTGGTCCCGCCAATATAGTATGCAAGGTCCGTCTCTTCGGATTTTTCCGTTCCCCGGTTTCTTACTGTTGCTGTAATGCTTACAGTCTCTCCTGGCTCTGGATTAGCTGGTTCCGCTTTGAGGTCTTCGATTACCAGGTCCGGAGATGTTTGTTTTGCTACCTCTATTGATACTGTTTTTTCGTTGTTTCCTTCATCACTTTCGGCAACTTTATCCCCTGCATCTGCCTGTGCCCGGATATCCACTGCTCCTACCGTATCCGGTGTCCATGCAAATGATATCAGTGAACTCGATCCCGGTTCAATCCCGGGTATTATTCTCTCTCCCGTTCTGGTCCCGCCAATATAGTACGCCAGGTCTGTCTCTTCGGATTTTTCCGTTCCCCGGTTTCTGACAGTCGCCGTTATGGTTACCGTGTCTCCAGGTTCAGGATTAGCTGGTTCCGCTGTGAGTGCTTCGATTAGCAGGTCCGGAGATGTTTGTTTTGCTACCTCTATTGATACTGTTTTTTCGTTGTTTCCTTCATCACTTTCGGCAACTTTATCCCCTGCATCTGCCTGTGCCCGGATATCCACTGCTCCTACCGTATCCGGTGTCCATGCAAATGATATCAGTGAACTCGATCCCGGTTCAATCCCGGGTATTATTCTCTCTCCCGTTCTGGTCCCGCCAATATAGTACGCCAGGTCTGTCTCTTCGGATTTTTCCGTTCCCCGGTTTCTGACAGTCGCCGTTATGGTTACCGTGTCTCCAGGTTCAGGATTAGCTGGTTCCGCTGTGAGTGCTTCAATTACCAGGTCCGGAGATGTTTGTTTTTCCACGACTACGTAATCTGATTCACCGTTGTTCCATTCATTACTTTCAAGAACCAGGTCATCATCATCCACTTTTACCCTTATCCACTTGATTCCTTCGGTTTCCGGAACCCATAGGTATGATGTGGAAAGGCTTGATTTTGCGGCAAGTTCCGGCAACTGGACCTCTCCGACATATCCTTCATTAACGTAGAAAGCGAGATTTGTCGGTTCGGATTCCCCATTTCCCCGGTTTCTTACCGTCACTACCATGCTTACCGTCTCTCCCGTTTCCGGGTTGCCGGGTTCCACCGAAAGTGCCCCGATTGTGAGGTCAGGAAACATTTTCTTTTTTGTAGTTATGTACTCTGTTTTTTCGTTGTTCTCCTCATCGCTTTCAAGAATCACATTATCGGAATCTACTACAACCCTTATCTCCGCTGTCCCTTCGGTTTCCGGGGTCCATTCAAATGAGATTGAAGAACTCGATTCCGGAGTTAGTTCGGGTACATCTCCTTCCTCTGCATAAGTCCCGACATAACTTCCCACCTCATAGTTGTAGAATGCAAGATTTGTCTGACCCGATCTCTCATTTCCCTGGTTCTTTACTGTCACTGTTATGATTGCCGTTTGGCCTATCTCCGGCTCGGTCGGTTCGCAGGAAATTGTTTCGATTATCAGGTCCGGATACGTTTCTTTTTTTACTTCTATTGATTCTGTTTTTACGTTGTTCCATTCATCGCTTTCGTAAACGTCATCTTTTGAATCTGCCCATACCAGGAGATTCACTGTTCCTTCCGTACTCGGTGTCCATGTTTCAGAGATCTGAGAACTTGAGCCTGGATCGAGTTCCGGTATTTCTCTTTCCCCTATCCCGATTCCGTCAATATTGTATGCCAGGTCTGCATCTTCCGATTTTGTTGTTCCCTGGTTTTTTACAGTTGCTGTTATAGTTACCGTTTCTCCAGGTTCCGGAATCTCTGGCTCCCATGAGATACTTTCGATAACAAGGTCCGGAAAGGTTTCCATGGGTAAATCATCTCCGTCTCCGGGATCCATGTCATCCTCGTCCGCCGCAGATACTGTTCCGGGCATCATTGAAATAAATACAAGAGTTATCAGTGTTACTATAATAGATGAATACTAAAAAGCGACCTTCATTTTCATTATCTCTTGCCCCCCTTTGCCAGAAATAGAAACGTCTGGTCTATCAATATCTTATAACTCAGGTAATTATATAAGTCATAGAAATAAAACTTCTCATTTTTTTTGCTGAATAAAGTTACAGGACGTAATCCCAAGCTAAAATTTTGGAAGTTTCCCTGGAAATGGCAGTTGGGAATCTCTCAAAACTTCTCTGTTCTTGCGTACGTCATCCTCAGCAGTCCCAGGACAACTCCAAGCCCAGCCCCCAGTGCGAGCCCGAGTTTTACGTCTCCTAAAATGATTCCGATTCCACTTCCGACTAACCATCCTCCTGCGAGTGCAATTCCGGCATCTTCTTTTCTATTTTCCTCCTCGTCTTGCTCCCCCATGACAATAGATTGTCTTGCCTGGGATTTATATATACATGTCTTTATTTTTTTAACCGGTTCTGGGTTTCAGGGTTTTTGCCGGATGTCAGGGTTTTTTATATGATTCCGGATATGCAGGCTCAGGACTGTGGGATATACTCGAAGTTCCAGAGAGGCAGGCCCTGGATTTCCCCTTTTTCAAGGTGTTCCAGCTCATGTGCCGCACTGTATGCAGGGGTGCCTTTGAGTGAGATCTTTTTTTTCTCCATTTCCCGGATAAATATCTTCTTTTTCCCGGGGTCCACCTGTGCAAGTACTATCTTTCTTGCTTTCAGAGTCATGCGGTAAGGCCTTATAACAAGCTCTCGTTCCCCCTTTCGTCCGCATTTTTCGAGCCTGTATACGCTGCCTTCCTGCTTCACGATTTCAGGGTCAATAAAAAGGTAGATCTCCTCAAGGGTGTAGCCGGCATTGTTTTCTTCGTCATAATAGGTTGTTACGTCTTTTACCGCAATGCTCCTGCTCTCCTCCGCGGCGTAACTCCAGGAGCCGCCTGATTTCAGGGAAAGGAGCAGGGGCAGAAAAATATCTTCCTGAATCCCGAAACTCGAAAGGATTTCCCTTTCCTGTGCTGAGAACTTGAAAATCGCCAGAATATCTTCAGCTTCCATGGATCCCCCCAAGTAACTGGAATATCGAAGTTTATTTAACTTTCTTCCGGCGTGTGTATTTCAGTCCAGTTTTTTGAGGCGTTTTGAGTTATGAGGTATTTTGAGTCATTTTGAATTTCACCCACGAGGTCTTTTTGATGTATGAAGAAAAAATGAAAAATTACATCTCTGCAAATGGTGTTAGGGCCGAACACCTGAGCTTCAATACTTCCTGTCATTCGGTTGAAGAAGCGGCTGAAACCATCGGGGCATCCCCCGAAGACTTTGTAAAGAGCATCTGTCTCCTTGACAAGGATGGAATCCTGATCGTGGGCATTGTCAAAGGGGAGGATCGGGTCAGCACTTCAAGGGTCGGAAAAATCCTCGGTATCGAAAGGCCCAGAACCGCTCTCCCTGATGAAATCCTTGAAAAAACCGGTTATCCCTGCGGAGGGACTCCCCCTTTCGGATTTGAAGCCCTTTTCCTTATCGACCCGAAGGTTACGGAAAAAGAACTCGTCTATGCCGGGGGAGGCTCAGAGACTTCTCTTCTCAGGGTTCCGCCAGAAGAACTGCAGAGAGCAAACGGCGGAAAAGTCGTAAGGATAAGGAAATGAGGGGCGTGGGGCGAAAAGATGGCAGATTACAGGAACATAATTGAAAAGTTGAACTAAAAGAGGTAAATTATGAGCGGTAAATTAGAAGGGGTAATTTAACAGCAGCAAATTAAAAACGGTAATTTAACAGCAGCAAATTAAAAACGGTAAATTAACAGCAGCAAATTAAAAACGGTAAATTAACAGGTCAAATTAAAAGCGGTAAAGTAAAAAGTGGGAAACGGAATATAAGCCCCGGAAAAAAGCAGCCTGAAATGCATGGGGCAAAAATAAGCCCCTTCTGAAGGGTTATTAAAAGAAATATAAGCAAAAACCCATTCAGACGATCAGGTATTTGCTGTCCTTTACCTGTGCCCTGGTGTCGACTCCGAGGATTCCGGCAAGCTCGACTCCTTCGCTTCCGATTTCGGAAAGCTGGTTGTAGATTTCGGCTCTGGTGATGTATTTTTCTGTTCTGGTTCCGTCGGCTTCCTCAACCTTGATACTGATTTCCTCTTTGTTGTGCCCTTTTGTGAGGCATTCATTGACTATTACCCCGTACTGCTCGGCAATCACTTTCAGGCAGTCAAAGACCTGGTTGTTGGAAATGGCATCTTCTTCGTCAATGAGGACATTTGTGAGGGAATAGGTGCGGATATTTGTTTTCAGGTATGCCTGGATTTTTTCCGGGATCCTTGCAAGGCTTCCCATGTCGACCAGAGCCCCCATTTCCTTGTCGGCTGTGATCTCCTTGTCTTCATCATAGACAAAATACCTTGTATCCCCGCCTTCAATCCTGAACTTCCTTTTCGCTTTTTTGTCTTCGAGCGTCAGGCGGATGTTTTTCTGACTGTCATACTCCAGGGAAGTTACAAACAGGTCAGAGAGCTCCTGCATTTTTATCTTCTCTTCTTTCCTGAGAAGTCCTGTCTTTGTCCAGCCCGGGAGACTCAGGCTGCCTATCAGTTTCCCAACGGTTAGCCCTTCTTCTGAAAAGCCCAGTTTGTACCTGTACTGCAGCCCTGAAACCGAACCTTCCATCTGTCCCGAAAGTGTATTTCCTTTTGTGGAAAGTTCAAAACTTTTTTCGGCTCCGTAGACACCTGAAATTAAAAAATGACTAATTATATCAACTATGCTGGTCTCAATTTTTTGATATTCAAGGGAGGCTCCGCTATCAATCTTTTTAATCTCGGTTTCGAATACTTGCCGCTTTTTCTCTACATTTTCGCTACATGTTGCTAGGACTGCGTCCACACAGGGGCGGGTCTCCGCTGTGTCGATCTCTTCTGCAAGCTTTTTCACCAGAGAATTGAAACGTTCTTCAAATAGATTTAGTTGTTCGATTTTGTTTCTCAGTGCAAGTAGAGATTCCTTGTTCTTGCACTTGATTTCTATTATGGAGTTCTCCAGGGGAATAACCCTGGCCGTAACCCCCATGAACGTTTTCATATCCTCAGTGAAATCTCGCTGCATAGGCAGTTCCGTAGAGTCCTGATATGTATATTTCATAAGAGCACCCGGAATATCTAAATAAACCCTTCAAATATTCTATGCTGTATGTCTATATAATATTTTATCTGAAAGTTGTTGTTATTTTATGGAGGTATTTCCTTCCCTGGGCTTTTATATTTTTTAATGAGTATCCCGGGCCTATACCCTAACTTTCAAAAGTAGTTAGAGTAAAATTTTTCTTACAGGGTCAAGGATCTCGTTTATGTATTTTGCAGCTGAGTTTTTAAGATCCATTGGGTGAAGGTCTTCGGCTGCAAAGGCGCTTTCCATTTCGGAGTAGCTGTTGAATATAAGGTTCCCTCCGAACTTTTCCGGTCTTTCGATTACGATTGTCTCGTATCTCGGGAAGATATGGTAGCGGAAAAGGGCAAGGATCGGGTTTTCTTCGGTATCCCCCATCTTGCAGAAGGCTTTCTTGAATTTTTTGTATATGTCTTTATCAGTGTCGTCTATGGAAATAAAGTTATCCTTTGAAGAAGCCATCTTGGTTCCGTCGAGGCCCAGGAGAATCGGGGTGTGGATACAGACTGGAGTCGGGAAACCCAGAGCTTTGAGGTTTTCACGGGCAAGCATGTGAATCTTCCTCTGGTCAATCCCCCCAACAGCAACGTCTACTCCGAGCATGGCAATATCAATTGACTGCATGAGGGGGTAGACCATCTGGGAAACCATCGGGTTTTCCATCGCACGCCCTACTTCGTCCATGCTCCTTGTGGCCCTGTTGAGAGTCACTGCCTGGGAAAGCTTGAGCACGTTTAGCATATACTCGGATCCCAGCTGGTAGTCCGATCCGTATACGAAATCGGTCTTTTCTTCATCAAGCCCGAGAGCAATAAAACAGCGCTTGTTATAATCTGCAACCTTCCTGACCTCTTCGAGTGTTCCCTTCTTGTTCAGGTAAGCGTGCACGTCTGCAAGCAAAACAGTAATCCTGAATCCCGCATTCTGCAAATCGATTAACTTGTTCACGGTAAGGACATGTCCCATGTGGATTTTTCCGCTTGGTTCATACCCAACATATGCGCAGGGGGCTTCTTTTTTCTTGAGAAGTTCTTCAAGTTCTTCCTCAGTTACGATTTCCTGAACATTCCTTTTTATAAGCTCAAGTCTGTCCATTGCCTCTACATTCCTGAAGTTTATCTTGTGATTTTATTATAAGCCTGAATTCTGACCGTGAATTTTCTTATCTGAAATTCCCGGTGCCGGAATTATCTGAAATCTTCTTATCCGTACTGGTCGTGAATCTTCTTCGTATTCAGAAAACTCAGTTTCTATTAATAAGTTTCTCTAATAGCGCTTTCCCTTCTTCGGATTTGAATTTCGGGATTTCCCAGTTCTGGACAACTCTTCTGCGCAGGGACCCTGTTTCCCGGCCAAGCACGGGGTTGAAACCCGGAATCTCATACTCTGTCCTGTAAACGAGGACTCCTCTCCGCTGCCAGGCAGGAACTGCCGCAAGGTTGGTTCCCCTTTCAAAAAGCAGTTCGTGGATGTCCCTTTCTCTTTTCCCTCTCAGGAACTTCGAAGCTTCGGCCCCGCCCATGCCTTCTTTCCTCAAGGTATAGTACCCATAGGAGAAAACACAATTGCGCCAGGCTTCAAGCTGCCTCCAGTGCATGTATTCCTGAATTTCTTCTTTTTGCAGGGCAACAACCCTTGCGTCAAAAGCCAGGGGTTCTTCAAGTCCCAGGGATAACGTAAGTGCGCTTCCCAGATAGCTTGCCGTGACCGAATCAATTTTTTCGATCCTTCCGTCAAAAGGGGGGTCAAAAAACAAAAGAGAAACTTCATCCGAAAAAGTGTAGGCAAAAAGGGGGCTTATGCCGCTTTTTTTAATAAAGAGTTCAACCGTATCCGCCATTGCCCTGGCAAAGCTTTCGTCATAGGGTTTTCTAAAGTCCAGGTTTAAAAGCGTATTTTTGAAATTCCTGCCGTCAGCGCGCACAACCACGGGAGGGACACAGCGCATCTCAGCATAGATCTCCCGGCTTTTCATAGACATTTTGTAAATTTTTCAGTCTTCTTTCTGTTTTTTGTATCTCTGGATGACATCCCGGATTATGATGATATCTGCTGCCGTTATTACCCACCGGTAGGGAATGATGACGCCTTTGCTGCTCAAGTCAAAGAGATCCCTGTTGATGTCCGAAACCGCAAGTCCGCTGATTTTCTGACTCTCTACATCGATCACAACGTCCTGCAACTTCCCTACATAAACACCAGCGTTGGTGTATATGTTCAAGCCAAAGAGTGATGTAAGTTCTGCGCGCATTATATCCCTACATTGTAAATTAATTTCAATGTTTCTCTATATCCTATATGAAAAACATACTTATATATGTTATAGTTTTGCCAAATTTTCTTTTACATTTATCCTGTAACTGAAGAGTCCTTTGATCTTGTGAGGTTTTTTGCTAAGTCGTTGGCGAATTTTTAGTTATTTTTATAATTATTATGCATTTAACTTGCCGTAGGAAAGGATGGGAAAATGGATAAACAGCAGGTTAAGGTGGGATATCTCAGACCCCCAGCTCTGAGATTACCTTTCTTATGGTTTCTGCTGACTTCCTGAGAATTTTGTACTGGTTCTCGCTGAGTTCGAGTTCCATGATTTCCTCAACCCCCGATGCCCCAAGTTTTACGGGAACACCGAAGTAGATCTCCTCTTGCCCGTATTCCCCTTTAAGGTAAGCGGAAGCTGGAAGTATCCTCTTTGAGTCCTTCAACACCGCTTCTGCCATTCTGGCAATGGCTGCCGAGGGTGCGTAAAAAGCGCTTCCCTGCTTGAGGAGATCCACTATTTCGGCTCCGCCATTCACGGTCCTGTCCACCAGCCGGGCAATCTTTTCTTCCGGAAGGAGTTCGGTGAGTGGAATTCCCGAAACCGTGGTGTACTGGGGGAGCGGGACCATAAGGTCTCCGTGCCCTCCTATAACCATGGCTTCCACATCTTTTTTTGAGCATCCGAGTTCCTCTGCGATGAAACTTGCAAAACGTCCCGCGTCCAGGACTCCACTCATCCCGAAGACTTTTTCAGGCTCAAAGCCGGTCGCCTTCAAAGCAGTATAGGTGATTATGTCAAGCGGGTTCGTAACATTCATCACGATGGAATCCGGCGCATATTTTGCAACGTTCCCGGAAACCTCCTTTATTATTTTTGCATTGGTACTTCTCAGGTCTTCCCGGTTCATGCCGGGTTTCCGGGCGATCCCGGCCGTGATGATCACGAGGTCCGAGTCGGCAATGTCTTTGTAATCGTTGCTGCCCGTTATGGCGGTATCATAGCCAAAGATGGCTCCCGCCTGCATGAGGTCCAGGGCTTTTCCCTGGGGTAGCCCCTCCACTATATCGGTCATGACAATTTCGCCAAGTTCCATTTCGGCAAGCCTCTGAACTGTGGTCGCACCAACATTTCCTGCACCAATCACGGAAATTTTAACCATTTATTTGAACACCTGTGGTTTGAAAATCTTTTTGTAGGACGCCTGTCTGGAATCCATTTTTATAGAATATTTATACTGTTTTGCCGAATCCGGTTCAAGGATATCGGCAATGTTTTCTCCAATTCAATTTTATAATATTATTAATGTTTTCCCTACCCGGTTTATGGATCTCAACACTGTTTTCCCCCACCCGGTTTAAGGATCTCAAAAATGTCTTCCTCACTCGGTTTAGGATCTCAACACTGTTTTCCCCACTCGGTTTAGGATCTCAACACTGTTTTTCCGAATTCAATTAAATAATATTAATAATGTCTCCCAGAATCCGGTTTAGAATATCAATAGTGTGTTTTTTTTTGAATTATCAATGTTCTACTCTATTATTTTGATATTTATTTTTTTGTTATTATTTTCTTTGGGCTGTTTGTAAAAATCGGGTAACAGACGAGGTTTAATGATACTGATTATGGCGATTTTTTTGGAATTGTCTAATTGTTAATGGTGATCGAGTTGCTTAATTATGATCCGGGTGCTCAATTACGATATTACGAACCCTAACACTTTCAGTCCCCATACAGCATTCTTATTAAACATTACTCCCATTGGTTCAGGGGAAAAACATGTTGAAGAGTACGTACATCCATATTCCCGGCGTAGGGAAGACGGTGGAGCAGAAAATCTGGGCTTCGGGGATTCGAAGCTGGGATGAATTCCTTGAAAAGCAGGAAATGGTCTCCATTTCCCCTGCCAGGAAGGAGAAGATCCAGGAAGGGGTCAGGCATTCTTTGGAACGCCTGGAAGCAAAAGATTGCTGCTATTTCTCAAAGTGTCTGCCTTCTGCCGAACACTGGCGTGCATATCCCTTTTTTTCGGATTCCGTGGCATTTGTGGACATAGAGACCACTGGCCTTTCCCCGAACAGGGACTGTATAACCGTTGTGGGGATCTATGATGGGAAAGAAGCCAAAACCTACGTGCGAGGGATCAATCTCGATGAGATCATAGAAGAGTTTTCAAAATATAAGCTGCTGGTTTCCTTCAACGGGGCCCGGTTTGACCTCCCCTTCATAAAATCCGAGTACCCGGATCTTGAGTTCAGCCAGCTTCATATTGACCTTATGTATCCCCTCCGGCGCATAGGGTACAGCGGGGGCCTCAAACATATCGAAAAAGTCCTCGGGATCTCCCGGAGTGAAGATACGGAAGGGCTAAGCGGGTTCGATGCGGTCAGGCTCTGGAAACAGTATGAGAAGGGAGACAAGGCTGCCCTCGACACACTTCTTATTTATAACAAGGAGGATATAGTTAATCTGAAAACAATTATCGAACTTACCTACCCGAAAATGATTGAAAAGGCTCTCTTGTCCTGCAGTCATTGAAACTTGTCAGGGTTGTGCCGCTAAAAGGATTTTTGCTCGAAAGGCGAGAAGTCCCCTTCCTCGACTCCGAAGGAGGCCGGGAGGGATAGCTCACCCAGGGGAAGTATGTATAAATTAGACAACGTGTTGAACAATAGGTTTGACAAAATTGGTCTGGCATCACGTTAAACAGCAGGTTAGATGACGGGTTGGACAAAAGGTTTGACAAAATTGGCCTGGCATCACGTTAAACAGCAGGTTAAACATCACGTATATATCCCAATCAGGTAAATTATGTATCAGTATTAGATTTAGGTAATTCACGTTTACTCGCATATTCATATTGATGATAAGGGGAATTCAATGGAATTGACACTCAAGTTCGGGGAGAAAGTCACTACTGCGGATATAAGAAAGCTCTATGATATGGAGGATGTCGTATTTGACCGGGAATGGTTCGAAAAGGCCGAAGAAAGGAACCTGGACATGTACTATATGTTTCGGGATCTTGCGAAAAATGATGCGGACCTTGAGCTAATAAAAGCCCATGGGCTCAGGTACGATATTACCCGAATCCCTCCGGGAATGCTCGGCTCGGAGTATATCAAAACCGTCGGGCATTACCACCCTAACGTCCCTGGGGAGGATATTACCTACCCTGAGGTCTACCAGGTACTTGAAGGGTCTGCAACCTATCTCCTGCAAAAAGTGGAGCACGGAGCGGAGGCCAGGGTCCTGGACGTGGTGGTGATCGAGGCAGAAGAAGGGGATTGCGTGCTTGTTCCTCCTGGCTACGGACATGTGACCGTAAACACCTCGGAGAAAACCCTGGAGATGGCAAACTGGGTATGCAGGGACTTTTCCTCGGTTTACGAGCCGATCAAGAGACTTTCAGGGGCTGCTTACTTTCTCCTTAAAAGCGGCTTCCTCCAAAATCCCCTGTACAGGAACGTGCCCCCTATCCGCTACCTGAAGCCCCGTGACCTTCCCGAATTCGGGTTGTTTTCCGGGAAAGAAATGTATGAACTGGTTCATGATATTGAAAAGCTCAGGTTTTTGACAGCCCCCCAGGACTCTAGCTATTCTTTAGAAAGAGTGCTTTGAAAAGGGAAGAGACAGGCCCGAAAGTTTTGTTTTCCTCCTTTTCCTATCTTTCCCCTGCTATTTCATGCTCGCAAAGTGTTTGCATTGCTGGAGTATAAGGAACTAAGGGAGTTCACCTGGTACTAGCACATAAATTATAATAAGTATAAATGCTTTGAATAATCCGGAGAGATGAAATGCAAAAAAATGGATACCGTATTCAGTTCACATCATCCAGAATCAAGGACCTCATGTACAAGACAACCTTTGATCCGAAGGCAATGGACGGGGATGTCATACTTAACCTTTCGATCATCGACAAAAAGGACCTCGACGACGTGCTGGGGATCTTCAAGATGGTCATCTCCAGTGGACTTTCGGTGACCCCTTACATAAAAATAGTCTCGGAAGGGGAATCTATCGGAAAGATGACCATAGGGGAAGGAAAAGTAGGTATCGGGACCGTCTGCAGCATAACCATTGATGGCGTCCTCCTTAAAGCGGGAATTCCCATAAACCCCAAGCTTGGCGGAGTGGTCCAGATCCGGAACGGGACCCCTATTCGCTTTACCGACGTGCTGACTTACGTAAGCACCACCGTTGACCCCCTTGAACTCCTGATGTCCCAGGGAATCACTTCCGTGTCGGATATGCTCAGGACAGGCTCGGGGAAGATCCTTGCAAACCTCAGGGAAGCTCCCATGGTTGCCAGGGACGCGATCGAAAGCCGTCTTTCCGATTTAATGGACGCCGGCTTTAGTGGGATCCTGGAAGTCGGGGAACCCAACACCCGTGTTCTGGACGTTCCTATCGAGAGAGACCACCTGGGGATAGTTGTCATAGGCGGGACAAACCCGATGGCTGTGGTTCAGGAGTACGGCATCTCAATTGATACAAGCGCAATGTCCCAGCTCATTTCTTTCAGGGAGATGAGCAGGATAGAAGACCTCGTCTGAGTTCTTTTAGCCGAATTATTTTTTCGTTTTCAGGGCAAGCAGGACCATTTTTTACCTGGTATTTGCCCTCTTCCTCAACTGTTCTCCTATAAAGAGGTCCATTTTACGGGTAAATTCTTCTTTTGAACTCCCCGGAATCGTTGCCCCGGCTGCAATGTCGTGCCCGCCCCCTGCCCCGCCGACCTCCGCAGAGACTTTTGCCATGGCTTCCGAGAGGTTAACCCCTCGCCGGATCAAATCCTGGGTGCCCCGGGCAGAAACCTTGACGCTTCCTTCGGTGTTTGCAAAAGCAATAATAGGCAGGTTCCGGTTCCGGACTATGGTTGAACTCATCCCGGCAATGATTCCTACGATCGTTTCCTTTATCTCTGAGCCTGCGTCGAAGTACTGGATGTTTTCAAGTTCTGTGACCCCCTTTTCCTTGACAAAGATGAGCCCGTTAACGAGGTTCTGCCTGTGTTCCGCAAGCAGTTTGCGGGCTTCTTCGTAGGCTTCTTCCCTGTTGCCCATGCAGACCGCAAGCCCGATTTCGGCATGGTCGTAGCGGGCTGTGGCGTTGAGGAGAGTGGAAAACTCGGAAGCATCCCTCATTTCCGTGCCTTCCCGCTCTTTCAGGAGGATATATACTTCCCCAACCAGCCTTTCGATCTTATAGGAGGGAATCCCGGCTTTCAGGCAGTACTGGATAAGGCCTGAGACTATTTTTTGCTTTTCAGGGGTTTCCAGGTCGATCCAGCGCCTCCAGCGCTCGTCCTGACTGAAGCAGATGTTCAGGTCGTGCAAAAATCCGATGCAACCTTCCTCATTTCCTGTAAGTCCGGGGAGATAGGGGTCTGAGGAATACTGGAGCAGCTTGAAGATCGGTCTGGTCTGTTTTCCGAAAAGGGCAAGGTCTTTCATGAACTTAAGACAGCCTTCTCCAACGCCCTCTTCCAGGATCTCCCGGTTGATCCCCACAAGCTGGCCCTTTTTCATGTGCTGCATGTCCCCGATAGCCCCGACTATTGCGAGGGTGGAAAGGTCGCGGTTTCTTCCCAGGGCTGAAGCCAGGAGGTAGGTGCTGCCCGAGCCGCTCAGTTCATAGGAGCCGTTTGCCCCGAAGAGGTGAGGGTTCAGGTGGAACTCCAGGTCTCCCTGGGGCTGGTGATGGTCCGATACAACAGCCTGGATCCCACGGGCTTTTATCTGCTCGCACATCCCACTGCCCAGGTCCGTAAAGACGACAAGTTCGTGGTTTTCGTCAGCAATCTCATTCAGGGCCGTTTCATCGAGCTGTTTTACAAAGCGGGCACTGTACTCGAGTCCTCCTCTCTTAAGGGCGGTGCAGATTATGCCTGCTGAGGTCAGCCCGTCGGCGTCTATATGGGATACCACATGGACTGCCCTGTGTTTTTTTATTTCTTCGGCGCACTGTTCGGCTCTTTTACGGAGTACTTCCATTTGCTCAGACATCGTTCCTCTCTACTGCATCCATTTTGACGTTTTCTTCTTTTTGTTTTTCTGTTCTTCTTTTGCTCTTGCTTTTTTTGTTTCATCATTGATATATTTTCTCTACTGTCTGCGCAATGTCAGAGGGACCCTCGGCAATGGAAACAGCCATTGAAAAATCGCACTATATGGGCAAAGACCTTGTTGAAGCGATAAAGGAGAAGAGGCAGTACCCGGAACAGGAAGCTGCACACGGGGCCTGGAGAGAAGGGTTCAAGTTCTCTTTTTATCGCAGTTTTTTCAGATCTCTTTCCTTTCCCATTTCCCGGGTTCGATCCGGTAGTTTTTACCCTCCCTTTTTATTTCCGGGAACTCCTGGATTTCCTGGACCGTTAATTTGAGTTCCTCTCCCAGAAAACGCTTTTTCAGAACTTCCCAGGGGATCATGTATGCTTCCCTGCCTTTTCCTGCCCCAAAGCGGAGTTCAACTGCCAGATATCCCCGTCTTCCGGATTTGTTCAGGTAGTCGGAGATTCTCTGGATCTGGTGGGCCCCATTTTTGTCCACGGTAAAATGCTGGGAAAAGTAAAGAGCGTTTGCTCCCTTCTCCACGGAGATGCTCTTGCATTCTATCCCCAGGTAATAATCCGGGTTAAGGGAATCTACAAGTACGTCCAGGAACTGAGGGGTGAACCTGTGCTGCTTGAGCCGGTAAGAAATGGCTCTTATGCCTTTCTCCTCGATAAAAGTATTAAATGAGCGTACAAGTACGCGTTCGAACTCTGTCATAATATTCCTATTTTTTTCTTTTATGCTATCCTACTTAGATTTTACTTATCCAGGGGTCAGTTTGCAACCCCTTTAACTTCTGAGTTTCCCCCTGCCCAGTGGGACCTCATTCATTGCAAAATACTGAAGCGAAAGGGAGTTGCTGTTAGTCTCAAAATGATGGAATCCGACGGACATCAGGAATGTCGCGAATATGAGCCCCTGGTACGAAAAAAAGATGTCTGTCTTATTAAAGGTACCCTGAGAACATCGATAACTATATCGGTTCAAACTGTATCGGTTCAAATTGTATCGGTTCAAATTGTTTCGTTTCCAGCTATTACGGTTCTACATGTATCGGTTCCATATTCAGGCCGGACATGCAATCTTTTGAAACCGGGCTATGAAATGGCATTTAAATCCAAATGAGACGTTAAAATACCTTAATGGTTCTATCTTAAAAGTCAGTTTGAAAGTATAATTTGAAAGTATAATTTGAAAGTATAATTTGAAAGTATAATTTGAAAGTATAATTTGGAAGTGGAAATTGAAAACAATATTGATGAAATATCTGAAGTTACGTTTGAAAAGAGAAATAGGGTGCCGGTCAGAAGTGACCGGCTTAATTTTTAACTTTAGAACTTAATTCAAACCTTGCATTCAGTTTGACATGATGAAGGTTACAAAGTCCGGGCTGAGCCTGGTTTCCCTGACAAGCCTCTCGATGGTTTCCTCGTCGGAAAGGCCTTCTTCTTTGAGTTCGCTGATGCGGTCAAAGACGTGCTGGGAAACTTCGGAGTATTCGTTGATGTCCTTCCTGTGGCCCCATACGTCGCCCTCAAGTAATGAAATTCCCTGCATTGAGAGGTACATCTGTGCAGAGCTGGAAATTGTTCTCTTGTAAGAGCTGGGTATGTGGATCGCTTTTATTTCTGGACATTTCATGATAAGTTTGAAAATGTCCTTGTTGGACGGTCTGAATGCGAGGTGGACAATTTCTTCATCGTTTTTTAAGGTGTCAATTTCTTCTTTTGAACTTACAACTCTAATCTTCATTTTTTTTTCACCATTCTTTCCAGGTTTTCCTGTTTTTTGGGTTTAGGGTTTAGGGATTTTAGGGTTTAGGGATTTTAGGGTTTAGGGATTTTAGGGTTTAGGGATTTTAGGGTTTAGGGTTTTTTAATGTTTTTTTTTTGAGCTATAAGGGTTTTATAGCTTTATTTTCTGTTTTTGAAGGTTTTTAAGTTTTTAAGGCTATTTATGAGTTTTAATATCCTTTTTTGAATTTTAGGTTTTCAGGTTTTAGGGATTCGGGTTTTTGAAGTCAATACCTAAAAAACTTTTTATATTTTTTGAGGTCCGAAGCTAAGGGTTTTAGGCTTCTTTTTTTAAACGTTCGTTTTCAGGTTTTGAAGTTCCGGGACCTTTTACTCATTTTTTACTTTCGTTTTTGAGATTTTTAAGTTCTAAACCGGGGTGCCTGATCTTCAGGTCCTAATTTTCACTTCTCGTTTCCTGGGATTTGTGGTTTTCCCGGGTCAGAACTTCTGGGTTTTTTACACGTGAATTCCCACAATCTTTATAATTATTTAATACAACTGGTGAAAGTACGTATGCCATACCCTACCATACTATTTATGATTTTTCCGTAATGCTTTCTATTTAAGAAAGCAGTTATATATCTCTGGACGGGGAATCCTCTCGTGTTTAATAAATGTTTATGGTAAAGCTGCTTCGTAACCTTTCTGGCACCTTTGTTCCATAAATGAGGGTTTCTTCTATTCATTTTAGGAGCTTTCAGCAACTTTACCCGGGTTTCAAGGGTTTTTCAGGTTGTTTCTTTGATAGTTAATCAGGTTTTTATGTCTGCAGTAACCAGTATTGTACACTGGTGCAGATTTTTTTTTTCTAATAAGAATATTGTTAATATGTTGGCTTACTTTATTTACAATGTACTATTTATATTTTTACATCACTTATTTTTAGCAAATCTTATATATTTGAAATGTTTTTCAGTAAGTGGAACGACTTTTCTTCCTATCCTTTCTGACTCCTTCCTTCCATAGATGTTGATTTTTTAAATCTTTTTGATCTCTGGAATGAATCTTTTTGTATATGTGTTATTTCTAACCTTTCTACAAATTAAATAACAATTAGTAGTTATAAAAATTACTTAATAAATTTTTTGGTAGGATTCTGCAACAGAAAAAAAAAGATGTAGTCTGGGCAATATAACTTTTGATTAAAAATAAGTGGGTGGGGGCTCCGAAAGTTTGTAAAGTAAAAGCCCGGGGGCTGGATTCCTACGGACAGTTTCAGATCTCAAGATTTTTCGACATATAAAAGCCGTCAAGGGAATATCCGAATTTCCGGTAATATTCCCTGGCTCCTATCCCACTGATGATGGACAGCTTACGATATCCAGCGTCATATGCGATTTCCTCTGCATGTTCGAGGAGCTCTTTTCCGTATCCCCTGTGCTGCCAGTCTGTCCCTTCCGCTCCTTTTCCTACGGGCACCATTGAGCCGTAGACGTGCAGTTCCCGGATAAGGGCTGCGTTTTCAAGTTCCGGACGGTGGGGCGAAGCAGGGAAACGCAGGCGAGTAAAACCTATCAGGACGTCAGCTGCCTGGTCTTCGAAGGCTATGAAGTGTTCTCTGCCCCCGCAGGCGTCATAAGTTCCCACTGTGAGTTCCATGTCTTTTTCGTCTACCTGCTTTCCTTTCAGGATGTTGTGCCCTACTTCCCTGCAGCGGATGCAGTGGCATTTTCCTCCCCTCTCTTTCAGCCTTTCTTCTGCAAGCTGCCGGATGTTGCTCTTCCGGACCCCTGCAAAGATCTGCTGGGCGGGGATGTCGCGCTGGATGCGCTGGAGCCTGACCCATTTAGGGAGGATTGCTTTTATGTCTGCAATCAGTTCTACGGCCTCCTCGTCGTAAAGTGCCTCATATTCCCCGGCTTCCCATAGCCTGTACAGGGGCGTTCCTTCTGTCACAAGGGTGGGGTATATCTTCAGGTAATCCGGCATGAAGCGGGGGTCTTCAAAAAGTTTCTTAAACCCTTTAAGGTCCCTTTCCGTATCCATCCCGGGTAGGTGGGGCATCATGTGGAAGCCGACTTTGAAGGCGCTGTCCCTCAAAACCCGGTTTGCCTCTACGACCTCCGCAACGCCGTGCCCACGCTGCATACGGGTGAGCACGAAATCGTATACGCTCTGGACGCCTATCTCAACTTTTGTTCCACCCAGCCTGAGGAATTCGTCCACATGTTCTTCCCTTGCCCAGTCCGGGCGGGTTTCGAAGGTAATGCCCACGTTCCGGATTGCCGCAGTTTCATTTGCCTTCTGTACTTCCTCGAGAGGGATGTAAGGAACAGCTGTTCCAATAGCAGTTGCTTTTTCCCTCCATCCCCTTCCCGTAAAATCGTTCATGGCTTCCAGGCAGCGTTTTGTGAACCATTCCTGGTAGTCGAGACTGCGTGCCGAAAAAGTGCCTCCCATAACGATCAGTTCTACTTTCTCCACGTCGTGCCCGATTTCCTTTAGCTGGGTAAGCCTTGAGTGTACCTGCATATAAGGGTCGAACTCATGCTGGATTGCCCTCATGGCTGCGGGTTCTCTGCCCATATAACTCTGGGGGGATTTAAATACGGAATTCGGACCTCCCGGGCAGGGCAGGCAGACTCCGTGCGGGCAGGGGGCAGGGGAAGTCATCACTGCAATCACCGCAACCCCTGAGATGGTCCTTACGGGTTTTCGCCTTAAAAATTCCTTTGTCAGGGTCTGCTCTTCCGGCGTGCCCTGCACTATAATGTCCCCGTTCCGGGGCAGGCTTTCCAGGTGATAACGTTTGCTGACATCTTTTTTTGCCCTGTTCAGCTGGTCTTCGTCTTTAATCCTGCCTGCCAGCACCATTTCAAGGACTTCCCGGCAGGCTCTGTTAAAATCATCCTTTTTCATTCCAGATCTCATTTTTCCGGTCTCCGGGATTCCCGGTTCACTCCTTTTCCGGCAATTGTCATTTCAGGGGATACCTGCATATGCGTGGGGAAAGTGTGTATTTTTTCCATTGCCTTTTCCCATCTTTTTTACATCACTTTTGAAGGATTACTTTTTGAGGTCTAAGGTTTTGCTGGCTTAAGGTTCTATTGACTTAAGGCTTAGTTGACTTAAGGCTTAGTTAATTTAATATTTTGCTGGATTAAGAGTTGCTTACCGCTAATTCTGGCATATACTGCAAACAGCCCTGTCGTTTTTCAAAAAAGTTGGGGTTTTGTCCTCCCTGTATGAAGGACTATTCCCCGTAAATCTGTGAATAAAATCTAATTCCGTACTCTCAGTATATTGTGTTTTCTGTAAAAGAGCCTGCAATACTGGCTGTTCAGCAGAAGTCGAACCCTATTATGGAGGTGCCCTGCCCTTTCCCTGCCTGCAAGCCCATCCGTTCTCTTATGTATTCATCCGTGGGTGTGGAAGGTGACCCAAGTACGACGCTGGTCACGCCGCAGGCACACTCGACCTCCGGGCATTTCTTTGGGGGGAGGACCACGGTGAGGGGGTTTTTCTTTGCTTCTTTCGGCCTGGGGACTGCATTCCTGTAGAGCACGAGGTTTCCCATGACCAACATGTCCTTACATTTTTTACATTCTTCTAGCTTTTCGGGGTCGTAAACGTCCTCTCCGACTTTTTCCCCGTTCTGCATGAACACAACGTTGGCCTCTTTCGGCCAGTTATAGTCCATGTTGGTTGTGAAAGCGATGATTACCTGGCGATTGAAGACCTCCTTTATTCCCTGGTTGTCTCCTATCCCGAGGCCCATCAGGACTGCTCCTTCGGCTTCCTTTTCAAGCGCGAGAATTTTTTCCCTATCCTCTTCCGTAATAATATATGTGTCCTCTACGCCTTTCATGGCTTTTATTTTGCACTGGACATCTTCTATGATCTCGTTACGTTCCAAAGCTGGGTCCCCTTTTGTGTTTTTAACTTGGTTATGGATTCAGAGGTATTCAAAATATGCCATTAATATAATAGTTGAATATATGAACATTAGGTTGCTGTACCTTCCAGCTGCTGCGCCTTCCGGATACTGCACCTGGCTGCACGTTTTATAGTTCTCTTTGTTTTATCATTACGGCTATATTATATTTATTCTCTCATCTTTTCCCGAGTTCATCAATTCCCTTATTTGTAAATTTTTATAATACGTTGTCTAGGCTCTCATATAACCGCATTAATTCGACAATATCCGAAATTTTAAGGTCAATACTTCCATTTCTAAACTGTGTAAATAATTATATTTAAAACATTTCTTGTTTTTAACACCTGAACTCGTTTTTCTTCTCTCATCGTTTTTCTTCTTTTCATTTTGTGCTAAAAAATATAAATTCAGTATGCTTTGATTTCAGCTTGCATTCCGTATACTTCACCGCTTATATCTGTTGGAATCCCGATAGTTCGGACCTGTCTTATCAAAGAGGCGCAGTAATGATGAATTAATGATGCAGGATATAATTCACAAAGGGATCTCCTCACAGGTGGAATACTATATTTATACCTATGCGGCATGCCCTTTATTCTCGCGGGGGTACTTTGATCTCCGGATGTGCCGTTCCCTCTATAATTAGGGGGTGTACTCCGCATCTCTCATTGGCCACTGCATGTCCAATCCCCCTTAATCCCCTTCAAGTCCGGTTTTGCCCCTTCACAGCATAGAACCTTCACAGCTTACAAATTTTAAAAACAAGTATATCCTCAAATTCTTTTGCTCCACTCCTCTCTATCCCGCAACCTTTTTTCAATAGTATTTTATAAGTATTTCGAATTTAATCTGTATGTTTATCCCCTGAGATTATCCTTTTTCTTTCCTTTCGACATTTACCGTCATTTGTATCGTTGTTTTGCGCTTTTCCTGTTTAATTTGTCAGAAATTGACCACAAAAGATTTAATAATGGAATTATTTTATAGAACACTTGTAATCCAATTTGAAGGGATAAGGAGGGTAAAAACTCCTCTTCGTCAATAGACGAATTCCCATCCGTCTAATTTGGTGAAGACCGGTGAAACCCTTAATGTGTTTAAATCCCAACATTTCTTCTTACATACAGTATATTTTAATAAATTACGGAGGAAACAATAAATGAAGAGATTTGCAGCAATAACACTGGCTGCCCTCATGGTTCTCGCTGTATTTGCATCATCTGCAAGCGCAGCAGACACCGTTGAGATCCGCGGTCCAGTGTACAACGGAACAGACCTTGCAGATATTGGTTCTGTTTCTATGAATGCTAACACATTTGCAGCATTCTTCTATGACATCGACGAGGGTACATTTACCGAATCCCTCAGTATTCTTGGAGACGCTGAAAACACAATTCCTGAGGGGCAATTAGTTTACACCACTCAGATCCAAAATGTCGATTTCGAGTATGAGGATGGTTTCAAGAGTGTAACCAGTTATCCTGTACTTGGCTTCTTCGCAGAGGCTTTCATCCCGCTCGAGACAACCAGCCCTGACAAGCTTGCCAAGCTGGTTCTTGATGATGACGAGAAGTACACCCTGAGGACCGGCGAAATCCTTGACATTGGTGAGGGCTATTCCCTTGAAGCCAAGCAGGTCGATGTCGACGGTAACAAGGTCTGGCTCGAGTTCAGCAAGGACGGCGAATTCATTGACGACGAAATCATCGATGTTTCTGCCGGTGGCAACGACTGGGTCGTTGACCTTGACGACATTGAGGACGAAGACGATGTTATTGTCATGAGAGTGCACGTGAACCAGGTCTTCCAGGGTGCAGTCGACAGCATCGCTCAGATCGAAGGTCTCTGGCTCATTGACTACGAAAACGCCTTCACCATCGAGAGTGATGATGAATTCGGCGAACTTGAAGTTACCGCTATTGGTACAGACTCCCTCACCCTTAAAAACAAAGATGATATCTCCTTGACCAAGGACGACACCGAACCAATCGCTGAAGGTTTGTCCATCCTTGTCGCTGACGATAATGACGCCTTCAGGTTCTATGTGTTCAAGGAATTCACCGAACCCGGCACCTATGAGATCAGGGGTACTGTCGTTGACAACAATGGGACCACCGCCTGGGACTGGAATTCTACCACATTTGCTGGCTTCTTCTACGACATTGACGACGATGTAGGTACTGAAACCCTCGAAGTTACTGGAAGCGCGGGCGAAACCGTGGAGATTACTGAAGCCAATCTCGTTTACACCACCACCATCCAGAACGTAGACTTCGCATATGAGGATGGTTTCAAGAGTGTAACCAGTTATCCTGTGCTCGGTTTCTTCGCAGAGGCTTTCATCCCACTCGAGACAACCAGCCCTGACAAGCTTGCCAAGCTGATCCTTGATGACGACACAAAGTACACCCTGAGAACCGGCGAAATCCTTGACATTGGTGAGGGCTATTCCCTTGAAGCCAAGCAGGTCGATGTCGACGGTAACAAGGTCTGGCTCGAGTTCAGCAAGGACGGCGAATTCATTGACGACGAAATCATCGATGTTTCTGCCGGTGGCAACGACTGGGTCGTTGACCTTGACGACATTGAGGACGAAGACGATGTTATTGTCATGAGAGTGCACGTGAACCAGGTCTTCCAGGGTGCAGTCGACAGCATTGCTCAGATAGAAGGTCTCTGGCTCATTGACTACGAAAACGCCATGACCATCGAGAGTGATGATGAATTCGACGAACTTGAAGTTACCGCTATTGGTACAAACTCTCTCACCCTTAAAAACAAGGATGATATCTCCTTGAACAAGGATGACGATGAGGTAATCGCTGGAGGTATGTCCTTCAAGATGGCAAACAACGATGGAGCATTCGTAAGATTCTATCCATACGTTGAAGTAACCATCGAAGGCGGAGAAGAAGTAGCTGACGACGAAGAAGAACCTGAAGAACCTGTCACACCTGTTGATGACACCAACGTCACAGAACCTGTTGACACAGAACCTGTTGACACCAACGTCACAGAACCTGTTGAAGACACAGAACCTGTTAACGACACAACTGGTGAAGAAGAACCTGTAGAAGATACACCTGGATTCGAAGCAATCTTCGCAATCACTGGACTTCTTGCAGTAGTCTACCTCATCAGGAGGAATGACTAAATATTCTGAATGAAGGGTTTTCCTAACCCTTCTTCTTTTATCTTTTTTTCACTGCTTTTTTTAGATACCTTTAAATTCAGGCGCTTCTTTTAAATTGACCTCATCCATTTCAGGATTCTATATTCCTATTAAGGACAAGGTGAAATTATGAAAAAAAGTATGGCTTTATTATCTGTACTTGTGATTTTGATGATAGCTTTTTCAGGCTGCTTGGACGGTAATGACCCGGCAGTCAACGGAACAGAAACGGACTCTCCGGAAACAAATGCAAGTGTCGGCGTGGATATGGGCACTGCTGGTATGAGCGCAGTTGATCCTGTTCCCACAGGTTTTGAATCTCTCGCTTCCCTCCCGCTTTCTGCAGATGATATTAAACAGGATTATGAAGCCGAGAATGTTTCCGGGATCCTGGGCGGGTCCGAAGGCATGTATAAATATTCTGATGGAGCTGACTTTTACATAGATGTAATCGAATGTGAAGACAGTTCTTCCGCAGGAGACCTTATCTTCGAATACAAATCTTCCTTCTCACCGTTGAGGACCGGTTCCAGGTTCGTGGAAGAGTCCTTTAACGGGCATTTCGCGATAAAAATTACCGAATACGTCACAGCAGGTGGGGAACAGGTCCCCAGATACTCCTACATCTGGCAGCATGAAAACTACGTGTTTGTGGTACATGGGAACACCGACGATGCTTCGATGGTTAAGGGAATGGCAGAGGCCACAGGGTACTGAGTAATTATTGAGTAATGGAGTTGGGATATTGATCCCCTCCTTTTTCGAGAATAGGGCTTAAGCCCTTCTCACTTTTTTTCTTTTTACTACTTTTTTAAACTTGTTTTTCTTTTTTAGAATCATTTTCATGATACGTTTTTATTGCTTTTTCTCCCCTTTTTTTCCTTTTTCTTTTTTCATACTCATTTTTTAAATATTGGCAAATCTCAAAAAAGTCTAGATGATTCCATTTTCCAGGCTAATTTGAATAGCCAGGTATGGAGTTACTGCAACAGTAATATGATGAACAAAAATTTGAAAAGAAATTCGGCTATGTGCAATCTGCACAGTGCAGGAATAAAATGGAAAAAGAAAAGTAAAAAAAGTAAAAGCGACAGGAAAATTAAAAGAAAAGGGCGTTAAAAACGCACTTTTCCGGGTCTATTTTTGCTGCGAGTTTTGTTTTCAATCAGGTTAACTCTGATTTACTCACTTTCTGGCTTGCTCACTTCACCAGCAGCACGCCTTTTCCACTTGCGTTAACGTCGCCAACGAATTTGCGGTAGGTGACGCCTTCAACTTCTTCGGTCCCGTCTTCTTTGTAGGAGGGGAGCATGTCAGAGACTTCTCCTTTGATGATGACGGTCCCGTTCTTCATCTCGCTTGCGGGCATAGTGGCGTTTCCTTCGATGACGATTGTGCCGCCGTTGTTCGAGATTGCGGGGAGGAGGCCGACGTTTCCGGTAACGAGGATTTCCCCTCCGCACATGTGCTCGCCGAGGTAGTCCTTTGCGTTCCCGTTGACGGTGATCTTTCCTCCGCGCATGCCGCAGGACTCTCCCCGGTAGCCGGAACCCACGTAGTAGGAGGCGTTTCCGTTGAGGATGATTTCTCCGCCTTTCATCTCGCAGCCGAGCCAGCTGTCCGCGTCGCCGTTGATGGTGATCTTTCCGCCTTTCATTCCGAAACCGCAGTGCATGTCCACGTTCCCGTTGATCTCTATCTCTCCGGCGCTCATGCCCTGCCCGATTCTCTTGACCCGGGAGACGTCGCCGTCGAAAACAATCTTTGTGTTTTCTGTGGAATCGCTGCCCTCAACTTCAACCGTGAAGAAGTCGCCGAGAGGGCACTGCCCGTTTCCGTACCAGGCAAGAATGGCTTCGATCTCTTCCTTTGTCTTGCCTGCGAAGTTGTCCGGGCTTACGGTGTCGGCTTCGATGGGGATCTTATTTGCTTTTTTCAGGGAAAGTTTTACTGCCTGCATTTAGAACACCCCCTCCGTGCTGATTTCCACAGGGTTTGGCAGGTATGAGTCCTCCACCATATAGTTGGACTTGCTAACGGTGTAGTACTTCTTAAACTTGATATCCGTGTCTTTCTGCATGGCACTGTCGATATCTGCCGGAACTTTCGCGTTCACCCAGTAGGTCCTGCCCATCGGGGTGGCTTCGATTTGTCCATCCTTGACGACGACCTTTCCGTCTTTCAGGGTGTATGCAGCGCCGCTAAAGGCCTGCTTGACCTTCTCGTGCTCAACGGAGGGGTCAATGTCGCCGGGGATGATGTCATAGATGGCAATGTCTGCATCGGAACCTACCTTGAGGTTTCCTTTCTCAGGCCTGCTGTACATCTTCGACTGCATGCTCCTGGTCATAATTGCGAGTTCATAGAAACTCAGTTCCCTGTCGATTCCTGGCAGCACCATCCTGTCCAGAGCCATCTGGCCAAAGCCGGAGATGACCTGTTCACGCTTCTTTGCGCTCATCAGGTAGGTGAAGGCTTCGGGGTAGTTCACGAAGGAGCCGCCGTTCGGGCTATCAGTTGTGAACATGATCTTCCAGGGGTCTTCCACAAGCAGGGCAAGTTCAAGCCCGATTGCCCACTGAACTGCATTGATGAAGCTCTTAGGAGAATATGAAAGGGGTACGACACCCGAGGCATCTTCCAGCTCGATATCCTGATTGCTCCATTTTTCGTGCAACAGCCGGGAGTTTGCATACTCCACCGGCCCGTCGGCGGTCATGGTCACGGCAGGGCCGAAAATGACCTGTCCAAGGTCGAAGGTCAGGTGGTTTGCACTGTTCAGGTAGTCTGAGACCATCGGGGCACCGGTCTCGAAGTCCCGCCAGGAGGTCCCCGCGTAAGCGTTGAACTGGACGTGGGTTACATGGAGGGACTGCCTGTCAACAGTCGGCTTTACCTTCTCGAACATTTTCATGGTCTCGATGGTAGTCTCGTAGTTGCCAGGCTTTCCCAGGTTGTTGCAGTGTACATGCACGGAGTGGGGGAGCTGCAGTTTCTCGTTGGCTTCGACAAGACCCATCAGGATCTCTGCAGGGGTTACGTCGAAGTTCGGGACGGGGTCATAAAGTCCATTTACGTTTTTACCCCATCCCCAGGCTTCTCCCCCGCCTGCGTTCACGATCTTTACACCGTAGCCCCTGGAGGCTTTCAGGCCCCAGGCCACATAGGCTGCAAGCTTTTCCGGTTCCTTGTCCCGGATGTACTCCATTACCTGCCAGTTGCTCCCGAAAAGAGATAACCCCATCTTGTCCAGGATCGGGATCTCCTTGAATTCCTCGTGGGTGTGCCTTGCGGCAAGCATCGGGATTGCGGCTTCACAGATGGTTGTGTACCCGAGTTTTGCGTACCTGTACCCGATTGCATAGGTATTGGGTGTGTTGTACCCGACCTGTGCCCTGGTTTTTTCGGTCCTTTTTTCGGGGCCTGAAAGTCCCGGCACCAGTTTTCTCCTTGCGTCGTTAGGGTTAATAAAGCGCCCTACATTGATTTTTCCTGCGCTGTGGGTGTGCCCGTCAAAGCCCCCTGCCATGGTGAGCCTGCCGCCGGCATCGATGATCTCTGCATTCTCAGAGACGCTTTCCACAATTTTGCCGTCCCTGATGCAGATGTCCATGTTTTCACAGTTAATACCCTGTATAGGGTCGCAGAGGTTTGCGTTTTTAATAAGGATTTCCGACATTCTCATGCACCTCCCTTGAGTTCCCTGACCTTTGCAATCAGGTCTTTTGCGATTTGCTCGTCGGTCTTGAATTCCGTATCAATAAGTTTCTTCATGCGGAGGGGAATTGCGTCCATCCGGTAGGCTGTCCCCTCGGCTTCAATCCCTACTACTGCCGCAGGAATCACCACATCGGCAAGTTCGGTTGTAGGGTTGGCGTACGGGTCGATCTGGATAACAGGGATCTTTGCCAGGTGCCGGACGGCTTTTTGCGGGAAGTGTGCTCCTGCATCTGCGGCAGAGATTATTGCCGCATCCGCTTCTTCGCGCACCAGGACGTCGTTTGCTCCGGTCTCTCCGGGGTTATAGTAGGGGAAGCCCCGGGCAAAGTCGATTGCCATGGGGAATCCGGTCTCCCAGGTTGCCACCTGCCCAAACCCGGTGACGTTGTAGTGCCCGCGCATCCCAATCATAACGGCTTTGCTGTGCTGGTTGAGGTCCGAGATAAGGGAGGATACGCCGTCTCCGTTCTTGTACTTGGAGCGGGACTGGGTGACTCCCATTCCGAAGAAGACGCAGGAGAACTGGGCGTTTTTCAGGGTCTCGGCAAGTTCCAGGACTTCTTCTTTAGAAACGCCTGCAACGGTTTGCGGGATTACATCTTCGTGCCCGTTAACTGCGGACCTGAGTGCGGTGATAAGGAGCAGGTCACTTCCCTGTTCGATTTCCACGTACCTGTCGGCAAGCTTTGCGGTATCGGTCTTCCTGACATCTATAACCACCATTTTCCTGCCTTTTCTCCCTTTTGTGGAGAATAATCCCTTTGAAAAGCTTGAATAGCGGCTCATGTGCCTGGGGTGGGCGTGTACGGGGTTGCAGCCCCAGAAGACGATTACGTCAGCCCGGTTCTTGATAACTCCCAGGGAAGCTCCAGGAGCTCCTTTCTCCTGAGCTGCAAGGGCGGAAGGGCCGTGGCAGACGTTTGCGGTGGAGTCGATCAGGGAGCCGGTCTCCTCGGCAAGCTGGATGGCCTTGCTGATGGCTTCACAGGAGGTGGAGCACCAGCCGTAGGAAAGGGTCCTTCTGGAATTTACGAGGATCTTTGCGGCAGCTCCGATGGCTTCCTCGTAACTGACAGGGACCAGTTCCCCGTCTTTCCTGATCATCGGGGTTTCGATCCTGTCATGTTCGAACATGCCGACAAACTTGCTGTGCCCGAGGATACAGGCATTTTCGATTTTCGTGATTTTGTTATCTTCAACAGTAACCGTGATGTCGTCGCAGAGGGACCCGCAGAGGGAACATACTGCGTCTTTTATTACTGGCATACTTTTTCCTCCGAGTTTTTCTGGATTTCTCCGGATTCTGGCTGAAAAATTAGTCTTTCCTGTGCGGGATTGTTTAATCTTCTCTGTACTGTTTCATAAGAGACTTCATGTCCAGAGGCTTTCCTTCCGTGGCTTCGATTTCCGCAGGGACGCCTTTTAATCCTGGCATTCCGCAGCCGTGGGTGTCAGGGTTCGTCACGGCATTTGCCCAGGGGCCCATGGGAATGAAGGCCAGACCGTCGGGGTTTCCGTCATTTGCCTTTGCAAATACCACCACTTCCCCAAAATCGGTGGTGACTTTCAGGCTTTCTCCTTCGGATACGCCCAGTCTCTCAAGGTCTGCAGAGTTCAGTTCGCAGTACGCGCAGGCATCAAAATAGCCTTTGTGCGTCTTTGCTTCCAGATGTGCGCCCTGGTCGGCGGTTCTTCCGGATATCAGATTCGCTTTCAATTTCATGGAAATTCCTCATCTGGGGGTATAAGGTTCAGGTATACGTAAATTTCAGGTATATGTAAGGTTCAGGTATACGGTTAGAGGTATTCGATCTTATGAAGTGCTCCTTCGACAGCGCCTGTCAGCCCGAAAACCCCGGGTTTTGCCGACCCGGATGGTTGATTTTGAGAAGGTCTGACCGGGATTTGGTTTCGGTTCTGGTCGGATACTGTCTCTGGAGGTTAGGTAAATTTGATAAATTTGATAAATCTTTGATGTCCCGGTACGCAATTCATGGCCTGTCAGTGGCTATGAAATAAGCGCCTGTGAAATAATATAAATTCATGCAGACGTTTTCGAACGTGGATGGTCTATATCGATAATGTTGTTTATATTGATGTTTCGTTATAATTTCATATTTTATATATATTTATCAAGATCAGTATACTTTAACCACTTCCGCGCAAATAAAGGTGTGGGCGGAAATTCCGTCAAAAATCACTCTCTTTTCCGGCTTCTCTTCCTTTTTTTAAAAAACTGTCCGGATCGCGATTTAATTTCTTTTTTATTATATATTAGTGTAATATATGAAACGTATTCCAATTCTCAGTTGTATTATATATTACTATATTATGTCATTTCTAACATAACGGGTCTACTGTCGGCTGGTATCCCCCATAAGGATTGGATGATGTCTGCCCTCCTCCTTCTCTCAGCTCATCTGTATGCAAAAATTTACTCCACCTCTCCCATTTTTCCCGTTTTTAATCGTTAGCCTTTAATATACCTTCGTACATTTGTGTGTTACAAGCCCGGATAGCCTAGTCGGTTGGGGCGCCAGACTCATAGGGACCTTTAATATGAGGCGTCTTTAATCTCCTGAGATATCTGGAGGTCGCGTGTTCGAGTCACGCTCCGGGCACTTTAATCCTTTTTTCATTTTCTTTTGTTTCAGTTCAGCTACTTTTGTTTTTTTCGGGCACAAATTCTAAAAGCCGGAAGCTGAAAAAATTGTGTAGTTTTCAGGTGCTTAATAAATAATCTTGGAAAAGAAATCCTGAACTCACGGTGATATGACGCTAAAGGAAAAATATAAGATCAAAAATGTACTCAAAAAAACTGTCTTGATGAATAATCGCCAGGAAAAGTTACGTTCCTGATTCCTTTGTAAAAATCTATCCTTTGTTTGGAATTATACAAATTAAAAGGGTATGCCAGGAAAATTCCTGCGGCGAATTAAAAGGAAAATTTCCCGCCCGGTGGATAATTTTCCTGCTATTGTTCTCATTCAACTCCCGGGTTTTCGAATTCCGGGCTTTCGAATTCTGGAATGATAATTCCAGAGCTGTCAAAAGGAGTTGCTGTTACATTTCCCTTTTCTATGCTGCAAACATTGAACACTGCAGAGGGAATCAGGCAGCTCCGGGTGAAGTCAAGGGCACATTCGAAGCAACATTCTGTTTTTCTGGACATCTTCATTGTGAGCTTGCCCTGGATATCGGAGAGTTCCTGAAGAGGAAATTCCAGGGGGGAGAGATCCCTGAATTTTTCACAGGGAGTGTCGATCTCTACAATGATCCTGTCTCCTTCAACCTTTCCCATTATCGTATGGTTTATACCGCAGACGGAGGATGACACTTTTATTTTTGTCATTTTTCAAACCCCGGGAAATTAATATGTTTAGAGATTGTCCGGTCAGTAAACTTCCCCGCTAACATCGTTTCTCTGGAGTTCTTTAGCGCTCAGAGACGAGATGTTCTTGAAGTTGATTGCTTTTACCGGACAGGCGCGGACACAGCGTCTGCAGCTCGTGCCAAGACAGTTCTGGGTGCTGCAGCTTGCAAAGCGGGAGCCGTTCTTCTCGATGGTCACCAGGGCGTTTTCCGGGCATTCTTCGTTGCAGCGCCTGCAAAGGAGGCAGCCCTCCACGGGGACTTCGAGGGTGCTTCCTATATCCTCCACAATTTCGACAGCTACACTGCCCGTTTCTTCAATATCCCTGGCAGCCCTCTTTTCCATAACTGCGTCTTCTACCGGTTCCGGGAAGGGCGGGTACTTGTAGAGTTTCATGAACTTTTTGTACAGTTTCATGTTCATGCCTTCGGTCCAGTAGGAAAGTTCGCAGGTATAGATGTTCTTGAAGGTCTCGCTGGTGGCCATCATCAGGTGGTCGGCAGTAATGCTCTTTGCAAGGGCAATGACCTCTTCAAGCCTGGAATCGTCCAGGATGATCTCCCTGGCAAGGGAAATGGAAGTGTTCCCGAACTGCACGGCTTTCTTTGAGAAATCAGGACATGACCCGATCTTCCTGGCTTTCCTGCAGTCCACATACGTGCCAGAGGCCCCGGACATGTAGACGTTTTCGAGGTCTTCGAAAGAAACCCCGGCTTCCAGCAGGAGGGTTAGCTGGGCTGCCCGGATTGCACCTATGGCTTTCCCGGCTTCGGCAATGTCTTCTTCAGTGATCTCTATTCCTTTTCCGAGGACCAGTTTCCCGTTGGGGAGTTTCGGGGGCTGCTCCATCAGGCCGGTTTCCATGGCAACGGCAATGACGGCAATTACGCCTGTCCCGGTAATTCCCACGGCTTCATATTTTCCTTTTTCAATGACCTCTCCGCTGACCGGGTCTACAAGGTCTCCTGATTCACTTTCCATCCTTTCGTCAAGGACCTTGAGCCTCCAGTATTTCCCTTCGGGGTTCACGTCCGAGATCGCTCCCGGGCTTGCAATCATTCCGCAGCTTATCCCCTGCCCTTCAATGGCAGGCCCGGCGGCTGCACTGCCCGTAATGATCCGGTCCCCTACCTTTATTGCCATCTCCGCGTTTGTCCCGTAGTCGGTGACAATGGAGACATTTTTCTGGTTCAGGAAGTCGGTTTCAATCATCATTGCCAGGGCGTCAGCCCCGATTTCGTGGGCAATTGCCGGGGGCACCGTGACCTTGCATTTCGGCATTTCCAGTACGCCTCTGAAAAGTTCGGATGCCGGGAAGACCCTGGCTCCCCTTTCCACATTTTCGACCCCCAGTCTTCTTTGCATATTCTTGCCTGCATAGGCCAGGTCCCTTATTTCCGAGTTCTGGAAGAGGGAGAGCTGTATCGGGTTTCCGCATACCACCAGTTTTTCGATCTTTGCGGGGTCCACGTCCAGGGTCTCAATGACCTTTTTTACCGCGTCCATTATGATGCCGTGTGCAATATCCTGCCCTACTTCAAGGGCGAAGTCCAGGTGATCGATGACATTTCCCCCGGGAAGGGGGTGTCTCATCGTCATAGCAGTTCTCAGTACCTGTTCTGTTTTCAAATCTATAAGCTGTGCTCGAAATCCGCTGGTTCCCAGGTCAAGTGCAATCCCGTACATTTTTTTACCTCAGTTTGCAGCGCTTAAAAATTGAGAAAAATAAACCCTGATGTAGTATCTGCCGCAGGGTTTTGAAAACCCCGTGCAAATGCAGCCGGTGGAATACGCCGCACTTCGTTTTCGCTGTTTTGTTCCTTCTTTTTTAAGCTAAAATTTGGGATTAAATATATATAACATAATTCGGGGCCTATTGTGAGGGACATTGATTTCACATAAGGCATTGATTTTGTATATGGCTTTGATTTTTCAAAGGGCCTGATTTTTTGAGGGATATGCTTTTTCAGTTCACTTTGATTTTTTCAGGTATTCCTTTTTTAGACTCCTCTGTCCCTGGAAGCTTTCATGTATGTGAGATCAAAAAAAGATAGTAAAAATAAAATCCGAGGTTTTAATTCCGGCTTCATTTTTGTTCAGGCTTTCGGGATAATCTCATCAATCCTGAGCACGTTTCTAGCTGCTTCGGTTGCCGAGATCAGGGCAAGTTTCTTGATCGTTGCCGAATCGTAGACTTTCGGGCCTTTATCCGTAACCTTCCTGGAGAGGTCTATTCTTGCCTCCACTCCTCTTGCGTAGGCGTTTCTCATTTCCACCATTGCATCGATGGTTTTCATGCCTGCGTTTCTTGCAAGGGTTTCGGGGATCTTTTCCAGAGCTTCTGCGTATGCCAGGACAGCTAGCTGTTTCTTCCCCTGCTGGGTTGCCGCAAAGATCCTGACCATGTGCGCCAGTTCAAACTCAATTGCCCCTCCGCCGTTCACTATCTCCCTGTTCTTCATGAGGAAGGCGGCGTTGTTCAGGGCGTCGTCCACCGCTTCTTCCACTTTGTCCAGGCCGTACCTTGCGGGTTCCCAGATCAGGATCGTGGAAATCGGCTTTTCCTTTACGTTTATGAAGACAAAGTTTTCCCTGTTCCTCTTTTCGAGCTTAATCCTGTCGGCTCTGCCCAGGTGCCGGGGCAGGATCTCATCTGTCTTACTCATCAGGGTTGTACCTGTGGCTTCCCCAAGCTTTTCCAGGTCCTTCATCTTCAGCTTCTTGAAAGCCAGTATATTGCTGTCCCTGAGCAGGGTCTCGATATAGGGGTCTATGTCTCCTTCGCAAAAGAGGACGTTTGCGCCCGAGTTGATGATTTTTCCCGCAAGCTCCCCGCACATCTCCTTCTTTCTTTCCTCAAACATAAGGGCTGTCTTGACCGAGTCCATTCTCAGGTTGTGCTGGGGGTTGAGGTATCCGCTTTTAATCTTGAGGTCGTAATTGATAATGAGCACCGAGGGGGTTTCGAAGTCCTTTGGCATATCCGTCCTTGCCGGGTTTTCGTCCATTATCAGGCCTTCCAGGGCCACTATCTCCGGCCCTCCCATCTTCTTAATGACCTTCACGTTCCTGTTGAGGTCGAGGCGGCCTTTCTGTGTCTCGCTCAGGTGGGCGATAACCCTCAGTACGATATCCGTAATCTCTTCCGCCTGCTTTCTTTCTACCCCTTTTCCTGTGGCAGAGCACGTAATTGTGGTCCTGACATCTTCTTCCCCTGCCTGCCTTATGCTGTATTGAATCATTTCATAGGCTTTTTGCAGGGCAAGTTCGTAGCCTTCTGTTATAATAGTGGGGTGGACTCCGGCTCTAATCAGCTCAATTGCATTTTTTATCAGGTTGCTTGCCAGGATCACCGCGGTTTTCGTGCCGTCCCCGCAGGCCTTGTCCATGGACTCAGCAAGCTTTTTCAGGGTAGTTACGATCGGGTGGAGCACATCCATTTCCTTGAGGATGACCTTCCCGTCGCTTGTGACGAACACGTCGTTCACCGGGTTTATCACCATCTTGTTCATCCCTTTCGGGCCCAGGGATGATGCCAGTAGCTCGTCGATTTCCGTTGCAGCCCTTTCGAGCTGGTCTATAAGCCCGTCTTCTCTTACCGGCTCGTTGATGAGGATCTTGTCTCTTATGGTCCTGGCCAGTTTTGCCATTCCGTCCTGACTTTCCAGACCGGTGTTCCCAGGTGTTTTCAGTTCACTTGCCATGTTTTTTCCCCTTATTGTATTGATACAGTCCTGACCTGCTTATTAGACTGCAATTTTTTGCCTGTATTTTTATTTTAGAATTTTATGCCAGTTTTCCGTTTGATCCTACTCCGATCCCGACAAGGCGGGTTTCCAGTGGGGTTTTTCCAGCGCTTCCCACATCGTTTCGTTTCAGGTCATACTCGATGTTTTCCATTTCCAGGCCGTATCCGCCCATGTACTCCGAGACAAGTTTCTGGCTGAGTTCAAGGCCATAGTCCAGGGCCTGCCCGTACTCTTCGAAGAGATCTCTCCCGAGTTCGGAGAAAACCGTGTACCCGGCATTTCCTGCGGCAAGGGGGCGGATCAGGACTTCTGTCCTGTGGATTACTTTGCCTGCGAGGGCTCCCACGGCATTTCCAACTTCGTGGTATGCGGGGATCCGGATATCCGCATCAATGATCTCGTTAAGGTCTTTCAGGTAAGCCCTGACCGGAGCCCCTACAAGCACCACGGGGACTTTTACCCGGAATTTCAGGTAAGCTTCTTTTGCTATCAGCTTTTCAATATCCGTTTTCTTCAGGTCATCCGCAAAGAAGGATACCAGTTCCAGGGCAAGTTTCCTTACGACTTCGGCCTTGATATGGGCGGAGAATTCTTCAGGGTCCTTTTTCAGGTAGGGACCGAGGATTTTCGCCCCGAGCAAGGAGGCTCTTGCATCCCAGCGGGCATATTCCCCCAGCACGTGGAGGGCGTCCGTCGGGGTAAATCCGATCTGCCCCACATAGCGTTTCTGGATAAGGGCTTTCAGGTTGCCGGCAAACATAAGGGGATGTTTTCCGGATTTTGCCGAGATTTCATAAACTGAGAGCGGCTCTTCTCCAAGGAGGTCCAGGATTACTTTTTCGTCTTCCCCGAGTTCCGCTGTAAGGTGTTCCTCGGAATGCGGCCCGTTCCTGAAGAAAAATGTTGTTGGCTGTATGATCTCGTCCATAAGGCGTTCTTTAGGCCTCTCAATGGCTTTGAGTTTCTCCAGCAGCCCCGGGAATACCGCGGCTGCAAGGCAGAGGGGAACCACTCTGTTGGGGCCCAGGTACGGCTTCCTTTTGATCCAGACCTGGCTGTCCCCTCCGAGAGCTGAAGTGTCCATCCGGATGGCCTTCACCATCGTCTTCCAGCCGCCCACTTTGGCACCCGAATCGCTGATCTCGGGAATACCTTTCGAGATCATGGCAATATCCGTACTTGTGCCTCCTACGTCCACAGTTACGCAGGTGTCAAGGCCTGTCAGGTGGGCTGCCCCCACAAGACTTGCGGCAGGGCCTGAGAAAATGGATTCCACGGGTTTTTGCAGGGCTTCTTCAATCCTTACAAGGGAGCCGTCGCATTTCATCATCATGAGGGTGGCATTGATTCCTTTATCCTCCATCACGGTCTGGATGGATTTGATGAACTGCTTGCTTACCGGGATGAGCTGGGCGTTCAGGAGAGCGGTGACTGCCCTTTCGTAAGCCCCAAGGCTCATGGAGAGTTCGTGCCCGCAGGCAACAGGCATGTCTGTCACTTCTCGGATGGCTTCTTTCACTCTCAGCTCGTGTTCGGGGTTCCTGACCCCGAAATATCCGGAAACGGCAAAGGCAGCTACCTTTTTTCCCGTCTTCCTGACAAACTCCCTGACTGTTTCCAGGTCCTCAAGGGGGGCAATTTCGTTTCCTTCGGAGTCATGGCCGCCTTTGATAGATATTACGTAATCGCCTGAAAGTTTCTTTGGAACGGTATGTCCGATAAGGATCATCCCTGCCGGGTAGCCCTTTCCCTCAAGTGTAGTATTGGTGGCAAGGGTTGTAGAAACTGACACGGATTTTATGCTTTTCAGGTAGTCCGGGTTTAACCCTTCAATCGAATTTTTTATTCCTCTTATAAGATCAGGATATGTTGTCAGTGCTTTATTTGACTCGATTACCGTCCCGTTTGACATGTCCATGATTGCGGCATCAGTATATGTTCCGCCCGTGTCGATTCCCAGACCCAGCTCCATGGTATTCCTCCTCTCTATTGTCTATGGTCCCTTTTTGGTTTTTAAACCGGATGAATTTATTATGAGATTGATTTTATGAGATTGATTTTATGAGACTGATTTTATGAGATTGATTTTATGAGATTGATTTTATGAGATTGATTTTATGAGATTGATTTTATGAGATTGATT
>JAENYU010000001.1:175153-192693 GCA_016841625.1 Methanobacteriota archaeon
TATGAGATTGATTTTATGAGATTGATTTTATGAGATTGATTTTATGAGATTGATTGGTAAATTCAGGTTTATTCGAAGGCGGCAAAACCCTTTTTAATTTTTACTGATAAAAACACCTTTTTAAAAAAAGACATAACAGTGTTTTTCCTGTTTTTTTCAGGTTGAGGGGGGTGGCGAGCAACCACCCTTTTTCTGTTCTTTTTGCCGGAAGATGCTGCACGACATTCCTCCGATGTATATTTGAAAGGTTTATGAAGTTGGATATTTTTTAAGGGACGATTTCTCATCCCTATTGGAGGTTAAAACGTTTTTCTGTTTTTTCGTTTTTCTGTTTTTTCGTTTTTCTGTTTTTTCGTTTTTCCGTTTTTCCGTTTTTCCGTTTTTTCGTTTTTCCGTTTTTCATCTGGGATTTGGTAAAGGTTTTCTTTGGCTGTGATATGCCGCATTAAAACCAGAGATAAATTTGATTACAGGAGTTTTGCCTTTTGTTTTTCAGTTTCCCTGATTAAATTGAAAAATAGGGGGGGAATCCTCACCCTATGATTGACTTCTGGAGTTCCGGGCCAAGTTCCTTTACGGTGTCCACCATTGCCTGCACGGTAGTCAGCGGGCCGCCTGGCGGGACTTCGCATCCAGTGGACAGGATGTATTTGGACTGGAGGCCGTTCTCCTTTAGCACGGGCACCACGTTTTCGAGCAGGTTCCTGGTATCGTCCCTTACCTTCTGTACACCGGCTGCAGAGCCGTCCATGAACTCAACGGGGTTGACTTCTCCCATCATACAGCAGATGTCTCCGTACTTGGGGATGAGGTCTGCGTAGTTCTGGGATCCCTTGTCCCTGGACTTCTCGTAGTAGGCGTAGCTGTAAAGGGCGGTTCCGAACTTCCTGATCTGGGTCTCGAAGTGTACAGCGTCAGCACAGTTGTGGATGATGTACGGCTGGTCGTGCTGCTTGAAGATCGGGATTTGCTGGTCGTAGACGAACTTGCCGTCGAACTTCCAGTAGTCGTCCTCGCCCATGATGACGTTGTTGGACCAGAGGTTGTCGACACAGAGGGCATCACAGGCACCTTCATTGAAGAAGAGCTCGGTGAGCTGGCAGATGTAGTCGGTACACTTCTGGACAGCTTCAAGGACAACATCCGGCTGGGTCTTCATGTCCATAAGGACGCGGTCTGCACCCATCAGCTGGGTAAGGGTGAGGAGCGGCCCCTCGTGGAACCCAACGAAGGGGGTGTTGAGTTCCTTGTTGAGTTTTTCCTTTGCCATCTTTGAGGCCATGACCAGTTCATAGCCGCGGGTACCTTCCTTAAGTTCAGGGACTTCGATCTTTTCATAGTCCTTGATGTGGCCTTCGGAGGACGGGGTGTCATCTTCCGGATATTTGATCTTACATCCGAAGTCAGAGGATGTGGCTGAAAGGTCGGCAAGGCCCACGAACATGTCAAGGTCCAGGTACTTGGCTCCGAGGAAGGCACTCTCAGTGAAGGCTTCCGGCTTTGTGGCATAGTCCCTGTAGTTGACATCGGCAAACTTCCTGAGGACACCACATGCAAGCGGGTAGACAGGCAGGCGGTCGACCTTCTTGTCGGACATTGCGGATACGGTCCTGTCGATGTGGGTCATTTCTTCTTTTGCCTTCACACCGATGCTTTCGAATTCTTCCCTGATCTTGTTTGCAGTCTCAAGTCCGATGTCTACCTTTTCGGAGACTACCTTCTTTGCAAGGATTTCCCTGTACTTGATCTTCCCGAGGTTGATCTTCTCTTCGCTCCACCTTGTGGCTTTGGGCTCGAGTTCCTTTACGGCTTCAGATGCCCAGGCGCTTGCGTGCATGGAGTCGGGGTGGGTTGAGTCTGCGCCAATTCCTTCGGCGTATTCTTCAGAAACCGGGGCTCCTCCTACCATTACCTTCATTGCATCGCGGAGCCCTTCTTCCTGGAGGATCTCAATGACTTTTTCCATGTTGGTCATTGTTGTGGTCATCAGGGCACTCATGGAGAGGAGGTCAGCTTCGTGTTCCTTTGCGGTTTCGATAAACTTCTCGATGGGCACATCTGCACCCAGGTCGATCATTTCGAACCCTCCGGCACTGAGCATTGTCTTTACCAGGTTCTTCCCAATGTCGTGCACATCTCCTTCAATTGTCCCGATGACGCCCACTGCCTGCATGGATTCTCCTTCTTTTGCCATCTCAGGGCTGAGGATGTCCATGCCTGCATACATTGCCCCGGATGCGAGGAGCAGGTGAGGCACGAAGGCTTCTCCTTTTTCATACTGGTCGCTGACAATTGCCATGCCTCTTGCCAGGCCGTTCACGATTGCGTCGTAGGGGTCGACGCCGTCTTTCAGTGCCTGTTCAGCCAGTTCTTCTGCCAGGTCGTCGTCTCCGTCGACGACAGCTTCCGCTAATTGGTTCAAAATATCTGCTGCCATAAAAAACGCTTCCTACATTTTTTTTGCGGTTATTCCCTTGTTAACAGTGAGTAGCTTGAATCGGGATCCACTCCACGGGTGCATCCTTTTATGACTGTTAACTGCGAATCATAAATTGACTTTTATACATATAACATAAACGCAGGAATTTGATTAACGTAGTTAACATCTCTCTCGAGACCTAATTTTGTGAAATTGCCTGATTATGGGATATTTCCTGATTATGTTAACTCTACTGATCTCGTGGATTTATCAGATTTTAAGGATTGGCCTGATTTCATATCCTTACCTTATCCTATCAGGGGCTTTAATCAGATCAAAGCCTTTGATCTGATCAGGAGTCTGTTCAGGCAGGTGATAACCCGGAGCCCAGGGATAGTTCTCAAGCGGATGGCACGTTTTTCGGAATGCCTGCGTCCTGCAGGGTGGAAAGGTCAGGGCCCGGGAATGTGAGACCGGTTTCGAACCCTGTAAAATTAGGAGAGTCGTGGTTTGTAAGTAAGAGGGACCAGATTGTGTGGATTTTTATAAGTAAGAGATATTTAGATTGTGGATTTTGGTTAGTAAGAGGATCCTGGGCATGTGGAATTTTATAGAGCTGGAGGATTGGAGCCCAATTGAAGTATCATAGTAATATTATGAGCAGCTCAATAGCACATATGTCCGGAATCTCTCAGGAAGTTTTTTGTTTTTGGTCCGGAGTCGTCAGGTTTACTGCAATTCTTTTTCCGTTATCTCCCTTGAGTTTTTCATGTAATGCAGGAAGAGGTCTTCTCCCCACTTAAGGGCGGTTTCCTCGAAACTCATCATGGCATGGTTGTGATATATCCCGTTTTTGTAGAAGAGGGAGATTGCCATGAAAGTGTCCGTTACTACGTTTGAAGCCAGCTTGATGGGACAGTCGCAGACAAAGATTTTCGCGTTTTCCTGGTTCAGGTATTCCTGGAGGGAGCTACCATATTCTGTCTTCAGTCTTTGGAACACAGGCCTGGTGATGATCAGGGAAACATCAGTTCCTTTTTTTATAAGTTCTACGTAGGTTGACGGATAAGCCGGGTTGAAATAGGAGGAGACTTCCATAACATGAGCTGAGTTGACCAGTTTTTCTTCTATCTTTTTTGGGGTTTCATACATCCTGTCCAGATCGGGTTCCACGAATTCACAGTGCCCGATATCCTCTATCCTGTCCAGGAGATGGGGCGGAATCGCGCTGATATTGTGGTTTTCCCAGTAGTCCTTATTCTCCGAGAATACGCCCAGAGTGTTCAGGAGGGGTATCATTTTTTTAACAACCACTTTCCCGATGTCGGATAGTTTGTAAAGGTCGTCTTCATGTATGATCAGGCCCTGGCTGATGAGGATCTTGATCTGGGTCATGATCGCACTTGAAGTCACGTTAAGGATAGTTTTGATCTCATCAATATTCCGGGGTTCCTCCATCAAAAGCAGAAGAAGATCTTTCCTTTTGTCTGAGAGGAAAAGAGTGCCCAATAGTTCAATTTTCATCTTAACTCTCCAGCCACTTCATTGAAACATTTTTTTAATTCCTGCTTTACTCAATTTTACAATTTCCGGTTCGTTCGCTTCGTTCGCTCAAGCGGCCTGATTCAGGCATACTGACGTTTCTTTTCATGCCTTTTCCTCTGGCTTGCAGGCTCTTTTAGGAAGCCTCACGTGCATGGTTGTTCCCGAACCTTCCTCACTTTCTACCCAGATTTCCCCTTCATGGGCACTGATAATGTTCTTGCAGATATAAAGTCCGAATTCAAGCCCCTGGTACCTGCGGCTCAGGGAATCTTCCACCTGGTAAATCCTGTTAAAGAGGTGAGGGATAAGCCTTTTGTGAATTCCGGTCCCGCTGTCTTTGACCGTGACATGGACGCTTTCCTCTTCCTCTTCGGTTTTCACTTCCAGTGTCCCACCATGAGGAGTGAACTTGATGGCATTGCTGATCAGGGTGGTAAAGAGTTCGGTAAGCTTTTGCTTGTCTCCCCTGATCGGGGGCAGGCTGGAGGGGAGATTCTTTTCCATCTTCAGCTCTTTTTCATCGATAAGGAGGATGAGGTTTAGATAGGCATCCGAGAGGATCTTTTTAATCTCGACTTCCCCGAAGGAATATTCGATCTTTCCTGCCTGTTCCTGGCTCAGGTAGACGAGGGAGTCCACCATATGTCTTAATCTGTCCGAATTGTTAACGACCGCATCTATTGCTTTTTGCTGCTGGTCTTCAATGGTTTCCCAGGTCTCAAAATCAATAAGTTCTTCGTAGTCGAGTCTTACCTGGGGCAGGCTTTCGGCCATGAACTCCGCTTTTATCCTGTTCAAAGACCTCAGTTCATCACTGGCTTTTGAGAGGTCTTCGGAGTAGGTTTCCAGAGCATCTTCCAGCTGCTTTCTCTGGATGAGCTGCCACATGCCCTGCATGAGGAGGGTTAGCTGGCGGACGTCCGATTTGTCGTAAGGCTCGTCCTTGTTCCCCACACCCGCAACGGCAACTATCCTGTCTCCGTCAAACACGGGCACGTTAAGGTGCCTGGTCAGATGCACGTGGTCTTTTGGGTATCCTTTCTTCAGGGAACTCGGGGTAGTGTAGTCATTGGTAATGATGGGTTTTCTCTGCCTGACGGCTTCTCCCCAGAGCCCCGTGGTCTTGATAGGATAGATAAAGCGCTTGTCTTCGATGGAGCATTCTTCCATTGTGCTTTTTGACCATGAGTGCATAATGAGGGTTGTTTCGTAGGCATCCATGAACGCCAGGTACCCGAGTTTGCTTCCTGTAAGCCGGACTGCCTCTTCCCGTGCAAAGTCCGTGATCTCTTTCAGGGATGCCCCAGCCATCTGGTTGAGCTTTACCAGGGCTTCGAGCCTGGCTGCATTCAGAACCCGTGCAGCTTCCGCTTTCTTGCGCTCGGTGATGTCCCTGGCAACCGAGAGGATCGTCTTCTTGCCGTCGTAATCAATAATCCTGGCGCTCACTTCAAGGGGAACAATCGTGCCGTCCTTACAGGTAGCTCCGGCTTCGTAAATCCGGGATCCCTCGCTCTGGATCTTTTTCAGGTTCTCCCTGACAGAGTCCCAGTATTCTGCAGGAATGATCTCTTCTGCTTCCATCTTCAGGATTTCTTCTTTGTTGTAGCCGAGCCTGTCTACCACTGCCTGGTTGACTTCCATGTAGCTTTTGCCTTCGGGTTCCCGGATATAGAGCTGGTCATTGATGTTATTGAAAATGGTCCTGAACTTGTGCTCGGATTCCCGGAGGGTTTCTTCTGCCAGTTTCTGCTCAAGAGCAATGGCTGCAAGCTGGGCGTTTGCCTTCATAAAGTCCAGGTCCTCTTTCCCGGGTTTGCGTACCTCTCCATAGTACATGGAAAAGACGCCCAGCACTTCCCCTGAAGAGGCGGTGATGGGTTCCGACCAGCAGGCTTTCAGCCCGGCTTCGGCTGTAAGTTCCCGGTACTCGGCCCAGTAAGGGTGTTCCATCAGGTTGTCCACAGTTACCCGTTTTCCCAGGTAAGCGGCAGTCCCAAAGGAAGTAGCTCCAAAACCGATCTCGAGCCCGTCGGTCTTTTGCCTGTAGAATTCCGGGAGGTCAGGGGCAACGCAGTAAAACAGGTGTTCTTTCTTCCGGTCAAGGAGCATGACCGAGCATATTGAACCTGCCCTGATCTTTTCCACGTTCCTGACCTGGAGGAGGAGGACTTCGTTAAGTGGGGCTCCAGAGGCAAGCTTTTCTAGCACCTCATTTTGCCCTTTTATATGTTCTTCTGCAAGCTTGCGTTCGGTGATGTCCAGGACAATCCCCTGGTAGTGGACAATCTCCTCATTTTCTTTTCTTTTGATAAGGGTCCTGTCGTCGATATACCGCACCTCTCCCGACTTTGTCAGGACCCTGTATTCCTAGCTGCAGTCCGTGTACCCTTCCCTGGAAAACCTGGCCACTTCGGAGAGGATATATTCCCTGTCATCGGGGTGTACAAAGTCAAGATAATTATATTTCCCTGAGGTGAAATCTTCCGGGGTATAACCCATCCGGGTGATATTTTCCGAGACGAATTCTACTGGCCAGCCTTCTTCCGGTCCGCAGAGAAAGACAAGCACGGGGCTGGTATTGATAACATTTTTTAACTCATTCTTTCTTTTAAGCACTTTTTGCATCGAAGCTTCTGCTTCTTTTCGCTGGGTTGCGTCACAGAGCGTCCCATGGTAGTGTTTCACGTGGCCCTCTTCGTCTCTTCGGATCTGGATCTTTGCCTCGACCCAGCGCGCATCTCCTGAGGCTGTAAGTACCCTGTACTCCTGGGTCAGCTCAGCGCATCCTTCCTCGGAGCACCTGTGAATTTCGGCACACATCTCTTCCCGGTCTTCGGGATGGATTATGTCAAGGTAGCCTATGTGCCCTGATATGAAGTCATCCACTTCGTAGCCGAACTGGTGTATGTTCTCGGTTATCAGTTCAACGGGCCAATTTTTGCCCTCCTTACATAAAAAAATGATTACCGGGCTACTGTTTATTAGTGATTCCAGATTAATATTGAATTGCTTCATCGATTCCTTTCCCGTATTTTGTTTCCATGAAATATCCGATTTTTCGAGCTACTATATTATGTTCGGGTCCAGGGAATAATCCAGGTTTTATTTATTCTAATTTATACTTAAGTTCTCCTTCCTTCCATATATAATTTGATTCCCTTCCTGAACGTCTCTCGTCGGGCGGGTCCCATCCTGCTGATTATGGGTGCAGAAAATCTAAAAGCCGTTTCCGATCTCGAAATGCCTTGATTCATGCTATTTTATTTATGAAAATTAGTTCAGCTAAGATCTAAAGTAAGTTAGCTAGCTTTTTTGCTCCATTTCTATATTTTGGTCTTTACATCCTTTTTCAGAGCAGGTCTATGTTTTTCCATCATTTATCAAAGCATGCTATATACTATGATTAGACAATAGTTTCCTGTTCATTTCTAATTAAGGCCGCCGAATTTCAGGATACTTTTATATATCACTTTGTTCTATATAGATCATATATAAGTGAATAGAAAGCCTCAAGGGGGTTCATTATCACCAAAGATAAAAGAAAAGTCCAGTTTACGGGAAATTCGACTTATATTGTTTCCCTCCCTATAAAGTGGGTACGAGATATCGGGATCAAGGCAGGAGACACGCTTACCCTTACCCCCATGCCTAACAAGACCCTGCTCGTTTCCTCCAGTGCGACCTCAAGGGAACATTCGGTTCTCAAGGCATCGATTGATTATGTTCATTCCGACAGTGCGGAAAACAATCTTCGGGTTCTCATTTCACATTATCTCGTGGGGTATGACGTCATCAGGCTGACCACCAAGAAAGGTTTCAGCGCCTACGACCGGAAGTTTATCAAAGATTCCGTGCGCCAGAAGCTCATCGGGCTTGAACTTGTGGAAGAGTCCAGAAACGAACTGGTCTTCCAGTGCCTCCTGAATTACCACGACCTGCCGCTCGCAAGGGTCATCAAGAACATGTACGGGCTTGTCCTTTCCATGCTCGAGGACTCGATGAGTGCCCTTAAGGACCACAATATGGAAATTGCCGAGGACATCATCCAGCGGGACGATGACGTGGACCGCTTCTACCTGCTCTCGGTGCGCCAGCTCAAGGCTTCTATCGAAGATGTTGAGCTTTCCGAAAAAATAGGGATCGGCGACCCAAGGGAATGCCTGGGGTACAGGCTTATTACCAAGAGCATCGAACGCGTCGGAGACCACGCTGTCCGGATCGCCCGGAACGTGATTAAAATGGAAAACGGAATAAGTTCCGATGATCCCATCTTTAAGATGTCCGATCTTTCTCAGAGGGTCTTTGAAAGTTCAATCGATTCGATGAAAGAAGAAGACCTCCAGGCCATAAACAAGATTGTTGTGGAAGCTAAGAGAGTATCCCAGTTTGGGGTTTCTCTCGAATCCAGGGACGGAGAAGGTTCCGGGAACATCGAGCTCAGCATGATCCTGGAAAGCCTGCGGAGAGTTGCCGAGTACAGTGCCGATATTGCGGAAGTCGCAATCAATATGAACATAAAACCGCCCGCTGCCTGATTTTTTGGCACGGCTGGTTTTAATCATTTTTATTCTTTTTTCCTTTGCCTTCTCTTTTTTTGGCCCCTCGTTCTTTTGTGTGTTTAACCTCACAAAAACAGATATGGTCTTGGATTGAAACTTATCTTACCCACTTGAAAAGGCGAAGGACCCCTTTTCTTCTACCTTCTTCCTTTTCGTCTCCCCTTTTCCTTTGTCTTTTCCTGTATTTCTTTCTCCCTTTATCTTTTCAGGAAAGGCTTTTTTCACATTTCTTTTCTGGACAATGTAACAAAAGCTATATGTCTACCTAAAACTCTAAACCATGCCTATGGATTTTCAGATCTTGGATGCGGATTACGATGTCACTAACGACAGCAAGCCTGTCATCCGCCTTTTCGGGAGAAGTGCGGATGGAAAAAGCGTATGCTGCCTTGTTCCTGATTTCGAGCCCTATTTTTATCTCAAAGCTTCCGGAGACCTGCGTGCTGTTGGGGGGCTTATCAAAGATACTTTCGAGCAGGTAAAAAAAGTTGAAGTAGTTGAAAAGTTTGACCCTGTAGGATACCAGGAATCCAGAAAAGAGATGCTTAAGATCACCACTTTCCTGCCAAAGGATGTGCCCGAGATAAGGGACGATGTGCTGAAAATCCGGGATGTGCTGAAAGCCGAAGGCGATTGGGAAGTTTACGAAAGTGACATTCTTTTCAGGAACCGTTTTTTGATCGACCGGGACCTTGGGGGGATGGTCTGGGTTTCGGTGGAAGGGGAGCCTGTGGACCCTGCAAAGTACTTCCAGAACAATAATTCGGCAAGCAGGTCCCGCTGTCGGGACTTTGCCTGCGACTCCGTAATCCTCGCATCCGATATCAAGAAAGTTGAAAATCTCAAACTCGCTCCCCTGAAACACCTCGCTTTTGATATTGAGTGTCTGCCCCTTGACGGGGGGATGCCTGCACCCGAGACATCTCCCGTTATTATGGTCAGCTTTTCGTTCGAACCCGAATATAAAGGGCATAAGACCCTCATCCTGACCGCCAAGCCGGTGGAGGGTGCGGACAAAGATGTCCTGCCCTGCAGGGACGAGGTCGAAATGCTGAACCGCTTTTTCGAAATCTTTTGCGAATACGACCCTGACATTGTTGTGGGCTATAACCACCAGGACTTCGACATCCCTTATATTACTGATAGGGTAAAGGCCCTTTATTCAAGAGGGGAAAAGGTAAATTCCGCTGTTGGCCGGGATGGCAGCTTTATGAGCTACCGGAAATTCGGGATAATTACCCGGACCGAGTTGAAAGGGAGGGTAGTCGTGGATGCCCTTCCTCTGGTGCGCAGGGCTTTTAGCCTGAAGCAGTACACCCTGAGGGCGGTTTCAAAAGAGCTTCTGGAACGGGAAAAGCTCGACGTTGCTCCATCGGAGATGGGGGAGTACTGGGCTGATTCCGGGGATAAGCTCAAGAAATTCATCGATTATTCGCGGAGGGACTCCGAACTTGCCATGGAACTCGTGCTTGAGCTCAAGCTGCTTGACAAATACGTTGCCCTTGCTCAGGTAAGCGGGACCCTGCTCCAGGAAATCGTGGACGGTGGACAGACTTCCATGGTTGAACACCTCATGCTCCGGGAGTTCGGGCTAAAAGACCGCCTTATCCCTCCGAAGCCCGATGACGAGCTTTCGGCCAAACGGCACCAGCAAAGCTCAGAACTTAAAGGGGGAGAAGTCCTTGAACCGAAAAAGGGCCTGCTGGAAAATGTGCTGATCCTTGACTACAAGTCCCTTTATCCCACCATCATGATGGCGCACAACCTCTGCTACACCACGGTTGTGACGGAGGACCGTCCAGGGGAGGAGACCATCAAACCCCCCTCGGGAGGGGAGTTTGTCCCTTCCACCGCTTTCAAAGGTATCGTACCTTCCATCCTTGAAGACCTCCTGAACCGCAGGGTGGAGACCAAGGTCCTGATGAAGAATGCCAGGGATGAAAGTGAGCAAAGGGTGCTTGATGCAACCCAGCTCGCCTTGAAGATCCTGCTGAACAGCTTTTACGGTTACTCCGGGTATGCCAGGGCGAGGCTTTATAGCCTGCCCCTCGCAAACGCCGTGACCAGTTTTGGGCGGAGCAATATCCTGAATACCAGGGACCTGATCAATGACAGGATCGGGAAGGTCATTCTCAGGGGCTCGTCAGTCCTCCTTTCCGGGGAAGTCGGGGGGCTTCATCCCTCTGACCGGGTGGTGGAGCTCTCGGTTGCCTACGGGGATACGGACAGTGTCTTTGTCCACTGCAAGGCAAAAGGGGAACTTTCCCTCGATGACATTAGCCTTGTGGGAAACAGGCTTGCAGAGATCGTTTCAGCATCGCTTCCCGACCCAATGGAACTTGAATTCGAAGCCATTGCAAAGCGTGCCCTTTTGATTGCAAAGAAGCGCTATGCCCTCTGGCTCTTTGAGCCTTCGGGGGATGGTTGGAAGGACAAGATCAAGGTGAAGGGGATGGAAACTGTTCGCAGGGACTGGTGTGAGCTGACCTCAAAGACCCTGAACACGGTTCTTGAACTCGTGCTAAAAGATGGCGAAGTTGACCTGGCAGTGGAACACGTCCGTAAAGTTGTAAGTGATGTTCGCAACCTCGACCCCCAAAAAGACCCCGAGCTTGTCGAGAACCTGGTCCTTACCCGCACCCTTACCCGGAAAATTGATAGTTACAAAAGCAAACAACCCCACCTTACCGTAGTTGAAAACATAAAGAAAAGAACAGGGGTTATGGCTTCCATAGGGACAAGGATTCCCTTTGTTATCACTGCCGGAAAAGGACTTTTCGTGGACCGGGCCGAAGACCCTGACTATGTCCGGGAGAAAAACGTGCCCATCGATGTGGACTATTATATTAAGAAGCAGATCCTACCCCCCGTGGAGCGCATCCTCGGAGTTTTCGGGGTGAAGACGTCTTCCCTTGACTATGATTCAAAACAGAAAGGGCTTTTCGATTTCGAGCCGAAGAAACCTGAAAAGGAAATGCCTTCTTCCGCAAAAGGGGCGATATCAAAAATCGAGGAACCCTGTTTGGAGGTCGGGCGTGGGGAGCAGAGGTCTCTGTTCGACTTCTGAGCTCTCTTACTTGCCTGTTTTTTCTGATGTCGATAGTTCTCCCGCTTTAAGCTTATTCATTCCATTTTAAGCTTATTAATTCTATTTTAAGCTCATTCATTCAATTTTAATCTTTTTTCTTCATTTTCTCCGCTCTTTCTTTTCTTTGATTATTCCCGTCGATGATTCTTTAAATTCGTCGGGGATTTTTTCCCGAATATTTTTTAATTATTCAGCTACCTTTGCTCCTAACTTATTTTTCTGCTACACTCAATGCTGATTATTCTCATATTGATCCATATAAAAATCATTCATTTCGTGTTTTGTATGGAACATGATGAAATCCAATTTCTATTCACTCTAATCCAGAGGGCTATTGTTGACCATATAGGGAGTCTTGAGATTGAATTGAATGAGGGTCAGATTGAATCGAATGAGTTTAAGGCTGAATTTATCCACTGTGACGAAACGGGGCTGAGAGTCAATAGCCACAAAGAATAGTGTCATGTGGGCTCTACGGATAAATGGACTCTTCATTTCCATGATAGAAGTCGTGGGTCAAAAGTCATGGATAAAAGGGGATATTAACAAAATATCGGGGAATAATGACTCGTGACTTCCGGAGTTCCTATTTCAAATATCAAAAATCAAATGTGCAAACATGCGGCATGTAATGTACATCTAAGGGGGGAACTTATAGGAGTTAGTAAAACCTTCAATAAGGATTTGGCTCAAGAAATGATTGATCGCTCACGGAATCTAAAAAACATGCAGATGAAATGAGAGGACTGGGAAAGGAAATAGGGGAAAAGGAGGTTGAGGCATTAAAAGAAAAATACAGGCGAACAGTAATGAAAGGAAGTGAGGAAAATCCTCCTCCCAAAATATTGGGAAGTCAAAAAGGAAAGAAAGGGAGACCACGTCAAAGTAAAGCAAAGAATCGACTTGACTGATTCATAAAACACGAGGAGGAGATTCTCAGGTCTGCTACATACCTGCGCATACCTTTCGATAATAATCAAGCAGAAAGAGGTCTCAGGAGGGTTTTCTTCTCAGATTTGCTACAGACCTGCGTGTACCTTTCGATAACAATCAAGCAGAAAGAGGGCTCAGGGTGATAAGGGTTCAACAAAATATCTCGGGATGTTTTAGAACACCACAAGGAGCGGATGCTTTCTGCAGAAACAGGGGATACATATCTACAATAATGAAAAATATGATGTCGTAATTGATCCACTTTATGCGGCGCTTCGGGGACAGTCGCCAATACTGGATAATTGCGATATTTTATTTTCTGAATATTTTATCATCATTTTATGTATTTAGTATATAGAATCTTTATTTATGAGTCTAATATATACTTTATATGTTCAACTATACTATATGTGGCAAATATTTATATATGAACTATTTTTATAGTGCGGTTAATAGGAAAATCCGGGAATGCTATAGATTGTTTATTTAATTCATATTTATTGGAGGAATAATTTCAATATGGCAAATATTAAGACTTATGCGATCTTCACTGTTCTTGTACTGGGGCTCGTTTTTTTGGGAATTGGATGTACAGGTAATGACGCCGGAGAGGCAGGGGCTCCTTCAGAAGAAGCCCCTGAAGCCGAAGCACAGGAAATTTTCATCAAGGGTTCGGACACGGTCCTCCCTATTGCTCAGTATGAAGCTGAACAGTTCATGATAGAAAACCCTGAAAAGAGCGTTGCCGTAACCGGCGGCGGATCCGGTGTGGGAATTGCTGCCATGATCGACGGGGAAGTTGATATTGCAACCGCTTCCAGGGAAATGAAGGATTCAGAGTTTGAAAATGCCGAAGCAAACGGGATCACACCCATTGAGCACGTGGTTGCCTTTGACGGGATCTCTGTTGTGGTCAACCCTGAAAATCCGGTTTCCGAGCTTACCTTTGACCAGATGCGCGGGATCTACAACGGAAGTATCAGTAACTGGCAGGAAGTAGGCGGGGAAGAAATGGAAATCGCCGTGATGTCCAGGGACAGCAGTTCCGGGACTTATGAATACTTCAAGGAAGCTGTACTTCTTGAGGACGAATACCGGCCCGATGCCCTCACCCAGCCTACCACCGGGGCTATCGTAAGTGAAGTTTCCCTGAACCCCAATGCAATCGGATACATCGGTGTCGCATACCTTGATGACAGCGTAAAGGCTGTCAGTGTGGATGCCGGGGAAGGCTTCACGTACCCAAGCCCTGAGAACATCATCAGCGGCGACTACCCTCTCTCAAGACCCCTTTACTTCTATACCGATGGGGAACCCGGGGGTCTCACAAAGGAATTCATTGATTTCGTGATGAGTGAAGAAGGGCAGAACCTGATACTCGAAGTTGGTTATTTCCCTGTTCAGTGAGCCTCTACGCCACGCTTCAAAAGTACGACTCTAAAAACAAATCAGGATTTTTAAGGGAAAAAGAATGTTCAACAGGAATTATAAGGAAAAGACGATTGAATACGTTCTCTTTGCAGTGAGTGCCCTGACAGTCGTTATCCTTTTCCTTATATGCCTTTTTTTATTCAGGGACGGGTTACTCCTTTTTGAAGACGTACCGGTTTCGAGTTTTTTAACCGGCAAATTCTGGTACCCGACATCCGTAAATGCACAGTTCGGGCTCTTGCCTCTGCTTTTCGGTTCACTGCTTGTAACTGCGGGAGCAATCCTTTTTTCCGTACCTCTGGGGGTTGCTTCTGCCATATTTATATCTGAACTGGCAAATCCGAAAGTTGCGGATTTCCTCAAACCTTTTGTCGAGATCCTCGCAGGAGTTCCTTCGGTTGTATACGGGTTCTTCGGGCTTGTAGTGCTGGTTCCCTTTGTCCGGGAGACCTTCAACCTGGCTACAGGGCAGACCGCCCTTACAGGTTCCATTATGCTGGGGATCATGGCTCTTCCAACGATCATCTCCATCTCCGAAGACGCCATCAGTTCAGTCCCCAGTTCCCTCAAGCAGGGTTCTCTTGCCCTCGGGGCTACAAGGTGGCAGACCATCTACAAAGTAACTGTTCCTGCGGCACTCTCCGGGATTTCGGCTGCCGTGATGCTAGGCATGGGCAGGGCAATCGGGGAAACCATGACCGTCATGATGGTGACCGGAAATACGGCTGTTATCCCCTCTTTCCCGGGTGGGATCCTGGACCCTGTGAGGACCATGACTGCCACCATAGCGCTCGAAATGGGGGAGGTCCCCCAGGGCAGTGCCCATTTCCATGCCCTGTTTGCAGTTGGGTCCGTACTTTTCATTATCACATTTCTTATCAACCTGCTTGCGGACGCAATCAAAAAGAAATACAGGTTTAAGGTGGACTGAGCATGGGCCTGAACGCAAAAACCAGTGAAAAGATTGCCTTTGCCTTTTTGACTCTTGCAGCGCTGACGGTTGCAGGCTTTGTGCTTGTTATCCTCTATTACATAGTCTCCAACGGGTACAGTGCAATCAGTATTGAGTTCCTGACTGAAATGCCCCGCAGGATGATGACCGAAGGCGGGATCTATCCGGCAATCGTGGGCACGGTCTATCTGATCATCGGCTCAATGCTGGTGGCGCTTCCTATGGGAATTCTGGCTGCAATCTACCTTACCGAATATGCCGGGGAAAACAGGACCACCTGGGTCATAGAAATGGCAATAAATAACCTCGCTGGAACCCCATCCGTGGTCTTCGGGCTTTTTGGCCTGGCTATGTTTGTCAAGTACCTCGGGTTCGGCCCTTCGCTTCTTTCGGCTTCCCTGACCCTTGCCCTCCTGATCATCCCGGTAATTATCCGGTCCAGTGAGGAAGCCCTTCTTGCGGTTCCCTCGGAATATCGGGAAGCTTCCCTTGCGCTCGGGATCAGTAAATGGCAGACCATCAGGCATGTGGTGCTTCCTGCTTCCATTCCCGGAATAGTTACGGGTTCAATCCTGAGTGTAGGGAGGGTTGCAGGAGAGACTGCTCCGATTTTGCTTACCGGGGCTGCTTATTTCCTGCCGAGGTTGCCTGACTCGGTCTATTCCCAGTTCATGGCGCTTCCCTACCACCTCTTCGTGCTTGCCACCGCAGGGACGAATATCGCCCAGACCCGGCCCCTTCAGTACGGGACCGCACTTGTCCTGCTTATGATCGTGCTCGCCGTAAACTTCGTTGCAGTGCTGGTCCGCAGGCATTACCGGCAAAAATTGAAAATTTGACTTGAGTTTTAACATTAGATTGAGGCACATTAAATGACTGAAGCTATCCAAAACGTAGCTAAGACCCAGATCGAGGTCAAAGACCTGAATCTCTGGTATGGGGAAAAGCAGGCGCTTATGAATATTGACATCCAGATCCCTAAAAACAGTGTGACTGCTCTTATAGGTCCGTCTGGATGTGGAAAGTCCACATTTATCAGGTGTCTGAACAGGATGAATGACCTTATTAAGAACTGCAGGGTCGAAGGTAAAGTTTCGATCGAAGGTAGGGATATCTATGGGGCAGGTGTGGATGTCGTAGACCTCCGGAAGCATGTAGGTATGGTTTTCCAGAAACCCAATCCTTTCCCGATGTCCATCTATGACAATATTGCATACGGCCCACGCATCCACGGCGTGAACAAAAAGGCCATCGAAGGCGTAGTGGAGCATGCGCTTCGCTCGGCTGCTCTCTGGGATGAAATTTCGGATAGGATTCAGTCTCCTGCCCTCTCCCTCAGCGGTGGGCAGCAGCAGAGGCTCTGCATTGCCCGGACAATGGCCGTGAAACCCGAGATCATCCTTTTCGACGAGCCCTGCAGTGCCCTGGACCCAATTTCCACGGCAAAGATCGAAGACCTGATCATGGCCCTGAAAAAGGATTATACCATAGTAATCGTAACTCATAATATGCAACAGGCAGCCAGGATCTCTGACTACACGGGATTTTTCCTTATGGGGGAACTGATTGAATTCGGAAATACCCGGCAGATTTTCGAAAACCCTGATAAAAAGAGTACCGAGGATTATATTACCGGCAGGTTCGGTTAACCCTACTTCTCTTGATTGGTCATGCTTTCCATGATAGCGAAAACTTTGTGCCGGCTGCAATTTGCCAGCCATAAAATTTTTGAGTCTGGCAGTTCAATACTAAATATACCAAATATAGTATATATTGCGTATATAGCGCCTATATCACACCTGACTTTCATCCCGGCAGCTCAAGGTGTGGCAGGTAAAGGTGATTAAATGGTTCGAGAAAAATATTTACAGCAACTGGCCTTGCTGAAGGAATCTGTCCTCTCCCTGGGGGAGATTTCAGAGAAAATACTCCACGATTCTATGGATGCGGTCATAGCTCTTGATGTGGAGCTTGCTCGCGAGACCCTCGAACTGGAGCCGAAAGTGGAAAGGCTTGAAGAGCAGATTGAAGTTACGATCAATGACCTGCTTGCACTGCAACAGCCTCTTGCAGGCGATCTCAGGCTTGTGGTGAGCGCCCTCAAAATTACAGCTGATCTTAAGAGGATTGTTGGGCTTTCCATCAATATCGCAAAGATCTCCCTAAAAATCGAAGGCGAGCATTTGAAACCTCTCATAGATACCAGGATTATGGGCGATATTGCAGCGGAAATGCTTGCAAATTCCCTCAAAGCCTTTGAAACCCAGGACCCTGACCTGGCAAAGGGCACTGCTGCTCGGGATGATGATGTTGATAAGCTCTTTTATGTGGTTTGGGTGGAACTGATCGAAATGATGGCAAAAGACCCGAGAGTCGTCTCCAAAGCCACACACCTGCTTTTCCTGATCCGTTGCCTGGAAAGAATTGCAGACCACTGCTGCAATGTGTGCGAAAGTGTTGTCTACCTTAGCACAGCCGAGAGGGTTAAGCTGAACTGATGTTTGAATGATTGTTTGAGTAATTGGCTGAATTGATTGGCTAAATGTTGGCTGAATGTTGGCTGAATGTTGGCTGAATGTTGGCTGAATGTTGGCTGAATGTTGGCTGAAT
>JAENYU010000001.1:192703-196923 GCA_016841625.1 Methanobacteriota archaeon
GTTGGCTGAATGTTGGCTGAATGTTGGCTGAATGTTGGCTGAATGTTGGCTGAATTGATTGTTTGAATTGATTGGCTGATCTGAGCGGGTTTTTCCCGCTCGTCTTCTTCTTTTTTTCGTTTTCTACTTTTTGGCTTTCATCTTTCCTTCTGGTTCTTTTTAACTTATCTCTGGGGTTTTCTTCTCAGCTTCAGGTCGCTTATTTGCCTGTTTTTTGTTTCCGTTTTTTAAAATCCCTGTCATGTGTATACTTTAAGTAAGGTTTTGAGCATATAGACGCCCATGCCTGATATCCTTATCAAAAACACAAGAATTTACTACGATAATGCTCTACAGCCTGCCGAAATCATAATTGAGGACGGCAAGATCACGAAGATCGGAAAAGACCTCCGTGTCTCGAGTTCGGACATGATTATAGATGCCGAAGGGGCTCTCACCCTGCCTGCGGGAATTGATGTGCACGTCCACTTCAGGGACCCCGGGATGACGTCCAAGGAAAACTGGCACACCGGGTCCTGTGCGGCGGCGGCTGGGGGAATTACCACCGTCATAGATCAGCCGAACACCGTTCCTCCTACCACGGACCGCCGTTCTTTCGAGCAGAAGCTCAAAGCTGCCCGGAAAAAATCGATCGTTGACTTTGGGATTAACGGTGGGGTTACCGGGAACATCGATAAACTCAAAGAACTCTGGAAACTCGGGGTTACGGCCTTTGGGGAGATTTTCATGGCTGAGTCCACAGGTGGGCTCAACATCAATGAAGAAACTTTTGAAGAGGGTCTGGCTGAGATCAAGCGACTGGGTGCTCTTGCCTCAATCCATGCCGAAGACGAGAAGCTGCGCCTTGGACTGGAGGAAATGCTGAAGTCGGACACTTCTTATGAATACCACTCAAGGGCACGCCCCAACTTCTGCGAGGCGGAGGCAGTACAGAAAGCCATGGGGCTCATAAATGCCCTTGATGTCAGGGCGCATTTCTGTCACATAAGCACCCTGGAGGCTGTCGGGATCATCAGGAAAGAAAAGTACCTGGCAAGAAGGGATAAGAAAAAACCCCTGTTCTCCTGCGAGGTCACCCCACACCACCTCTTTCTCTCAACACATGACTGGGAAAGGCTCGGGTCCTTTGGAAAGATGAACCCTCCTCTCCGGAACAGGCAGAGTATCAAGGCTCTCGTAAACGGACTGAACGACGGGACCATCGATCTCGTGGCTTCCGACCATGCCCCGCATCTGGAGTTTGAAAAAGACACGGATATCCGTGCAGCTCCTGCTGGAGTTCCGGGGGTCGAGACGCTGATGCCTCTCATGCTTGCGGCAGTCCGGAAGAATATTTTGCCCCTCAGGCAGATGATCCGGCTTACGAGCTGGAACCCGGCAAGGATTTTCGGGCTGGACATGCATTCCAAGGGCAGACTTGCCGAAGGTTTCGATGCTGACCTTATAATAGTAAATCCCCGGGAACTCCAGCCCATAAGGGCTGATATGCTACACAGCAAAGCCGGATGGACGCCTTTTGAAGGCATGGACGGTGTGTTCCCACGCTACACATTCTCAAGGGGGGAAGCCATCTGGATGGAAGAGTCAATTACTGCAAAACCCGGAAGAGGTGATTTTCTGGAAGGTCCCGGGAAAATGGCTGGGGATGAAGATCAGGATGAGTTGGAAGCAGATGAGTGAATATATTTGAAGAACGGTGGGTAGGAGAAGTAGATAAGCAGGTAAAGTTTGAATAAGTGGTATGGTTTGAATAAGTGGGCAGAGTTTGATTAATGATATGGCTTGAGTTAGTGGTATGGTTTGAATAAGTACGTAGTTAGGTTCGCAAGTTGGCAAATAAAATCAACCGAATGTGAAGTAATGGAATTTTAAGGAGCTGAAACTAAAGGAAATATGGGGTCCCGAAAGCTGGGGTTCCCCTCTATCCAGTCCTTATTTTTAGTAGAGATCGATTGAGTCTAGCTGGGACCGCAAAAGTTCCTGGTGTTTTTTCTCAAGGAACTTGTAGACTGTGCCGTGGGGGGCACCGTCGATAAGCATCTGGATGGCGGTCCTGATTATAGTATTTTGCTCCGCGTACCCGAGTACGGCAACGGTTTTTCCGTATACCGATATCTTGACGCTTATCAGGGATTCTGCAAGTTCCCTTGTCCTCCCGTTTCTCCCTATAATTCTTCCTTTTAGCCTCTGGAGTTCCTTCGGGGTGTGGGCAATATCGGATAGGTCAATGATCTCAAGCATGAGCATATCGTCGTCCAGGATCCTGAGGGCTTTTTCAGGGCTGAATCCCCTGCCTATGGCTTTCAGGGTTTCAAGAGTCCTGAATTCCTTTAAAGGGTCTTCCTCACAGGTTATATCTATTTTCCCGCTTTCACTTTCAATGTCAATCTGACAGGTGGTTTTTTCTTCTATCAGATTTTTCATTTCCCCTTTCGGACCTATGATTACTCCGATCCTTTCTTTTGGGATTTTGACATACTGGGTCATGTTATTTCGCCTTTATTTTTGAGAGAAGTTCTTCCGGGCTTTCCTTTATCCCAAAGCGGCTGAAGTACCTCAGGATATTCAGCACGTCCCTGTGCAGGAACTCCCTTGCGTTGGGGTGTTCCAGGGTCACAGACTGCCCCATGTCGATGAAGACAGGGCTCAGGTCTTTCGGGTCTATGAGGATGTTGTATTCGCTCAGATCTGCATGCACGAGTTTTGCTTCCGTGTTGAGCAGCCGCATATATTCCACGATTATGTGATAAATCCGCTGTCCTTCTTCTTTATCCAGGGCAACGTTCTTTAGCAAGGGAAAGGGGACTTCGTTTTCTCCCATAAATTCCATTATAAGGATGTTTTTTTCGGTTATAATAGGTTCAGGGGCCCGTATTCCTGCACTTCTAGCACGTTTGAGGTTCTGGAATTCCTTGCGTGTCCAGGCAAAGACGATATCTCGCTTTTTGGGCCGGATGTTTACGAAGCGCGGATCCTTTGTGATATAGGCTTCCATGGCCTTGAAGGTACTCGTGTTAATTCTGTATATTTTTATCGCAAGTTCGCGTTCCGAACCGTCTGCGTGGAATACATTTGCTTCTTTTCCTGTACTAATAGACCCTCCCATTGCTTCTATTATGCCCTTTCTCGAAAGGTTGTAGAGGTTTTTCAGGGTGGGGACGTCAAAGACATTTTCTTCCAGCTTCAGGGAATCGGAGTCTTTTTCCCTGACGCGCAGGTCGTCAGTGGCTTTGTCAATGCGCCTGACCTTCTTTTCCAGATCTCTTCTCATGTTATCCTTTTAGGTATCCTTTTCTTTCAAGCCAGTCGACCTGAGGCTTTGTGTACTTCCAGATTACATTGGCCTTTTCGTTCTGGAATTCCCAGGGGGCGACTATGACGATGTCTCCTTCTCGGATCCAGATTTTCTTTTCATAGACCCTGGGATCCGTCCTATCCGGACTAATCAGTCCATGCAGCGGAGCCTCAGGCGGTTTGCGCCAGGAAGGTTCTCTGCCGTTACCAGGATTACGTTGTTATCTCTGCGCGGTGTGCGGACTCTTGTCACTGTTTCCTGGGTGGTGGCATTGCCTTTGCCGGACGGTCTTTTTAATTGAGCCAGTTAGATACCTCTTTATTCTATAGTTTGTATATTTTTTCATGTTCTTTTATTTTTATGAGCTTTTAGTAGCATTATACATCGTTTTTGGACTTTAAGTTTATTCTTTCCTGGGACACCTGAACTTCATGTTGTTATTTTAATCCTGCGCTTTTCCTCTTCTCTTTTATTTTTTTAGTTCCTCTTCTGGATGCCTTAAATCCGCTCAAACCGGTATCTATTTATATTGGTTGTTTCATTGTGATGTCCTGCGCATAAGACAAGCGCAAACCGCTCCGGAATGTTTGAGTTTCAGGGTGGTGTTCAGGAATGAACCAAATACGAATCCTTTGAATTTCAGGGGTTTGTTTTCGGAAAAATTCTTTGAACGAACATCTTTATATACTAAAACTAACGTACTATGTATCCCAGTCAGCATGAGTCGAAATGTGCTGACAGGTTTTTTGTCATGGTATCAAGGTTGAAGTGTCCTTTATGTTTAAAGGGCGAATCAATACCTTTATATATCATCGGCGCATAAATATATATTCCTGCATAATTTATTGTGCAGCGATTTCAATTCATTCATTTAATGGAGACTGGAGCTTTTTTCAGTCTGACGAGGATTTTGTCGGTTCGGTTA
>JAENYU010000038.1 GCA_016841625.1 Methanobacteriota archaeon
TTTTTATTTAACTATCAAAATTAATAAGAAAATAGTGGGAACTGTCAAAGTTAGGATAATTCCTAATCAACCCCATTCATGAAAGCACTGTATAAATTTATACTGTATTGATATATATGAATATATTTCACTTTAACCGCAAATCGGTCAAATTTTAATTGAATATTATACATTTGTATTCAAGCCGCCAGAGCATCATATAATTCTGTATTCGAACGTTATCAATTTTGAAATACTTTTAAGATGTCAGTTGATTAAATAATTGTCTACTCGTGCCTTTCAGTAATTTAATAAGAAATTTAAACTGTATAAAGGCATATATGCCTTTATTAGAGTCACAAACGAAGAAAAAGAGTCTTGAAAATAGTGTAGCATTGAAAATTAACCGGGGATGATTGGGATTGCGAATGTTAATCTTTATTCTGACAATCTCAGTATTTCACTAATTTTCATCCTTCTAAAGTGAAAATATATTTCTTACTACTGTGGAAATGTCTGTCGACAAGAAATCTGTTCATTTTGTATCAAAACAGTTTCATGATGTTGTTTGTAAAACATCTAAAACGAAAAGATGAGAAAAGCAGTAAAAGAAGAGAAATGATATCTATACGCTTGATATCTATACGCTTTAACTTTGATTAAAAGAGTGAATAAGGGGTTCACAAGGTTTGGCCTGCAATAATGAAGGGTTATTACGGGATCAGATTTTACTCCGTCCTAAATTTGCTCCATTTTAAGCTTACGCGTCAATGAAGTAGATTTCGAGATCAGATTTTACTCTGTCCTGAATTTGCTCCATTTTAAGCTTACGTGTCAATGAAGTAGATTTCAAGATCAGCTTTCAGACTGTCCTGAATTTGCCTCATCTCGCAGTTTACGCCATAAATGAAGTATATTACGGGATCGGTTTTCAAGCCGTCCTGAATTTGCTCCACCTTATAGCTACGCGTCAATGAAGTATAGTTCGGGATCAGTTTTCAGACTGTCCTGAATTTGCTTCATTTTAAGCTTGTACGTCAATGAAGTTCATTGCGGGATCAGATTTTACTCTGTCCTGAATTTGCTTCATTTTACAGCTTAGTTCCTTGTGAACAATATATAATATGTAGGTTATGATATATAATACTGGCGGTATAATTACTGAAAGTAATATTATCAGTTCGTTTTTTGCTAAGTCTGCCTGTAAATCATCAGTCATATACTCTGTCGATCAGTGTGTACATCAAATGAGTCGTGTCCTTGAGTTATTGATCATTTCCGAAAACGCGAGTATATCCTCCGCATTTGAGGAAAATGTAGGAGAGATTCTCTTGCTTATGGTTTTCAAGAACTCACGCCCACTACCCATAAATTGTTGGCACTTCTTTAAAGAACCCTTTTAACCTTGTTTGCCGCTTGTTCGACTTTCGGGACATCATCCATCAGGTATTCGAAGTAGCCTGCAATGTCCTCTTCATTAAAGATATCAAGAAGGCTTCCTGGAGCCGCTTTGGAATCCCGTAGTAGTGGACGATAAAAGGGCATATTCTCAAAAATAGTAAGGTTTCCGAGAACCTCAAGTCCTTCCTGTATTCTTCGGTAAGAAAATCGGACCGGAAACAACAATTATCATATCATCACCCGAAAATGAGCTCTTAAACTTCCCAGTAAGGAGGAACATTATACTGTTCATACACTTTAGCCAAATCGTTATGATTTAAAGTCCACACATTTTCATCCAGGCCTTCTGCCGTTTTGAATGCTCCCTTATCAACTTTAAGGATATACTCTCCTAGATTTGCTTCAAGAGCTCCCCAGGGAATGGCAAAGAATTTACACTTCATACCAAGAAAACAATCACAAGCAAATACTACGTATGCGATTCTTCCCCGTTCAGAATCAATCATGGCTTCTTTAATCTTTCCGAGTTCTTCACCTTTAACAGTAAGGACCTTAGATCCTTTTATTTCAGTTGCCGGCACAAAAGTTATGTTCCTTTCAACTTGTATTTCTTCATCTATTCCCATACACCTCAACTCCCAATATATTATTCACTTATTGTCTTTATTTATCTCTTCCAAGAATACAGAGAAGCGTTTCATGCTCTCTGCCTGCCCATCATAAACCGCCCCATTAATAATAACAATTCATTAATAATATACATTCCTTACGTACTTGAGGTCGTATCTATCAGTAAATGAAAACTGTGAGCAAAAGAAAGTCTATGAACTTCCTCAGGATGCTAGTTTTCACCCCACTTTTCACCCCATTTTTCACCCAACTTTTCTCCGAACCTTTCTGTAGGTCACTTTCTTGCAAAAGGCATTGCCTTCATTGAACTCTTCCTGCAGGATATTGATGACAAACTTTCCCTAAAGATGGTTGAGAACACCAGAGCCAACACCATCATAGTCGGGGATCTGAAAGGAACGACATATATTAATATGGTATTAATATCATATTAATATGATATTATGGTACAAGCTATTATTAACATCGATGACCACACAAACAGAATTCTGAACATAGTTAAAGCAAAGTACGGGTTAAAAGATAAAAGTGCAGCCATTATTAAAATGGCTGAAGAGTATGAAGACGTGGTTTTGGAGCCAGAGTTAAGACCTGAGTACGTTGAAAAATTGAGAGAAATAGAAAAAACTGAAGCGATAGAAGTAGGCACAGTTGAAAACTTGAGAAATCGATATGGGCTTTGATTTATATGTATAATTTAAAAATCAGAGCGGAGCTTGATTGCAAATTTGAAAAGTTAGCAAAAAAGAATAAGAAACAACTTGAAATTATTTTAAATAAAGCTGATGAGATAATCCAGGACCCACATAGATACAAAAATTTAAGAGCTCCGATGAACCATCTCAAAAGAGTACACATTGACAAACATTTTGTTCTGGTTTTTTCTGTTGATGAGGAAGCAAAGGCCGTGACACTCGAAGATTACGATCATCACGATAATATTTACTAATTTCCGATTTTTGCTTACGCCGCCAGTGCCTCATTCAATTCACTGATAACCATATTCATCTCGTCCCCAAAGAGCTGGTACATCCTGCCGCGCCCTCCAAGAGCATCGAAGGGGGTGTAATCAAGGTCGTCTATTTCCAGGTGGAAGCTGGTAGCCACATAATCTTTTATCATTCGGAGCCAGTTCATCTGGTCGTCATTAAATTTCAGGGTTCCTGCCTGCTTTTTAAATACCCAGTCCTGGAAGTTCCGGTTCACGGTCTGGTCGTAGGAGGTTAGCATGGGGTCGATTTCGGTTATTCTGCGGATCAGGGAGACCAGGGCTGTGAGTTCGTTTTTCGGGGAGTTGCCGTTTACCTTTTCCAGCTGCTCGTAAGCCTGCCAGACCCTGAAGGGGGCGAAGTGGGGCTTTTCCAGTTTCAGTTTATCCAGGACTTCTTTTAGCATCGTGAAGGTAACTTCCCTGCGCTGGTAGGGCTGGTTGTAGAAGATTCTCAGGGCTGTGATCTCGTCTTTGTTAGCTTCCATGTATGCCTTAAAATCGTTGACCAGCTCATCCGCCTTTGCCACAGCGTCTTTGTCCCATTCGGCTCTGAGCACAGTGTCGGTGTTCACGGTATCAATTATCTGCTCATGGACTCTGCGGACATTTTCGATATACTCGTTCAGCTCTCCGGAAAAGGTGGACCTGGCAACATCAATCAGATTTTCCTGTGCCTTTTTCTGAGCATCAGCGTCCTGAATTTCCGGCTGGCGTTGTTTAAGCTCGGAAGCTTTGAGATCGATGATATCGGGGTTATATGCACTGAGCAGGTCCTTAACCGTCTGATTGGGGGTCTTTCCGTTAGCCTTCTCAGTAAAAGTAGCTCTTTCATCCTCACTTATCTGCCTGTTCAGCCTTGCCAGCCGGGAAGCCAGGGAAACATAAAGGTCTTCGTCCTGAGCGCCAAAAGTTACTGCTGCCAGCAGGTCTTTCAGTGAGGTGTTCCTCTTGCGTTCCAGAGGTCGGCTGTCGGTCTTCAGGGTCTTTGTAACCCCCACGGCATCCACAATTACAAAATGCGTCTTGGCAGAAACAGCCGAGGTTGTCACCTTTTTCAGGTCATCATAGCCCAGGGTCCGTGTACCCCGGCCTTTCATTTGCTCAAAATAATTTAGGCTCTTGACGTCCCTCATGAAGAGCAGGCATTCCAGCGGCTTAACGTCCGTACCTGTTGCAATCATGTCCACCGTAACCGCTATTCTGGGATTGTAAGCGTTGCGGAAATCTGACAGCACCGATTTAGGGTCTTCTTCCGCTTTGTAGGTTACTTTCTTGCAAAAGGCATTGCCTTCGTTGAACTCTTCCCGCAGTATATTGATAATATCATCGGCATGGCTGTCGCTCTTGGCAAAGACCAGGGTTTTTGGAACTTCCTCTCTGCCGGGGAAGATTTCAGGCAGCTTTTCCTTAAATGTCCGTATGACGTTGCGGATCTGGCTGGGGTTGACAACATCCCTGTCCAGCTTCTTTGAAGTATAGGTTAAATCTTCGTCCAGTTGTTCCCAGCGTTTTTTACGGGTAAGTTTCTCTCGCGTTTCCACATACTCCCTGGCTTTGAGCTGCGCCCCGTTTTTGGTGATCTCGGTTTCGATGGTGTACACATCATAGCCCACATTCACACCGTCTGCTACAGCTTCCTCATGGCTGTACTCGCTCACCACGTTCTCATTGAAAAACGCGAATGTGCGTTTATCCGGCGTGGCTGTCAGGCCTATCAAAAAAGCATCGAAATAGTCCAGCACCTGCTGCCAGAGGTTGTATATGGAGCGGTGGCACTCGTCTATGACCACAAAATCAAACTCTTCAAGGGGAACCTTCTCATTATACACTACAGGAAGCGGTTCTTTTGGCTGCCATCCCCTCTCAGCGGGGTTCTCTTCCTCGGTTTTTTCGTCCAGCTCCTCACCCTTCAAAATAGAGTAAAGCCGCTGGATTGTGGAAATACACACCTGGCTGTCCGATGAGATATAACTGGAACGGAGGCGCTGCACATTGTACAGCTCGGTAAATTTGCGGTTATCATCATTGGGCACATAAGCCATGAATTCCTGCTCTGCCTGTTCGCCCAGGTTTTTGGTATCGACAAGGAAGAGTACCTTTTTGGCATCCGCAAATTTTAGTAAGCGGTAGATGAAGGTTATGGCAGTATAGGTTTTTCCGGAACCTGTTGCCATCTGGACCAGAGCCCTTGGACGGTTGTCCTTAAAGGAGCTTTCAAGCCTTGAGATCGCTATTGTCTGGCAGTCCCGAAGCCCTTCGGTCCGCAATTCAGGTATGTCAAGAAACCTTTCCCTCAAAGGTCTCTCTTTTTTGAGACAATCCCAAAAAGTCTCAGGCCGGTGAAAAGAAAAAACAGGTCTTGACCTTGGTTTCGGGTCACGTTGATCTGTGAATCGGGTAAGTTTCCCGGTACTCTCGTACACAAAAGGAAGGGGGTCATTGTTCAGGTGTTTTAGCTTGCTTGCAGCATAATTGGCTGATTGGTCCTCAACAACGGTTAATCGGTGGCCTTCTTCGTCCCTTTTCGCCTCAATAATTCCAACGGGTCTTTTATCAACAAATAGTACATAATCAGCCGGCCCCACATCGGTCAGATACTCCTTAACTGCAATGCCCCTTGAAGCATTCCAATCGATCCTGCTCTTTTCCTGCACTATCCAGCCAGAATCGTTTAGTTTTCTATCGATGTCATCTCTGGCTTGCTGCTCCGGAGTCTGGTTATGAGTCTGCTTATTGCTCATATGTCTTTACCCATTAGATTCGTGTTCACCCTTCTTTTCCATGATTGGGCTGGCGGCTGGCAACCTCTCATTATAACCAAAGTGGAGATTCGCAATTGATACAAATATTTTCCATATTCACTACATCTTGAACTTAAGTGCCGTGGCCTGCTAATAATACACGACCCCACAATTTATAATTTTGTTTATACAGACGCTCAATCTATAACTTTCCTGCTTTAAAAATCAAATTGCGTACGACCTCTTTGTTAAGGTATCTAAAACTGCCTTTCAAGGAGGAAGCTTTAAAAGATTATACATCAGGGGTTTGGAGGAATTTTGGGGGTTTAGGGGAGTTTTGGAGAGTTTAGGGGTTTGTGGGCCATCGATTCAGGATTTTTGAGAAAAGGTTCTCCCCTGGTCACCGGCGCCAGGGGGTATTGTTCAGAAACTATGTTTCCTCTGTGTATATCAATCATGCTGAATAATTTTATATTGACACCGAACTTTTGGAGAGCATTTCTTTGTCCCGTTTAGCACTCAGAATTTCCTGGGGGGGTTGTTTCTGCTGTGCTACCCAAACCTTTGCGACTTCTACGCCTTGAATCATTACAATGTGTCCTGTGGATTCAAACATCTTGTAGAAGTCGTCGGGCATTTCAACAAGAATTCCCGAATTGCCTCCTCAAGCTCGGTGTCAGGAATTGACGGGCTCCCCTGCAACCATCCGGCACCGAACCATAACTTTTTTACAATATTCTTTATTGATTTTTTTGCATTATTTCTAAGAAACCCCTGTTTTTTATAATAATTCCCCTAAATAATTGTTTATGGCTTCTGAGAAAGAAAAGGCCGATCCATTCAGGGAACTCGGCTGGAGCGACATCGAGGAATGGGCCGGCTCAAGATCCACTTCAAAAGGAGAAGACTACAAGCGCTCAGGAAGGGTTGAGGAAATAAAACGTACCCCGGAAGGAGGCCTGATTGCAATGGTGCGGGGGAGAAGGAAATATTTCACAGAGGTTACCCTGGAAAACGGGGAGCTGAGTTCCGTGTGCAGCTGTCCTGTGGGCTCAAACTGCAAACATGGGGTTGCAACTGTCCTGGAGTATCTTGACCTCCTGAAACATGAAATAAAAGTTCCTCTCCTTTCCGAGGGGGACCCGTTCATCATAAGGGCCAGGAGCAGGTATCAAGAATTTGAAGCCATTGAACGCCTTAGAACCCGGAAAAGCTCCCGACCACCCCTGCGGGAATGGCTTGACGAGCTGGAAAAAGACGAACTGATAGACATCCTGGTGGAATATTCAGTAAAAAGCCCGGCTCTTGGCAGCTACCTCCGGGACAGGCAGGACCTTGCAACAGAAAATATAGGGGGAATTATCGAGGGCATCCATTCCGAACTGGAAAGGCTCTGGGAAGAAGCGGAGGAGTACGACCCCTGGAGTTATGAAAGTGACAACCCTGATTTTTCAAACGTGCAGACCAGGATGGAAAGCCTGCTTGATTCGGGCCGGCATGATGAGCTCTTAGATTTCGGAAAAGAAATCATGAACAGGTATGAAGATATTGTGGAGTATGACCAGGAAGGGGAAATCGGAAGGGAAGTTTCCGGCTGCATGAGTGTTGTATTCCAGGCCCTTTCCGAGTCCCCTCGCCCGGCCCACGAAAGGATGTTTCAGGCCTTTGAACTGGAAATAAAGGATGAATACGACATCGCTCATGAGCACGAATTCTGGGGAGAAGAGTTTTCCCGAGAGGAGTGGGAAAATTATGCGGAACTCCTGAAAACCCGCCTGCAAGAAATTGATGAAGGGTACTTCCCTGACTATTCAAGCTGGGACAGGGGCCATGTGTCTGACCGGTTGGTCCAGGCCCTGAAAAATGCAGGCCTTTTTGAAGAAGCCATTCCTCTCTGTGAACACGAAGCCGAAGAGACGGACAGGTATGACCGGCTGGTGGAGGTACTGCTCGAAGCAGGCCAGAAAGAAAAAGCAGAAGAATGGATCTACCGGGGAGGCAGAAAAACTCAGGAAGAAAAACCTGGGATTGCCCACCAACTCCGCCAGGCCCTCCTTGGGATTAAAGAAAAAGATGGAGACCTGTTTTTTGCAGCAGCCCTTCAGGCAGAAGAGTTCTTCAGGGATCCGGAATTTTCCTCTTATTTTAAAATGAAGGAAAAAGCCGAAAAAGCCGGGGTCTGGCAGGAAGTCAGGGAAATAGCTCACAGATACCTTGAAAAAGGAGACATGCCCACAATCCGGGCCAAAAACAGAGCCGAAACCTCAATCCTTCCCGGGATTCTCCCGGTAACAGGACTTCTGGAGCCCGATTCATTCGAAGCCATTAAACCTCCTGTTCTTGACCTGCTGATCAAAATAGCTATTGAAGAAAAAGCTCCGGATGAGGTGATCAGGTGGTATGAAGAACTAAAAAAAGGAGGGGAGGCAGAAAAAAGCTACGGATATTACATCGACAAAAATAAAATTGCAAGTGCAGTTCATGAGAAATACCCCGACGTTGCCCTCGAAATATGGAAAAGCATTGCAGAAGAGCTCATATCCAAAACAAAAGTGGATGCTTACAGAGAAGCTGCCGTACACCTCCGGAAGGTCAAAGAGACTATGGAAGCCAGGGGGCAAAAAAGAGAATGGGAAATATATCTCCGTGGAATCAGGGAGGAAAATAAACGCAAGAGGAGGCTGATTGAGATCATTGATACGTTGGGAACAGACCGGATTATTGAAGGGTGAACCCCTATTTTTAATACCACCTTCTCGAAATACTAACCCATGACATCGGAAAGTGAAACCCCCGACTCCTTCCAGGCCCTCAAATGGAGCGACTTCCAGACCTGGGCTGGAGAGAAGGCTACTGCGAAGGGAATGAAGTACCAGGACGAAGAACGGGTAAAAGAAATAAAATGCACTCCTGAAGGAGGGCTGGTTGCCCGGGTGCAGGGGACAAAAGCATATTTCACGGAAGTTTCCCTGGAAAACGGGAAACCTAACTCCACCTGCACCTGTCCTGTTGGGGGGGACTGCAAACACGGGGTTGCAGCCGTACTTGAATACCTTGAACTCATAGAAACGGGAGAGGAAGTTCCCGTTGTTGCCGAAGGGGACAAGCTGCTTATAATGGCCAGACAGGGACCTGCCCTGAAAGTAGGGGAGACCCGGGATTCGTATCAGGTTTTCCGGACAGAGCTGAGGGAGTACCTGGAACAGATGGAAAAAGAGGAACTTATTGACCTTTTGATGAATATATCAGAAAGGGATTCCCTGCTTTCCAAACACCTGGGGGACACGCTGAACCTTGCGTCGGGAGATACGGAGGGGACGATAGGGGACATATACACCGAACTGGAAGAGCTCTGGGAGGAAGCCAGAAACTATGACTACCGGGATTACGATTCCCCATACCCCGATTTTTCAGAGATACGGAACCGTCTGGAAAGCCTCCTTGAAGCCGGGCATACGGAGGAGGTTGTGGATATAGGGATGAGAATTAAGGAAGGATATGAGGAAATAGCCCCTTATGATGAAGAGGGGGATATCGGCATGAAAGTTGGCGAATGCCTGGAAGTGGTAATCAAAGCCCTCCTGCAGTCCGAAAGTCCGGCCCACGAAAGAATGCTCAGGGTCCTGGACTTTGAATTAAAAGACGAATATGATATTTTTGACGGAGAAACCTTCTGGAATTCGGATTTCCCTGCCTCGGAGTGGAACCGCTTTTCCGAAATCCTTAAGGAAAAACTGGATGCGATCGACAGCGGGAAAAATCTCTCATATTCCGGCTGGAGCCGGGATCGGCTTGTTGAACGGAGGGCACTGGCCCTGGAAAAAGCCGGGAATTATGAAGAAGCCATCTCCCTTTGCGAAGAGGAAGTAGAAGCAGGAGAGGAATTGAGCTACATCCGGCTGGTCAAAGTGCTACTTTCCGCAGGGCAAGAAGAAAAAGCAGAAGCCCGGATCTATCGGGGAATAAAAGAAACCAGGAAATCGGACCTCGGAACTGCCCTTGAACTCTTCCAAATCCTCCTTGAAATCAAGGAAAAAGAAGAGAACTGGCTCTTTGCAACAGCTCTGCGGGCCGAAGAGTTTTTCAGCTACCCTTCATTGCAATTTTACACAGACCTGCGGGAATCAGCAAAAAAAGCGGGGGTATGGAAGGAAGTCCGGGAAGCTGTCCATGACTACCTGGAAAGCGGAAACCTGCCCGCAGACGGGGCCGGACCCGGGGAAGAGCCCTCAAGCCTGCCTGGAATCCTTCCAAAGACAGGTCTGACGGACAGGGATTCGTTCTGGAAAATTGATTCACCTGCCCTTGAACTCCTGATCGACATAGCTGTCGAAGAAGAAAATCCTGATGAAGTGGCCAGGTGGTACAAAAAGCTGAAAATAAAGGACAAAAGGGGAAGAGACAGGCGTTTTACCAGGAGAGAGAAAATTGCCCGGACCGTACAGGAGAAATATCCGGAAATTGCAATAGAAATCTGGAAAAATATTGCAGAGGAACTTATAGACAGAAAAAAGACAGATGCATATGAATCTGCTTCCATCTATCTCCGGATGGTAAGGAATACTCTGGAAGCCAGGGGACAAAAAACCGGGTGGGAATCTTATCTAGGGAAGATAAGGGAAAAGAACAGGCTCAAAAGAAATCTGCTTGCAATTCTTGATATGCTGGAAAAAGATAGGATCATTGACATATGAGTGGCTTATGGGAGGAAATTCCCACCCGCAGAACTAAAGAAAAACACTCCGGAGCAAAGCCGGGAGAGAAACTTTCAGAAGGGACAAAAGAAGGTATAGCTCAGGAGAAAAGCCCCCTCAGCATTCAAAACGATAAAATAAAAGTCTCCACCAATATATATAAATAATGAGAAATAAAATGAATAGTATCAATCCTTAAAACAGAACAAAGGAGTTAAAACTCATGCCAGCAAAAGTCAACAAAGAAGAATGCACCGGCTGTGGAACCTGCGTGGAAGAATGCCCTGTAGAGGCAATTACCATTGATGAGGAAGAAGGCGTTGCCGTAGTGGACGAAGCGGAATGTGTAGACTGCGGGGCCTGTGAAGAAGTCTGCACTTCAGGAGCGATTGAGGTCAATAACTGAACTTTCCGAAAAAAGAAGAGGGGGGAAGGCTCTGCTGTCCTTTATTGCTCTTTACCTTCACTACTACGCTTGAAAACGGCATCCCACTCCTGCGCCCTCTTTTTTGAATACCTCCGGTTTGCCCCGCTTGAAGAGGGGAGAACTTTTGTCTCGTAACCCATTTTCCTTAGCAGAGCCTCGTATTCTCCCGCTTTTTTGCCGTTAAAACAGACCAGCCTTAGCTCCGGAGCCAGTTCCTTCAGTTTTGAAAAGTCGTTCATTTCTTCATCCCCGATCCCCGCATCAAGGCTCCCTTCCCGCCGGCCAGCTTTGAACACGTCCCACAAACCGATTCCGTGCATTTTCAGGGTTTCAAGCCGCCCTTCGTACTTCATTTCCTGCAGGGCTTCACCAAGTGCCCCCCCGAGCAGCTTCCAGAAATCGTTGCCCGGGTTTCCGTAGTACTCCTGTTTTCTGATGGACTCGTCACTCGGGAGGGAGCCGAGCACCAGAATTTCGGTGTTTTCATCCAGGACAGGGGAAAAGCCTCTTTTTTTCATAGCTTCTGGAAGGCTGTTTTAAGGCTATTTCAAGCTTTGGGATCAAAAACGGGCAAAACATGGGGTATTGAAATGACTATAAAGGTTACTCCGATAATAGGTCGTGGGGGTCATTCATTGAAAACCGGTTGCAGAAGAACTCTCTGTAAATATGCCTAATCAAGTTGAATGTGTCTGTTTTCTCAATCATGATCAATGACTCACGGACACGACCCCCCCATCCTCAGGAGCAAAGATGTTTATTTGGAAATAAGGGGCAAAAAGAGACAGAGAGACTGAGAAAACTTGCCGAAGCGCTGGAAGGGCCGGCAGCAGTCAGGAAACTTCTCGAAAAAGAGGTGAAGGAAAAAACATCCTGAAAAAGCCATCTTCCAGACCCCTGAAAAGCAGGACAAATAATTTAAGAATGTATTTTAAGAAGGTATTAGATTTTTCAGGTACCTCAGAAGGGCAGCGTGGTCTTCAAGCACAAGGTCCGCATGCTGCAACTTTTCAGCTCCCACCGTTGTCGGGACCGCCACGCAGTAGAGCCCTGCGGCTTTTGCGGCTTTGACTCCCAGAGGAGCATTTTCCACAACCAGACAGTCCTCCTTTTCAAGCCCCAGCATCTCCACCGCTTTCAGGTAAGGGTCCGGAGCAGGTTTCCCGTGTTCCACATCGATGCCGGCAACTGTTACTTCAAAGATGCCAGGGAAAAACTGTCCCACCATCTGTTCTACTATCTTGCGGTCAGACCCCGATGCCAGTGCGAGCCTGAAGCTTTTTTTCAGCCCTTCCAGGCAGCTTTCCATTCCTTCAAAGGGCTTAATCCCATCAAAGTCCAGAACTTCCCGCTTCCTGCGGGGAAAGAACTCAAAATCCGCAGGTTCCGGGTTTCTTCCGGCCTTTCCAAAAATTAACCTGACAACTCCCCAGCCATTCGAACCTTCGATCTCGTAAATGTCTTCCCGTTTAATGGATATGTCTGCTTCACGGAAGGCTTCGATCCAGGCGTCGGCGTGGAACTGCATGGAATCCACAAGGACGCCGTCCACATCAAAGATGATTGCCTTGAACATCTGTCCCGGAAATTGTTGTAATCTATAATAAAGGTTACGTAAATACGACGTGAAGGGGAGAACTATATAGAGAGTTGAAGAGACCTGGCTTCAGAAACCACCATACCCAAAAAGCTTCAGGAATCTCTCCCAGCAAGGTCATTTCAGGTACCTGTCGTACAGATAGCCGCCCAGCCAGTAACCAAGCAGGGAAAAAAGCAAGGTCCCGGGCACGAAGATAGGAGAATCACCCCCTCTAAGGCGAAAAAGCAGGTTGAAAATAAGCAGGTAAAGGATAAAAAATATAAGAAAACCAGCCAGTTCCGCCTGGGTTTTTTCGATTTTCAGATAAACTCACGCCCCCTATACAGGTTCTGCACTTCAAGCTCTCGCTTGCAGGCACTCTCCTCAACTTTCATTTCACATTCAGCTTTCAGCATTTTTTTCTTCTTCTTCTGCCTCTTTGAAATCCAGGGACACGGAATTTATACAGTAGCGCTTTCCCGTAGGTTTCGGGCCGTCATCGAAGACATGCCCCAGATGCCCTCCACAGCGAGAACAGACGATTTCGGTCCTGTGCATGAAATTGCTGTTATCCTCCTGAAGCCGGACCTGGTCGCTGGAAATCACGTCCCAGAAACTTGGCCAGCCGGTCCCTGACTCAAATTTGGAATCAGAGGAAAAAAGCTCCTGCCCGCATGCTGCACATGCGTAGACCCCATTTTTCTTGTTATGGTACAGTTTTCCGGTAAAGGGCCTTTCAGTACCCTTTTTCCTCAAGACGTGATACTGCTCGGGAGTGAGAACTTTCTTCCACTCGTCATCCGATTTCTCGGTTGTTTCCTGTAACATTCGATGACCCCCCATGATCATATTATTTTAAGTAATATTCAGCTTTCTTTATATTTGACATTATATGTTTGGCTTCCTTTGTTTCAGCTTCCTTAGTTTCAACTATTTTTAAAACGGAATTCTTTATACCCGACATTCTTTATACCTGATTATCCCGGAAATTGTTATTAGCCTTAGGAGAGGGATAATTGCTCCCTTCCTGAGAATGAAAAAATTGGCAGACTATAATACTATAAACAATTATATATAATTTACAATATAAATAATCGTGCCAGAACCGGTGGAAACGAAATGAGGATGGAAACGATGCTCGAGAAGAAAGAAAATACAAGAAGGAAAGAAATACCAGGCACATAGGAGAGTGGAAAAAAACCTTCAGGAATTTCTTTCCTGCTACCGGGAATTCTGATCCTGATACTTGCCGCGGTGCTGGCTGGAAGCGGATGTGCAGCCTACGAATGCGAACCCGGCTCAGGAAACGTGGCAGAGGAAACCCGAAATGTTGACCCTTTTCACAGCGTGGATTCACGAATTTCAGGAGACATTTTCGTAGAGCAGGGCAGCGGAAGCAATCTTAAAATCGAAGCCGAAGACAACCTCCTCCCCCTCCTGGAGACCAGCGTGGAAAACGGGGTCCTGGTAATCCGGTCAGAAAAATGTATCCGCCCCTTGAAGCCCATTAAGATCTATGCAGGGATGGACGAAGTCCGGAGCCTTTCTCTCAGTGGATCGGGGGATATTACAGGGACTACGCCAATTGGAACCGAAAACCTGGAACTTGCAATCATAGGTTCGGGTGATATAGAAATGCAAGTAAACGCCAGTTCCCTGAAGAGCCTGGTTTCCGGCTCAGGAAACTTCCTTCTTGAAGGCGATGCTGCCACACATGAAATCGAAATCGACGGTTCCGGAGACGTGGATGCCCTCGGGCTCAGGACTGAAGTGACCAGAGTCAAAATCGACGGGTCTGGGGATGCAAAGGTTTACACGGACAGGGAACTTGACGTTGAGATCAGCGGGAGCGGGAGTGTGTTCTACGGGGGAGATCCGGAAAAATTCAACACGCAGGTTTCAGGCAGCGGCAAAATCGGAAAAATAGACGAGAGGGAATAAAAAATGGAGTTTTGCTTGAATCAGGGTAGATCAGGGTCTGGTTGAATGAGAGTTGGTTGAATAGAGGTCTGGTTGAATTGAAGTTCGGATGGATTAAAGTTCGGATGGATTAAAGTTCGGATGGATTAAAGTTCGGTTGAATTGGAGCCGGGCTGGATTTTATTCATAGCGAAGAGAGTCCACAGGTTCCATTTTTGCGGCTTTCCTTGCGGGATAGACCCCCGAGACAAAGCCTACAACTACAGCCACGAGGAACCCGGCTACTATCAGGCTGAGGGGGAAAACGACCGGAAGGTTCAGGAGGGTTTCTACACTGTAAGCTCCGGCGATGCCCACCGCACCTCCGATGATGCCTCCGAAGACCCCAAGGAGGATCGACTCAACCATAAAGAGGAGCAGAATATCGGAGCCGGTAAAGCCCAGGGACTTGAGGATCCCGATTTCCCGGGTTCGCTCGGAAACGCTTACGAGCATGATGTTCATGATCCCGATGGAGCCGACAAGGAGAGAGATCAGGGCAACAGCTGTCAGGAAAGAACTGAGGGCTTTTGCCATCATGTCAGTCTGCTCCAGGATTTCTGCCTGGTTGATGACGAAGTAGGGCCTTGAATCCTTATCCTCAAGGTCCCTTTCGGAAATCCCGAAGTTCCGGGCAAGGCGCTCGTCCACCTCGTCCGAGGTATCTTCAATGGTTGCAAGGTCCTCAGCCATGGCAAAGATCCCACCGTAGTCCGTTTCCCCCAGCATTTCGTTCATGGCGTCAACGGGGATTATTACGGCATTGTTGTCGTTGAAACCCTGGACAAGCGCACTGTCCGGGTTCTCGATTATTCCCTTTACCTTGAAAGTTTTAGTGATTGTCTCACCTTCCCCTACCCGAAAAGTGATGTCAATGGAATTCCTGACCCTGATGTCCCGGTCAAATTTATCGTGCGCCACGTCGTAGCCCACGATAGCCACATACTTATCGTTGTCCGAGACGAAGTTCCCGGTCCTGAGGTGTGTACCTGCAACCTCGTCATATTCCTCCGAGACCCCATAGACAGGAACGTTTTTCGTCTGGGACATGAACCCGACCACCCCCGACTGCTGCTTGAGCACTGAAACCTCCTCGATCCCGGGAGTGTTCTCTACAATCTGCCTCTCATTTTCATAAAACAGGTTAGGTTCCATCCCCTCGATATAAATGAAGTTGGACCCGATGGTAGAGACCTCATCTGTAAAATACTGGTTGAAGCTTCCTCCAAGAGACACGTTTGCGATCACGGCGGCAACGCCTATGACGATTCCGAGCACTGTCAGGGCCGAGCGCATTTTGGCACTTGAAATGCTTCCGAGGGCTATTTTACCTGCACTTAAAAGGGGGATCATGGGCAGAAGGCTCCGTTTTTAATACGGGGGCAATTCGAGGGGGACAGTATACTGAGCGAAACAACACAATCAAGTGGGGCGACACAGTCAAGTAAGACTACACAGTCAAGCAGGAAGTAAAACAAAGTCAACTCATTTAACAAAGTCGATTGCTTTCCTTATATCTCCATAATTAACTTCCATATTATACATTCTATACGTATTAAAATTGTCTTGAAAACTGCCCACAAAAACCCGCTTTTTTATTCATCATCCGTATCAATAATTTTATTTTTACTGATGCTGATCTGTTTCTTCACAGGGATAAAATCCGCGCAAATTCTCTCTGCCTTCTTTACCACATCCATAATAATTTAATACAAACTGGCCGGGACAGGTGCCAATTCTGCAGAAAGGGTTCTACCCGGAGAGAAAGAACCCGGAAATTCATGAAAAAAGCCGTGGAATGAACGGAAAAGACAGCAGAAAAATATACAATCACCTGTAAGATAATTATGGATGAACTATAAAGCACCCCTCCCCCGCCACAAAGACCCTCTTTTTTACACGGGCCTAATCTCAGCCGTCACTTTCATGCTCATGGTTCTTAGCCCCATTATGGTCAACAACCTCGACGGGGGTGTGGAAGCCGCAGCAATCCTTTCCGCCCTTTTCATGATATCCCTCGCCCTTACAGTTTACCTCCGTCGGCACAGATGCCCTGCCTGCAAGAGGGTATTTACAAAAAAGTACCTGGGGATAGAAAGCCGTGAGTTTGTCACCGCTTCCTGCGGCGACCCGGAAGAAAATGCCGGGTATGCCCACTCCGAAGGCTACCAAAAAAACACAGACGGAAGCGGGGGATGCACCGCATCCGAAAGGGTTGAAATCCGGAAGCATGCTTTCCAGTGCAAGGAATGTCAGCACAGGTGGAATGTTGAGGAGGAGAAGGAGTTTTGAAAGGGGAATGACTAGCCCAATAAATCACAGCCATTTTTAAGCGAACCTTTGATTAGTTTTTGAAACTTGACCACGGATATTAACTTAAATTCATATGAGAAAAACTTTTACGATTAAAAATAAAGATGAAAAATATTGAATCACTTATAGTCAACTCACTAATTAATTACATTTTTAAACACCAATTAAGGCACATGTTATAGTTCATGAAGTGTAAACATTTGCTGTGATGACTATAAAATAAAAGATTTAGAAAAAGTATAGACAATAGGGGTACTTCGCCAGGTTTCTGGAGACCCCCGTCCAAAAAGAAACCGAAGAATTCAGAGGATTATATGAACCACCATATTTTGAACCAAATCCATGAGGAAATCAATTCATGCCCCTTCTTGAAAAACGGAAATATCAAGTGTGGAAGAGATGAAAAAGCGGCTCCAAAAATCGTTGATGTGCGGGATACTCAACGCATTTTACTAATAACAACAAAACCTTCGAATGAAGCAAACGAACTTGAGGATATAACTAATTTTGGGGATTCGTATCTCAGTGATAAATTACTTCCTATTTTGTTCGCAGATTATGAAGTGTCGAAGGCAAAAGAAAACGAAGTTTATTTTGAGAACTTTAGAAAAGAATTTTTGAATATTATTTACTGGACTCATTACCAAAAATGTTATTCTAAAGCAAAAGCCAAAGAATGTGCAGAAAAATATCTCACACGAGAAATTGAAGCCTTTGAACCTGATCTGATAATTTGTGTTGGAAAGATAGCAGTTAATTTCACAACAAAGGAAAAAGAGCTAGTGACATCGATATCCAAGAACGGCAACAATTACTCAAATTTTGCGGGAAAAAATGTACCCATAATATCACTAACTGACCCTTCAAACTCAAATAATAAAGCGAAAGGTGATCCACGGTATAGATTTGAAGAGACTATAAATCTAATTCAACAAACAGTGGAGAGTTTTAGAACAGAATGAATAATTTAAGAATTAGAATTAATTATAGGCAAAGAGGACAAAAAAATGCCCCTTACAATCCGTCCCGAAACTCCCTCCGACTACCCCGGCATAACTGAAGTGAACGAACTCGCTTTCGGGCAGCCCGGCGAAGGAAAGCTTGTAGAAAAGCTCCGGGAAAACCCGAAATTCGTCCCCGAGCTCTCCCTTGTAGCCGAAATTGACGGCAAGATCGTAGCCCATATACTCTTTTTGGCTCTTCGTCATTCTCTATGGATTAGGTGATTTTCACTTCAAGCCCATGTTGGTTTTTGTGATGGTTTCCCACACAAGACAACGAAGAACCCTCTTTTTACCTATAGTGATCAAATCCGGGGCAGGAGACAAAGAATACGAAACTATTTCCCTCGCCCCCCTGTCAGTCCGTCCGGAGTTACAGAAGCAGGGTATCGGAGGCAGGCTCATAAAAGAAGGGCTGGAAGCCTGCAAAAAGCTTGGGTATGGTTCCGTAATCGTTCTGGGACACCCTGAGTATTATCCGAAGTTCGGGTTTGAACCGGCTAGCAAATGGGGTATCGACGATCCGTTCGGGGCACCTGAGGAAGCGTTCATGGCGCTGGAGTTAAAGGAAGGAGCGCTTGAGGGTGTAAGCGGGGTTGTGGACTACCCTGAAGAATTCAATGACGTGTGAAAGATAGGACTTAATATCTCAATCAATTCGTAAATGTTCAATTTTTGAGTTTCTTTCTTCATTTCATCTTTCGGGAAAGGCAGGTCGTAGGCGATCGGGGAGGAGCGCTGGCTTCTGTAAAACAAAATGAAAAAAACCTGAGCAGGGAAAGGGATTGAAGAAAGAGTAGAAAAAAAAAGGTGGGAGACGGAATTCCCACGGCTTCTATAGAAGTTGAATTATATTCCTTAAACATTGCGGCTAAATGGGTTGCTTTATAGGTTTACAGATTCTTGCCCATTTCCTTTGCTTCCGCAAGGACGACTTCCTGTGCAAGGATATCGTCGGGGGCGACGGTGCCGGCTGCGACGATGCTGCCCTGGACGTCGAAGTGCAGGAAACCGAACATTGCCTCCATGTAATCGAAGTACTGCTTGAATGTGGCAGTGTCCGGGTTGCCCTGGGTATAGGCAAGGACAAATTTCTTATTGCCGTTTAAGCGGCTGGAGAAGTCCGGCTTGACAAAGGCGACCAGGCGGTCCACGAAGAGTTTGGTCTGGGCGGTGATTTCCCACATATAGAGGGGTGACCCGAGCACGATTGCGTCTGCGGCCTGGACTTCCTCGTAGAGTTCCTGCATATCATCGTCAATTACGCATTCTCCCTCGGCTTTGCAGGTCATGCAGCCCTTGCAGGGGGAGAGGTCGAGTTTGGAGAGGTTGTAAACTTTTGTATCGGCACCGTTTTCCGCAGCACCTTCAATGATTGCATTCACGAGCTTTTCTGTGTTTCCACCCTCACGAGGGCTTCCGATTAATCCTAAGACTTTCATCCAGATATCCTCCATAATATAATAAAGTTGTAGTTAAAAACTTACACTAAGAAATGAATCAGATGCTAATAAAACATTCCCCAAAAAACCCGGATATTGGCCGGGGAATTCAGGTTGTTGAAAAAATGAAAATTGAAACAAAAATGAAAAATGGGAAATGAAAGATTGTTCCCGAAAAACACGCTACAAAACAAATTACGGCAGATTCAGGCGTTCTGGGCACCCAGGTTGGCTGCCGCAAAAGCCACTGTAAGGGAAGGAACCGTTTTCCTCCCACCCTCCCTTGCCCTTTTCAGCGCGTCTGGCCTGCTTGAAATTTTAGATATGTCTGTACCCGCTGCAACGACCGTATCCAGGACATCAAATCCGAGGAAATAGAGAAGCCCCGCAGTGTATTTAAAGTAAGAACAAAAAGCATCCCTGTTGGAGCCACCCTGGGTAAAGGCAAGAATAAGCTTTTTCCCTTCAATCCGGCTGGAAAAGTCCGGCCTCAGAAAAGCCATCAGACGGTCAACAAATATCTTGGTCTGGCCGCTCATCTGCCACATAAAAACAGGGGAACCCAGGACCACCGCATCCGAAGTCCGGATTTCCTCGTAAAGAATTTGCATATCGTCTTCAATTACACATTTGCCGCTCTCCTGACACCTGCAACAGGAATCACAGCCTTTTATGTCCAGAGCTGCCAGGTTGTACATCTTAGTTTCTGCACCATATTCCGCGGCTCCGGCAAGAATTTCATTCACAAGCCTTGCAGTGTTTCCGTCAACGTTAGGACTACCTACCAATCCAATAACCTTAATGTTAAACCCCCCCTTCAGTACGCAAACAGTACAAATAATGTAACAATTGCTACATAAACAAATGGTGAAAAAAGTATAAGTAATCACCCAGAATAAAAATATTTAGACAGTTTTCATTGGGTAAGCTACTGATACCTTTCTAAAGATTTTACTTTTTGAGAATTTACTTTTTGAGAATTTACTTTTTGAGAATTTACTTTTTGACACTCATATTTTCGATGCAATCCTTCAGTGAGAGAAAAACTCCGGTTAAAGAGAGAGAGAAATAAAGAAAAAGGGAAAAAGGGGATAAGGGAAAAACGCATCTACCCCTTAAAAACGGATCGGATTACTTGGCCATCATTTTTCTGACGATCATGACAGCTCCGAGTACTGCTACAAAGCCAAGAACAACCCAGATGATTGACTGTGTACCAGAGCTTTCGGAAGGTGCTTTTGCCTCAGCTTCAGTGACATTTCCGGTTCCTGATGCATTATCGGCATTTACCTCATCTCCAGGCTCTTCTTCAGGTTCGTCGACCGAGGAGTCGGAAACGTTCTCATCGGTTACCACAACTGCCTTGTTTTCCTCATCACTATTGGACCCATCAGAAGATCCGGAGGGCTGAGAAACCGAACCCTGGACATCCATTTCAACGATCGAGCCGGGGACATCTTCATCTGCTATGGCAGCTGCCTTGCTCTCCGGGATCGTCAGATCGGCTGCGTTTCCATCAATATAGAATTCCACATCCCCAAGATTCTCATAATCATCAGTGCCAAGGTTCAGGTTGAGAACGTATTCCCCTTCGTTTTTAACAGTGCTCTCTGCAATCAATTTTCCACCATAGTAAGCCTGAATCTCAGAACCGGCTGCAACAGGTGCCCCATTTACATCAAGGTCACCTTTCAGGATAAGCGGCAGTTCCGGCAGACTCTCGATTTCCTCAGATCCATTGGGATCTGCAGCCAGCCCCACCACTGCACATGCGAGCAGTATCATCAGGCTTACGGAAAGTATTCCTAGCTTTCGATATTTGATTAACATAAATTCCCCCCAACTCCTGTTAGTATCATAAATTACCATGAAACAGTAACATTCACGGGCATATTCACAGGCATATTCATGGACATACTGCTCACCCCGACCATGGCCGCAGGTCTGCAGCTCGTGTCCCCATTTAAAGGGCTCACCACTATGCGCAAACTCCCTTTCGCACAGATGAGACCTCATTTTTGGTCATGCCGACAGATTCAAGGAACCGGAGTCGGAACCAATTACTCACCGGTAAAGCAACGAAAATGCAAAAGGGCTGCATTTTAGATATTTAATATATAGTATATATATCTAATATTTGCAAATATATTAATTAGTGAATGGAACTTTGAGAATGTGGAAACACGGTTTAAAAGTGCAAAGGTGCTAGACCTTTCATTTCCTACCTCCAACTCTCTCGATACAGGAATCATGCAACCCAAAAATTAAAGGAAAAGGGTAAACCGGTCCCTGACAGGACTGGCACCCTAAAACCGATTCCAGGATCAAATTTCTCTCAGTTTTTATCTCAGTTTTTATCTCAGTTTTTATCTCAGTTTTTATCTCGGTTTTTGTTTCACTTTTTTCGTGCACACCTCAGGTTACCATCCCACTGAATACAGGGTAGTGTTCTCAGTTGCAAGAACCCAGTAGCCCTTGTAAGGCTCCATCACAAAGAGGTCCGTACCCATATATTTGTCATCGGGGGTTCCAATTTCACCTTCGTAGCCGTTTCTCCCGATATAGCGGTATGTTAAAGTTGCCTGGTTCAATGGTCCAACCACTTCAAAGTAGGAATCATCAATTACCCCCAGGGTAAATTCGGCAGACAGGGATTCGGTAGAATCCGTAAACCCTATGGCATTCCAGCCTTCGTAAATCGGGACGCTGGCTCCGGGCATCGGGTCTTCTTCATCCTTTACAAGTTTATCAAGAGGGATCATCCCGAAATCAAGCGCATGGACCAGATACCCTTTCAAAGGCTCCAGTTCTTCCACGTTCAGCCAGATTTCGGACCCTGCATCGTAGTAGATTAAGCTATCATATTCCACATCTGCAAGCATGAAATCAACACTTGAATTATTGAGAACATACGGAACCGAGATGAAGTTCCAGCCCGGAGAAAGTATAATACCCTCGGTTTCCGGATCAAAGACCTTTATGTACTGTTCCTTTGTAGTGGAATTTGTGGCTGTCGTGTTGCCGTCCTGGATAATGCTGACAGTTGCAGTTACGTCATAAACCCCCGGCGTTTCGTAGACATGGGTCGTGTTCATCTCCGTCGAATTAGTGCCGTCCCCAAACTCCCAGAGCCCTTCAACGGTCATGTTCACCGGATCAAAGTCAGTACCCAGTCCCACAATGGAAGTGAAATTAACACTCAGAGGTGCAACCCCGGCTCTGGGTTCACCGGTGAAATCAAGCGTCAGGAGTTCTTCTACCGGAGAGGGTTCCCCTTCAAGAACCTCGATGTAAGCCTCTATTGTGAGAGAGTCGTTCAGGGTTTCGTTATTTTCCGTATAGAAAAGGTTCAGGGTCACGTCATATACCCCGGGATCCTCGTAAGTATATGCTCCCGTGGTCTCTGTTGAAGTGAAATTGTTCCCGTCCCCGAACTCCCAGAAGCGCGTTACATTAGCAGCTTCAGGATCAAAGTCAGGCCCGAAATCCGAAAGATCCGTGAAATTAACGGTTAGCGGGGCATTTCCCGAAAGTGGGTCAGCAGTGAAATTCACCATCGGATAGCCATCATCTACGGGCACAGCAAGGACTTCAATGTAATCGACCTCTGTAGCGGACCCATTAGCCAGTTCCGTCCCATTCTCGGTAACGGTCACATTTAGAGCCACCGTATAGAAACCTGCTTCCTCATAGACATGAGAAATGTTGGCAAACTCTTCTCCCTCTTCAGTCTGGTTATCCCCGAAATCCCAGAGATATGAAACGTTCATAGTGTCAGAGTTAAAGTCAGGCCCGAAATCCGAAAAGTCCGTAAAATTGACAGTTAACGGTGCATTTCCCGAAAGTGGCTCGGCTGTGAAATTGACAATCGGATAGCCATCATCTACGGGCACAGCAAGGACTTCAATATAATCGGGCTTGGCCACTGACCCATTAGCTATTTCCGTCCCATTCTCGGTAACGGTCACATTTAGAGCCACCGTATAGAAACCTGCTTCCTCATAGACATGAGAAATGTTGGCAAACTCTTCTCCCTCTTCAGTCTGGTTATCCCCGAAATCCCATAATAATGAAACGTCCATGATCTCCGGGTCAAAACCAGGCCCATAATCAGTTTCATCCGTGAAATTAACGGTTAGAGGTGCAGGCCCCGAAATAGGTTCTGCTGCAAAATCAGGAATGATTGGGTCATCAAGCTGCGCTACCGCACTACCTGAAAGCATCAGTGCTAAAAGTAGAGCTAACGACGAATAAAGAATAGTAGTTGCTTTTATGGATATACCCCCTTTAGAATCGCTTCTGCGATAGAATTCCCACCAAAATATATTCCCAAGAATTCCATCTTAAAAATTGTATAAAGGCGATTATATAGATTTCGTTTTAATAAATATTATATTAAAAATAATAATACAATACTTATGAAAGAAAGAGACTTCAGAAAAATATACAAAAAATACAAAAGCTTCAATTAAGGAAGGAAAAAAGAAAGAAGAAAGAAAAAGTAGATAGAAAAGAAAAAAAGAAGTTTCAAGGATATAAATCCAATTCCTGTTTCAACCTCTTTTCAGTTTCGACCTCTTTTCAGTTTCAAACTCTTTTCAGTTTCAAACTCTTTTCAGTTTCAACTTATTTTCAGTTTCAAACTCTGTTTTTTGTTTCAAACTCTGTTTTTTCACCTTCTGCCCTTTTTCAAAAGAGCAAGAGCACCCACTCCTGCAAGAAGCCCGGAGATCAGACCGAAGCCAGGCACCCCGGGTGTTCCAGATTCCTCCTCAGCTTCCTCCGCTACCTTCGGAAGGTCCTTATATGTTTCATAGCTGGATATGGAAACTCCAAGGAAGGTTGGGTCTCCGGAATAATATCCTGCCAGGGATGCAAAACGTTCCTGAACGGTCATCTTATCTTCGAAACCGTCTTCAACCCTGATTTCTATGATCCCTTTCGAACCGGCACCCCTTATTTCACCCATCTGCGGGACAACAGCATCCACTATGCTGGAAGCTTCATTCAGGTTTCCGGAACCTCTGCCATAAGCTCGGACCACAAAGAAATCAACCATTGGCGCAATATCCTCAATATTCGAAGCATTGTAGAGAGGTGGGAGGCTTGCGGAGAAAGACACATTTGTTCCAGCATTCTCACGGGCAGCCTCAATGAGGGTCACGTAATCCAGGCAGCCCTCATCGGAAGCCGGGTCACTGGACGGCTCCATATAGATGTTGATCCCGTCAAAAGCAGCAAGGGATTTACTATTATAGTCAAGGACCGCCTCTACTGCCACGCTGGAAGTATTCAGGTCCCAGGCACCGGTACAGTCCGGGTCTTCCAGAAGCACCGCATGCACTTCAAGCCCTTCTTCGTGAACCGATTTAACGAAACGCTCGTACTGCCAGACGTCCGTGGAGTCAACACTGAGGAAAATCGTGTCGATTCCGGAATTTTCAAGGTCCTTTACGAGAGCAGGGAAGTGAGGGGAATAGGGAGAAGACAGCCGGATTCCGGAGATTCCTACACTGTATTCCGGGAAGGAGACTACAGGAACGGATTCCACCTTTTCTTCCTCTTCTTCTTCCGGCCCTTCGCTTACATTTTCAGGCTCTGAAACCTCTTCAACAGGAACTTCCACATCTACCGGAGCCAGAATTTCCGCAAGCTCAGGTTCGGAGGTCTCTTCAACAGGAGCTGCCTCGTCAGCAGGAGCCGGGGTTACCTGCACGGAGGGTTCTTCCAGTCCGACAAACTTACGGATAAAAACATAGTCCACAGCCATATACCCGGTGTTTTCCGAAGCGTCCGGGTAGGAAGCTGCATAAAGATAGATGTGCATGGGGAGGTTCGTGACAAACTCGGCAGAAGTATAATCCATTCTGGTATCCCGGACACCGTCCCTGAACCAGGCAACACTGCGAGTATCATCATCTTCCTCGTACCAGGCAATCTCCGAGCTGTACCAGTCCCCTTCCGAGACCCGGACGTTGGTCAGGTCAAAGGAACGGAACCGCTCTTCCCGGGCAGTCAATTCCCAGCGCACCTTTGTCTCGTTGGCAAGTTCGGTCTGATGCTTGATCTCATTTCTTTTGTTGTCTATCTGGTCAATAAAACCCTGCTGCAGGACAGGACCTCTTTCATCTTCCCCGGTGGTCACTTTCATCCGCTTTGCCACGAATGCCGTGTTGATATCGAAACTGTCCCTGCTATAAACCAGGGCGAAGTCTTTGGGATGAACTTTTGGGGCAGCGATTTTACAGATCCCTCCCTTGACATCGACGAATCCTTCCCCGGAATCTTCAGATTTCCAGTCAATGCTGCGGAGGCTGGTTCCCATAAAATCGTCAAAAAGGATGAATGTAGCCACCCCGCTGCTCTCGGCCCTTGCTTCGGGATATCCGTACTTCATCAGGATCTTCCGGTTCCCGTTTGCAGGCAGGAACGGGACCTCGACCCAGACTGTGCCCTCCCCGCCTTTCGGGTCCCAGGTTTCGATCCAGTAATCAAGCCCGGTACTTCCGAGCATGAAGCGAAGATCCGACCCGTCGGCATTTGCCTTCGAGAAATCAAAATTTGAAGAATCCAGGCGGACAGGCACCTGATAACTGGTCAGGTCTTTTCCGGCATTTTCCGTTACAACTATCTCCTGTGAATGACTCCATTTGTCATCCGTTTCAGCCAGGGCACAGCCCGTGATGAAAACGCCCAGGAAGAGCACAGATATGATTCTGCATGTGATCGATCTAACCTTCATTTTTAGCAGCCTCTTTTCAATTCGGAACTGAAAAAGCCATAATAATTGGAACTTGAAGCCATAATGATTGGAACTTAACAGATCATAATGATCGGAACTTAACAGATCATAATTATTTACTCAATAACAGTAAAGCTTTTTCATCTTCACCTATAAAAAATAAAAAAATACTGGCACGGGTTGTAATAAAAAAGAAAACCCGGGTGAAAAAAAGAAGGAGGGGAAGAAGAAGAAGAAGAGGATGGCAGGAAAAGCAAACCCCGATAAAAGAAGATCGCCCCGAAAATCGAAATTATAATAAGGAATCTTCACAATTAGAGGTTTCAATGGCACTCTTATCCAGCAACGAACTGAGAAAACTGATGCAGGCAAGCCTACCCCTGCTTGAAAACGCCGTTGATCCCGAAACCCAGCTCCAGCCTAACGGGCTTGAAATGACCCTGAAGGAAGTGAGAACAATCGAAGGGGCAGGAGCGGTGGACTTTGACAACTCCGAACGAAAACTTCCCAAAGGCAGTCCCCTGGAATTTGACGCAGACGGCTGGGTCCACCTGCCCGAAGGGATATATAAAGTCCTTTTTAACGAAATCGTAAATATTCCAAAAAACCTTGCCGCAATCGCAAAGCCAAGGTCCACCCTTATCCGCTGCGGAGCCACCCTTGAGACCGCGGTCTGGGACGCCGGGTACCGGGGGAGAAGCGAGTCCATGCTGGTAGTCTACAACCCTGCAGGGTTCAGGCTGAAGAAAGACGCTCGCATCATGCAGCTGCTTTTCTATACTCTGGACAGTGAAGTGGAAGAGGGATATTCCGGGATTTACCAGAACGAAAACACGAAACAGTGAGTGCTGTAAAAACCCGAAACCCAATATTCTGAACTGAAGCCGCAGACCCACGGCTCAGGCGGGAAAGCTGATTCGGCCCTGCACCCTCAAACTGCTAGAAATATATAGAGAAAGTATATATTACCGAACCAATATAGGACATTCCATGAGCACAATCGGTAAATCCGTAAGGATGGAGCGCATTTTCGACCGGAACACAGGAAACGCCATTGTCATCCCCATGGACCACGGAGTAGGGGCAGGCCCCATCAAAGGGATTGAAAACCTTCAGGAAACTGTCAACAAGGTGGCTGAAGGTGGGGCAAACGCCGTGTTAGGGCACATGGGCCTTCCCAAATACGGACACAGAGGATACGGGCACGATGTAGGCCTTATCATCCACCTCTCCGCTTCGACCTCCCTTGCAATGGACCCGAACCACAAGGTGCTGGTCACGACCGTGGAAGAGGCGATCAAGGTAGGGGCTGACGCAGTCTCGGTACATATCAACATCGGGGCAGAAGACGAGTTTGAGATGCTCCAGGGGCTCGGGCAGGTTGCAAGGAAATGCGATGAATGGGGAATGCCCCTCCTGGCCATGATGTACCCGAGGGGGAAAAAGGTCCGTTCGGAATACGATGTTGACGTAGTAAAACACGCCGCACGGATAGGAGCCGAACTCGGGGCAGATATCGTCAAGACCAACTACACCGGAGATCCGGAAACTTTCAAGGAAGTCGTGAATGGCTGCCCTGTGCCGGTGATCATTGCAGGCGGCCCTAAAGTCAACTCCGAAAGAGAACTCTTTGAAATGATCGAAGGTTCTCTGGAAGCCGGGGGGCGGGGAGTTGCCATAGGGAGAAACGTCTTCCAGGCAGAAGACCCCACAGGCCTTGTCAGGAGAATCGCAAAACTTGTCCATGGCGGGATGAGCGCGGAAGAAGTTATTGAAGCAGATAAAAAAGCCTGAAGCAAAGAAGGGAAATAAAAGTTTAAAGAAACCCCCCTGGAAAAAGGGAAACATAAGTATCTGAGGAGTCAGATGGATCTGAGGAGTCAGATGGATCTGAGGAGTCAGATGGATCTGAGGAGTCAGACGGATCTAAAATCGTATTTGTCATGATTATTCCAGTGGAAATTAAGGGGTTGTCGTTTATTAGAAACTGTACTCTGTAAATTTGATAAGAAAAAAAACTAATGAACCTAAATCGGAAATTCGGTTAAGTTTCAGAATTATAAAAACGTACTGCATTGAAACCTTTAGGTCGCCAGTTTCCCTTATCCCCTCCAAAAATTATATTTTTAAACTAATTTTTGACTTTTGTATTTCCCGAAATTGTGATCCGTAAAAATCACGCATACTCATCATACTCATACTCATCATACTCAAAAACTCCCTGGAAATGATGAGGTGTAGATCCCTAAACAGGGCAAACATTTTCCAAACCCTCGAGTTGGACTCTATAGCAACATTTAGTACCAAAGGAGATTCCGGTATATATGCTTCAACTCAAAAGGCTCCAGACACATAATCTCCAGTAGAAATAAGGTGGTTCTGCGTTTAAGGACAAAAGTGGAAAAAGATTAAATTGAACCCTCCGCCAGGAAGAATTCAGGACAACATAAAGTAAATCCCTGACTAACCCGAAAGTCCGGCATATGAAAACAAAAACAGTAAGAAAAGCTCCAATCATCAAAAAAGAAAAGATCAAAGATAAATCATGAAGAATATAGAGAAGGCAATAAAACAAATAGAAATCAAAAAAATACTGGCATCAAAATAATTAAACCAGAAAAAGTTTCCAGTAGAAATGAAGGGCTGGGTGTTTCCCAGAATTTTCAATAATATGAACCAGGCAATCCGGAAAAACAGCATCTAATACCGGCAACCAAAAAAATGCATCATGAAACCTAACTTTGACAGATTTCGATAACTAATACAGTTCAAAGTTGCAAAAAACG
>JAENYU010000002.1:0-7330 GCA_016841625.1 Methanobacteriota archaeon
ATCTAAAATTAGGAAGGCTCGATTTTGCATTACCCACTTGAAAAGACGAAGAGCCTTCATTTTGTTATTCATTTTACGCTAACTTAATGTCCATCCAGAGCTTTGCATACAGACATAACTTTGCAAAAGGACATAACACTCTGCTCGCAACCATAACTTTGCCCGCAGACATAACTCTGCCATATCCCCGAATTTTTCTAACCTGAATTTAAAATCCCTTGTTCAGGACCAGGTATGCAACATTCACACCTGCCAGGCAGAGCGTGACATTCAGGAAGATGTTCAGGAAAAAAGAGAGATTTTTCCCTTCTTCAAGGAGCTGGAAGGTTTCGTAGGCAAAGGTGGAAAATGTGGTGAAGGAGCCAAGCATCCCGATATTCACCAGATAGACCATGGACTCCGGTTCGGAGGAAAAGGTAAGGAGTGCAAGGAAGATGCTTCCTAAAATATTCACCGCCAGGGTTCCTGCGGGAATGCTCCTTATTTTCGGAACCCGGCTTGAAACCGCATATCTGAGGGATGCCCCGATGAAGCCTCCGGTACCAACAAGGAAAAGTTTTCCCAGAACCGGCAGGAGAAACAACTCAGGTCCTCCGGCTTGAAATTGATTTTATGACGCTCCTGCCGAGGAAAACCCCTGTAAGGGTCAAAAGAAGGTTTAAGCTGATGTTACCCAGTGCAGAGAAAAAGGGCATCCCGAAAGACTGGACTGCAAAAGTGGAAAATGTAGTAAATGCCCCCATAAACCCGGTCCCAAATGCTATTTTTCCTTTCGGCCCTATGAACCCGAGGTATTCCGTGTCGTACATGATCATTCCAAGCATGAAACTCCCGAGTGCATTTACCGAAAGGACCCCTAACTCTGCCTCCACCATTTCGCAGAGCAGGAACCGGCACACTGCGCCCAGAAAGCCTCCGGCCCCTATAAGGAACAGCTTGTCTGTATCTTTTTCCAGGAAAGGCATTGTCTTCACTTTTGAAGGTTGTAGTTCTTCCGCAAATTGTAACTCTTCCCGCATATTATGGTTTTGTGTATAAAATTTTATCTATAGGTAAAAGGAAACCTGTTCAAACCCTTCCTGCACCGCTGAACTTTGCAAGAGAGTTTTAGGAGGGGGTCAGGAAGGAGATTTATGGATTTAAGTTTAGCAGGAATACCCGTTCCTTATTTTAGGAACTATTTCCGTATTTTAGGGACTCCTATTGCCACATTTTAGGAGCCACCATTCCGCATAAGGCACCAATCGATTAAATTATCGAGAAGGAAAGCTGGAAAATCATTCGATCAAAAAAACGGAAACTTCCTCTCCAGCTTCATAGCCTTCCACATTTTCGGGCACGAGTACATAGCCATCTGCTTTTGCAACGGAACTCAGAACTCCTGCCCCGGCGCCCATTAAGGGCCTTACCTGATCTCCTTCAAAGACTACCCGCACGAAATTAACATACCCGATTCTGGAACTAAGCTTTGCGGCCAGGCGCATTTTCAGAACAGTGCCCGGAATTTCAGGAATTGCCCCGCGTTTCCTCAGTCCCACCCGTGCAAAGAAGTACAGGGCAACAAGCCCGGCTACGGGATAGCCGGGGAGGCAGACAACGGGGACCTCTCCTATGACCCCTAAAGCGGTGGGTTTACCGGGAACACTTCCCACACCGTGTACGAGCAACTTGCCGAGAGACTCCACGACCTGCGGGGAATGGTCCCGCTTTCCAACTGAAGTGCCCCCGCAGAGAAGGATCATGTCTGCGTCCAGACTGGCTTTTACGGCTTCTGAAATCTTTTCCGGGTTGTCAGGTACGATTTCGGTGCAGCGGGGAATTCCACCCCACTTCTCCACATAAAGAGCAGCCATCAAACCGTTTGTTTCGAGCACCACTCCCGGAGGCGGAACATCTCCGGCTTTTTCCCGGCTCACGAGTTCGTCTCCCGTGGGGATGATTGCAACGATCGGTTTTCTGGAGACCCTCACACTGCTAAATCCCAAGGATGCGAGCACGGCAGCATCGCAGGGGCGCAGAAGATGCCCCTTTTCAAATATAAGGTCACCTTTTTTTATGTCTTCTCCTACCACTCCGATGTTCCTGTTAGGATAGACCTGAGCCCTTACCTCGACCATATCGCCTACATCCACCGTATCCTCAACCATGAGCACGGCATCAGCTTCGTCAGGCACGGCTGCCCCCGTATGCACCCAGGTGCAGGTGCTTTCCTCTACCTTGTCCGAAAGCTGCAGCAACACGGGATTCGAAGGGGACGCCCCCAGGGTATCGGAAGCCCTGACTGCGTATCCGTCCATTGCAGAGCGCCTGTAATGGGGTACGTTTCGCCCTGCAAACACGGACTCCGACAGCACCCTGACCGCACAGGCTTCAAGAGGCACTTCTTCAGATTCACGAATAGGAGAAATATTTTCAAGAAAGAGTTTTCTGGCTTCCCCTACAGGAGTCAGCTCCCTGAATATTTTGCCCATACCCTTCAAGCACTCCTTAAAAGTAAATCAGCCTCCCGAAACCGGGGGCAGGACTGCTATTTCATCGGCATCGGACAGAAGGGTATCGAGCCCTTCCAGGTGCCGGACATTGTTTCCGTTGATCAGGACATTGATGTATCCGCAAAGGGCAGGGGTTTCGCTTTTTCCCTCTGCTTCTGCCTCTTCAAAAATGAGGGCTTTTAGTTTGGGGAATTTTTCCGTGAGAGATGAAAGAACATCAAGCACTTTTTCTCCGGAGAGCTGCAGTTCAGGGGTCCCGGCAGCCTCCCGCAAATTTGCAAATAATTTGATTTTAACCTCAGCCATGAGGTAGACTATTTCATTATATCTCTTAAATATACCTATGCATAAGAGGAACGGGAAACCCGGAAAAAGGAACAAAGCAGAAGGGAAAAACCAAAAAAAAGACATATATCCGCATGCCTCAAACAAAAGGCCCATACCCGGAACAAAAGATCATACCCCCGGACAAAAAGTCATAATGGAAGAAAACGAATATTATAATTGAGCAGGGGGCTTGCCAGGGTGAAATTTTCGGACGGAAAAGAGGAACTTATGGGAGAGAAGCTTATGGAAGAGAAGCTTATGGAAAATTTCGGCTCCTACGGGGACAAAAGATCGAAAATTTCCGAAAATCCAGCGGGAAAAAATAAAAGGGAGCCAGAATATAAAGAAGAACCGGATTCTAAAGAGCCAGTTTCTGCTGAAGGCACAAAAGGCACAGATCCTCCAGGTGGACCGGATGCCAACTCCCTGGAGTGCAAAAACTGTGCAGAAATAAAGATAGAAGAACTCATGACCCGAAACGTGGTCACAGCCCATGAAGACGCCCTGCTTGAAGAAATCTTCGCCCTTTTTGAAAAACATTCATACCATACTCTACCCGTTCTGAATTCCGAAAAAAAGCTTGTGGGGATCATTGACCAGGACATAGTCCTCGAAATCCTGCTCTTTTCCCAGATTCCACGGGCGAAGCATACTCACCTTACTGCAGTCAGGTCCATGGGAGTACAGGCAAAAGACATCATGATTACCCACCCCATGACCATAACCCCGGATTCCAGTCTTACATATGTCGCAGACCTGATGATGAAACATCGTTTTGACCGGGTCTGCATAACCGAGGATGAAAAACTGTTAGGGATCATATCCAAGAGGGATATCGCAAAGGAAGTTAGCAAAAGAAGGACTCTGGAAAAAGGCTAAGAAACGAAAGTCGAAAAACGATGGAATCAAAAACATTGTGGAATCAAAAACATTATGGAATGAGGGGGGAAAAATAAATAATGGGGGTTAAAAAGCAATTAGCGCTTTATTGCAGGTACTGTTTCTCCTGTTTGCCGTGAAAGTATTAGGGGAATTATTCGAAAGGGCAGGAATTCCCGCAATCCTGGGAGAAATCCTCTCTGGAGTGGCATTAGGAATCCTCTTTCTGGACATCGAGCTTGAAGTAATCTCTTTTTTTGCCGAACTCGGAGCCATCTTCCTGCTCTTCACCGCAGGGTATAAGGAAGTTCACCTGAAGGACCTGAAATCCGCCTCAAAAACCGCCCTGGTCCCGACCCTTTTCCAGATAGTCTTTGCCTTTGCCTTTGGCTTCGGGATAGGCAGGCTCTTTTCCTTCGGGCTCCTTGAAAGCCTCTTTATGGCAGTTGCGTTCAGCCCTACCAGTATAGGAGTGGTGGTCCGAACCCTTATTGACTTCGAGTATCTCTCCAGCAGACCTGGCACGGTAATGCTTTCCTCGGCAATCCTTGACGACATCATAGGAATATTTCTTCTCTCCATCGTGGTAACCTTCACCCGCTTCAACCAGGTCCCTTCGGCTGCCCAGATCCTCCTGCTGGCCGGAAAAATCCTGGCATTCCTTTCAATCATGTACTTGCTCGGACAGTACCTGTTCCCCCGCCTCTTCAAGTACGTCCAGCAGATGCACGCAAAAGAAGCCATCTTTGCCTTTGTGGTCATGATAGCCCTTTTTTCAGCCTACCTTGCAGAACTCTTCGAACTCCATGCCGTCATAGGGGCTTTCATAGGCGGCATCATGATCTCTGAAATCCCCCTTGCAAAACTCGAGGACGTCCAGAGCAAAGTAAGCGGGCTTGCCTACGGGATTTTGATTCCCCTTTTTTTTGCCTTCATTGGCTATTCAATTGACCTGTCAGCTCTTGAAGGAAACGGGCTTTTCACCCTGCTTGTAACCCTTGCTGCCCTTTCGGGAAAACTTATAGGGGGCTTTTTCGGGTCGAAAGCCGTAGGATTCGATTTCTACGACAGCCTTATCTTCGGGGTAGGGGTTATGCCGCGGGCAGGAGTCGAACTTGTCGTGCTCTCCATCGGGAGAGAACTGGGGATAATCAGCCATGAGGTTTTTTCGGCTATCGTGATAATGGTTGCAGTATCGATAATCGTGTCCCCGGTCTGTTTGAAGTGGGCGATTCTGAAGAAGAAAGAGAAAGAGGAAATGTAAATTCCCGAATAGCGCCCGGGATACAGCTACGCTCAAACTCCGGGAATTAACAACCCACCCCAACTAATTCATTACCAACTTACGAAAATTAATCCGCCAGCCCCTCAACTTCTTTTTCAAACAGCAGCCAGCCGGAAGAATCTATTTTCCCGTTTGGCAGTACAACAATCATCCCTTCATCGGTTTTTATCCGCGTCTTTCTGAGGGTAACGTTGATGATTTCCCCTCTGTACTTCATCGTCTCTACCCTGTCTCCGATGTTAAACTGATGATCAGAGAGAAGGAAGAGTCCGGCCACGGCGTCGGCAAGGATTTCTTTCACAGCCAGGGCAAAAGTGGCGGCTATTATGACCGAGCCCCCTATGATGGGCTTCAAAAGCTCCCCGAGATTAAGCTCCGACACAACACACATTATTACAATGAACCAGAGTACATAAGCCACAGCTCTCCTCAAAATATTCTGGAAATCTCGAGGAATATCAGTTCTGCTTAAGAATCTCTTGAGAATACTTTTGACCCAGCTGATAAAAAAAAAGGAAAACACTAACAACAATAATACTTCAAAATAAGGTATAAACCCTGCCTGCAGAAAGTTCGAAATCTCCGTTTCAACCACCTACGTTACCGGAATTTCCGGTTTTGGATCAACTGATACCCTTGTCTGAGCACATATATCCGAACCCATATAGAATTAAGGGTGCAGTAAACATTGATTGGAAAACATTACTTAGAAGCGCCACTCAGGAAAACGCCTGAAAAGACTTCATTTAGACTTATTGTACACAGAGAAATATATAAAACTTTTCAAAATGTTTGGCTGCCAAACCCCTCAGGATAAATCGGCATAAAGTAATGTTATTTCCTTCCAGAATTAATTTGTACTGCCTCTTCATTTGTACCACCTGGCGCGCAGGAACTTCAGAAGTTCCATGGCAATCAGTGTGGTCGACGCCAACGGCAGGATTACTCCCCACTCGGCAAGTGAGAGAGGCACGGTCTGGAAAGCTGTCTGCATGATCGGGGTATATATTACCAGGAGCTGTAGGATCAATGTGATTCCTATGGCATAGACAAGGGGTTTGTTTGTGAAGAGTCCCAGAGCAAAAATCGAATACCTGTCCGAGCGCCAGTTAAAGGCGTTGAACATCTCGGATAGGACCAGCAGGGTAAATACCAGGGTCTGGAGCTTTTCAAGGGGAAAGCCGCTTTCAAGAGACCATATCAGGACTGCAAGAGCCTGGACGGCGATCAAAACCCCTATCCCCGCGCCTGCATAAATTTCCCGCCGGGTGATCAGGCCCTCTTTGACGTTTCTTGGTTTCTGCCTCATGAGGCCCCTGTCGGGAGGTTCCACGGAAAGAGCCATTGGAGGCAGCCCATCAGTTATCAGGTTGATCCAGAGGATCTGCACAGCGACCATGGGGAGGATCTGCCAGCCCAGGACTGCGGCAAGGACGATCAGGACTTCCCCGAGATGGGTTGTCAGGCCGTAGGTTATGAAATTTTTGATATTCTTGAATATGTTTCGCCCTTCTTCGACTGCGGCAACAATGGAAGCGAAGTTGTCGTCGGTCAGGATCATGCTCGCGGCTTCTTTGCTCACGTCAGTGCCTGTTATGCCCATGGCGATGCCCATGTCCGCAGCTTTCAGGGCAGGGGCATCGTTTACTCCGTCCCCGGTCATGGCTACCACATAGCCTTTCTTCTTGAAAGCTTCCACGACCCTGAGTTTATGAATCGGGTATACCCTCGCATAGACCGAGACTTGCTCCACCATGGCTTCAAATTCACGGTCCTCAATGCGGTCCAGTTCAGTCCCGGTGAGGACAAGGTCTCCTTTACTGAAAATCCCGAGTTCCCGGGCAACAGCAGAGGCCGTGACCTTATGGTCTCCCGTGATCATTACGGTCTTGATGCCCGCACTCGCGCAGGTCCTGATTGCAGCCTTCACCTCTTCCCGCGGCAGGTCTCGCATCCCCATAAGCCCCATAAAGACCATTTCGGCCTCGACCTCCTCCAGGGAAATTTCTTCTTCAAGGACACGGTAAGCAACAGCAATAACCCTTAGAGCCTGATCCCCCATATCCCCGACGATATCAAGGATTTCCTGCCTGAGTTCGGGAGTTAAAGCCATCTCCGTGCCCCCGAAAAAGGCCTTCGTGCAGGAATCAAGGATTACTTCAGGAGCTCCTTTGGAATAGGCTACTAGCCCATCCAGTTCCACAGCCCCGGGAAAGCTGTCGGAGCTGTTGAAAGTAGCTTCAATTGAATTGGGATTGGGATCGAAAGTTGAATTGGGATTGGGATCGAAAGTTGAATTGAAACTTGAATTGAAACTTGAATTGAAACTTGAATTGAAACTTGAATT
>JAENYU010000002.1:7430-10030 GCA_016841625.1 Methanobacteriota archaeon
TTGAATTGAAACTTGAATTGAAACTTGAATTGAAACTTGAATTGAAACTTGAATTAGAAGTCAAATTGGAGATTGAATTGAACCTTGAATTGAGGGTTGTCATCCTCTTGCTCTCAGAAGAAAAAGGAATCTCTCTTACACGGGGGTATTTTTTTTCAAGTTCTCCTTTTTGGAGCCCTGCTTTGGCTGCCGCAACAACGAGGGCGGCTTCGGTTGGGTCGCCTTTGATCTCCCAGGACCCTTCGTTTTTGACCAGGTCCGCATCGTTGCAGAGGACGCCTGCAAGTAGCAGCCTCCAGAGGTGTGGATCGTCCCCGGATACCGGAGCAGAGCCATCTCCTCCGAAAAATTCCCCGGAGGGGTCGTACCCACTGCCTGTGACTTCCAGTTTTTGCCCGTTCACATAGACCCTTTCAACCGTCATTTTGTTCTGGGTAAGGGTCCCGGTCTTGTCCGAACATATAACGTTGGTGGAACCCAGGGTCTCCACGGAAGGTAGCTTTCTCACAAGGGCATGCCTTTTGACCATACGCCGGACCCCAAGCCCCAGCCCTACGGTCACGACAGCAGGCAGAGCTTCGGGAATTGCGGCAACGGCAAGGGCGACTCCCCAGAGGAACATGTCGAAAAGGGGAAACCCGCTGAGAATTCCAAGGACAGCGACAAAAGCCACCACCAACAGGGTTGCAGCTCCAATCCACCTGCCAACGCGGTCAAGGCTCTCCTGCAAAGGAGTTCTTGACCTCTCGATTGTTCCCAGAAGTTTTGCAAGGGTCCCGAAAGCCGTACTCATGCCTGTTGCCGTGACCAGGGCTTTGCCCCTGCCGTAAGTCACGGCCGTGCCTGTGTAGACCATGTTTTCCCTGTCAACTTCAGGCGTTTCAAGGAGCAGTGCCCCGGTGTTCTTCGGGACGGGCAGGGATTCCCCTGTCAGGGCGGCCTCGTCAACTCTGAGGTTAAAGGCCTCTACAAGCCTTGCATCTGCAGAGATACGGTCTCCCGCCTGGAGCAGGATAAGGTCCCCGGGCACCAAGTCCCTTGAAGGAATTTTATGATCATGCCCGTCCCTGATCACCAGGGTTTCGGGGGCTGTAAGAGACTTGAGGAGTTCTATTGCCTTTTCTGCCCGGTATTCCTGAAAGAAACCAAGGAACCCTGCCAGAAAGACCGTAAACATTATCACAACTGCGTCAACAAGTTCTCCAAGAACGGCTGACACAAGGGCTGCAGCTATAAGGATCAGGATCAAAATGCTTTTGAACTGCGCGAGGAAGAGCTTCAGGACTGAAATCTGTTCTTCCCCTTCAAGCTCGTTATTCCCGAATTCCAGAAGCCTTTTTTCGGCCTCTTCGGAGCTCAAGCCTAGCTGTGAGGATCCAAGTGCCTCAAAAACGGAGCCCACTTCCTGATCATAATACACCCTGATTTCCCCTTCCCCCGGCTATTAGAATAAAGCCTCACTTTAATACCATCTATGAGATAAGACGGATTAATATATATACCGGACAGACATATCGAGAAGATATGTTAACATTTTTTGAAGCTGTTGTACTCGGAACCATTCAGGGGATTGCGGAATGGTTGCCGGTAAGCAGTGAGGGAATTACATCCCTCGTTCTAATCAATTTTTTTGGAAAAGCCCTATCGGAAGCAATCCCAATTGCTGTCTGGCTGCACCTGGGCACCCTCCTGGCTGCTCTTGTATATTTTAAAGATGATGTGATTTCAATTACTAAAAGGCTCCCGGAATATTTTTCAGGAATTGTTTCCCGGACAAGGATGCAGGATGTAACAGGTTCCAGGCCTGCCGGAGCCGCGGAAGACCGCCTTATAACTTTTCTTATAATCTCCACTCTCCTGACAGGGGCCATCGGACTTCCTGTCATGCTTTTTATCACGGAAAAAGCCGAAATTTCTGGAGAAGGCGCAACTGCCGCAGTAGGGTTGTTTCTAATATTAACCGGTCTTTTCCAGCGAATTTCAACAGGGGCAAAAAGCCCAAAAAAAGTACCAGGGGTGCGAGACGCCCTGTTTACGGGAGTGGCTCAGGGTTTTGCAGCATTTCCCGGGATCAGCCGTTCGGGAATTACTGTAGCTGCCCTTCTCTTCAGGAAATTTGATTCTGAAAAAGCTCTTAAATTGAGTTTTTTAATGAGTATCCCCGCAGTCCTTGCTTCCGAGATAGGGATAGGGATTATGGGGCTTCTTGTTGTAGATCTGCCCTCCATTCTTGCAGTAATTTTTTCGTTTGTTTTCGGGCTGCTTACTATCAATATCTTATTAAAAGTCGCCCAAAAAGTTGATTTTTCCTATTTCTGCATTATTCTCGGCTTCATGAGTGTCCTGCCCCTCTTTTTATGAACAAAACTACCACCCCTTGAAATTCATTTAATTATTTTTTTACCAGGTTTTCCTGAACGTACCAGCTTTTTCCGGAACAAATTCGCTGTTGTATCCTGAACAAATTCGCTGAACCCCTGAAGAAGGAAGAAGAAAGCTTTTTGACATATTTACCGAAAAAGTATGTTATCCAAAAAAGTATGTTATCCGAAAAAGTATGTTATCCGAAAAAGTATGTTATCCGAAAAAGTATGTTATCC
>JAENYU010000002.1:10040-72480 GCA_016841625.1 Methanobacteriota archaeon
ATCCGAAAAAGTATGTTATCCGAAAAAGTATGTTATCCGAAAAAGTATGTTATCCGAAAAAGTATGTTATCCAAAAAAGTATGTTATCCAGAATAAAAATACCGGGATGATCGTTTTAGTCCTGCGGCCTCAAGCTTTTCCATCCTTAGAAACTCTGAGACATATCATTGTAGAATTTTTTGGGACTAACAATTATATAGGCAAAGGGATAATATTATACTGTTAATTACCTGCGGAACTTATTTCCACAGGACAACCTGTCTAACCGGGTTTGTCGTTCAATACTCAGAGGGGTTTTTGGGGGATGATGAACTGCAGGAAGGCGACAAAACACCTAAAAAACTTTTAAAATTTGGTCGCATTTAACCGGCCTTTGGGGCTCAGATGCCGCATACCTGCTCCGGCAGAGCGGTTTACAGGGGGAAGCAAAGCTGTTTTCCGCTGGAGCGAAGCCTTTAAAAAATAGAGAAACCTGGGAGCGGTAAAGCGCTGCCCGAGCTTTCAGGAAGGGGTAGTTGGCAGCATTCGTGCAACAAAGAAAATGGAGTGGTTAAAAGATGTTGTTTTTGGACATTAGTACCTGGGATCCGACGGACCGCGATAAAGTTATGGAACACTTCAAGAAACTTGAAGTTCCTGACGGAATTGATATCATCAACCAGTGGATTGACCTTTCCGGCAACCGTTACTTCATTCTCTATGAAGCGGAAAGTGCCGAAGCCTACGGAGCCTTCAACCTGCCCTGGACTGATATCTGTATAATCGACAGCGTACCTGTTATGGAAGCTGCCGAGTTCATGCAGCTCCTGCCCAAGTACAAGTAAGTTCTCAAGGCATTTCACAGGTACCGCATAACTTTTACGAATACCGGTTTCTGCAGGTAGATACACCGTAAGGCGTCGAATCCTGCAGGTACCGAAAACGAGCATAAAACCAGGATTTCTGTTTAGTTTAAATTCGATTTAATTTCGATGAACGAGGCCTTTGAGACCGGTTCATCGGAGAAGCTTTCTTTTTTTCCAATTATTTTCTGTCAAGTTCTGCTTATGATCAGGCACTGGTATTTTCTGTCAAGTTCTGCTTATGATCAGGCACTGGTATTTTCGGTCAAGTTCTGCTTATGATCAGGTCCTGATCATCACGGTTTTGCTTACCAGATAGTCCGAAAGAGCGGAAGGTCCGTTTTCCCTGCCAAACCCACTTTCTTTCGTGCCGCCGAAAGGAAGTTCCGGGGCAACCTTCAGGTGCTGGTTGACCCAGACAGTCCCTGCCTCGAGCTGTTCGTATGCCTGCCGGACCCTATCAATGTTCTTTGTCCAGACGGATGCCCCGAGCCCGTACTTTGTCCTGTTTGCCTCTTCAATTGCTTCGTCCAGGGTCTGTACCCTGACAACCGGAAGCACAGGCCCGAATACCTCTTCATTCAAAAGCCGCGAATCCGGGGAGACCTCACTTACCAGGGTAGGCTCGAAGAAATAACCTTCACTGTAGCCCTCCCCTGTTGGGACCTTTCCGCCTGTAAGGATTTTCCCCTCCCCGCGCTCTTCCACACCCCTGACAAGTTCCGCAACGTAGTCCCGCTGGCTCTCGTTGTTAAGGGGGCCCATGTCGATACCGTCCAGGAGGCCATTTCCTACCCTGAGGCTACGGATCCTTCTTTCAAGTAGCCCGAGGAATTTTTCTGCAATCCCTTCGAAAAGATAGAGCCTTTTTACTGCCGTACAGGTCTGCCCGCAGTTGTAAAACCTGCCCCTGAGCACCCCGTCCACTGCAGTTTCAAGCTCTGCGTCGTCACAGACGATCATGGGGTCACTCCCCCCAAGTTCCAGGGTTAGGCGCTTCAGGGTTGGTGCCGCAAGGACTGCAACGCGTTTCCCGGTCCCTGACTCCCCGGTAAAGGAAAGTTTCCTGATGTCCGGGTGCCCGGCAATTGCCTCTCCGACAACTGAGCCAGGTCCGGTTACAAGGTTCAGCACCCCGGCAGGGAGCCCTGCTTCCCCCAGGATGGAAGCGAGCTTCAGGTTCGTAAGCGGGGTAGAACTTGCAGGCTTCAAGACCACAGTGTTGCCCGAAACAAGCGCAGGCCCGAGCTTCCAGCCCATGATCAGGGTAGGCATGTTCCAGGGAATGATTGCCGCGCAGACCCCCAGGGGCTCATTGAGGGTAAAAGAATACCCGTTCCCCGGAACCGGGATAAACTCCCCTTTCAGCGTGCTTGCCAGCCCGCAGTAGTATTCTAACACCGAAGCAAAGCCCCGGATTTCGTTCCTGGATTCAGGGAGAGGTTTTCCCTGTTCCGAGGTAAGGAGCAGGGCCAGTTCTTCCACACGTCCCCGCACAAACCCTGCAGCCCTGTAAAGGAACCTTGCCCTTTCCTGAGGGGAAAGAGAAGCCCAGGGACCCCCAGCCCGGCAGGCAGCATCCACCGCGGCATCCACGTCCTCCCTGCAGCCAGCCGGCGCACTATCGACCAGCTTTCCTGTTGCAGGGTTCCGGACCTCCATATATTCCGAACTGCAGGATTCTTCACTCTTTCCGTCTATCCACATTTTCATGCCATCATCATCCGTGGTTTTCTAATCCCTGAATTATAGAGTAAACATTAAATTCCTGACGTTTTATACGCGGCGCCCGCAGGGAGAAACTACTTGCCGCAAAACATCCTTTACGATTTCAACATACGATTTTACTGCACAATTTCAATGAACCTGAATGCATAACTTTAACGTATAAATCCAACGTATAATTAACGCACAGCTTTTCTTGGAAAAACTTCACCAGGGAGTTACGATTAAAAAACATTAAATATCTTAAAACCGGAAAAAGAGATAACTGGCAATTAATTAACATGCCAATTATTTTAATAATTAGTAAAATAGTTTTTAGTAAAATAGTTTTTAGTAAAATAGTTTTTGGAAAAATGGTTTTTAGAAAAATGCCATTTCGAAGTATATTGTTTAAAAAATACTTTTATCCTGATCAGCGTTACTAAGTGGAATGAATGTCTGAAAAAAAGCTCATCGAAGTCAGAAACTCGTACGCCCTTCCTGAAGATGTGCTGGATGACGTACATGAAGCAATGAACGAAGACGTAGGGGATCTCGTTAGCCTGTTCAAGGTGCTCGCAGACCCTACCCGCCTCCGGATCCTCAAAGCCCTGGAGGTTCAGAGCCTTTGCGTATGCGTCCTTGTGGAAACCGCAGACCAGAAACATTCCGCTCTGTCCTATCACCTCAAACTCTTAAAAGAAGCGGAGCTCGTGGACTCCAGGAGGGAACGCAGTTTCCAGATATACGAACTCACGGAATTCGGGAGCATGCTCCTGAAATCCATTGAAAAGCATTTCGAAAAGAATTAAAGAATAAAAGTTAAAGGTAAAAGTGGGAACTGAAAAGGCGAAAATCAAAAAATTGAAATTGAAAAGGCATTCAGATTTTTTCACTGGATGCCACTGTGGTGAGTTTTGAGAACTTTACGCCTTTCAGGGACATGATAGCTTCGGCAAGTTCCTTGATATCTGCTCCCTCTCCGTCCAGCACTATCACTTCGAAACAGTTGTCATGGTCCAGGTGGATATGCACTGAAGACTTGATAAGGTGAGTGTAGTGGTGCTGAATGTCGGCAAGGGCATTGGAAAGCCCGCGCTTTGTGTGGTCGTAAATTACAGAGACGGTTCCGACACGATGACCTTTGATATCTCCCATCCATTCATAGTAGGAAATGTAGTTCCTGATGGCATCCCTTATGCCCTCGGAACGAGAGGAATAGCCTCTCTTATCAATAATCTCATCAAATTTATTCAAAAGGGTGTCAGGGAGGGAAACCCCTATCCTCATAAGCTCTTTTTCCATCGTATCACCATTACTGTCGAATTTATGCGAGAAAATAATAGAAGTAGTTATACTTAATAATACTTTAACTTATCATACTTAATATAATATATGTTTTTTTCACAGATCAATTAAAATAATAAAGATATTTTTGTGTGTTATTTAGTTTTTCAGTATGGTTAATGTTTGATTAATGTTTGGAATTTATTAATACTTGATATTAAGGAGCAAAATCGAAAATATACCCCGAGAGTTTGAAAAATAACCGCAAAAAAGTCACATATTTGCATTCATAAGGGGTTTTTCGGAGAAGCGCTTTCAGAATATCGGTTTCAAAAAAGGTCTACGAGAAAGCTGCCCCCAAAAGCAAATCTTTATTCTTACCTGCGATCCACAAGCCTTTTTGGCCTGCCCTTTATCTTATGCAGTTCCAGCCCCCTGGGACCTGTGAAATTGAAAAGGACCTTGAAAACTCCCTCATCATACGCCCTTGATAGTAGCGGCTTATACTGCAGGAAAGCCCGGAGGAAATTCTCCTTAATAAGGTTCCTGTCACAGGTCTCCGGGTTCTCACACTCCATGCTGACCCTGAGCGTCACCTCTCCTTCGTCCTCGTCCCCGTAGAGGAAAGCTTCATACTCCCCGGTAAGGAAGTCCATGTTCTCGTGCTGGAAAACGCCCTTTTCCACGTCCACACGGTTGAAAGGGGAATCTGCCACCCAGACCGTTTCGGCTTCCCTCTGGGGAGTCATGATTTTCATATGTGTCCGCCCGCAGGGGCAGGGGTCCCGGGTGATCACGACAGTTGTGTCCTCGGTATCATAGTTTAAGAGAAGGTTCCCCGCTTTTGCACCCACTGGCAGAAGGGTGCTCAGGACGACACGCCCGCATTCCCCGTCAGGCACGAAATTTTCGATCAGGGGGTCGTAGACGTCCAGATGGACCATATCTTCGGGCACGTGCAGTCCCGAAATTTCACTGCACTCCCCACACATGGTCCCTTCCGTGCTCCCATAGATGTTGTAGACCGGACAGCCCCAGATTTCCGCAAGGTAATTGCGTGACTCTTCGGCAAAAGCCTCACCCCCAACCACCAGCTTATCGATCCCCGATTCCCGGGGGTCAAGTCCCTCGGCCTGCATCCGCCGGGCAAGGTTCAGGAGCTTGAAGACGCTGCCCACGATACCGGTTGGCCTGTAGGATTTGATGACCCGCAGGGGAAAAGTGCACTTGCCTTCCGGGATAATTGCCATACCGATCTGGCTTGCTGCAAGGGTCATGGTATTTGCCCCGACGTTCATCCCGTAGGAAGCGCAGACCACGACCCTGTCCCCGGAACCGAAGCCCTGGGACATGAAGATCCGGGCGTATTTTTCCGCATAGCGTTCCCATTCCTCCCAGGTCAGGAAAAAACTCTTGGGCGTCCCACTGGTCCCGCTGGTCTCATGGATGGTGAACACGTCTTTCCAGTCCACGCTCTTGAAAAGGAAAGCATCTGTCTCTGGAGGCTGGTTTTCCCGGATGGTCTTCCCGGAGATAACAGGAAGCTCCAGGAGATCTTCATGGGCTTTGACATCCCCTGGCTTTACGCCATGCCTATCGAACCACTTCCTGTAAAAAGGAGAGTTTTCTGCCGCATATTTTACAGTATAACGCACACGCTCTTCGATGAGAGCGTCAAGTTCTCCCCTGTCCATTATTTCGATTTCAGGGTTGAAATAAGGTTTTGAACTATCCATTACCCGGCACCACCACTGAGACATTTAGCTGTAAGAAAAGCCTATTATATATTAACTTCCAGGATGAAACAGTTTTGGCAGATAGCCCGCTGCAGAGGATAAAAACAGCAGTATTAACCTCTTAACCGCCAGGAAAAAAGCCGGATCAAAAACCCTTTTTTTCAAAAGAGAAAAGACAAAGGGAAAAGACAAAGGGAAAAGACAAAGGAAAAATGGAAAAAAATAAACACGTTTTCCGGGTTTATCAACTGTCAAAAGGCACGAGGTATACGCCGTCCGGCCTTTTCTGTCCCTTTAAAAGCTCACAATGCCTCAGGAGAGCGAACTGGTTCTCGGCTTCCCGGGGGGAAATTTCAAACTTTTTTGCAAGATCTTCACGTTTTACCCCACCTGTGGAGACGATGAGTTCGTAAATGGCTTTTTGCAGGTCGGTCAGACCGTCCGTCCCTTCAAGCCCCGCTTCTTCCCTGAAGATCTTTTTAGAACGAACTGCCCAGGGATTGCAGGCCTGGATTTTATGGTGCCCCTCTATGTAGCAGTCTTCACAAAAAACCTTGCCTTCATCCTCAATGCTGTCTTCCCCTGCAAGTTCACATCCGCAAACCTCACAGGTGACATGGTCGGCTTTTTCTTCTGTCATCTAATATCACCACTCAGTTCTAAAATCCAGTGATTGGTGTAAACTAAAAAATCACTGGATTTTGAAATTGCTTATAGCTCACATTTCGACCCAATGCCATATGAGATATTAATTCCTGTATGTTGGCCATTTATAAATAGGGTCTCAACAGAATGGCACCTTTGTACCGTGAATTAGTACAAAAATGCCAGGATTCGAAATGTGAGGTATAATCCTTTGAAGACTTCCTCTTAATCGAAGTCTTTAGATACCGAATATTGAGTTTGATTAAAGAACGAATTCTTTCTGCAATTCAGTGTTTCAATCAAAAAATACAAAAATCACTGAATTTTGAACCAGAGTCTACATCACCCGAAGGTTTCAGACATTCAGTTCATCCAGGGTATCAAGGACAACCGTAGACCCATAAGCCACGGCAGGCCCGCCAGCCATCAAGATGGTTGCGCCGACAGCCTCCATGATTTCCTCACGGGTCGCACCCATACTTACAGCTACCTGAACGTGTTTCCGAAGGCAGTGCTCGCAGCGCAGGGCTAATGAAATCCCAACCATCATTGTTTCTTTCGTTTTGGCGCTGAGAGCCCCGTCCTTGACGACTTCGCTATGAAGTCCCATAAGCGCGTTCATTACTCCCGGGATCTGTTCAGCCATAGCTGCCATTCTTTCGTCTATATCAACTTTTTCTGTCGTTTCATCACTTCCTTCATTACTTAAGGAATAATTTAAGAGTCAAACGGCACCATGTAAATCTCTTCACCCATTTTCCGCAACTTTACCAGCTCACAGTGCCTCAGGAGCGCAAGCTGGTTACTCGTTTCCTGAGGTGTAAGTCCGAAAAGTTTCGAGATTTTGTCAGGTGTGGCGCCCCCTTCTGTCAGGATAAATTCATAGATTTCCTTTTGCAGGTACGTCAGTCCCTCTGTGCCCTCAAACCCATGCTGTTTTCTGAAGAGTTTCTTGGAACGCACCGCTACAGGATCTGCAAACTTGATTTTTTGATGAGCTTCGAGGTAGCAGCCCTCACAGATCCCACGGCCGTTCTCGTTGACGTACTCGTCTCCCGGGATTTCCCGGCCGCATTCAGGACACATTACGGAATAAGCCTTTGTCTCGTCAAGCTCCCTGTACCCGAAGTTGTTTATCCTTACCAGGCCGTGAAACTCCAGGCAACTCACTATTTCATATACTGTCGACCTGGGAATTCCGTATCCTATCTTTGCTTTTTTGATGACATCCCGGATGTGGAAGCCACGGTCTGTTTGAACATTTTTGATGCATTCAAGAATCCAGACCTCTTCTTCATCCAGCACAAGCATCCTTGCATTCTCCAAGAACAGGGGTTCAAAAACACCTTTTTTAGAACAATATCCTTTCAAGAAAGATTGTCTCTTTATCTCTCTAAGAAGTTTATAACATATTAAATTATCGATAATAGTAAATATAATAATAGTGAATTCCGGAAAGAAAAAGTATAACCAGAAATCAAACACTCAAACATTCAAAAAGTGAAAAGTTGAAAATTTAAAAGATTGAAAATTAAAAAGTTAAAAAATAAAAAACTTATGAATGAGGCGGGAAAAAAAGAGAAGTTCAGACCCTGCACTCGCACCCTCTTTCTCTCAGGGTTTTGACCTGTTCCTCATACGGATATACAAGCTCGTCCTGCACAGCTTTCCCGGTCGCAAGCTCAGGGTCAAGCGGAGAATGGTGTTTATAGCCCCGCTGGCCCATCTCGCCCACAAGGGCTTCATGCCGCAGGTAGAGGGCCTTTAATTTCCCTCGCCAGCGTCCGGGATGGTTGGCGTAGGCTTTTTTGTTATTGGTAATGATGGACCAGAGGGCGTGCAGTTCCCGGTGCTCACCGAGCAGGTGCTGCCTGCACATTTTTTCAGGAGGAATGTCCCAGATTCTCATGATATGGCCTCAAATCCGATTTCAGGGAAGTTAAAGTTTTTTATTCCGCAGGCCTCAATCCGCTGCTGCAAATTATTTTTCAGTATCCAAGTTCAGATATTTATTATTCTGATACTTATTTACAGCTTCCCGGAAAAATATAATACATGAAAAAGTGGGGGCTCCGGAATTCCGGCTTTTTACTCAGACCTGCATTTATGCTGCTAACTGCGCTGCTAACCTTATATTTCCTGTTCTCGCCGGTTTTTGCTCATGTACCTGTGTTCGGCGGGGAAGGCAAAAGCCTTGAAGAGGCTATTTTCGTTGAAGACCCTTTGAAATCCCGCGTCCTTTACGGGCAGCTTTCCGGGGGAGGGGATGTACGGTACTACAGTTTTGAAATGGAAGAAGGGGAAAGAATCCTGCTGCAGCTCATCGTCCCTGTTGAACCCGGAGCCCGGGACTTTCCTAACCTCGTCCTGATGGGGCCGGGCCTTTTAAGCGAAGAAGGGAGCGGAGAGGCAGCAGAACTGCCCGAACCCGTGGAAATTCCCGAAGGAAACGGGGCAGTGGCAGTTCCGGGGAGCAGGCCCAAAAGCGCAACTTATGAGGGTTTCAGTCCCAGCGCCTTCTATTCCCTTGCCAGGCTTGACCTGGAAGCACCCGAAAGCGGGACCTATTATGCAGCAGTCAATTCCCCGCCCGGAGGAGGTAATTACGGCGTAGTTCTGGGGTATCTGGAAAGCTTCTCCCTTAAGGAGTGGCTGCTCATCCCCCTGGACCAGATCAGGATCTATCGCTGGGAAGGCCAGAGCCTGTTCTTCATCTTCACCCCGCTGCTGCTCACACTCGCTATGGGCTTCCTGATTATTCTCCGTACAAAGGCAGATCTGGTTGATTACGATCCGGGGCGGTGGTCCGGGGCCCTTGCAGGGCTCCTTTTCCTGGGCACAGGAATATCTTTCCTCTTCCAGATGCTGGTTTCGTTGAGCAAGAGCGCCTATACTCCCGAGATTATTATTACCCTCTTTCTGGCTTTTGCAAATCTGGGGCTAGGAGCAGCTGCAATTTTCCTGAGCCTAAAAGGGAAGGTTTACGGGAAAGAAAGAACTAGAGACCCCCTATATTTCTTAGTCCTGGGAATGGGTGGTTTTTTGCTCTGGGCAGGATGGATTGTCGGGCCAGTCCTGGCATTTGAGGCAGGACTCTTAGCCTGGGGGCGAAAAGAGTGAAACAATAAAGAATGAATTAATAAAGGATGAGCCCACGTGGTATAACACATATAAAATATAACTTAAAAGATAAGGTTGAGAGGTATAATTTTCAAATTATTATTGCTGTTATCACAGATGGTGCAGCCTGAATCGCACAGAGGTTGGAGGGAAAAAATATGGTGAAGACATCTTTAGAAGCAGGCCAGCCTGCTCCGGAGTTCTGCCTGTCCGACCAGGATGGGAACAAAAACTGTCTGGAAGACCTGAAAGGTAAATGGGTGGTCCTGTATTTTTACCCACGGGACAACACCAATGGCTGCAGCCTGGAAGCCATGGACTTCAGCAGGTTGAAAGAAGCCTTCGAAGCCGAAAATGCCGTAATCCTGGGGGTCAGCAGGGACAGCGAGGAATCGCACCGAAAATTCATAGAGAAAAAAGATATCAGCATTTGCCTGCTCTCCGATACGGGAATTAACATTCACAAAACATACGATGTATTCCACATGAAAAACTTCAGGGGAAAAGAAGTTATGAGCACGGTCCGGACAACCTTCCTGATAGATCCCGAAGGCATAACCGCCAGGATCTGGAGCAACGTGAAAGTGAGAGGCCACGCCGAAGAAGTGCTTGCCGAACTCAGAACCCTGAAAAAGCAGTGAAAAGGATTCCCACTCCTCTACCTGCATTTCCGACCTGCTAAAATTCCGGGAAGGAACATACAAACCAGGCAGGGCCCGGAATAAAGGGCACATAGAAACTTCACTGCTCAAAAAAGGAAAATAAAGGTAAGAAAAAAGGGAAAGGATTTGAGGGAAAAAATTTCAAATCCAGCCAATAATAAAAGTAAAGGCCGGGTGATAAGGCAGGCATTCAGATGCTTGTCTTCAGATTTTCAGTTCCCATTCAGAAGATTTATTTCTCTTTCGTGGTTCTTCAGTCCTCATCTAGACTTTTTAGTTCTAATTTAGGTGTTTAGTTCCCATTTAGGTGTTTCAGTCTCCACTTAGATGTTTCAGTTCCCATTTAGATTTTTAGTTCTCATTTTTTCGTTGCAAAGTAGATCATGTAAATCGCTGAAAGTCCCACAAGCGAATATACGGCCCGTGCGATTGTGCTCATTTCCCCGAAGATAGCTGCCACCAGGTCAAAATTGAAGAGACCAACAAGGCCCCAGTTCAAGCCCCCTACAATAACAAGCACCAACGCTATCCAATCAATTGCACTCTTCTCTACCATAATAACCACTCCCTTTTGGTTGCCCCTTATTTTGGGCAAACTAATATAAAAATGCAATTATAAATATGATTTTTATTCTACTTATAGGTTGCAGAAACTCACTTATACCGGGCTCATATTCGGCAGCCGCACGGGGAGAGAAAAAACAGAAACCGCCATTTAGGAGGGCGAACTCTTCTTTATTCGGCATAAAAAATAAACCGTTTTCAGAGGGATCAAAAACCCTCTTATTCTTAAGTCACTCAACAGGAGGATACCTGGCTACATAGGCGTCAACATCGAACTTCCGCCTGGCGCCCGAATAGTTCATGTAGCGGAGTTTTCCGAAAACCTCCCTTTCCCTCCAGGCACGGTCGTGAAGCCCTCCGATGCTCCAGAGAATGCCCACATAGCCGTTAGGATCCCTTCCGTCCAGCTCGTACCTATCATTAAGGTAAATGGCAGTCTCAAGCGCCTTTTCCGGGGACTCGCTCCATTCCAGGATCTTTTTTGCCCAGTACATCCTCATGTACCCCTGCATCTTCCCGGTGCGGAGCAACTGGACCTGACTTGCATTCCAGAGAGGGTCATGGGTCTTTGCAAACTCCAGTTCTTCCCGAGTGTACAGGTACTCCCGCCGGTCCTGTCTGTGGGCATCCAGAGTCTTCTTTGCCCAGGCAGGCAGGCTCTCAAAGCTGTCATACGCCCGGTTATAGTAGCAGAAGTTGTCCGTAAGTTCCCTTCTTACGATTAGCTGTTCCAGAAACGCAGCCTTCGATTCTTCGTTGGCCCCGGTTTTTTCAACCTCAAGGGCAACCCGCTGGGCTGAGATCTGCCCGAAATGCAGATAAGGAGAGAGGTCCGAAGACATATCCTTTGTGGGATCATTGTGCAGTGCATCGTAAGAGTCCAGGCGTTGCGTGAGGAAAGTTTCCAGCCCCTCCCGTGCGGCACTTTCCCCCGGGACAAAGTGACCCGATTCGAAATAAGGGTCAGTACCTTCAACCCTCAACTGTTCAGGCAGGAGTTCTGCCATGTTCCTGCCCCCGGGACTTTCTTCAACCTCCTTTCCCACTTTTTTCCGTACTGCCTTTTTCCTTCCTGCTATTTTCCCGGCAAAAGTTTCAGGGAATTCGGAGTTTGGTTCCAGTTCCGGGAACTCTACCAGAAACTCGGGAAGCAAAGCACTGATCTTCGGACGGAAAGTGTAAGCCGCATATTCCTGTTTCCCTGATGCAACCCAGCAGGGAACGATGTTGTGGGCATCCACCTCATAAAAGGGAATCTCAAGCTTCAATGCGGTTGTTTCCACCCACTCCTTTTTGGACCTCAGTGGACTGAAATCAGTAACAAGGATACCGATTCCGTATTTATCCACAAAGGAAGGGATTTCTTCCCCGGGACTCCCCGGGAGGAATACGAAGGGGATCTTTTTCAGGGAGAGGGAACGCTCGACTTCCTGCAGCCCTTCCAGCATGAACTCGTACTGCCTTTTCCCGGCCCCCAGAAACTCGTTCACCAGACAAAAAATTACCACCAGGGGTACACCTGCATCCACCGCAATTCCCCGGGCGAAAAGGAGCGCCCAGTTGTCCTCCACCCTCTGGTCCCGGCTCATCCAGTAAGCAACCGGCCCGTGTCCCCCTTCCCCCGATTTAAGGGTCCGGATCCTTTTCGGGTTCATGATGAATTTTAATTCCCTCCTCTATAAAGAGATGCCAGAAGGATAAATAACGCTGCAAAAGTGGGAATAAAAGAGGAGTGGGGAAGGGAATAAAAGAGGAATAAGAGAGGAACTAAAGAGGAGTGGGAAGGGGAATAAAAGAGGGATAAGAGAGGAACTAAAGAGGAGAAGGGGAAAGGTAGTGAAGAAAGGATTGATTTTTCAGCCTTAGAATTCAAAGACCTGCCCATCGTACCCGAGGGGCAAAAACATCGATTCGAGATCATGAGAGCGGAAGAAATGACTGAGGTGTGTGAGCACCACCTCTTTAGCATTGAGTTCCCTGGCAAGTTCCAGAGCCTCCTCGGAATTCATGTGCTTTTTAATGTGGATTCGGGGGGGAACTATGGCATCGGCAATCAGTAGGTCAGGATTTTTCATGAGATTGAGGCTGGCTTCGGGGATCGCTTTGTTCGTGTCACCCGTTATCACCACTTTCTTATCCCCTTCGCGGATAATAACCCCGGTCGGAGTGTCGACCGGGGGATGGTTGACCTTGAAGAGGGTGAATTCCAGCCCTATAAGCTCGAAAGGTTCGTAGAGTTCCACGTAATGGTATCTTGGCTTCAGGAAATAAACGAACTTGTTGATGTAGTCCAGGGTTTCGGGAATCCCGTAGACATCGACTTTATTCTGGACCCTGTAAAACTCCCCGAACCCCGAGTAATGGTCATAGTGCCCATGGGTCCAGATCACCCCGTCCACGCAGGTCCCGTCCGTACAGGAGACCTTTTGCCTTAGGAGTTGCTGCCGCAGGTCCGGGCTCGTATCAATAAGTATCCTGCCCTCGGAGGATTCCACAAGGATCGAAAACCTCAGCCTCTGACTCTTTCCACCTTTGCAAGCGTCCGTGCAGGCAGGACAGGTGCAGCCTATTTTCGGGGTTCCTATAGCATCCCCGGTCCCAAGGAGTGTGAGTTTCATTTTTCGAGCCTCATCTTGCTAAACTAATTTTTTGATCCTCATTTTGAGAATCTCGTTTTTCAAAGCCCATTGCTAGCCTCGTTTTGTTGGTTTTGCACTTAATCCGCGCCGTACTCTTCGGACTTGAGATCTGCCCTTTCGTCAAAGGATAGTACGGCTTCCAGCAGGTCCTGCTGGGTCAGTACCTTGCGTTCTTCCAGAAGGGCACTCAGGACAGCTTCCCGGATCACCATACGCAGATCCGAACCCGAGTAACCTTCGGTCATTTCCGCAATTTCCTTCGTGTCCAGGTCCCCTTTGATATACTTGGTCACCAGATCAAGAATTCCTTTGCGCATCTCGGGGTCCGGGAGGGGAAAGTGAACGATTTCATCAAAACGCCTCCATGCAGCACTATCAAGCATCCGGGGGTGGTTGGTAGCGGCAATCAGGAGGACGCCGTGTTCCACAAGGCTGATCTCGTCAATGGCTTTCAGGAGAGTGTTGACAGCCCGCTTGATTGCGGCGTTCTCGTCCGAGGTCCGGGCCTTTGCCACGAAGTCAAGTTCATCGATAAAGAGGATGCAGGGATTCAGTTTCTTGGCCAGCAGGAAGACCCTGTCGATGTTCTTTGCAGTCTCACCAAGGTACTGGTCCGTGACCATGGAAAGTTTAACCTCCACGAAAGGAATGGAAAGCCGCTCGGAAAGCGCCCGTGCAATAGAGGTCTTCCCGGTTCCAGGGGGTCCTACGAAGAGGAGCTTGCCTATATCGTGCAGCCCGATTTCCCTGAGATATTCCCGGTGCTGGATCGCTTTCATGACTTTTTCGACTTCGTCTTCCTGCTCCTTTGTGAGGACGAGGTCCTTGACTTTCTGTTTAACGTCTTCCGGGGCGATGATCGTCACCAGTTTGAGCATGTCTTCGCCCTTATCTTCCTTCCGGATTTCGGCAATCAGGGACTCGATCCATTCCCTGTCAACTTCTTTCGGCCTTGCCTTCGCCTTTGCCTCTGCATAGCTTGCAGCTTCCAGTTTCCTGATTTCCCCGAAGTAGTAAGCAAGAACAGGGTTATTTTCAATTATTTCCGGGGCATCTTCCTGCTTTTCGAACCATTCCACTGCAAGGTCGAAAGCGCTCAGGCGGATTTCACCATTGGACCTGTCGGTAACTATGAACGGCACATTCCTGACACTTTTTTCAACGTCCTCAATGTCCTGTAATTTTTCAACCCTGGGAATTGTAACAAGAATGGGTTTGGGGACGGTTCTTTCCGCGCTGCTCCAGTAGTTTTTCCGGATCTCCTTTGGGAGGTCATTCACGTCAAGCTCAAGGTAGCGGTTATAGATCTCTGCAGTGAGTAGCAGCTCTACTATGTTAATTATGGTGCCTGGCATGTTTTTTACCTGTTACGTGCTTAGGATAAATCACTCTCAAGTGCTGGGCCCTTAAGTGCGGTAAGTTCTGAAGTCCCTATTTAAGCGCCTAAACCCTGTAATAGGTTTTCTTCCATGATATAATTTACTAAGCGGCAGACAGGATACGGGATTTAAAACGGCACCCTGATGATACATTTATCTAGCAGAAAGACATTATCGTCTACTCCATCTTTTCAGGAAAAGCAAGAGGAATTTGTTTCGAATAACTTTTCCGCTATGGAAATGCCTCAAGCACTCCCGAAGAGACAAATCTTGTTATCCCCAATAAAAATTCTATTAAAAAATCCAATAAAATTCTATTAAAATTCATTAAAAACTCTATTATTGTCCGGAAATCCCTCTGTCTCCGGAAATAAAGGATAATCCCTGAGAGGATCACTGCATGAAAAGAGAACAGCTCTATTCCGGGAAAGCAAAGACCATTTACGCGACTGATGATCCCGATGCCCTCATCTCCGAATTTAGAAACAGCCTGACGGCCTTCAACGGAGAAAAGAAAGGAGAAATGGAAAAGAAAGGGTATTACAACTCCCAGATCTCGAAAAAACTCTTTGAGATGCTGGAAGAAAAAGGGATCAGGACCCACTTCATAAAGATGCTTTCCGATATCGAAATGCTTGTGCGGAAAGTTGAGATCATAAAAATCGAGGTTATTGTCAGGAACATTGCCGCAGGTTCCATTACAAGGAAATATCCCATAGAGGAAGGCATTGTTTTCGAGTCCCCGGTTCTGGTCTTTGACTACAAGAGCGATGAGTTCGGCGACCCCATGCTCAATGACGACATAGCCCTTACCCTTGGCCTGGCTACCCGGGAAGAAATCGCCACCATCCGGAAGCTTGCCCTCAGGATTAACGAACTGCTTGTGCCCTATCTGGACGAGCGGGGAATCCTGCTCCCCGACTTCAAACTCGAGTTCGGGAGAATCAACGGGGAAATCATCCTTGCCGACGAAATCTCCTGTGACACCTGCCGTTTCTGGGACAAGGAAACAAAACGGTCCATGGACAAGGACGTCTTCAGGTTTGATAAAGGCGACATCTCAAAGGCTTACGAAGAAGTTGCCCGGCGCATCGTACCTGAAATATTTGAATAAGGTGCAAAAAACTAATTTTTATTTTTGATTTTTAGGTGGATGCCCTATCCACCAGCACTATTTTTTAGGGATCTTGAAAAAGAAGAACTTCAAATTTTGGGCTTAGACTTTAGGTTTTACATTTTGAACTTAAATATTGAAAAAAGAATTTAGAGTAGTCTGGAAGCGGAAATCCGAAAGCAGCCTGGCTTTTTGCACCCATTCGTCCCTGGGAGTGCGCACCCTTCCTGCAAGGTCCGAAACTGCGGCTTCAAGGGAATCAAAGGTTTGTGGGGGGTTTTTGAAGGCGTTTTTTACCCCTTCCCGGACGACCCAGACTCCCAGGGGAGCCCAGTAATCGGGAGTGATTTCCCTGAGGATGAAGACCGAAGCCTGCCTTTTGACCCCTGCAAGATACTCAAGCACCGGAAGCCTTGCCGCATAGTAACCTCCTGCCAGGGAAGAATACTTCTTTTTCCCGTCCAGGCCCTCGCTGTCTTCCCCGACCCAGCTCGATTCCCCGGACCAGACGGTCTTTGGGAGCCAGGCTTCGATCAGTTCGAAAGAGTAGACTCTCGGGAGGAGGAGGATTTCAAAGTGGTTCCCGAAATGGGTCCCGCTAAAGAGCGTGATTTCGGAAACCCAGGGGTAGTCCAGGATTTTGTCCGCCAGTTCCTTTCCTGCCATATCGTCCACTGCAGTAATGGACCAGCGGGTGGGTACGACTTTTCGTTCTTTCCCGAGCAGGCCGATAGAAAAGAGGCGGGTTATCTGTTCTCCTGAAACGTCGCCTTTGTAAAGTTCGAGTACTGCGTCTTTTGCCAGGGCGTCGGTATCGTAGACAAGGTAGTCTACTTTTTTCGGGACTTTCGGGTTTTCGGCAAGCTCGAAGTTCTTTACAAGCCCCGAAGGGCCCATGGGGGTGTGGACCGCATCGAATTTAAGTTCCAGTTTCGGGGCTTTGAAAAACCAGGCTTCCGTATCCACGGGGTTTTTGGAAAGGGCAAGTTCCTGCGCCTTTGCCAGAAGAGGATTTTCCTTGCCCTGGGCATCCTTTACATGGAGGGTCGTGTTTGCTCTGACCAGGCGGGAACGCATTGATATGATATCTTCAATCGGCATGTTTGCCCACCTGGCAGGGTCTTCAAGGAGCAGGGCATCATCCTCTTTTGCAAAGGGAGGGATCAGGGGGCCCGCAGATACCCTGGGGTAACCAAAACTTCCTACAAAAATAGCCGGTGGAGAAGCTCCAAAAACGGAGTTTCCTGAGATATCGGAAGAGATTGACTGCACGGACTTGAATTTTTCAAGAATAGGACATCGGGGGCGCCCACACAGACCTTTACCTTTACCTTTACATTTGATACAGGTCCTGGCCTTCACTTGGAATCAATGTCTCCACAAATGCCGCAGGATTCCACTCCAGGTGCATTCTTGTACAGCCAGCCGGATTTCTGGACAAACTTGCAGACGTTGCACATCCCCTGGACTTTTTCCGGGGAGGAAAACTCCGTATTCAGGAGAACTTCTGCAAACCTTCGGATTTCTTCCTGGGTATCTTTCGAGAAATCAACGTCTGCTCCACGTTTTTCGCTCACGTACTGGGACACCGCAGCCCTTGAAAGTTCCAGAATCTCCGCTACATCCTGCTGGGTGCAACCATGTTCGAAAATCAATATCCGCGAAAGTTCAGCCCTTATCGCAGGCAGTACTCTCTGTACCATTACTTCACATGTTGTTTTCATGAGAGACCTCACTTACACAGGATAAATACGGATATCGGCGTTCTTAACTACTGCACATTCTTGATAAATAGTTCTCCTGAAGAGGAGCCTGAACTCTCCTTACTGCAACACCAGGGCACTGCAAGTCGCCGGAAAAAACCGATAAAAAATATGTGTGCAACTCCGGAATTCGGAGAAGTTGCGTTATCATAAGGCCCGCTCTAGCCCTGAAGAGCGAAAATTCAGCCGTTAATTTTTGATTTGTTCAGCAGTGAAACCTTTTTCCATAAGTACTTCTTTCATGCGGCCCAGGTGGTTGCCCTGAAGTTCGACCGTGTTCCCTTTTACGGTACCTCCGCATGCAAACTTTGACTTAAGGTAGGTGGACAGTTCGTGAAGGTCAATTTCACTGGCGTCGAAACCCTCTACAACCGTAACTTCCTTTCCATATCTCCGTCTGTTGACTTTCACTGTGATCCGCTGCTGCTCTTTCGCAACCTCTTCGCAAATGCAAAGTTCATTTGGAAGCCCGCAAACCGGGCACATTCCGCTGCTCATTTGTTGGTAGATCCTCCAAATTTGTAATAATTATATATGTACATTACATCTAAAAATTAATGAGTGGATATAAGGTACTTATCAATGAAGGTATTAAAGCCTAATGGTATTTTCAGGCAGTCTTATGCCGAATTTTGCACACTGAGTACAAATTTGTAAGATCTACAAAAAGCATAACGCTTGAACCGGGGCTTTATGGTTTTATTGTTTACTCCAATATATTATATTATATTATTGATCGTGATATTTCACATTTGTAACGCGATATAAAGGCTTGAAGGATATTTTCACCGACCTGCCAGGCAAAAAACTTCAGCAGGCAGGCAATCTATGCAGCAAAGGAAAAACGTCCCGGTAAAGAAAAAAAACCCGAAACTGTATTTTCCACTGGAAAAACACGCTTCAGCGGCGAAAAGCTAAATATAGATTGAACTCCATAGATTTATATAGCCCATTATATACATGGATATATGCACTCGTTGGATATAAAACCGGTCATATAAAAATGGTGGGACAAAAAAATAGCATATTCGGGAGTTGCCCAATGAACGAGTTAATAGGTTTTGTGAACGGAAGCAATGCACGGCAAAAAGTACTCTCCTTGCTTGCCTCAAAGGGAGAGATGGAAGGAAAACGCATCGCAAAAACTCTGCACATTGTATATCCATCCATGCAAAAAACCCTCGGGGAACTGGAGGAAAAAGAACTGGTCTCTAAAAAAGAGGAGATTTACTCCCTGACCGAAAACGGGGCAAAAGTGGAAAAAATTATCCAGCAGATCTAAACTTATTATTATACTTCAGAGAAAATCACTATTTATTTTTTACTTGAATTCCGATTTTTACCCAGGGCAGAAGTTACTGCTTTATGGTAGTTTGCCCTGCAGACTTTTTCCGGCTACTTAGTTTACGGCCAATTTTTACCGTTTGGATTTTATTGATTGAATCTTATCTATTGGATTTTATTGATTGAATTTTATCGACCGAATTCGCGGACTTTTTCAGCTGCCGGGTTTACTGAGGATTTATCGATTGAAGGTAAGAGCTGGTTACCCATTGGCCCGGGGGGCTTTTACCGCCAAATACTTCCCCATAAAACCGTCGAGGTATCCGCTGCTTATGTTACCTGGCGCAAAGAAATCTTTATCTAATCCCTATCCCTTTATGACGGCATAGTCTATTAACACCAATCAAAATCCCTGAGTTCTCAGGGACCGATTATCAAAAAAAACCTCAAGTTCGGGTTTCCGGAATAAACGAACCTGCAAGGAACCAGGAAAAGAAACCGGTATTTGGAAGGGACCGGAGACCAGGCCTGCACAGGTCAGTCAGCAGCCCGGTAGACCCCGGTTCCTGGCATTCACGAAACATCCGAATGAGGCTTTAAGAATCAGAGGCAAAGCAATGTTACCTGAAGAAGACCTGAAGATCATTAAAAAAGAACTTGGACGTGAACCCAACCTGGTAGAGCAGGGCTGCTTTTTAAACCTGTGGAGTGAACACTGCTCATACCGTTCAAGCGCCCCCCTCCTGAAGACTTTTACCACCACGGGCGAAAATGTCCTTATCGGCCCGGGAGACGACGCTGCAGTCCTTAAATTCGAAGACGGGTACGTGCTCTCCATAGCCATGGAAAGCCACAACCACCCTTCCTATGTGGACCCTTACAACGGGGCAGCCACCGGGGTGGGAGGCATTGTAAGAGACGTAATTTCCATGGGAGCCCGTCCGATTGCCCTAATGGACCCGCTCTATTTTGGCCCCCTTGACACCCCGAAAAACCTCTTCCTCTTTGAACAGATCATAAAGGGAATCGCAGGGTACGGAAACTGTATCGGAGTTCCGGTGGTCAACGGCGAGACCCTCTTTGACCGGCAGTACAGCGGAAACCCCCTGGTAAACGTGGTCTGCGTGGGGCTCTGCAAGGAAGAGGACGTCATAACTTCCATCGCCAAAAAAGCAGGGAACAAGCTGGTTCTTGCGGGGTCAAGCACCGGAAAGGACGGGCTTGGTGGAGCATCCTTTGCCTCAAGAGATCTCTCGGAATCTGCCGAAGCCAATGACAGGCCAAGCGTCCAGGTAGGCGACCCGTATACCGAAAAACTTGTTATTGAAATGACCCTGGAAGCCACCGAAAAGGGCTATGTTAAGTCCTGCAGGGACCTCGGGGCCGCAGGTCTCGGAGGGGCAAGCTCGGAGATGGCTGCCAAAGGAGGGCTGGGAGCCCGGATCATTGCGGATGCCGTCCCTCAGCGCGAACCCGACATGAACGCCTATGAGATCCTGCTTGCCGAGTCCCAGGAACGCATGCTCTTTGAAGTAGCTCCCGAAGACGTGGACGCCGTACTTGCCCTGGTCGAGAAGTATGACCTGAACGGGGCTGTGGTCGGGGAGCTTACCGAAGAGTCGAACTACAAAATTGAGTTCAGGGGAGAAAACGTTGCCACCATCCCTATCGCCCTCCTTACAGAAGGAGCCCCGACCTTCGAGCGGCCTTCAAAAGCTCCCGAAGCCAGGGAAGAAAGCAGCAAACCGGAAAGCCCTGCAGACCTGAAACAGGCGCTCCTGACAGTCCTGTCCTCTTACAATATAGCCTCAAAGGAATGGATTTACAGGCAGTACGACCACCAGGTCCAGCTCAGGACAACGGTTCTTCCCGGAGAAGACTCTGGAGTCCTCAAAATCACCGACAAAAAGGGAATAGCCCTTTCCTGCGGCTGCCAGCCCAGGGTAACTCTCCTTGATCCCTATGCAGGCGGAAAGACCGCAATTGTGGAAAACGCCATGAACCTTGCCGTAAAAGGAGCTGAAGGGCTTGCTATCGTAAACTGCCTGAACTTTGGAAATCCCGAACGCCCAGAAATCTACTGGCAGTTCAAACAGGCAGTCCTGGGCCTCGGAGACGCGGCAAGGGAACTTGAAATCCCTGTTGTGGGAGGAAATGTGTCCCTCTACAACGAAAGCGACGAGTTCGGGACCGCAATTCCACCGACGCCTTCCATCGGAATGATAGGAAAGGTAGACCTTGAAATTCCTCTCCCCTCAAGCTTCTTTACAAAAGCAGGGGACAGCATCGTCCTTATAGGAGAAACAACTTCCGAACTGGGAGCTTCCGAATACTACTCCTGTCTCGGAGCCACGGAAGCCGGAAAAGCCCCTGCAGTCCCTGAAAATGCCCCGAAGCTTATAAAAGCTGTCATTAAGGCCGTGAAAAGCGGGAAACTGAGCTCTGCCCACGACCTATCCCTTGGAGGGCTTGCAGCAGGGCTCGCCAGGATGTGCAAAACCCTCGGGGCAAAAGTAGACCTGAACGAAATTTCCGGAGACCTGCAGGCAGAAGAACTCCTCTTTGCAGAAACCCCTGCAAGAGCCCTCCTTGCCACTTCCGAGCCGGAAGCTCTGCAGGAAATCCTCAAAGACGTCCCCTACACCGTAATCGGGACTGTCAATGGGGATGCCCTGGAAATCAAAGGAAAGGACTTTGAAATGGCCCTTTCCCCGGAAGAGCTCACCACAGCATACGAAAGCCTGAACGACTTTATGATGGGATAATTCCCATCATACATTTCACAATTTTTCCCCCCATAATCACTTACCTCAGAATCAGTTACCTTAGAATCAGTTACCTCAGAATCAGTTACCTTAGAATCAGTTACCTTAGAATCATTTTTCTATGCTTGCTCTGGATTTTATCAGAAGTTCCCAACCCTTTCCTCCAATCCGGCAATGTGGGAAACAATAGGTATTAGTACCTCAACCCTACATCATAATTATGTTATGAAAGCGGTATGCGTATGCGGGGGGGTGCACTTGCCTTACAGTCCTAAATGGTACTGGCCTGTAGAAGGTTTTTCAGGGTTACCTGAACCCAACCGATACTTTGATATGGAGCATATTTTCTTGCGGTTTCAGGAAACCGGAAGGGAGATGCTTCACCTTAACGACCTGTTGCTGGAGTCCATAGAAGGAGGAGGCAGATATGCCCTGAACCTCTCGGGGCTTTTCCTGGAACAATGTCGGTGGAACCCGGAACTTGTTGATTCCTTCCGGGAACTCGGAGAAAACGGAGGCGTGGAATTTACAGGGAACTGTTACTACCACTCCCTGAGTGCCCTTTACCCGGACCTGGCCGGGTTCAGGGAAGAGGTGTTGAAGCATAGAGAAATAAGCCAGGAAATGCTTGGCGTTACCCCGGAAACTTTCATAAACACCGAACTCCTGCTTTCCGGGAAATTGGGGAAGTTACTTTCGGGGATGGGGTTCAAATGCCTTATTGCCGAAGGCTCTTCAAATCTAACTAACGGATATGACCCGGTAAATGTCTACGAAAATGATCTTCCGACCCTGCTCAGGCATATAAACCTGAGTGAAGACCTCGAACTCCGTTTCTCGGAAAAAAGCTGGGAAGGCTACCCCCTGATCCCGGAAAAATTTGCTGACTGGATCAGCAGCATGGAGGGAGATGTCCTTACGCTTTGTTTCAACTACAGTAGCCTCTATTTCCATCACAGGAAAAAGAGTCTGGTTGTCGACTTTATCCGGGAGCTTCCGGAGAGACTTGAAGAAAGGGGGATCAGCATGCTTACACCTTCGGAAGCTGCAAAGCATTTTAAGCCTGTAAAACTTCCCACCCTGAAGACCGAGCAGACTATCCGCTACGGGATGCACAATGTCCTGGGGAATAAGGCCCAGCAGCTCTATTTGAGGGAACTCGTACAGATAGGGGAGGAACTTGAAGAGGCAGGAAGGAAAGGAAGCCCGAACTACGGAAAACTGAAGAGGGTTTTCGGCTACCTCCAGCAAGGCGACATCCTCTTTTCCATGAATTCCGGGGAAAACATAAGGGAAGGATACGAGAGAGCTGTTAATTATTATTCCATCCTCTCGGATTTCAGGAGAGCTGTTCTGGAGGAAAGTACTGTTACAGAGGAGAACACTATTCCAGAGGAGAAGGCTGCTACAGTAGAAAGTACTGTTCCGGAGAAAAGGGTTATTCCAGAGGAGAAAGCTGTCCCGGAGAAAATGGCTAATCCAGAGGAGATAGCATGACATCCCTTTGCCTTTATTTCCAGATACACCAGCCATTCCGCCTGCGCTGGTTCTGGCCAGATGACAGGACCGGTTTTTTCCGCTATTTCGATGAAAGAGGAGATCGAGAGATTTTTAAGAGAGTAGCCGAAAAATGTTACCTGCCTGCCAACAGGGTTCTCCTGGAAGCCCTGGACGAGCACAGAGGAGAATTCAAATTCGCCCTTTCGGTGACAGGGACTCATCTGGAGCAGTGCGGGCTCTGGGAAGAAGAAGTGCTCGAAGGCTTCAGAGAGATGGCGAAAACCGGAGCTGTGGAGTTCCTGGACGAGACCTGTTACCATTCAATCTCGAGCCTTTTTGAGGATAAAACGGAATTTATCGAAGAGATAAGGGAACACCGCAAGCTCATGAAAGACCTTCTCGGAGTAAAACCCGAAGTGTTCCGGAATACAGAGCTACTTTACAATAACACGATAGGAAAAATTGCCTCGGATCTCGGATACAAAGCAATCCTTACGGAAGGTGCGGACCACATGCTCGGCTGGAGGTCCCCGAACTTCGTGTACGAAGCAACGGGTTCCGGAATACCGATCCTCGTCAGGAACTACAAGCTGAGCGACGATATAGGGTACCGTTTTTCGGCCCGTTGGTGGGAAGGCTACCCCCTGACTGCGGAAAAATGGGCTCAATGGGCTTCCGGCATCAGGGAAGACTGCATCAACATTTTTATGGACTATGAGACTTTCGGGGAGCACCAGTGGGAAGAAACAGGCATCTTTGCGTTTCTGAAAAAATTCCCGGAGAAAGTCTTAGAGACTCATTTGAATTTCGATACCCCCTCGGATGTTGTGAAAAAATATACTCCAGTAGCGGAAATCGATGTAGGGGACTTTTCCACCATCTCCTGGGCGGACATGGAACGTGACACCAGCGCCTGGCTGGGAAACGATATGCAAAGACGTTGTTTTGAAGAGATCAAACTTCTCGAACCTTTTGTGAAAAAAACCGGGGACCCGGAACTCCTGAACATCTGGAAACACCTGCTGACCTCGGACCACTACTACTACATGTGCACAAAATGGCTCGGAGACGGGGACGTTCATTCTTACTTCAGCGTACACCCAACACCCTTTGATGCCGGAGTAAATTTCATGGCCGCATTGATGGACTTTAAGGCCAGGGTGTTCAGGAAACTCAACGCAATAGCTTAATCAAATGCACGTATATAATTCATAGGGGTTGAAGTTCTATGGTTCGGGACTTATGCTTGTTTGCAGGCTACAACGAGGACACACAGATCGTATGGTTTAAGATCTCGTACTCAAAAGGTCGTGGCGTACTGCCTGCGATAATTAATTTCCTGGAAGAACAGGATGTACTCATAATGATCGGGCATCTTGACAATATGAACCAGGAAACAGGAGAGTATTCCATCTTCACCGAAATTAGAAAAGAAGTTGACCTGGACGAACTTTCCCGTAAAATAGGGGAGTTGGAAGTTGTCCAGCAGGTGGAATACGGGATTTCGGAACACAGGATGATTCATCTGGTGGACTTCCCCTTGAATGTGATAGGGGTCCGGGCAATCATTGCTCGAGCTCCTACCCTTGTTGATATCATCAGGACCCTGAATGAGAGTGCCCCGCATGCCGAGGGCCTGCTCACCCTTTCAGGCCTGCGGGGAGGGATCCATGCTGCAAAGTATTTCAGGAGCATCATGCCCCTTGACGATAAAAACTTCACCAGTATCCTGACAGAACTTTACAGGGCTGTTGGCTGGGGCATCCTGGAAATCGATTGTGACCCCGAAACCTTTGAGGGAAAGATCATTGTAAGGGATTCCTTCATTGCAGACGTCTACGGGGAAACGGATCAGCCGATATGTGCCTACATGAGCGGGTACTTCGCAGGGTACCTGACCGAATACTCCGGAAAGAACATCAGGGTCAGGGAAGTCAGTTGTAAAGCCACGGGACATGAGGTCTGCGAACATATCATCTCCCCGGCCCCATCCGGTGAAAAGCAGGAGCATGTGATCACGAGAGGGGTAAGCAGGTGATCAAACAACCCAATGTCATTTTAGGAAATGCCGAACTGCTCGTGACCATGGGCAGGAAGGGAGAACTCTTCGGCTTTTTTTACCCACGGAGAGACCACGCCCAGCATATCGATGAGTCTCTTGCCTGCATCCATACTGGAGAAACTCTCCTCTGGACAAACAGCAATGACTGGCAATCGATCCAGAACTACATAGAGGACACAAACATCGTGTCCACAAAGCTTTACCATGATTCGGGAATCCGGATTTCGATCCTGGACCTGGTACACCCTGACGTCCCGGTTCTCATCCGCAGGTTCAAGATCCAGTCCCAGAAAAAAATTTCCGGGAAGTTTTACTACTATTCGAACTTCAACGTGGGGGAAACTTCAAAGAAAAATTCAGGTTACTGCGACACAAACGCCCGCATGATAGTGCAGTACTGGCAGGACTACTATATCGGAATCCACTCCATGCCCGAGTTTTCGGAATGGCAGATAGGAAAAGCAATGGACACCATCTGGTGGACGAATTCCAGGTACGACATGGAAGACGGGAAACTCCAGAATAATAAGGAGGACATCGGGAACATAAACAATGCTGCGGGCTGGGAACTCGAACTGGAAGCAGACGGCACCAAAGAGTTTGTGATTTTCGTGGGCGCTGCCCCTTCCCGCAACCTCCTGTACAAGCGGATGCACGAACTTGCAAAACTGCCCCTTGAACAGATCTTCGAAAAGACCAGGGAACACTGGGTTATGTGGCTGTCCAAAAAACAGGTGCTGAAAATGTCGGGCCTCGAAGGTTACAACAACCTCCGCCAGGAACTTTTCAACGCCTACAACCGCGCCCTGCTCACGCTCTACCTTATGAACGACCACGAAAACGGCTCCTTTGTGGCCGCCCCGGAATTTGATTCCAACTTTGAGAAATGCGGAGGGTACGGTTTTTGCTGGAACCGTGACAGTTCCGAAGTGGTGCTCGCCCTGAAACATTCAGGTTATCCCGAATATTGCGACAGGTTTTTCAGCTGGTGCATCAGGACCCAGCTCCCCGACGGATCCTGGTTCCAGCGCTACTGGCTGGATGGGAATAAAGCCCCTTCCTGGGGCAACTTTGATTATTCCACCCAGATCGACGAAACCGGTTCAACCCTCTATGCCATGGACGTCTATTACAGGACCCTGGAAGGCCTGAAAAAAATAGAGTTCCTGGAAGAAGTCTGGATTTCGGTGCTGCGAGCTGCCGAATACCTGATGAAAAGGACCAAAACGGGGCTGCATGAAAGCTGCATGGACCTCTGGGAGACATACTACGGAATTTTCACCTATACGAACGCCTCAGTCTATGCAGGGCTTGTGGGGGCTTCCAACCTGGCTGAGGAAAATGGAGAAGCAGGACTGGCCCGGCGCTGGAAAAAGCGAGCTGAGTTTATCAAGCAGGCTACCATCGACCGCTTCTGGCTCCAGGAAGGTTATTTTGCAAAAGGGGTCGTAAGCGAAAAGCTGGACAAGACCCTGGACGCAAGCGTCCTGGCCACCTATATCCCCTTCGGGATGCTCTCCCCCCGAAAACCTGTAGAAAGGGACATGATCTTCTTCCTTATCGAAAACATCCAGAAAAAGCTATCCAGCCCGGTAAACCGGCACTATGGGATCAAACGCTACGAAAACGACGCATACATCAACGGGAACCCCTGGATTGTGACCACCCTCTGGCTCTCGGAAGTCATGTTTGCCCTTGCCCTGGACCTTCCTTACGAAGAAGAAAAAGACCTGCATGAAGAGACCCGGAAAAAGCTGACCGAAGAAGGGATCAGGTTCCTGAAATGGGCTCTTGCGGGCACGACCAGTGCAGGGCTCCTTCCCGAACAGGTGGACAAGTCCACAGGTAAGCCGGCCTGGGCAATTCCCCTGGGCTGGAGCTGTTCCCTCATGCTTGACAACATCCTTCTCCTGGACAAAATCTGCAGGCGAAAAGCCGGAAGTGAGACCGAAGGTTGAAAAGGAATAAAAAAAATATGAAAAAAATATGAAAAAAATATGAAAAAAATATGAGAACTCTATTTATGGCCGCTTTATCTTGCAGATTTTAACACTTCATGCCTGGATTTTCCCGTATGGGTTTTCTTCATAATAACTGACAAGCTGCCGGACTGCGTCGGGACTCGAGGATTCCGAGCCCAGGAGCAGCCTTGAAAGGGTTGCCCTGTTCATATACACGACCCTTGGTTCCCCTTCGATGCCCCCGAGTTCGGCAGCCTTATCAATGGCGTCGTAAAGGTTCCCCATATCATCTACAAGTCCCAGTTCCTTCGCCGTTGTCCCCATATATATGCGCCCGTCGGCGATGGCCTTTACATCACCCCGCGTCATATTCCGCCCTTCGGCAACCTGGGCCACAAAGTCTTCATAGCTTTCGAGAACCACCCTGTCAGCGTATTCCTTTTCCTCATCAGTGAGTCCACGCCAGGAGCCACCCATGTCCTTCAGTTCCCCGGACTTTGAGATGTAAAACTCAACACCCTCTTCCTCATAGAAAGCGGACATGTTCTCAAAAATCCAGATCACCCCGATCGACCCGGTGCCTGTGGAAGGGTTTGCAATAATGTAGTCCGTCGGAGCCGAGATGTAGTAAGCGGCACTGGCAGCCACATCCCCCATAGAAACAACCACAGGCACCCCTTCTTCCTGGGCTCTTTTAATCTCCACGGCAATTTCCTGGGCAGCTGCGGGGGACCCGCCCGGACTGTTGATCCGGAGCACGATTGCCCTGACCTGCTCATCTTCCACGGCCCTGCGGATGTTTTCCGAGATCTCTTCCGATGTTGCATAACCAAGACCTGAAGGGATGTTGCCGGAAAGCATGGTGCCCTGGACATAAATTACAGCCACCTTATCCGAGGTACCCAGGTCCCCTTTAAAGCCGAAGCCATAAAAAATTGCCATCAGACTTACCCCTATGACCAGAAGCAGGGCGATTAACACGATCACGTAAGATATGTGGTTGCGTTTCTTATTCTCGGGAACCGGGGGAGAAGAGGTGTTTGACTCCATGATTTAACTCTCACGTCGATAAACGTCAATATTAACCTATTTAAGATTAAGAATCGGTTTTGGATTACGAATCGATTAGGTATTCAAGCCCCTTACTTAAGGAAATAAGAATTTTTCCGGAGACAAAACGAAACGGACGGGAATCCGGGATAAACCCCTCTGTCATCAGGACCTCCAGATAGGAGTTCTTTTCAGCATTCATTATTAATATTACTTTCCGAGATATCTTTTGAAACCACTTCAGATTAATACATCGGGCGTATAAGTTCCGAACCTCCTCCGAAAGGATTTAATTAAAAGATTCATTGGACAATGCCGATGAATTCATTTTCCCGACATAATACCCGTTTTAAAGCAGGTATGAAAGGATTCCTCATCCCGGCTGAAAGCCCCGAAACCATCTTTTTACACATAAAACTATAAACTATCCCTTCAAAAAGCTTCCCTTAAACCTGCAATAAGCGAAATATATTTTAGAATTGCAGACGTCCAAGAGGGATATATCCGTAAAATAATACATGGAGATTAGAATGTCAGAATCATCCGATAAACCCGTACTTGTCACCTGCGGCCTGCCCTACGCCAACGGAAAGGCCCATGTCGGCCACCTCCGGACTTACGTGCCCGCAGATATCTTTGTCCGCGCCCTCAAGAAGGAAGGGAGGGACGTTACCTTCGTATGCGGTTCGGACACACACGGCACCCCCATTGTCGTTAACGCCGAGCAGCTCGGGATCACTCCCGGGGAACTTGTAGAAACATACCACAAACATTTTGACGAGACCTTCAAGCAGCTTGGGGTTAACTTTGACGCCTTCGGGACCACCGACGACCCTGAAAACCACAACAGGACCCTGGACATCGTCAACAAGCTGATAGAAAAGGACTACGTCTACCCAAAGACTATCGAAATTGCCTACTGCCCGAAGTGCGACCGCTTCCTCCCTGACCGCTATGTGGAAGGGACCTGCCCCCACTGCGGGGAAACCGCAAGGGGAGACGAATGCGACCAGGGCTGCGGAAAGCACCTGGAACCCGGGGAACTCAAAAGCCCGGTCTGTACCATCTGCGGAGGGCCTGCCGAGTACCGCAAGCAGGAGCACTTCTTCTTCAAGCTTTCCGAATTCAGCGACTACCTGATGAACTACCTCTCAAACGAACTCGGAGGCACCACCAACGCCAGGAACTACGCGCTTGGCTGGGTAAAACAGGGCCTTGAAGACTGGTGCATCACCCGGAACCTGGAATGGGGGGTTAAGTTCCCCGGCCACGACGACCTGGTGGTCTATGTCTGGGTTGACGCGCCCATAGGGTACATGGCCTTCACGGAAGAATGGGCTGCCCAGGCCAACGATTCCTGGGAAAAGTACTGGAAAGATGACGGGGAGATCATCCATTTCATAGGAGGAGACATCACCTACCACCACTGCATCTTCTGGCCTGCCATGCTCAAAGGCGCCGACTACTCCGTACCGACGGACGTTGTGGCCTCAGGCATGGTCAAGATCGAGGACAAGACCTTCTCCAAGACCAGGGGCTATGTGGTCTGGGTCGGGGAAGACTACCTGGACCACGGTTTCCACCCTGACCTCCTGCGCTACTACCTGGCAAGCTACACTTCCCATACCAAGGAACTGAACTTCTCCTGGCGCGTGCTTCAGGAAAAAATCAACACCGAACTCGTGGCCGTGCTCGGGAACTTCCTGTACCGGACAATGCTCTTTACCTTCAAGAACTACGGGGAAATCCCCAAAGGGGAAATCGAGCCGGAAGTTAAGGAAAAGATCGAAACTGCGATCAACGAGGTCAAAGCCGCCATGGACGAGTACGAGTTCAAGAAAGCAGTGGACACCGCTATGGCCCTGGCATCATTCGGGAACATTTACTTCCAATCCCACGAACCCTGGAAACTTGTCAAGGAAGACAAAGGAGCCTGCGGACAGGTGCTCTACAACTGCCTCCAGCTCGGAAAAGCCCTTACCCTGCTCTTTGAGCCCATACTCCCCGGAAGCATGGAAAATGCCTGGAAAGGCCTCGGCCTGGAAGGAGACGTTCACGAGGCACAGTATTCAGATGCCCTCATTCCCCTGAAGGCTGGCAGCGGATTTGCAAAACCGAAGATCCTGTTTACCAAGCTCGAAGACGACAAAATCGGGGAAATGGAAGAAATCTCCAGTGAGAGGGTCAGGATTGCCATTGCAAAGCAGACCGGTCCAAAGGAAGGTAAAGAAGAAAAGGAAGTAGCCAAATCCGAAGGCAAACCTCCGGCAGCAGAAGAAAAGACTGAGGCAAAGCCCGAAGAAGAGGAAGAAGAGGAAGAAAACCTCCCCCAGATCGAGTACGACGACTTTGCAAAGCTCGACATCAGGGTAGGAAAAGTCCTTGTGGTTGAAAAAATAAAGAAGTCAAAGAAACTCCTGCGGATCGAAGTGGATATCGGCGAGCCCGAACCCAGACAGCTCGTCGCAGGCATGGCTCCCTACTACGACCCCGAGGAACTGGTCGGCAAGAACATAATCGTGCTTGCCAACCTGAAACCCACCAAACTCTGCGGAGTCAAGTCCAACGGCATGATGCTCGCAGCCGACGACGGGGGAGACATTGTCGCAGCGCTTATGCCGGATAAAGAGCTCAAACCCGGGTCAAGGATAAGATAAGGGGAGCTAAAAATAAGGTAAGAATCCGGAATTGCCGGGAAATTATTGAAAAAAGCTTCTGATTCAAGGGAATCAGAAGTATTAACTTTTTTATTCACGAGTATTTCGTTATTCGCGAATGTCTCTTTATTCAAGGGAGTTAAAGGGAGTTTTCGGTATCCATCCCGGAATTTAAAATAGAATCATACAATAATTTCCTGCCTTAATATCACAAGTTTCTGGTCTCCGTCAACGACCTTCAGGAAGATGGTATCTCCTGCATTAATCGCATCGATTTTTCCCGTGTTTTCAGGTTTCAGGGGAGTCAGACACACATTCACTGTTTCGCCTGCTCTGATGGTTGTACCGTATAAATTGCTAATATTGAGTTCAATGCTCTCCCCTTCGATCTCGATAAGTACCTTTGTGTTCTCCAGAAAAGTGAAGGGTTCCCCTCCGTTATGGCTGAGGGTTATTGTATCCCCTTCAAGGGTGCCCCCGTCAAGCCTGCCCATTCCAATATTTGTCGAATAACCCTGTAAGATTCCTGTAAGAGAACTTGAACTAATTACAGTTGCAAAAATAATAGTTAATAAAGTAAGCATAACAACCCCAATGAGAGGCGAGATTGCTTTATTATCTTTAAGAATACTTGCGCCCGTTACTTCCACCCCCACATGCAGAAACCGCTTTTACAAGCATAAAGACCAGATTGTACACACATGAAAAACATTTTCAAAATAGTATAGGTATACAAGGATATATAACTTTTAAGACGAAGTGCAAAGAGTCTTAAAAAGTAAGTAATGTTTATGCATCATAAAAATTAAAGTGCAAAGTACTCATACCACAACTTTCTGCCTTAAAATCACAAGTATCAGGTAAATTCAGTCATTCAGATTTTCAAGCACCAGTTCAAGATAAGAAGTACGGATCGAGTCCTCTTCCCTCACCCCAAACTGCTTTAAAAGCTCGAAAAGTTTAAGCCGGATCGGGCCAAGCTCCTGTTCTTCCCCGGCAACTATTTCCACCTCCAGAAATTCCCCGAGGCCCTCAACGGAATCAAGGCAGACGGTAATGTCCCCGGCCCTGAAGACTTCCCGACTTTTCCTGACGGCCCCTGCCTCCGAAAAGCCCAGGGCATGGAGGATTTCGATTGTATTTTTTTCGTCCACAAAAGTTTCAAACTCTTTCCGGGTTTTAGAGACGCTGTCCAGTTTAGGACCCTTATAGGTCAGCACAGCCCTCCCATCCAGGTTCCGGATCCTCAGTGCCTCGTCGGTTTTTGCAAAATCCCGGTGTGGAGCGGCGAAATAGGTATCAGACTGTTCCTCAACCCCTATTTTTACTGCCCCAATATTTTCAAGGATGGGACGGACCTTCGAAAGATCCGCTTTTGCCTTGACTTCCACTTCAATCATGTTTTCCCGATATCTCCAGTTCAATCCACTGTGTTCAATTATTCATGAGATTTGATTACATGATTCAAGGACCGGATCAGCCATCAACAGGGATGAATTTGGTCCCGTAGTAGATCATGCCCCGTTCGCCGCCTTCGCCAAGTTTCCGGAAGACAGACCTCACACGCATCCCGATGTACGCATTTACGGAGGAGCCTACCACCTGAGCGGTCAGGCTAGGGCCTTCGTCCAGTTTGATAATGGCAAGGGTGTAAGGGGCCTGCTTTTCAAAGCCTTCTGCGGCGGTGTGGATAACCGTGTAAGTGACAATTTCACCTGTGCCTTTGAACCTGTAGGCCTCGATCTGCCCCTGGCGCCTGCAGTTCACGCAGGTGTTGCGGGGGGGATAGAAGTATTCACCGCACTCCACGCAGTGGGTGCCTTTAAGGTTGTACCGGCTGTCAAGTTTTCTCCAGAATCTGGGTACTGACATCGAATATCACCTCTCCCTCGAGAATATGTGTACTACTGCCGTCGCTCCTGACCCTCCGACATTGTGGGTCATCCCGTACTCTGCGCCTTCCACCTGGCGCTTTCCGGCCTCTCCGCGCAGCTGGGTTACGATTTCCACAGCCTGCTTGATACCGGTGGCTCCAACAGGATGTCCGCAGGCTTTAAGACCGCCCGAGGTATTGACAGGGATCAGGCCACCAATTGCGGTTTCACCTTCTTCGGTAAAGATTCCCCCTTTGCCTTTCTCTGTGAAACCGAGGTCTTCCACGGCGCAGATTTCGGCAATGGTGAAGCAGTCGTGCACTTCAACAAGGTCAATGTCTCCGGGGCCCAGCTTTGCCATCTCATAAGCCCGCTTTGCAGCCATCACCGATGCGTCCAGGGTTGTTATGTCCCTGCGGTCGTGAAGCGCAATGGTGTCACTTGCCTGAGCAGTGGCCTTGATATAAATGGGAGTGTCGGTGTACTCGTGGGCAATCTCCGCAGGTGCCAGCACAAGAGCCGAAGCTCCGTCCGTTATAGGAGAGCAGTCAAAAATGTGCAGGGGGTCGGCTACCATGATCGAGTTCAGCACCTGGTCGACCGTGATTTCATTCCTGTACTGGGCAATGGGGTTCAAGCACCCGTTCCTGTGGTTTTTCACCGCAGCTTCGGCGAGCTGCTCGCTGGTTGTCCCGTACCTGTGCATGTGCAGTTTTGCGATCATTGCGTAGAGTCCCGGGAAAGTTGCTCCTGCCATGCCTTCCCATTCCCGGTCGGCTGCTGCCGCAAGGGCTGAGGAGGCTTCCTGGGCTCCCACATCCGTCATCTTTTCGGCTCCTGCTGCAACCACGATGTCGCTGTAGCCGGAAGCCACCGTCAGAATGGCCTGTCGAAGGGCAAGCCCGCCTGAAGCACAGGCTGCTTCCACTCTTGTAGCGGGAACGTGCAGGTTCCGCGAAAGCCCGGAATAGTCCGCAATCAGGGCTCCGATGTGTTCCTGATCAACAAAGCGGCCACCGCTCATGTTCCCCACGTAAAGGCCATCAATATCCTTTCCGCCTACACCTGCGTCTTCGATTGCGCCGATGCCGGCCTCTACCACGATATCCCTGAGGGAACGTTCCCAGAGTTCCCCGAACTTCGTGTTCTTTACTCCGATAATTGCTACGTCTCTCATGTACTCACTCCGTTTTCAGGACAGGCGTATCTTGCCCTTGTGCTTGGCATACCGTGCATAGTCAATGTATATAGGGTCCTTGATAAGTTCGGCAACCGTCGGTGCCCTGTTCCGGATCTCTTCGATTTTGTCGGTGACCGTTATGCTGAAGGAATCAGAACCTGCCCCGGACCCGAAAGCCGTCGCAAAGATTCGGTCCCCGGGTTTTGCCTGGTCCAGGGTTGCCGCAATGCCCATGAGGCAGGAACCGGAATAGGTGTTTCCGATCTTCGGGACTACAAGCCCCGGCTCAATCTGGGCCTTGCTGAAACCGAGCAGCTTTGCGACCCTGCTAGGGAACTTCCCGTTTGGCTGGTGGAAAACCGCATAATCGTAATCTTCCGGCTTTGTTCCGATTTTTTCCATAAGCCCTCTGGCCCCGTTTGTAACATGCTTAAAATAGCCGGGATCTCCTGTAAAGCGTCCTCCGTGTTCCGGATAGGCCATTCCTTCCCTTCTCCAGAAGTCAGGGGTGTCAGTTGTAAAAGAGTAAGTATCTTCAATAATTGCAGCAATTTCGGATTCTTTTTTTCCGATAATGCAGGCAACTCCACCCGCGGCTGCTGTGTACTCGAGCGCGTCGCCGGGTGCGCCCTGGGAGACGTCAGCCCCGATTGCCAGGCCAAGGTCGATCATCCCGGAACTCACCAGCCCCATGCAGGCCTGGATTGCCGCAGTCCCGGCCTTACAGGCAAACTCAAAGTCTGCCGCAGTCATTACAGGGGTTGCCCCAATAGCCTGACCGACAATCGTGCTTGTGGGTTTTACGGCATAGGGGTGACTTTCCGAACCCGTATAAACCGCCCCGATTCTTGAGGGGTCAATTTCACATCTTGCCACTGCAGACCTTGCAGCCTCAACTGCAATGGTGGCTGCGTCTTCATCAACATCGGGAACGGATTTTTCATATACCATCAGCCCTCTTTTCAGGGCCTCTGCGTCATCGCCCCAGAGACGGGCGATTTCCTCGATTTTTATACGGTATCTCGGGACGTATGCACCGTATGATACGATTCCAATAGTCATATTTTCACCTGTTTTTGGAAAATTCAGGGAATAGGGTTTTCGGGGAAGGTTATTCCTTCACGTGATACTGACTGTATTTTTTCAGTGTCTGGATGATCTGGTCAAGATCCATCGTTGTTGAAAGTACGGGGATGCGATCAACCTCTGCCATCTTGACGACAACCGGCTCTACATCTTCTATTCGAAGCCCCTGGAGCACAACTGCCCCGGGTTTGAGGTTGGTTACCCGGATAGCCACCATGGGAGATTTCCCGGTTGTCACTTTGGTAAAGATCATAGCCCTGTCCGTACTCCAGCCGTATAGTTTCTGGAACTCGTGGGAGGAGAGTTCCAGGATTGCCCGCTGGCTATCGATAATGGAAAAACCGTAAAGGGGCCTCTCCGATCCTTTATAGACCACTTCAGCTTCGATCAGGGTAACCAGCTTTGCAAGCTGTATGGGGATAGTGTATTCGTATGTAGAGTAGATGGCTTTCGAGATATTATCAGAACTTAACATTGTTTCGTAAGCATGGATCTTCTTTCCGCCCCGCCCCACATCAATCTCGATCAGTGACTCCACGATCTTCCGAACGATCAGGGTCCCGGGGGACTTTCTTCTCCCGCTTTCATAATCACTGATAACGGAGGGGGAAACCTTCAGGTAATTTGCAATATCGGTCTGGGAGATTTCGAAGTTCAACCTCCACTTTTTCAGTGACTCTCCCGGCTTATCCGAAAGAGTGATCTCACCAGCCATTTTTTCCGCCAGGCGGTTTCGAAGATTTTCTGAGGATTCATTGGATGTCATGACTCACATACCCTATGATGAAACAGTCCCATATATATCTAACGAATGTGGTGTCGTCAATTGTCGCAAATTTGTCTGTACCTGATTTACAGAAAAAATCTCAGCTCGATAATTATCAGACATGCCTGGTTTACAGCGAGATCTTCCTTCAATTATTTATAAGACATCCCTCATAAATTAGTATGTAATGCCTGCAAATTCCCGAAATCCGGAAATGAGCGTCTCTGACATCAGACTATATATTGGCTGCCCAAGAAGGGTATACTTTGCCAGCCGGGGTTTCGAACTTATTACCGAAATGAATGCTCCCAGACTTGAAAGGATGCTCCTGAAAGAACTTGCCCTGAATTATCCGGAAATTTTGAAGGAATATTCGTTAAACGCCGATAATCTTTACTGCGAACTTGAGGCTGCGCTGGAGGGGGCCCAAAAAGACCTGCCTCTTTTGTTTCCGGGAGAACTCACGGGAGCAGGGCAGGAGATGTTCGAAGAAGGTGCGGCAGCTGCGAGAGCCCGGCTTCAGGAAATTGCAACAAACCTCCTCCTGGCCCTGGAAGAATACGGGAAAGACCCCCTGCTTGCGGCAGTCACCCCCGTGAAAACCGAGCCTTTACTCTCCTCAGCCCGCCTGAACCTGAAAGGCGTACCTTCCAAACTGGTCTGTTTCGAAGGTACACTTGTACCTTCCATCATCAGGCCCGGAAACTGCCCCACTCAGGGCGTCTGGGCATCGGACCGGCTGCATGCGGTAGCTCTCGCCCTGATACTGGAAAACGAATCAGGAAAAGAAGTCCCCTTTGCCTTCGTAGAGTATGCGGCATTCGGGCTTCTCCGAAGGGTAACGGTCCGCAGTGCCGACCGGAGGGAAGTTCTGAAAATATCCAGGCGCGTGGAAAAAATAAAAGCCGGATTCATGCCCGAAAAGAAAGAAGGAAAACTCTGCAGCCATTGTAGTTTTGCCGAACACTGCAGTTCCGGCTCCTCCCTCCTGTCAAAATTCTTCTAGGAATCGGCAAAAAATGGAAAGAAGCAGGAAGTCAGGAGCGCAAAAACACCTGCCTTTCTGCACAGGTACCTGAAGTTTCCGGTGTGACCGAGGTGCCCGGAAGTCAGCGCATGAGTTCCACACGAAAACCTTTTTTTGAACCGACGACCGCGTTATACAGTGCCCCGGTGATAAGCCCTATGAAATATCCCGAGACCCCGTAAAAAATGGGCAGGCTGACTACCGCCCACTTCCCGAAGATCAGGGAAAAAATTCCCAGGGAATAAGGCATTGAAAAGCCCATAAATGCGGCGATTGTCGTGAAAAGCCCGAAGACGAAACCCATTGTCCCATAGAGTATGGCAAGGATCTTGCCGTATGCAACCGGGTCTATTTCCTTAATGATTACCATAAAATCCCCCGTATTTCATAATTATGATATTTATTGTGGATGCTATATATTAGTACGTGTTTAGGGAGAGATACGTTCAGGAAAAAATGCGTTCAGGGAGAGGGGTAACGCAAAGTTGGGACACCAAAATAACGATACGAAATAACAAATGAAAATCAAGGAGCCGGACCTGAAAACTTATGGATGTTGTGCCCCGGAAACCCAGGCTTAAAGCCAAAGCCTTTTAAAGGGGGACTGCTCTCAATCAGCGTGACATGTCCAGACCAGCATACCTTGGCAAAATGCTCCTGCACTGGTGCGAGGCTTGCAATGTACCCGTGCTTGGAAAAAAGTGTGGGTGCGGCAAAAAGACTCAAAAAGTCGAGGTCACCCCTCCGGGAGACATCCGCCCGGCTTTTGAATATGATATCAAGCGCATAAATTCGGTTTCCGAAAAACAGTTCAATGTTCCCCTGATCCCCGAAGGGCACCTCACGGTTCTGAACAAAGCTCCTTATGAAGACCGGATGGACGAAATCGTAGTGGACGGAAAAGTCCTGGCTTCCATCAGGTTTGAAATAGAGAGCTGTGAATGGGTCATCCTCCCCCGCCTCGAAGGTGCAAGGCGACTTTTCCAGGGCAGGGACCCGAAAAGTTTGAGTGGAAATTTGAAGAAATGGGTAATCATAGACGAGGGAGTGGTACCCTTCATCCTGAAAAAAGGAGCAAGTGTTCTTGCCCCGGGGGTACTGGACGCGGATCCCGGGATCCGGAAAGACGATGAAGTGGTGGTGCTGACCCCCACAGGAGACGTTATCTGCTGCGGAAGAGCCAGGATGGCAGGGCAGGAGATGCGTGATGAAAAACGTGGGAATGCCGTGAAGCCGCGCTGGAACGAAGAACCGGTTGAGGCAAAAATCCCCACGGGAGGGCAGAGCTGGGACGACGCTGTCAGGGCAAATGAAAAGCTCCTGGACGCAATGATAGAAGAGTCCCATACTTTCATCCGAAACGTTGCCGGAAGCATTGACAGGGAAGTCAGCGTCTCCTATTCCGGAGGAAAGGACAGTCTGGCTGTGCTCCAGCTCGTTGATGAAGTCCTTGAAGATTACGAAATCATGTTTGCCGACACCGGGATTGAGTTCCCGGAAACCCTGGAAAATGTTCAGGATGTGGGCACATACTACGGAAAAACCCTCAAGATCACCAGTGCAGGAGACGCGTTCTGGGACTCGATCGGAGTTTTCGGCCCCCCGACAATGGAAACCCGCTGGTGCTGCAAAATCTGCAAACTGGGTCCCATAACCCGGCTGATCGACGAGAATTACGAAAATGGGTGCCTGAGTTTCATAGGGCAGAGGAAGTATGAGTCCCATGCCCGCTCCATAAGCAAAAGGGTCTGGAAAAACCCCTGGGTTGGAAACCAGGTGGGAGCCGCCCCGATCCAGGAATGGACCGCCCTGCACGTCTGGCTCTACCTTTTCAGGACAAAGGCCCCTTACAACCCTGCTTACGAGACAGGTTATGACAGGATGGGGTGCTGGCTTTGTCCCTCGTCATCCCTTGCCGACTTTTTCCAGCTCGAGGAAAGCCACCCCGAACTCGCGGAGAAACTAAACTCCCATCTCCACTCCTATGCGGAGCGCATGGGGCTCTCCCCGGAATGGGTGAAGTACGGCTTATGGCGCTATAAACGGTATCCCAAAGTCCTCACGGAACTTGCGGAGAAAAAAGGGATAGAACTGCTCCCGAAACATGCTACCCCTGAAGAGCTCCACCTTGAGGTCACCACGGGTTACAGGCCCTGCAAGGTAGGAGGAATTTCTGCGGACGGGAGTTTCGGTCAGGCTGTGGACATCGAAAGCCTGGAAGAGAGCGGGATGCTAAACGCCGTCGGAAAGGTGTCCTACATCGAAGGGGCGGCTTCGGTTGCCGCAGGGGAGGCCAGAGCCCAGGTCTTTGCCACGGGAAACGTCAACGGGAGAAGCGAGGACGAAAAACTCGTGAAAAAACTGATGAGGAAGATGGAACTCTCAGTAAGAAGGGCAATCCTCTGCCAGGGTTGCGGGGTCTGCGTAGGGCACTGCGAACACGGTGCGATTAAAATGAAAGCTGGCAGGGCAGAGATCAAGGATAGCTGTATCCACTGCGGGAACTGCATTGAAGTCTGCCCACTTGCAAAATTCATATAAGCTGGTCACATATAAGCTGATTACATGGAAGCTAGTCAGGATGAAGAAAGAGATAGCATCCCCTAACTAAAGAACAGAAAAACAGCAGCAATTGCGGTTTAATTTAAAAGAGCATGCAAGTGTAAAAATTGGCATTCAGCTTCAGGTCTGGAACCTGAAGCTATTTTTCGGTACAGGGTCACTGTTCCGGCAAAGGGCGTTTTTCCGGCCTAAAGTAATATTCAGCAACCTTTTTGGGTTTCATTCGGCGTCTATATTGATTTCAAAACAGCTTACGATCTGGTTTCCTTTACAGCATGTTCCTGTAATTTTCTGGCTTCCAGAGGAAATCACCTGGATTTCCCATACGCGGTAGCCGCCTTCCAACGTTTCTTCACCGTTGGGGACGTATCTTTCGCTCATAACCTCAAGGCCGTTGCTCGTTGCTATGTCCCAGGAAAAACCCGTGCCCGGATTCTCTGGGAACTGGATGGTAAACGGTCTCTTCAGCATGTTATTCCCTCTCCTAACAGTCTACTAACGAATCCGTCCTTCCCTGTACCACTAATAAGTTCTTTGCCATTTTTGAGCGAATATCCACAGTTTACCATTTTACAGGAAATTCGCGTGCAGACAGGATCTACAGTAGAAATAGCCACATCTGAAAATATAGGGATGGAAGCTCAGGTTATGGACGCAAATTTGAATAATTAATCCATATAGATATTGGATTTCTTGTGTGATAAATTTTGTGAAAAAATCTTTCACATAGGTTAACAAAAAAATGGAAAGTATAAGACATAAAATGCAAGTTTGTGCCGCTTCAGAGATGTATATAAACAGTATTGGAATACTAATTTTTTAATTTGTGCTCATCCCCCCGCAGGCAGAAAATGGGTAAACAGAAAGTCCGGCTTCTGGAATTATAATATTATAAAATTCGCAAAGATAAAACTCGGTACCCTTAAAGTACGCCCTGCCAGGCTAAAGACCCGCAAAAAAGACTCCTGATAGATCAGGCACTATAAAAGCAGCTCCTGATAAATCAGGCACCGTGAAAACGACCCCTGATAAATCAGGCACCGTAATCAAAAAGGCTGGTCTGCCCTTTCTTCTTCTGGAGCCCCCCGACCCTCACCCCTACGCGCCGGAGTTCAACGGGACTTTCCGAAAGGAAAGCGGCAAGAATATCCCGGGCCGTCTCCCGGAGAATTGCCCTGTCCGAGACGGGGTGGTTCAGGGTCCGGCTCTTAGTACGCGTCCTGAAGTTAGAATTTATCGCAGTTATGGTAACGACCCTGAAAGCCAGCCCCCTTGCGTCCAGTTTTGCAATAAGGTCCTCCGTCAGCCTGTCCACCAGCGGATAGATCAGTCCGGGGTCCAGAGTATCTTCGGGAAGTGTTGCAATCCTCCCTATCTGCTCGGAACCTTCCCGCTCTTTTACAGGAGAGTCGTCAAACCCTGCCGCCGCCTGTTTGAGCCAGGTCCCCCGGGCTTTCCCGAAAGCCGAGATCAGCCCGATCACGTCGTACTCCGCCAGTTCCCCTACCGTGAAAACCCCCATTTCCTGCAGTTTGTCTGCGCTTACGTCCCCGAGTCCCCAGAGCTTCGTAAGTTTCAAAGAGCCCAGGAAGCCGGAAACATCCATCGGTTTAACCATCGTTATCCCGTCAGGTTTTTTCACCGAAGAAGACATTTTTGCAATGAGCTTGTTCGGGCCGATCCCCACAGAACAGGTCAGTTTCTCTTTTACCCGGACCCCGTCTTTTATCTGCACCCCGAGCTCGAAAGCCCTGTCAAAGTCCCCTCCGACCCGCTCCGTGACCTCCAGGAACGCCTCGTCAATGCTTATCTGCTCAAAGGCATCCCCATTCTCCCCGGGATCCGCATAGCACCGGAGAATTTCCATGACATTGTCCGAGACCTCTTTGTAAAAGTCCTTCCTGACCGGCAAAAACACCGCATCAGGATTCAGTTTCTTTGCCCTCGAACAGGGCATCCCGGACCTGATCCCGGACTTCCGGGCAATGTAGTTGCAGGTGCTGACCGACCCGCTCAGCTCACTCCGCCCCGAGAGCATACAGACCACGACGGCTTTTCCCTGGAGTTCCGGGTTTTCCCGTTCCTCGATTGCGGCATAAAAAGAGTCCATGTCCACATGGAGAACGATCCGCTGCATTAAAAGAAAAAATGCGGGGAAGCTTTGTATAATTATCTGCAGAATTCATAAAAAACGAAGCAACGAAACACAAACCATAATAAATAAAAACCATAACCTCATTTGTGCTAACACTGTTTTTTATAAAGTTGCACAGTAACTCCCCACTTACAGGACGTTATCGATGAAGAAAAAACCAGACCCAAGCAAAATCCCCGGCAAAGGGAAAGATGTTCCGGGAGAACTCCCGAGTGAAAACGGAAGAAAAGAGGATTCAAGCCAGAAGAATCCGAACCGGGTCGAGAAAAAAACCGACACCCTTATCCTGGAAGTAAGGAAGCTCTACCACAGGTACCCCCACCTGGATGAGAACGCCCTGGACAACATCAACCTGAAGATATACAAAGGAGAAAGAGTAGCGGTACTCGGGGCCAACGGAGCCGGGAAGTCCACCCTGTTCAAGCACCTTAATGGGATCCTGAAACCGCTCTCAGGGGAAGTGCTGGTAAAAGGGGAAAAGGTCACGAAAAAGAATGTCCGGGCCTGCCGGGAAACCGTAGGAATCGTCTTCCAGGACCCGGACGACCAGGTACTTGCTCCGAGCGTGGAAGAAGACGTGGCTTTCGGGCCGATAAACATGGGACTGCCCAGGGAAAAGGTTGAAGCCAGGGTAAAGGAAGCCCTGGAAATGGTGGGGCTCAGCGGCTTTGAAGAGAGAGCTCCGCACCACCTCAGCGGAGGGCAGAAGAAGCTGGTGGCAATCGCCGGGATCCTTGCCATGCGCCCCGAAGTAATCGTGCTCGACGAACCGACAGCTGGCCTCGACCCCCTCAGTTCCGCCCGCATCCTGGACCTGATAATGAAAATGAACCGGGAACTCGGAATTACCCTGCTCCTCTCCACCCACGACGTGGACGTGGTACCCTATTTTGCAGAAAGGGTGTTCGTCCTCCACCATGGGAAGCTTGAAGCCGACGGGAGCCCGGAAGAAATTTTCAGCGATCCCGAGCTGCTCAGGAAAGCCCATCTGAGGCTTCCCAGGGTGGCCGAAGTCTTTGAACTGCTGCGGCAGGAAGGCATCAATGCCGCCATACAGATAACAGCAGAATCCGCAAGGGACGAAATTATGAGGGTTCTTGGCCGGGACACTAAAAGCGCTGGAATGAAATAAAAACACCAGAGAGACCTGAAAAAAGCTGCAGGAAAGGAGAAGACTCAATGGTAACCCTTACCGATATCGAGCGCGAAACTTACAAAAACAGTCCCATACACCGGCTTGACCCCAGGATAAAACTGTTCTTTGCACTTTTAGTTATTATTTACGCAGTCAGCCTGCCCCGCATCCACGAAAATAACGTAGCTCGGCTTTTGGCCGTCGAAGCATACCTTCTGCTCATTGTCCTTGCCGCGGGGCTGGACCTCAGGTATTTTCTCCTGCGCATCCTTGCCGTGCTGCCTTTCGGGCTTGGAATAATACTATTCCAGCCCTTCCTGAAGCATTCCTTCGTGGAAAGCTATACAGTTTATCCGCTGGACCTGCCATTAGGGCTCAGCATAACTTATGAAGGGCTGGCTTTCGGGCTTACCCTGCTCCTGAAATTCCTGGTCTGCGTGACATCCGTGGTCCTGCTATCCTCCACCACCCGCATGAGGGACATGGTGGCTGCGGCCGACAGGGTCGGATTCCCCAGGGAATTTACCCTGCTCCTTAGCATGATGGTGCGCTACCTTTTCCTATTCTGGGCCGTCCTGAAGCGGATAAGGGTTGCCCAGGAGACCCGCCTCTTCAACATATGGAATAAAGATGTGCCAAGGATGTGGGTCATCGAACAGATCGGACACAGCATAAGTTCGATTTTCATACGCTCTTACGAACAGGGAGAAAAGACCTACATAAGCATGCTCTGCAGGGGATACGGGAGCGGGCATGACAAGGCATATTACAGGACAAAAATCAGGGCAGCGGATGTCTTCTTTTTATTCCTGAGTTTTAGTTGCATCTTCATTATCCACTTTTTTACCTGAAACTTTCAGGTACTTGAAACTATCAGGTTCTTGAAAGTTTCAGGCTCCTGAAAACCCAGGCAGAATTAGCAAATCCCCAAAAACTCTTTTTCCCGGAATCCGGGTTCCTGCTGGAAATGCTGGCCCTCGAAGAGGGAAAACTACAGACCAGAAAATAAAAGAAAAACGGTTAGGAAATCGCAGCATATTGATTGCACAATTTATTACCAATGGCCACCGCCGGGATACTGAATCCCGATTAGAATAAATAATTGTCGAACAAAGTAATACCAAAACGTATATATGTAATACTGAAATACTTAGTATTACTAAGAATATTCACCAAGAATATTGATCAGTGGGCACGCATCCCGAATAATGTTCAGAACTACATTTCAATTATATATCCAGCAATACACACCAATTGGATTCCACATATGAGTGTTGCGGAAATATCCCGGAAACTCGCTTCAAGAATACGCAATTATTGATCTAATCCAGGGAAATTCCCCAGGCAATTGTTTCGGAAAAGTTCGAGATTGCACAGGAAATGAAAAAAAGGGGAAAAAGAGGGAAAACTCATGCACATACCCGATTCGTTTATACCTTTAGACCAGGCAATAGTTTACTGGGTAATCGCTATCCCATTCATTTTCATGTCTATGAAATGGGCGAAAAACGAGCTCGATGAGATGAAAGTACCGATCCTGGCTGCCCTTGCAGCCGGAATCTTCGCGATTCAGGCCATGAACATCCCCATCGGGATGGGGACAAGCGGACATATGGTAGGGGCAACCCTTGTGGCCATTGTCTTCGGAAGCCCCTGGGCAGGCGTCCTTGTTCTGACTCTCGTGCTGCTCGTGCAGGGCTTTGGCTTTGCTGACGGCGGAATCACGGTGCTTGGCGCAAATATCCTGAACATGGGAGTAATTTCCGGTTTTGTGGGTTACTACACCTTTGTCACCCTGCGCAGGAGCCTGAGCACGAACATTGCAGCCTTCGGAGGTGCCTGGCTTGGCCTTTTCGTCTCAGCAGTCGCCTGTTCTATCCAGATGTCAATTGCAGGTATTTTCCCCCTGGTCCCGGGGCTCATGGCCATGGGTACCTACCACCTGATCATAGGCTTCATCGGGGAAGGACTAATCACCTCTATTGCAATCTCCGCAATTGCAAAATCCCGCCCTGACCTCCTGGAGGACAGTTTAACTTCCGGGGCAGAGAGATTTGACATGGAGGCCATAGCATGAGCGGCAATTCAAACATGAAATTCCTCTACGCAGGAATCTTAATCGCCCTGGTCCTTTCAGCCCTCGCCCCCTTCCTTGCCTCCCCGAACCCGGACGGCCTGGAGAGTGCAGCAGGAGGCGTAATTGAGGAGTCCAGAATGTCCGAACTTGAAGAAATGGAACCTGCAGTGAACTCACCCATGACGGACTATGCAATCGAAGGCATGGGTAAGGGCGGGGAAGTCGCTGCAATTGCCATCGGGACGTTTGCAGTCCTTGCCATAAGTTTCGGATTTGGGAAAGTCTTCAACAAAAGAGCCTGAAGTTTCCCAAACCGTTAATTTTGCGATAAATTGGATTTACAACCCCCAAACCACAGAAAAATCATTATCTCTTCCTGGGCAAAGTCCGGGAGAGAAATGGTTTAACAACTGAAACTATTTTGAAAATTTACAGGTCCATGAATATAATGCTCGAAGGGCAGAGCCTGTTCACCACACACTCCGAGCACTTCGGTTTCCGGGCTGTACATACTTTTCTTCCGTGAAGAATCAGCGTAATGGAGAGCGAATCCAGGTCTTTTTTAGGGGCGAGGGTTATCAGGTCCTGTTCTATTTTTACGGGATCGGAATTATTAGTAAAGCCCATCCGCCCTGAGAGCCTCTTTACGTGGGTATCTACCGCAATGCCTTCTATTACCCCAAACCCTCTTGAAAGTACGATATTTGCGGTTTTGCGCCCGACGCCAGGCAGGGTTACGAGCTCTTCCATAGTATCCGGGACTCCCCCATTATGGCGTTCAAGAATAAGCCCGGCAGCCGCTTTGATGTTTTTTGCCTTGTTCTTGTAAAAGCCCGTGGAATAGATATCTTCTTCGAGTTCCCGGAGGTCTGCGTTCGCATAGTCTTCCACAGTCCGGTATTTTTTGAATAAATTCTCAGTCACCCTGTTGACCTGCACGTCCGTACACTGGGCGGAAAGGACAGTAGCTACCAGGAGTTCAAGGGGATTGCCGTAATTCAGGGCTGGCTTTGAATCCGGGTACTCTTCCCCGAGAATGCCCCAGATTTTGTCGAAGTTGTGGCGGTTGTCAGGAATTTCGTATTCTTCATCAGATCCGGGATTTTTCTTTTCTTTTCGGCTTTTTGAGGGCATGGGGCGGCACCTTCCAGAATTGAATTCTAAGCTTTGAGTTAGTTTGAAAAACTACTAACAAAATCTGCTAACAATCCATTTCCGGAACTGATATTTACAGGTTTGGGCAGGAAAAGTCAGATCATGTACACTATATCCGAACAGATTCCGGGATACGCATACACGACATTCTTGAGGTCCGAAGCCTTTAAACCCAGCCGCATCACCATGGCAAAAATGTTAATCGCTTCTTCCGCGTTTGGGCCAAGGATGTGGGCACCCAGGATCCTGTCGTTATCCTCGTCAATAATTACCTTCGATGCCGCAAACTCCAGACCTGTCCGCCGCGTGGAGTACCAGCCCCCCCGGTCCCTGAAGACCACCTTATATTCCTTGCTGTCCTGAGGCACACTGATCCCCACGGAAGCCATTGTAGGAATTGTAAAGACCGCGCTCGGGACGCCCGTGTAATCAACTTCTGCCAGGTTTCCACCCAGGATGTTTGCTGCCGCAACTCCTGCCTGGAGGCCAGCGATCGGGGTTAAGGGCGTCCCTTCGGAACTGCAGTCGCCCCCTGCATAGATCCGGGAGTTTGAGGTCCGCATGTGCTTGTCGACTGCAATTGCCCCGTTCTCAATCCTGATCCCGGCGTTTTCAAGCTGCAAGCCTTCGATGTCAGGGACCCGCCCTGCCCCGTGCACGACCATATCCGCGACAAACGTATGGGTTTCGGCATGGGATTCGGTTTTGAACTCTGTTTTGACCAGGAAATGGTCTCCTTCTTTTTCCACCGCGACCACGGGATTCTCGGGGAGCACTTCGATTCCTGCGGCTCTGGAGGCTTTCAGGAGCACGTCCACAAGGTCAGGGTCAAAACCCTTCAGGACCCTCTTGCTCCTGTGCAGGATTGCGACCTCGGACCCGGCTCTCCGGGCAATATGGGCAAACTCGAAGGAGATGTACCCGCCCCCGACAAAAGCGATTCTTTTCGGAAGGTTTTCCGTTTCCATGAACTCTTCGCTTGACGTAAGGAATTCCTCACCCGGGATTCCCAGTTTGCGGGGTTTTGCCCCGGCGGCAACAAAGATGTATGCTCCCCGCAACATATCTTCCCCCACGGCAACGGTGTTTTCGTTTTCGAAGGAAGCCTGCCCGTGATACGTATCGATCCCCATCTCAAAGAGGCTTTTTTCTATCTTCCGGGGGTAGTCCTCCGTAAAGGTCCTCTTGAATTCGATTAGAGGGGGCCAGTCAATGCTCAAAAGTCCCTCAGTCCCTGCCCCTTTGCCTATGAGCCTGTTGTTCCAGTCCGTAGCCTCAGATGCGCTGGCAAGTACTTTTTTTGGGTCGCAGCCCCTCAGAGAGCAGGTCCCCCCATACTCCCTGCAGTCAATAATAGCAATATTAAGCCCTGACGACGCGACTTTGTATGCAAGGGTTGTACCAGCAACCCCGCTTCCTATGATTATGATATCGTAGTCCCTTTCCATCCGGCACCCCTTCTTCTGCTTCGATGAACCCTGAAAAAACCAAAAATCCCGGTAAACCTATATATCACCTCTATTTCTAAACAATAAGTATTTCACCTGAACCTTTTTCCTGAAAGGTGATACTGAATGGGGAATGGGTTGAATGGAAAAAAACCTGAATGAGAAACAGCCTGAGTGGGAAAAAACCTGAAAATATGGGAAGAAAAGGCTCTGCAGGAAAATCCAGAAAGGTCTCAGAACAGGACTTTAAGAAAAGACTTTAGATTCTTAAAATGGAAGAGGGCCCCACTTTCAAGTTAACATAAATAAAAATCAAAGGAATTCTATCCCGATTTCTTCCTGAAATGGAAACTTTTTTTATATATAACATGTTGACCAAAAGTTATATAGCCAATAATTTTTAAACCAAGTATATTGGTGATTTATTGGTAAAAAGGGCACTGCTCAGCGTCTCAGACAAGACAGGAATCGTGGAATTCGCACGCGGGCTCGAAGAACTTGGTGTGAAGATAATCTCAACAGGCGGGACAGCGAAAATCATTCGCGACGCCGGTATTGAAGTTACTGATGTTTCGGAAATAACGGGCTTTCCCGAGATGATGGGAGGGCGGGTCAAGACTCTCCACCCCAGGATCCATGGAGGGCTTTTATGCCTCAGGGAAAGCGAAGAGCATATGGAAGAGGCTTCAAAGGAGGACATCTCCCTCATTGACATGGTTGCCGTAAACCTTTACCCCTTCGAAATCACGGTTTCGAAAGAAGGGGTGGAACTGGAGGAAGCCATCGAAAACATCGACATAGGCGGCCCTACCCTGCTCCGTTCGGCAGCCAAGAACTACCACTCCGTGACAGTGCTCTCTGACCCCGCAGACTACGGGCATGTCCTGAAAGAACTGCGTTCCAGCGGGGTTATCTCGGAGGAAACCCGGGCCAGACTTGCGGTCAGGGCTTTCAGGCATACTGCAGACTACGACGCGGCCATCGATATCTACTTGAGCAAAGTCCTTCTCGGAGAAGAAGTGCTCCGCCTGAAGTTCACCGACGGCGTGAAACTCCGCTACGGAGAAAACTGGCACCAGGAAGCCAGTTTCTACAAAGAACCCGGCCTGGAAGGCCCAAGCCTCGCAAAAGCTGCCCAGCTACACGGAAAAGAACTTTCCTTTAACAACTACGTGGACGCCGACAATGCCCTTCAGACAGTCAAGGAACTGGGAGACACCTCCCCTGCTGTTGCCATAGTAAAGCACAACAACCCCTGCGGGCTTTCCACGGGAGATACCCTCCTGCAGGCGCTGCAGGCTGCCTGGGACGGGGATCCCATCTCAGCTTACGGGAGCATTATCTGCACAAACGAAACCTTTGACCTTGAAGCGGCACTGTACCTGAACGGAAAATTCGTGGAAATCATCCTTGCCCCGGATTTCACACACGATGCCCTCGAATACCTGAAAAACAAGAGCGTTAACTTAAGGCTCCTGAAACTGCCCGATCTCAGGGAAGATTTTGGGACGGATTACACCCACAGATACATAATCGGAGGCATGCTCAAACAGTCCCGGAACATAGGGATCTACGAGAAGTGGGAATCCGTTACAGAGGCCCCCTATCCCGAAGAAAAACGCGACCTATCAGAGTTCTGCCTCAAAGCCTGCAAAGCCACAAAATCCAACGCAGTAATCATTGCCCGCGAATACGAACCAGGTTACTTCATGGTGCTGGGAATGGGCGCAGGACAGCCGAACCGCGTGGATTCCATCCGCAAGCTGGCAGCCACAAAAGCCGTCGAAAACCTGAAGCTTATCTACGAGCGCGAAGAGCCGGGCATCCCCTTCGAAGAGTATTGTAAAAATACCCTGTCCGAATGTGTGATGGTCTCGGACGCCTTCTTCCCCTTCGACGACAGCGTTATCCATGCCGCAGAGAACAACATCCGCTATATCGTATCTCCCGGCGGGTCTATCAGGGACGGAGAGGTCATCGCCACCGCAAACCGGCTCAATGTAGCCCTGGTCTTCACCGGCATGCGCCACTTCCTTCATTAAATTTAAAAAAAGAAAGGCTGCAAAATCCGAAATTCAAACTTCCCCGCCGAATGGCAGGGAAGCATTTTCACTATTTTTGGACATACTAATTTTATACAGCTTGAACAGATGAATTTTAGCATAAAGCTTTGGCAGAAAGCTCGGTTTTCAACAAAAAAACATTCAACCAATACAGCATTCCACAAACCTTCCTAATCACTGATTTTATTAGAGCTAAATTTTTTTTGGCTCTTCACCATTTCTCGTGGGAAAGATAAGTTTCAATTCAAGAGAGTGGCTATTTTTTTGAAACTTGGATATACAAAAGAACAAGGGGCTTAATTTTTAGTCCTGAATTGGAATATATCATTAAGATTAATGGATACCAATGACATAATACAATTATTCACGAGGGAGATTAAAATAATAACAAAGTAATCCAATTTTTTTAGACTACCGCTTCAGATTATCCGTGGAAGAGAAGAAAAGACTGGAGAATAAATAACACTATCGAAAAAGATAATATATGTTGAATTCGTATACTACTCTAGCAATGATATACGATTAACATCTGGATACCACTTTAATATAATATGATAAATTAAATAAATATGACGGAAATCCTTTTAATTTACAAATCTCACCGGGAAAATTTATCAGGAAGATGGGATTTGCAATCAAAAAGTTAATGAAATCAGGGTTGATCAACGTGAAATCCAACGGGTTATTAAGTATCCTCACATTTTCTGAAAAACGAAAGGACCTGCTCTTCTTGATTAAGGAGAGTCCAAGGACTCTTTCCGAAATCAAGGATCACTTCGATGTAAAATCTCCTGAGATTCTGCCCCGCCTGAAAGAGATGGAAAAGGCAAACCTGATCTCCCGGAAGGAAGGAATGTACTGGCTGACTCCTCTCGGAAAGGTTTCAGAAATGTATTTCAAACCCTTCCTTGACACCCTTTCCGCCATAGAAGCAAATGAAACATTCTGGAAAGAGCACGATCTGGCAGGGATCCCCGAAACCCTCCTAAACAGAGTCCAGGAACTTAGGGAGTGTCGAGTTATAAGGGAAGAACATGAAAACATCTATGACTCTCACAAAACATTCGTAGATAACATACAATATTCAACCCGTCTCATGGGTCTTACATCCATATTCCTTCCCCACTACCCCCAGATGTTTCTGGAAATGGCACGCAGTGGTACCCCAATCTCCATAATAGTAACTCCAAATGTTTTTTTCAAACTGAAAAACGAATACAGCACTGAAATCGAAGAATATCTGGAACACAAAAACGCGAGCTTTTACGTTTATGACAATGCCAGGATCACTTTTGCCGTAACAGACCGCTTTACCTCCCTCTCCCTTTTCTATAAGAACGGCACCTTTGACCTACGAGACGACCTTGTCGGTTTCGATGCACTTGCTATCAAATGGGGAGAAGACCTTTTCAAGCACTACAAAGAAAACTCAACAGAAATAAAGAACCTTTAAAAACCGGAGCATTTAAAAGCCAGCTTCCCCCTTCGAAATCCGGGCAGGCTGAGATACGAAAGAACATGACCAGAAGACCATTTGATCTTCTGCCCACCCTATTTTTAAAATTAAGGGAATATTGTCCGGTTTCCGTCCACTAAACTAAAAAATAAAGGATCAGGCTAATTGTTAATATGATAATATAATAATTATTTTTACAATGATTTGAAGTATAAAATAAATCAACAATTATACCAATAAACTAACGGACAAATAAGTAACTTTCTTTTATATTGTTTATCCCCAAAAACTCCTTGAAAAGGTGGTCCTGTTCCGAATCATCGCCTATACGACAATCAAGGCGGGGACAGGGAAATTCAAGGACGTAAGCAGAACCATGATTCTCTTAACCCACGTCTTCCTGCTAAAGGAGATATATCTCTAAAGCTCCGTGAACTGCAAGAAAAAAAATGGAACCCTGACTCAAAATGCCTCCTCCGAGGGGCAGAGGAAGAGACAGCATCCGGATATGCATCGGAAGCAGAGCTGAAGGAAGGGGGAGCCTGAACCCGAATAAAAGAATTTCCCTAAGACCCGCAAAAGAGGTGAAGTAAAAATACTCCGAAAGTTTTATCTTAGACAAAGTCATATTTCATTGAGCACATTACAAAAAATATCAACCTAGTGGTAATGTTTTAGAAAATGTGATTCGACCCCTACAAAAACCGGTAAATCCCAAACCCACGATCGAGATAAAACCCACAAAACCCTTAAATTAGATTTTTGAAAAATTGGAGAACTATCTTGGCAGGAAAAAGGGGGTAAGACGTTGAAATCAATTCCCGAAAAAAGGTACTAAAAAGCCAGGTGGTATGCATAATTGAATCAGGGAAAACTTGCAGAGAGGAGGCTATCTCTTGCAGGAAGTAAGAAATTCCTGCAGGAAATTGCAATGAACTACGAAGAGGGCCAAATTTTCCAGACGGCAATAGAACTTGGAATTTTTACAAAATTGATGGAACCCAAAAGTGCGGAAAACATTGCAGAAGAACTCGGGACTGACTCCCGGCTCACGGCCAAGATCCTGGACGTGCTGGTCTCCATCGAAGTTCTGAAAAAAAGAGAAAAAACCTACACCACATCCCCCATGCTGGCTCCCTTCCTGCTGGAAGGCAGCCCTGCTTCGTCCCGGAGTTTGAGTTTTTCACATGAGGAGGGAAGCGGGGTAAAAAATAAGAACCTGTTTGAAGAAAAAAGCTGCATAAGAGCTGTGAAAGCCAGCGGAGAAACCCCTTTCCCTAACTAAATTGAAAGGCTATGGCAATTGAAGGGATATGGATCAGGGATATGAAAACGAAAACCTGCAAACAAGAGGAAATAAACAGAGATAGCAGCCCCAAAGCATCACAGCTTCTATCCTCTTAACCCCGGTTTTCCCACCACAATTTCACCCTTGTACTCCACCCCCTGTTCACAAGGCTTCCGTTTTTTTCTTCAAGTAACTCTTTGAGATAGGCCCTGAGAATCTCTTCCTGTTCTTCTGACATTACGGCATAATGGGGTTTGAAATTATCAACCGCTTCATCAAGGCTTGCAAAGCTCTGGACGTGCTCAAAGGGAAAAACCTCCATGTTGGGATAGATGCCCATATCATAGAGGACATTGTAAAGGACATCAACTTTGGAACCCTGCTGGTATTCATACCCGTGCAGATAGGGCCAGAGCTTTCGGGAGTGCATGTCCCAGGAAGTTTCCCCTGCAAACCAGTAGAGATAGATGTACCCCGAAGAGACGTCTATCATTTTCCGGATTGAAGCGCGGATATCTTTCATACCCAGAGAATAGGAAGCAAAAACCACGTCATAAGGGCCATAGAGATCCATTTCGACATCAACGGCTTCCCAATCTTTGTACACACAATTTATATTCTCAATTCCGTAAGTTTCGATATTCTCCTTAAGGACACTCATCATCCCTTCAGCAGGTTCCACCGCTGTAACGTGCGCAACCCTTTCCGCAAGAGGGATTGCAAGGTTCCCGGGACCCGCCCCGATATCAAGAACCCTGGAGTCCGGGGTCAGGGCCATACCCTGTATCGTTTTTTCGATCCGGCCCCCATTGTTCCGGGACATCTCCCAGAAACGCCTTGCACTTTCTTTTTTCTGCCAGATGCTTCCGCAATCTGAATTACGGCACGCTCTGTTCTGGGCTTCCATTCTTTCCTTCCAGACTTCATTCCAGTCAATGCTCTCTGCGTCCATTTTCATTCCTCATTCGTTTTCCCCAAGCCTGAACCCAAGTAATACAAAAAAACAGATATGTATTAAGAAATAAATAATTTTCCAAAAAAGATTTTGAAAAATGCTACAAAAAACGGAGAATGTAAAAAGACAATGTAAAAAGACAATGTAAAAAGACAATGTAAAAAAGGTCCGGGCATAAGGCCCGGAAAAATTATTCTCTATCCTTGAAAGCAGTGTTTTTAGAGAGGAACAATCTTTTTACCATACATCTCGTTCAGCACCTGACCAAGGGCCGTGTAGATGGCTGCAAGCCCTGTGAAGATTCCTTCAAACCCGGCAACCCTGAGTATTGCCGCATTGCCAAGGTAGTTCCCGGCAGCAAGCAGGAAGAACAGGATTGCAAGAGCCAGGAAAACGACCTGTAATGACCTGCTGGCTTTCAGCGTGCCTACGAACATGAAAAGGGTGAAGACTCCCCACATGAAGAGGTATGCCGCAAAGGCTGTCTTGGGAGGAGCAAGAGATGCAAAGTTATCTCCAAGCTTTGGGATCAGAACAATTCCAACAAGGGAAAGCCAGAACAGCCCGTAAGAGGTAAATGCCGTGGTCCCAAAGGTATTGCCTTTCTTCCATTCCATGATCCCTGCAATGACCTGGGCTATGCCACCGTAAAAGAGGCCCATGGAAAGGATCATTGCTCCGAGGCCATAGTAGCCGGCGTTGTGTATATTCAAAAGCACCGTGGTCATTCCGAAACCCATCAGCCCGAGGGGAGCCGGGTTCGCAGTAAAGTCCTGGACTTTTACGTGCGTAATATTCATAATGTCTTGAATTTCCTTACTCATTAATAGTCAATCCTCCTTCCCGTTACATGGAGATCCAATCCAATCTCCTTGCCTGTTAAACGAAGATTCAATCCAACCCAATCCCCTTGCCTGTTGCTCGGGGACACAATTTAGTTTTTCGATAGATGTTAACAGAGACTCTATAAGAATTATTTTCAGCCTCTTTTTTACCTTTTGGAGGATTATGTAATTATTAATACTTATATTTACGGACTTCTGATATATTTTCAATACAATATAAATATATTACATACATATTCATAACAAGGTATTTATCAACAGATGCGGAAATTCCCTGCATATGACGAAGGAAAGACAACCTCTCATGCTAATGATCCTGGACGGCTGGGGTTACCAGCCCACAGAAGAAGGAAACGCAGTCCAGGCAGCCAGGACCCCGAACCTTGACCACCTTGTGGAAGAATACCCTTCCTGTTTCTTTGAAGCCTCGGGGGAAGCCGTGGGACTGCCCGAAGGGCAGATGGGGAATTCGGAAGTTGGACACCTTAACATCGGGGCGGGGCGTGTCGTGTACCAGGACCTTACCCGCATCAACCTTTCTATCAAGAACGGGGACTTTTTTGAAAACAGGGTTCTTCTGGACGCAATAGAGAACGCAAAAAGCCATGACTCCAGCCTGCACCTCATGGGGCTTGTCTCATATGGGGGCGTGCACAGCCATATGACCCATCTGAAGGCCCTTATCCGGCTTGCAAAAGAAAAAGGTCTCAGAAAAGTGTATATACATGCTTTCCTGGACGGGCGGGACGTGCCCCCCAGAGCTGCCCTGGAAGACCTAAAAGAACTCGAAGCCTTCTGCCGGGAAAGCGGAGTTGCAAAAATAGCTACCGTGTCAGGGCGCTACTATGCAATGGACCGGGACCAGCGCTGGGATAGGACAAAACTCGCCTACGACGCCCTTACCCTGGGACTTGCGCCTTACAATGCCCCTGGGGCAGTTGCCGCAGTCGCCAAAGCCTACTCCAGGGACGAGTCCGACGAATTCGTAAAACCGACAGTAATTACCGATGCGGCAGGGAACCCGACTGCCACCGTCCTGGACAATGATTCCGTAATCTTCTTTAATTTCAGGCCAGACAGGGCTCGGCAGCTCACCTGGGCCTTCATAAACGAAGACTTCAAAGACTTCCCCAGGAAAGCTACCCCGAAAGTGTACTACGTCTGCATGGCCCAGTACGACGAGAACCTGGACCTGCCAATCGCCTACCCCCCCGAAACCCTGGATAACGTACTTGGAAAAGTGCTCAGCAAAGCCGGTATGGCACAGCTTCGCATCGCGGAAACCGAAAAATATGCCCATGTGACCTTCTTCCTGAACGGGGGAGTCGAGAAGTGCTATGAAGGAGAATACCGCTTCCTGATCCCCTCCCCAAAAATCGCCACCTACGACCTGCAGCCAGAGATGAGTGCCTACGAGGTAACAGCCGAGGTAATCAAAAGGATCGAATCCGGGAAGTACGACGTAATTATCCTGAACTTCGCCAACATGGACATGGTCGGCCACACAGGGATTTTCGACGCCGCAGTCACCGCAGTGGAAACCGTGGACAGCTGCGTTGGAAAAATCATTGAAGCCCTGCAGAAAGCAGGCGGTGTGGCAATTGTCACCTCGGACCATGGAAACGCCGAACAGATGAGGGACAGGAAAACCGGAGATGCCCACACAGCACATACCTCAAACCCGGTGCGCTGCATCTACGTAGGCAATGACGAGGTCGAAGCCCTGAAAGACGGGAAGCTCTGTGACCTTGCCCCGACCCTGCTTGACCGGCTGGGTATCCCGAAACCTGCAGAGATGACAGGGGAATCAGTAATCATAAGGAAAGGAAGCAAGTTCTGAGACTTTTATTATTTCCTTTCTTTATTCACATTTCTCAGTTCATTTCGTTATTATGTAATTCTCACAAAATATTCTTATTCTTTATCTTGTAATACCCTAAAAAATTTTTATTTATTTTCACTTTTTTTCATCCACTTTTCATTTTATCTTTATTTTCGTCTCAATTAAAGTGCAATCTCTTCAAAAGGCGCAAATTTGTCAAAATTACATATGAAATTTCACCAAAAGGGTTATAAATTTTTATTGACAGATAGTACACTTAACATTCGAAATTATTTTTACTTAGGGGTACAGGTCTTAGTGGGATGAATTTCTATGGACGATAAAAACGAGAATATCTCAGAAAATACTTTAAGCTCAAATCAGAGCTCGGATGAAATGGACGACAAAAAAGGCCTCCGGGTTGAAAAAACCAATAAAGAGGAGGTTCCGGATGAAAATTCGGCGATGCGACAGAGCAAGGATGAGAAGAGCTCTGAAAGGGATTCTTCCGAAGGGAGGGACGACGAAATTATTCTGACCGGGGAAGCCGCCAATGAAAGCGGATTTGAGGGAGATGTTTCGGGGGAAGAGGAGGAAAGCCCCCGGGAAAAGGAAACCGACAATATAGTTCTGCTTGCTGATTCGGGAGTTGGAAGTTCCCGGAATTCCGATGATTATCCAGAACCGCAAATGGATGAAAGTCCGGATAGGGAGGAGGGCACCCCCAATTCTGAAATTTTAAATAAGGACGTTGAGCCATTATCAGACATTTCAGGGGAAGATATAGATTCGGAAGAGGAATCCGCAACCTCCGAAAATTTCGGCCTTGGAATAGAAGTTGAGCTTGTTATAGAAACTGAAAAAACAGGCATATTTCCCCCTGCGTGCGAACCCGATATTGGAAATGAGCAACGTCCCGCAGAAAAACCAAAAATTGATACGGTTCCCAAAAAAATAAGCGAGACGAAAGAAGTCAATACTCCCGGCAAGTTGGAAAAATCCCCTGAAAAGGAGAAAGCAGAGGAGGAAGAAAAAGGGGAAGAAGAAGGGGAAAAGAAAGAAAAAGGAAAAAGGAAAAGGAAAGGAAAAGGGGGAAAGAAAGGAAAGGAGAAAAGAAGAAAAACCGGGTCATCGGCTAAATTCAAAGAACTGGCTTATGATATTGCAGGAGTCAGGGAAGGGGAAAAGCTTGGAGATAAGGTAAAAGAATTCCTGGGAGAAGTAAAGACTCCGGAGGGGGCAAAAAAGAAGTTTGAAGAAATAATGCAGAAACTAAAGGATGAAGAAATAAGGTCCCTTCCCACCTACGACCCCGAAACCTACGGCCCTCTCCTTCAATACGAAATCCCTGAGAACTTCACCGAAATAGAGCGCTACTGGGTAGAAGAGCCCTACGCTTTTGTGAGCATCATCGAAAACAGGGAGACGAAGTTTTACAATGTGGTGGAGCCCATTCTCTCTGCATATGAAAAAGCTATCCTTGAACGTGTCCGGAACAACCTGGAAGATACCCTCACCCAGGAAGACATGAGACTTGGCAGGGAAAAAGAAGTCATACTCACAAACAAGGCCTTGCGCCTTTTTGACCAGTATTACAACACCCTTGAACTGCCTTCTCTCCACAAGATTATGTACTTCCTCCGGCGGAATTTTATCGGGTACGAACGGATCAACGCCCTGATCCAGGACCCAAACATTGAAGACATCTCCTGTTCAGGGGTTGAAATCCCGATTTACCTCTACCATATGAAGCACAATAACATTGTGACAAACGTTATTTTCGGGGAAAAAGAACTTGATTCTCTCGTGGTCAAGCTCTGCCAGCGCAGCGGGAAGCACATTTCAATCGGGGAACCGATTGTGGACGCTACTCTTCCTGATGGGTCAAGGATCCAGGCAACCCTTGGAAGAGAGGTTACCACAAGGGGCAGTTCTTACACCATTAGGAAGTTCAAGGGAGACCCGATTACCCCGATCGACCTTATAAAATACAGCACATGTAGTGTTGAAATGATGGCTTACTACTGGATTGCCATCGAAAATAATGCCAGTGTACTCCTTGCAGGCGGGACGGCTTCCGGGAAAACCTCGCTCATGAACGCAATTTCTCTCTTTATCCCAAGGCTTGCCAAGATCGTATCCATCGAGGACACCAGAGAAATTATGCTCCACCACGAAAACTGGATTGCAGACGCTACCCGGAAGTCCTTTACGGTGGGAGGTACCGGGGAAATTTCCATGTACGAACTCCTGAAAGCTGCCCTCCGACAGCGTCCTGAGTACATCATTGTGGGAGAGGTCAGAGGAAAGGAAGCCCTGACCCTTTTCCAGGCCATGTCCACAGGGCACACCACCTATTCCACCATGCACGCAAGTGACGTGCAGACGGTTGTTAACAGGCTTGAAAACGAACCCATCAACGTCCCACACGTGATGATGCAGGCCCTTGGGGTCATTTCCATCCAGATGCAGACCTACGTGAATGAGGTGAGGGTCCGGAGGACCAAGACCATTGTCGAAATTACGGGGCTTGATGCGAGGACCGGCAGTCTCCGGATCAACGAACTCTACAGCTGGGACCCCCAGCATGACACTTTCAAACGGGCAGGGGATTCCTATGTGCTAAACGAGATCATGAGGGCAAGGGGCTGGAACCCGGATAAACTCTTTAAGGAATTCCAGGAAAGGGAAAAGATCCTTGCATACATGGCTGAGAATAATATGAGGGATTATGTAAGTATCTCTCTGATCGTGCACATGTACGCCACCAATCCTGGGCTTGTAATGGAAGCGGTCGAAAATGGTAACTTGCGAGAAATGTTCCTGCACGGGGACTGATGCGTGGTGGTGGCATGAGCGCTATTGATACCTTTGCCTTCCGGATTTTCGGGGAGAAGATCCTCGAGTATGAAGACCACTTCTCTATGTTCAGGATAAAGCTAAGGCAGGCTCAGATCCCTCTTCCTGTGGAACAGTACGTATCTACAGCGATTCTGTATTCTCTGTTTGCGGGTTTATTTGGAGGGCTTACAGGCCTCTTTCTGGGAGGATTGCTGTTCAGGGGTATAACTCCCGAATCCATAGTTTCCACTCTGCACATTTCTTCGAGGGTTACCCGGGCCGTTGAAACTCCCGGGTTTATTGAAGCTCGTCTCCCCCTTCTCCTCACCTTTGTAGGGGGGATTTTGCTTTTTCTGCTGCTTGCTGCTCTTACCTACGGGCTAATCATGAGCTACCCCCCCATGAAAGCTGACAGCAGGAAAAGGGCGATAAATGAAGTTATGCCTCATGCGACCGCTTTCCTCTATGTTCTGCAGCGGGGAGGTGGGATGACGATTTTCGATACAATGAAATCTCTGGCGGAGCATGCCCACCTTTACGGTAACACTTCCCGAGAGTTCGGAAACATTATCCGGGACATGGAGTATTTCGGAAAGGACATGCAAGACTCCCTCTGGGATGCGGCCGACAGGACGCCCTCCGAGCATTTAAAAGACCTGGTCGACGGGCTGATTTCCATCGTTTCCAGTGGAGGGGACGTAACCCTTTATTTGAACAATAAGACAGAGCATTACAAGTCTGAGGCCAACAAAGCTCACAGACGTTTCCTTGAAACCCTGGGACTGCTGGCAGAGGTATACATCACCGTGTTTGTCGTAGGCCCCCTTTTCCTTATGATAATTCTTGTGGTGATGAACCTGATTGATAACGGGGGTCCTGCCAAACTCTACCTCCTGGTGTATGGGGCAATTCCCTTCGGGACAGTCATTTTCCTTATTTTTCTGGACATGCTTACCGGAGAGGCCGAAAAACTGCCGGAGGAAATCATTGCCCGGACCAGACCCGATTCTTTCAGTGACGTCAGGGTAAAACCGGAAACAGAACATGACCTTGAGCTGATGAAGAAAATGGAGATTTATGAAAAGCTCTTCTGGGTCAAAAACACCCTATTTCACCCTATCCGGGTAATGATCCAGAAACCTCTGTGTGCTTTTGTCGTAAGTGCCCCCCTGACCTTCGGATATTTCACCTCCGCCTACCTGAAAAACAGGCCCTATTATGGAGGGTTCATTGAAATTGCGTCGACCCTTGACGATTACATATATTTCAGCCTTCTCATTCTCTTTATCCCCTTCATCATCTTCCACGAACTTGAAGTCCGGAAGATCGGGCAGATAGAAGACCAGGTGCCAGAGTTTCTCAAAAGGCTTGCAAGCATTAACGGGACCGGAATTTTGCTGACTGACGCCATTGCCATTACCGCCCAGTCAAACATGGGCCGGCTAAAACCCGAGATTAAAAGGATGGTTCAAGATCTCCGCTGGAACTCAAATATGGTGAATGCCCTGAAGCGCTTTGAGTCCCGCATCCGGACCAACCTTACCCGCCGCAGCATATCTCTCATTGCCCAGGCCAGCGAGTCCACAGGGAACATCCACGAGGTAATAAGCGTCGTTGCGGAAGATTCCGATGTCCAGAAAAACCTGAAAAAAGAACGTTCTGCCGAGATGTTCATCTATGTTTTCATCATCTTCGTGACCTTCTGCGTCTTCCTGGTCATCGTATACGTACTTGCGGCTTTCTTCCTCCCTGCCCTGGACGGTTCCAGCAACCCGGCAATGTCCATGGGCGGCTTCGACATAAATGAATATAACATGCTCTTCTTCCACGCAGCCCTCCTCCAGGGCTTCGGTTCCGGGCTTGTAGCAGGGAAAATGGGATCTGGCAGCCTTCCTTCGGGGCTCAAGTACTCCCTTGCCATGATGAGCTTTGCCTATGTGCTGTTCATCGTGTTTCTCTGAATTTCCGGTACTTTTCCGGAAGTTCTCTTTTTTTGATTTTTTTTCTTTTTTAGAATCTCTTCCGGAATTTCTGGGTTTTATCTCCGGATTTTCCTTTCATTTCGTTTCTTTTTTAAAGATGAATGCCTATTCCTAAAAATATGGTTGAAGACTCAATGATGAAAAGAACACTCCTGGTCCTACTCATCATGACGGTCGTTCTGTCCTCCTTTTTTGTGCTGGACTTTAAGGCTGCAAAAAGCGAAACCAGGGCAAATTCCCAGATAGCGAGCTATTCTACAGGAGAGCCCCGGATAGACTTCCCCGGCAGGATCTATCTCTATGTGGAAGGCGACGATGCCCTTTCAGGGTTTATCCGGGAAGAAATCAGGGCAGAACTGGAAAAGGTAGGGATGGATGTGGAGGAGGCCGGAACCTTCGAGGAAAAGTATGATTCTCAGGCCCTGCTGGTAAATATCAGGGAATCCGAAGGACTGTATACGCCCTTTTATGCTTCCTCAAGCCTTAAAATTACGTATTTCTATACCTCCACAGGAGAAGACACCATATATTTTGAAAAATTCAAAGAAGGAAACGTTACCGTGAGATTCGTAAACACCAGTCTCCGGGAAGGGGAAAAACTGATGGATGGGGAACTGGAACTGCAGGATTCCACAAAGGGCATCATCTCAATGAAAGCCTACAGGAAGCACCTTGCTGAAGAAGCGGCAAAGAATGTTGTCGACCAGCTTCAAACCCAGATTCGTGACATCCCCTGAAAAGTTTCCTGCCGAGGTTATCAATTTATTTGCCAAACAGCCACTGTCATGACCCGGATCCTTTATCGAAGCGGTTTACACCAGATGTTCATGTCCTCAAAACCTTCCGCGATCCTGCAGTTGTTTACAAGCCTGCCGGTATAGGAATAACAGAGGGAGGAAAAAGCCTGGTTGATTCCGGGCGAAGGAGCCCTGCACAGGGTGTAGAGGCTTTTAAAGTTTCGGGCCGCAAGTTCATTTTCAAGGCCCAGAATAAGCGATTTAATATGGCCTTTTCCCCTTTCTTCCGGAATTGTAAGGCAGTCGGTTACTTCGGCGTTTTTCATTGAAGATTCCGTTTCCGCAGATGCCAGGCTTACGATTTTTCCCCTTTTTTCGATCACCAGGTAGAAGACCCCCGAACCCATGGCTTCCAGCAGATAACTTTCTTTGTGAAGGGGACTCGGGTATAGCTGAAATCCCCTGGAATACAGGGCAGCCATTGCAGGGACATCTGCCTCATCTGCGGGCCTGAGGATATAGTCTTCCGGGAGGGTGTTTTCTTTGGTGACCATGCCCCTGCTGTGCTCTTTTTTTTCCTGGAACCTGGATTTGTTAAGGCATTCTTCTATTATTCGGTCCTCTTTTATGGGAAAGGAAGGTTCCTTTCTGGATTTTTCCGGAAATGTAGAGAAGATGTGACAGTCTTCCCCGGCAAAATAACCTGTAATCATACCTTCTTTTTCGTATCCGCAAGCTTCAAGGGTATGAACTTCTCTTGAAGGAGTGTATACGATGATTTTCCCCATCTTTTCCAGGTCTGCAAGTTCTTTAAGGAAAGGGTTCAGGACCTCGAAAGGCCCCCTGAAGTTCATTACTTTAATTCTTCTGCTGAAATAATCAATCACAAGGTCTGCTGAAAGGCCTGGCATTTTGAGTATTGTTTTTTTCCAGTATCCCGGAAGTTCTTCTTCTTTGTTTAGGGTAAAAGGTATTTGTTTTTCGATAAAAAATTCCTCCTCGGATTGGTGGCTGGCGCATTTTAAAGCCGGTGTATTTTATAAAAGGTAAACATTCAAAAGTTGAGCATTTAAAAGAACCTTAAAAGTTGATTGTCTCAAAAGTTCAGCGCCTCAATGGTTGAGTGTCTCAATAGTTGAGTGTCTCAGTGGTTGAGTATCTCAGTAGTTGAGTATCTCAGTGGTTGAGTATCTCAGTGGTTGAGTATCTCAGTGGTTGAGTATCTCAGTGGTTGAGTATCTCAGTGGTTGAG
>JAENYU010000002.1:72490-118420 GCA_016841625.1 Methanobacteriota archaeon
GGTTGAGTATCTCAGTGGTTGAGTATCTCAGTGGTTGAGTATCTCAGTGGTTGAGCATCCAAAAGCCGAAAAAGAGGATTATTTAGCCCCTTTTCGATGTGCATATTTAGAAATGAATGCATTCTTAGATAGTTATTTAGATGCCTCTCAGTCATATTAGAAGCGATGTTTTCGGTCAAGCCCTTCGGGTTCAAGGGCGATTGTATTGTTCTCGTCGTCGTAAAGCTTTGCAACCCCAATCTGGTTCTTAAGCTTGGGATGGTCGTCACAGATCTGGCACTTTTCGGGGCATTCCCCTTTGTACTCAGGTTCCGGGTATACGCAGATGACACCTTCATAATTCCTGAGAGTGACCTTCGTATCCGAGCTTGAGATCAGGTAATTCGGACCCACCGGGATCTTCCCCCCACCCCCGGGAGCATCCACTACAAAAGTCGGGACCGCAAGCCCTGAGGTATGTCCTCTCAACATCTCCATGATTTCTATGCCCTTGGAAACTTTTGTCCTGAAATGCTCAAGTCCGTAGGACAGGTCACACTGGTAGAGGTAGTAAGGCCTGACCCTTATTTTGAGCATTTCCTGGCACAGGTTCTTGATTATAATGGGACAGTCGTTAACACCCCTAAGGAGAACGGACTGGTTGCCCAGGGGCACTCCCGCATCTGCAAGCATTTCGATGGCTTTTGTTGATTCAGGGGTAACTTCCTTCGGGTGGTTGAAATGGGTATTTAACCAGACCGACGGATACATTTTCAGGATATTGCACAGCTCAGGGGTTACTCTCTGAGGAAGGGTAACAGGCACTCTTGACCCGATTCTTACAATCTCCACATGAGGGATTGAAAATAATTCGTCCAGAAGCCAGTCGAGTCTCTCATCGGAAACAAGAAGAGCATCCCCTCCGGAAAGCAGAACGTCCCTGACTTCCCTGTGTTCCCTTACGTATTCGATACCTTCCCGGATCATCTTCTCGGAAAAGTCACATTCTCGGTTCCCCACCCTCCTTTTTCTTGTACAGTGGCGGCAGTACATCCCACAGCGGTTTGAAATGAGAAAGAGAACCCTGTCCGGATACCTGTGGGTGATACAGCTCTTTTCCGAAGGAGAATCCGCGTCTTCACAAAGCGGGTCTTCGAACTCCCAGGAAAATGTCTGGAGTTCGGCTGCCTGAGGTATCGCCTGCATCCTGATAGGACATGTAGGGTCATCGGGGTCCATAAGGGAGGCATAGTAGGGAGAAATCGCCATGGGAAATACTTCAAGAGCCTCCTTTATGTCCTCTTTTTCCAGATCTGAAAGAGGAATCAGCTTTTCAAGCTCTTCAACTGTCGTAACACGGTGTTTATACTGCCATTTCCAGTCAGAATATACTTCATCGCATACTTCATAAATTTCATTTATTTTAGATTTCACAATAGAACCTCAAGTGGGAGTCGGAAAGTGAATAAAACCTTAAAATCCCCAAAAATATTAATTACAAATATTGTATCTTTCCGACTTTCATTAAAGAAAATGGGTTTTAAATCAATCACATTATCATTAAATGCATCAAATATATAGTTTTTCATTAAATGGGGACATATTATTGCTTATTTTTCAAAAAGAGACAATTAAAAACGCCTTTTATTTGTAATAGAATCTGATAATCACTTATTAAACATAATAGATCGTAAAATAAGCTATTTAGATGATATTAATTATAAAATAAGCCAATTAACATAAATGAATCTTCAAATACATTCATTAGCCACAAAGAACATTAAAATGCCTCCTATATCCGCAAAGAATATTAAAATCCTTCCATTACCCACAAACAATATAAAAATACTCCAATGATACATGATTAATCATTAGAAGTCCCCTTTATATTCAAGCAATCTTCAAATTACCCCATCATTTCAAAGCAATCATATAATACCAACATAAAACCCAATTATATGCATTATACTTCCGTTAACTCCGATTGATCCCAAAATACTCCTGTTAAGCAGAATAGATTCTAACTAAATTTTATTTATATTCAATTAATCGAAAAATAATAAAATTATAAGGAATAAATCCGGGATAAATTCCTTCATGCCCCTTTGATTGGTTATAAAAAGTGAACTACCCCTCCCTGCGTCCTTCGGAGTCGAGGAAGGGGCTTCCCGCCTTCGGAGTTAAATATTGGATTCAGGATACAACAGATTCAGGTATTGATACCATATTATAATTAATTGAAAATCAATCTATAAGTAATGACATCTCTTCTGCTCAGGGACCTACTGATTATTTTCGGGCTTTCGATTCCGGTAGTCTATACATTTTCCCGGTTAAGGATTGCCCCTATTATAGGTTTTTTAATGGCAGGCATCCTGGCCGGACCTTTTGGTCTGGGACTGATTACGTCGGGAGAAGAGATTGAACTCCTGGCTGAAATAGGAGTAGTGCTCCTGCTTTTTACCATAGGAATTGAATTTTCCCTGAGCGATCTTCTGCAAATCCGGAAAATAGTGCTGCTCGGCGGAGGGCTTCAGGGCTTTATAACTTCACTTACGGTTGCTTTATTCTTTTATTTCTTCGTAGCTTACCCTCCGGAAAAGGCCCTTTTTATGGGGTTCCTGATAGCCCTCAGCAGCACGGCAATCGTTCTGAAACTTCTTCAGGAAAAAGGAGAAATTTACAGTGCGCACGGAAGGATTGCGCTCGGGATCCTGATTTTCCAGGACGTTGCTGCGGTGGTGATCATCATTCTGACTCCGTTTCTCGCAGGGGCGCAGACCTCTGGAAATATTTTTATCGAGCTTGCATTCAGGGGGCTGGGACTCATCCTGTTCACCTTTTTAAGTGCACGCTTTTTTGTGCCTTTTCTTATGTACCAGGTGGCAAAGACGCGAAACAGTGAACTCTTCCTGCTCAGTGTTGTGGTAATCGGGCTTTCCGTTGCCTGGCTAACCTCCCTGGCCGGCCTTTCCCTCGCCCTCGGGGCTTTCCTTGCCGGGCTCATTATATCAGAATCCGAATATTCAGCCCAGGCTCTAGGGAATGTTATTCCTTTCAGGGACATGTTCATGAGCATCTTTTTTATTTCCATAGGGATGCTCCTTGACCTGGATTTATTGAAAGAGCACCTCTTTCTGGTCTTGGGAGCGACCCTGCTTGTGATTTCCCTGAAAACTGCAATAAACGCCCTGGCCACTTTTCTTGTAGGCTTCCCTCTCCATACAATGCTCCTTGTAGGCTTTTCCCTATCCCAGGTAGGGGAGTTTTCGCTGATTACGGCAAATGTGGGATTTGAAAACGGGCTGATCTCGCCGGAAGTATATCAGGACTTTCTTGCCGTAACAGTGATTTCCATGGCCCTGACACCCTTTGTTATGGGGCTCGGCCACCGTTTTGCAGCTTTTTCGCAGAGACTTTCGCTGCCCCACTCGTTGAAATACGGCAGGTACGGAGAACTGGGGAAAGGAAAGGCTGAAAAAAGGCCTGAAAACCACCTGATTATAATCGGTTTTGGAATAAACGGGAAGAATGTTGCGACGGCTGCCCGGGAAGCATTGATACCTTACCATGTGATCGACATTAACCCGGAAACTGTCCGGCAGGAAAAAAAGAAGGGAGAGCCGATTCTTTACGGGGATGCAGCCCAGGAAGCCGTGCTGGAACACGCAGGCATCAAAACTGCAAAAGCGGTGATTATTACATCAGGAGACCCGGTCAGCACCCGCAGGATCATTGAAGAAATAAGAAGGTTGAACCCCGCCGTACATGTCATTGCAAGAACCCATTTCCTGAGCGAACTGGATCGGCTCTACGCACTGGGAGCTGACGATGTTATCTCGGACGAGTTTGAAAGTTCGATAGAACTCTTTTCAAGAGTGCTTCACAGGTATCTTGTCCCGGGAAATGAGATCGAAAACCTCAGTTCCGAACTCCGAGCTGACCATTACCAGATGCTCCGCAGCCCCGGAATTCGCAGAACGGGGATCTGTGACCTTGTTCTCGATTTTGCCGAGGTTGAAATCCAGAGTGTGCGGCTGGAGAAAGGTTCGCAGGCTACAGGAAAATCCCTGGGGGAACTTGATATCCGGAAAAAATATGGGGTTTCCATCATTGCCATCTCCAGGGACCACAGGCTAATTCCGGACCTGAAAGCTGAAACCGTACTTCATCCGGGAGACCTCCTGCTCATCATCAGCCCCCCCGAAAAGATCGAAGAATTTGAAGCTTTTTTTACCGGAAAGAAGTAACCGGACATTTGGGAAATCGGGCCATGTAGTAACCAGGTAATTTAGTAACCAGGTAATTTAGTAACCAGGTAATTTAGTAACAGGGTAGTTCACTAACAGGGTGATTTTTTCAAAACGAATTCTATTTCCGATAAATGCGGGAATTTATAAAAAATATTTAGTATGTTGGGGCTTTAAGGAGAGATATCTTGCGAAATATTATCCTACATAAATCATTCTTTTTGTTTCAAGACTCCTTAATTTAAATAAGATGTTTTCCGCCGAAAACTCGTATAGTTGCTCAAGGGATATGATGATGGAGAGGAGATACGAAACGAAGGTGGATTTAGCATATGTCGATATATGAGAGCGGAAGAAAGTGTAATTTTTGAAATTGTGGCATCTTTTACCATATATCAAAAATGTGTAAGTATCTTTCCAAAAAAAACCAAAACATATTTATCCACATTTAGTATTTTGAATAATGGATACGATGAAATCAAAATTAAGCCACTATTTTTCGTCTGTGACTCTGCTGTCAGGCTTTCTTCTGGCATTAGCGGGTATTTTTTATGCCCTCTCCGTGCACCTTACGAGGAGATCTGACCCGGGAGAGATAACCATAACCTATGGTTTCATCGGTTTAGGGTTATCCCTCATCCTTACAGGTATTAACCTGATGATCAAGGAACCGAAGGAGTATCACAACTATGTGATTGGAGGAGGGCTTGTCCTCAATTTTATCGGAGTAGGGGTTTTTGCCCTGATATACCCCGGAGGCTGGCAATATCCAAACGTGACCTACGTGGCAGGTACCTATGTCGCAGGGACCTGCTTGCTCGCAGGAAACGCCTTTGCAAACTCGGTTTTGAATCAGATTGAAGAGAGAGCAAGACAACTTTTTGAGAAGAAAGCCGAAAATACGCAGAAGTATAGTGAAGAAGAGATCGAAAGAGAGGTTCAGAGGACCCTTGAAGAATCCCTATCCGAAAAAGACGGTTTTTCGAGTTTTAAACTTGGAGTCAAAAAAGAAGATTACGACTTTATTCTCGGAAAAGCGCTTACTGACTCAGAAGAAAAGAAGATTGTTGTCAAGGACGACATTTCGGAAGTTGAAAGCTTGCGGCTTGCAAGAAGCGGAAAGCTAAAAGTTAGCGATGATGGGCTTGATTCGGCATCAATGCTGCTTGCTCAGGCCATCAGTACCGATCTGGCTACGCAAAGTAGCAGTAAGAAAGGCATATTCAGAAGTAGAATGAAGATGTTCAAGAGGCACAAAAATGGCTAAAGGACTTGATGTAGGAACCATGAACATTATTTGTGCTGACAAAGGGGATGGCTCGATTTCCTTTGCTCAGCAGAGAAATGCATTCCTTGAAATGGAATCCAACGACCTGACAAAGCACATGCTTGACAATGGAAAGGTACTGTACACCCACAGAGGAAACAACCTTAATATCCTGGGGGAAGATGCCTTCAAGTTTTCCAATGTCTTCAACAAAAGCATCAGAAGACCTATGAAGCAAGGTATCATCAGCCCCGAGGAAAAGGAATCCATCTCGATGATCAAAGTTATCATCGAAAGGGTGCTTGGAGCTCCTGAAAAGAAGGATGAAATCGCGTACATCTCCGTCCCTGCAAACCCCGTGGACAACCAGCTCAATGTGCTCTACCACAGCAAAACCGTAGAGGCACTTGCAAAACAGCTAGGCTACAACACTTACCTGATCGATGAAGGACTTTCAGTGGTCTACTCGGACCTTAGCGAATCCAACTTCACCGGTATCGGGATAAGCATCGGGGCTGGGATGACAAACGTCACCGTGGCTTACATGGCAACCCCAATTGTCTCCTTCAGCATTGCCCGCGGCGGCGACTGGATCGACGAACAGGTGTCAATCGCAACCGGGATGGCAAGGGAAAGGATCACAGCAATCAAGGAAACGGACTTCGCCATTGGTTCCCAGTACGAGATAGGAAGCGTTCAGGGAGCCCTTGCCGTGTACTATGATGCTCTCTTAACCTATGTCCTCCAGCACCTCAAGCGCAAACTCTCCGAGACCGCACCTCCTGATGCAGAGTTCCAGGTCGCAATAGCCGGTGGAAGCACCAGGGCCAAGGGCTTTGTTGATATGTTTGAAAAGAGGCTGGCACAAGCAGACCTCCCAATAAGGATTTCCAGCGTCAAGAAGACCAGGTACATAAGCTCCTCAAACGGTGGAGACTCCAGGGACCCGATCTACGCCATTGCCAGAGGCTGTCTGATCGCAGCTCTCACAAAAGAGGCAAGCCTTGCCCCGGAAGCCCAGTCCGCCGTATCCCAGGCCCAGATAGCAGAGCCGGTAGGATCTGAAGAAGAGGACTGAACAGGCAAAACCATTACAAACACATTTGAAGAAGGGTAAAAGCCCTTCTCCTTAATTTTTTTCATTTTCAATTATTATTTACCGGATTTCTGCCAATTTCCTTATTGCTCCTGCTCCAACTTCTGTTCTTGCTTTTGTTCTTGCTTTTGTTCTTGCTTTTGTTGTGTTCTTGTGCTTGTGCTTGTTCTTGTGCTTGTGCTTATTCTTGTGCTTGTGCTTGTGCTTGCTCTTCTTGATTCTTTTTAATTGCAGGTAAATGGCTTTGATTCGCCCACTCCCTGTATCCCTCCCGGGGCGAGACAATTAAAGCCAGATTAAATAGTTTTTCCGCCGTGTTTTATATTTTTATCAGATTTTTCGAAAATATAGTCTTTCTGCTGTTTTTTAAAGTAAACTTAGCTTTCCTGAATCCCCTAACGCAAATAAAACTGAAATAATCGGGCGTATTAATAGTCCATTTATTTCCCGGGGAAACAGCGGCAGCGCGGGAAGCTGGCTTTCGGGTGCGTAAGAGAACTTGCCCTGAAACTTAATGTGGCGGTACATCCCGAAAAACAAATTTAGTTTTCAAACAAATTTATAAGGAATGAGTTTGTTATTAAAATTAGAGGCGCCTGCGGACGTACAGAAGGTGTGAAATTCCTTTAATAGCAAATATACGGGAGGAAAAAACGCTATGCAGCCATTTATTGTGGAGCATTACCTGAAAAAGACCGTAGATGTCTACTGTGGTGGACCGGATTTATTCAGAGGAACCATAGAAGCCTGTGCGGATAACGTACTTACTCTCAAAAAAGAGGGAAAACTTACCCATATAGCCATTGGTAAGGTCATAGCCATATGGGCTCAGTGATCCCTTAAAGTCGCTAGCACAAGTTACAACTCAATACAAAGGGATTCTCAGATCCCTATAAATAATTAATAATAGTTGGATTTAAGGTTTTCGATTTTTATTGAGTAGAGGTAAGGCTGGCAAGTTCCCAGCACCGAAGCTGCACAGGTATAAAGGAAAACAGAAGGGAAAACAGGTTTCCAGAAAACAGATCGGAATTTTCCCCCTGTAAAGAGCATCGGACAGGTGCAAAACCATCTCCTTGAAGCCGAAGTGAAATGTGCGAACGGGCAGAGAAGCGAAAAACGAACGAACAGATAAAACTCCGATACACGGAAGAATACACAGAAGAAATCTAAGAGGTGTAAAGCAATGCAGTCCTTTATCGTAGAACACCATCTCGGTGAAATAATTGATGTCTACTGCGGCGGTCCCGACGTTTTCACCGGAAAAGTCGAAGCCTGCGCAGACAACGTGCTCACCCTTATAAAGGGTGACAAGTACACCCACATAGCCATCGACAAGATCATCGCCCTCTGGCGCGCATGATCCGGGCCTTGATTTGCTGAAAAACAGGTTATGTGTAAAACCTGAAGAGAAAAATAGGCAGAATCTCCCAAAGACCCAATAAATCTCACTGAAGATGACAGGTCTCTCAAAGAGATAATGCTTTGAAGTGGAAAAGCCACGAAGTTCAGAAGCTTCGTTCTTTTCCTACCGTTTTTAGATTTCAGTATTTTTTACTGTAGTTTTTGCACTTAGCTTTTAGACTTAACTTTTGCACTTAGCTCTTAGACTTGACCATTAGACTTAGTTTTTTTTGGACCTGTCTGAGCCTTCTTATTATGATTACCTGTGACTGGCGGCGTGGGCGGCGATAAATTCCCGCATGAGTTTTGCCCCCAGCATTGCCGTCTGTCCGGAATCATATTCAGGGGCAATCTCCACTATGTCGAAAGCCATTGAGAAGGGGGCGAGGGTCCTGACCGCGGTCCTGACATCCCGCGCATTCAGGCCGAAGGGTTCCGGGGTTCCGAGCCCTGGGGCATATGCAGGGTCGAGGGCGTCCATGTCCAGGGAAAGATAGAGCCGGGAGCAGTCCAGCCAGTCCAGGGCTTCTTTCAGGACTTCAACCATGCCGAGAGCTTCCACATCATCGGCGGTGTAATATTTCAGCTTGTTTTCCTTTGCAAAGACCCATTCATCCTCAGGGCCGCTGCGGATCCCGATTGATACGAGGTTTTTCGTGACTTCCGAAAGAATGTTCCTTGAAACGCAGGCGTGGTTGTGCTTGAAGCCGCGGTACCCGTCCCGGAGGTCGAAGTGGGCGTCCAGGACAAGGACCCCGAAGTCATCCCCTGCGGACTCGGCACAGGCCTTTACCGGTGCATAGGTCAGGGAATGCTCGCCTCCGAGCATGATTGGCAGTTTCCCGTCGGAAAGGAGGTCTTTTGTGTCCTCGTAAAGGTCCTGCAGAGTTTCGTCAACGGATGCCGAGGTATCGAGGTTTCCTGCGTCGTGGATGAGCAGGTCCGCAAGATCGATATCGAAGGTGGGGTTGTAGCTCTCGAAGTTTGCGGAAGCCTGGCGCATTGCGTCCGGGGCCCAGCGGCTGCCCGCCCTGTACGAGGAGGTGTTGTCAAAGGGTACCCCGAAGATTACATAGCGTGCGGACTCGTAATCTGCAAGGGCGTCCACAAAGGTACTGGGGAAAAACATATTCTAATCTACCTTAAATCATACTGATAAAATTATGCCAACAAAATTGAGCTAATAAAAAAGAGGGCCCCAGGTTGATAAAAACCTGAGTTTTTTGCAGTTATTTTCCGAAATTTTATTTCCTGATGTCGAATTTGATCTTGCCAAGGGCAGTGATGTAAGAGACTTCCTCTCCTTCCTTTATCCTTTCCTTTAAATCCTCGGGGATTGTGATCTCGAAAGTCGTGAAGTCCCCCATGTCCATGAGCTGGGCGATGTCGCCAGTGATAGAGAGGACCTGGGCGTTCTTCCTTTCCACGAGGGGCACGTAGATCTTGTTTGCAACGGAACCTATGAAGGAACGCTTCTGGCCGTCAAAGAGCCCGATTGCTTCGACTCTTGCCTTGGCGGACCCGTGTTTCCCGGGTTTGGACTTGGAAATGCTCTTGATGACGCATGCTTCGTCGTCGATGATTACGTATTTACCTTCTTTGAGGTTCTTAACTTCTACCTGTTCTTTCATGATGATCCTTCCTGTAAATTCGCATTTTAGCGGATAAATTGGTTAACGTAAACGCCGCGATCGGACCTTTTCCAGAGGGGATGCCCGACAAAGGCTTTCTGTGCAGGGCTTTTTACAGATATGCTTCCCTGTCTTTATTCTTATCTTTATGTATTTACATGCCTTTTGTGATAGTTAAAATGCAATATAACGGAAACCCGGGGATTCATCCAAACCTGAACCGGGCCGAAACTAATACGGTTAATTATCCTAGACTATATAATGCTTATGTGAAAGACTCCGTTTTTAAGCCGTCTTCCGGGAAAAGTTCCAGGAAATTAAGGGAAATGACCCCGGATTTTAGGGAAATTCCCTGCATTTTGAGGGCAAACACCGGAATTTTTGAGTAAAAGCACTATTTCAAGAAGTCAACGGTTCCAGGCCGTGTAGGGTCCTGCTCATCCCCAGGAATATTCCCATCAACTCCTGAGTCCCAGCTCCTCCAGTTTTCGGGCTGAAGGTAGCCCTTCGTCATCCCAGCCCCTGAAATGATAGTATTCCAGAAGGGCAACTTCAAACTCAGGCAGGGGAATTCCGGCCTCGGCTCCATCTTCCCCTTCATTCCAATTCCCTTCAACTCCTCTTTTTTCCCCGCAGGCTTCGAAAAGCCTTTCCGGAAGGGTATCGTCTGCACGTGTAAATCCTGCTTTCAGGTTGAAAATCCTCTCGAGATTCCAGATCCTCTCCCCTATATTCAGGAGTTCTGCCGGAGAAAGCTGCTTTCCTGCAGCGGAAAGCAGAAGGTCGGAACAGGGACCTTCGTTCAGGGCAAATACCGAATAAGGACAGAGGGCAAGGGAGTCAAGCACCGCAGTCAGGTTTTCAAAGACCTGCAGGATACCTGCTTTCCCTCTCAGGCCCAGGCGGTCAAGACCGAGGGGTTTTCCAAGAACTTCAGGACCCACCATAAAGGCTGTCAGGTAATCAGCCCCATGGGGAGATGTCGCATAGGCAAGGGCCTGCCCCCTGATCCCCCGCGGGTCAAAACCAGCAATTTCAAGCCCTTTAACGTCCATGCTGAGCTCTCGCCGGCCTCTTGCAGAGAGATACTCCAGGGCTCCTTTTCCAGCTTCGATTTCCCCCTCCCCAATTTCGAGAAGGAGGGCTTCGATTTCCAGGGGACCGAGGACGCAGGACTCAAGTTCCGCATAAGCCCCGAGGACGGAACCTGCGGATACGGGGTCAAGCCCGTAGTCCATGCAGATGCGGTTTGCCCTGAGCACGGATTCGAAGTAAGGGTTTTCCAGGTTCAACCCGAATGCCCAGAGACCGTCATAGCCCGGAACCAGCTGTTTTGTGGATTTGATCCTGTGCATGCAGCCCAGGGGACAGGCAGGACAGCTTTCTTTTTCAAGCTCGAATCCGGCTTTGATGTGTTCTCCCGAAAGCCGGTCAGCGACCTGAGTGCCCCTCTTCAAAAAATTCCTGCATGGGATTAGGCCCAGGTAATTGAGCAGTTTGACAAGCACGGGAGTTCCATAGTTTGCCAGCCCTTTGGAAAGCACGGGATTTGCCTCGAAAAGCTTCAAAACCCTTGATTCTGTCTCTTCGAACCTCTCAGGATCTGCAGGCTTCAGCCCTTTGCCTGGACCTTCTTTGCCTTTTACAACAACTGCTTTTAGCATTTTGGAGCCTGCTACGGCCCCTAAACCCCCTCGCCCGCTGTGAACGGAGTCACATACGATGGAAGATATCCGTACCAGTTTCTCTCCTGCCCTGCCTATACAGACAACACTTCCTTCTGTACCCAGAATGCCGGTACATTCTTCCGTGTTTAGTCCCCAGAGCTTCTCTGCATTTTTGACCGAAACTTTTCCTTCCCGGATCTCAATATAGACCGGCTTTTTAGCCTTTCCTGTGACTATAAGGGCATCAATGCATTCTTTTTTCAGTTCCTGCCCGAAATTTCCCCCGGCATTCCAGCTGAACACGGTACCTGTGAGAGGGGATTTCGATGTAAGGACAAAACGCCCTGCCATGGGGGCAAGGCCTGTTAGCGGCCCGGATGTAAAGATAAGGGGATTTTCAGGAGCCAGGGGATCAGCCCCGGGATCCGTGAGGTCGAAGAGCAGTTTCACTCCAAGCCCCCTGCCCCCCAGGTATCTTTCCTGTAACTCCCCATCTGTCCGGGAGGTACATATCGATTCGGAACTCAGGTCAATGTGTACGGTTTTTCCTGTCCAGGCTTCCATGTCAAATCCCCTGCATTCTTTCCGGTAATACTTCCCTTTCCCCGGATTTTTACTATCCTATGCCGCCACCCATTTTAAATGCTTGTCCTCCCGATCTATGAAATAGAACCTTGAAAAATCTAAAATGAAATCTTAAAAATCAAAATAAAACTGTATAATAGTCTAAATATATTAAAGAAGCTAGCCTTTAAAGCAGGGGAACCTTAAATATTAAGCTATGAAACTCAAGAAGCCTTACATCATTTCGGTCTATGCCCTTGTCCGGAATGAGAAGGGGGAGTACCTGCTACTCAGGCGCTCGGAGAATTCCCGCACTAACCCGGGGAAGTGGGACCTTCCGGGGGGAAAGGTGGATCGGGGGGAAACCCTGAAAGAAGCGGTTGCAAGGGAGGTTCAGGAAGAAACCGGGATTTCGGTCAATCCGGGGGGAATCGCAGGGGAGGTAACTTTCGAGCTCCCTGCAAAAAAGGTTATTGCCATTGTCTATGACGGCGGGTTCAATGTGATAGACGTGCAGCTGAGTTATGAGCACGTGGAGTACGCCTGGGTTGCCCTTGAAGAGATCGTGAAAATGGAAGCCCTTCCCGCCTATTTCAGGAATTTTTTCAAAGAACATGCCCTGGAGAGCCTTTAGCCTTCCAGAGCTTCCGTTTAACTCCTTTACGGAATTATTTCACATCCGTTCCCAGAGTTATTTCAGGAATTTCATTCCAGGACTTATTTCAGGTATTTATCTTCAAGTTTCTTTCTTTTTTTCCTGCTGGAACGCCAGCTTATCCCAATGAAAAGCAGGACTACAAGAGCCGCGAGGGTTCCTGCGCGTAAAAAAGAGCCGTACTTGCTGAGAAGGAGGGGGTTTACATCATCCCGCAGTTCGTATTCGGGATACATGATGTCCCGCGAGTCATCGCTGTGTCCGAGCCCGAGGGCATGCCCGAGTTCGTGCTTTGTGATGTCGAACATTGTTCCGTCCCCGTACTGTCGCCAGCCCCTGCCCTGATAGTTCCCGACTTCCAGGACGATGTCCACCTGCACGAATTGCTCGTCCACAAGATATGGCCTTGCATACCCTGCCACTCCGGAAGGTGCCCCCTCAACGCTTTCCAGGTTTTCGACCCAGCGGATCCTGATGTCGGCTTTTTCAGAGTCCGTGAGTTCAAAAACAGGCGTGTAAGCCAGCTTTCCATTGCCTCCTTCCTCCCAGTACTCCAGGGATTTTTCTACCTGTGCATAGTAGGTTGGACTGTAGTGGAGAGGCACGTTATCATCATCGATAAAAACCGTGATAGGGGAATGATCCCACGGCTCATCGAGGATTCTTCCATAGCTGTATGCGGAAGCCGTGGGGGTGAGAGATAAAACAAGAAACAGCAGTAGTATTATACGCAGTAATTTCATGTGGAGCATAAGGTTTCGATTAATAAAAACGACTCTGCATAATAAATAAGTGACTGATAAAATTTATTGACAGGCGGTGTTCACATGTCCGGTTGTTAGCTTCGGATCGCTCGGAATGGTCTGACACGTAAGCGAGTTTGCCCCGGGCTAAATTCAAAAAAGAATAATCAGGAAAGAAATCTCATCCTGATTTATTATTTGAGAGATGCTCCGGAAATATTACAGACCTCACAGTTAGGGTCGCAACACTGGCCTGTTTCTTCGTCCTCACCTTCGAACTCGGATGCCAGGGCTCTCGTGCTTTCGGCAAGCACTGCGGCATTCGAGAGGGAGGCCCCAATCATGATTGCATAAAAGATGCTTTCTTTCGGAATGCCTTTTCTCTTTGCAATCCTGATATGCATCTTCAGGCAGTGCTCACAGCGAAGGGCAGATGCCACACCTATGGAAATAAGTTCCACGGTTTCAGGGTCAAGATTCTTGAACTCCCGCATGATCGAGTTGTCATAAAGGGCTTTCGGGATGAAGATTTCCGGCATATCTTTCATGAAATTCATGATGTAAGGGACTTCCCCATACTGTTTCCGGACATCTTCAAGAAGTGCAGGGACTGCATTTTCAGGGTCCTTTTTTAAAATTTCCACAATGTTTTCAAGTTCCATAAGAAACCACCAGCATACATAAGATGTGGATGCCGGATTTTAGATAGCTGTTTTACGCTTTCAAGCTTTACAGTTTAAAGGATCGGTTCCAAACAAACCCAATAAAAATGTAAAGTGGACAAAATCCGGGTTAAATTGCAAAACCAACGTCAGACTTAGATTTGATTTTTATCAATATATAATTTTTCATTTTTGATCTGGAAACATTTGCAAGCTCAGAAAGTACCACCCCTTCATCAAACTCCAGGTTTTCAATCTTCTCGTGGTATTCGTCATAGGACAGTTTGACCCTGAGCCCGTTTAACTGCATGGTAATTGGGGCCGGAGAAAGTATCCTTTTGATATCAGGGACCTGGTTCTCGATTTCCTTCATAACCCTGGCAGGTAAAACGGCAAGGGGGTCTTTTGCAAGCTGCTTTCGGATCCTGTCTGCGACCTTTCCGACTTCCTCGTTGAGCCTATCCAGGGCGTCAGTTTCCTTTTTTCGCCTGAGCCGGTGCGAAACCCGCCCTATGTCCCCCACGTAGAGGTCTGCCCCGGGAACTTCTTCGGTCTTCAGTTCCGGGCCACCTGTGACCACGATAGGGATCTCGATACCCTCGAAGAGTTTGGGTTTTTTATTTATGATGCAGTCGCTAAAGGACCCGAACGTGAACACCGCGATGTCATGCTCATTTATCAGCTTTCGTTCATAGTCCATGGACAGGGAGACTCTTCGTCCCATCCCTCGCGCAAGCCCGATCATGTTGGTATTAGCTCCGGGGTGGCGGAGGTACTCTGCCACGTCACATGCGGAGTGAGGAAGATGGTGCGAGGCGAGAGTGGGAGAAACAACTGCTATTTCAACTCCCGTCAGTGAAGCCACAAGCAGGACCCCTAGCAACTCGTCGGAAAGCTCCTTTACCAGGTGCACGTCCTTCTCAGGGATGAGCATAATCAGGTTGACCTCGGTTCCAGTAACCACTTTCTGGATTATGTAGCCTCCAAGGTCTTCCAGCAGTTCCAGAATAAGCCCGTGCTTATGGACTCCTCCGGTGTAAAGATATGGAAGGAATATGCCTGTCATCTTGTTTTCCCTCCTGCCAGTAGTTCTTCGAGCATTGCTCCTGCTTCCTCAATCCATTCCTTTTTCATGGCTTCTTCGGATGCCACGAAGACAAAACGGTTGCCTTTGAACAGGTGGTAGCGGACCCTGAACCCTTCAGGGGTCACCCGGATTGCAAAGTCCACAAGGTCTTCGTGCAGGGTGTGTCTGGGATCGGCCACAATCATCTTTTCGATAAACTCGGCTTCTTCCAGGGGCCTGTTCGAGTCCACTGCCACGGTCCACCGGTCAGGTTGACTGATGTTTCCTTTCCCATAGCGTCCCCAGAGTTTCTTAAGAAGATCCGGGAGATACCTTTCCTTCTTGATCGAAATGACGACCTCGTGTGCAGTCCCGGCTTTCGCTTCCACGTCGGCAATGTCAAGGGTTGTCAGCTTCGAGCCGACATCCCGGAGAATGATTACCATCTGGAAAAGGGAGTCTTCCGGCCGCAGCACAACCTTAATCCTCCCTACTGCGGGCCCGAGCCTGAGACTTGATAGGTTATCCTCGATAATCTGCCTGTAAAAGGCCGTTTCCGAATCAATTGCCGATTCAACAATAAAGGTCTCAAGCACTTCCATGCCGCCTCACTCCTCCACATAGCCGGAAGCAAGCAAGGCCGCCCCGACTGCCCCAATCATGTGGGAGTTCTTTGGCACAAGGACATCTATCTTGAGAAGGTCACCGAGAGCTTTCGGGACCCCTTCGATCAGGGACGAGCCCCCGACCAGGATAAGGGGTTCTTTTACGTCCACTTCCTGCAGCTGCTGTTCGAAGATCTGCTCGACCACACTGTAGCAGGCTGCTGCGGCAACGTCTTCCGGGAGAGCCCCCTTGGCAAGGGAGTTTACCAGAGACTGGATCCCGAAGACTATACAGTAACTGTTCATCGTTACTTTTTCCTGCATGCCTTTAACTGCCAGGGCTCCGAGCTCCGTGATGTCCACACCCAGGCGTTTCGAGATCATCTCAAAGAAGCGCCCCGAAGCTCCGGCGCAGATCCCTCCCATGGTGAACATGCCAGGGATTCCGTCGTCCACGGAGATCGCTTTGTTGTCCATCCCACCAATATCAATGACAGTTGCAGGGCCTTTCTGGATGTCTGCCAGGTAGACCGCTCCCTTGGAGTTTACCGTGATTTCTTCCTGAATCAACCGGGCATTGAAATGTTCTCCGACCAGGAAACGCCCGTACCCGGTGGTCCCGAGGGCCTGGATTTCGTCCCTGGAAACCCCGGCTTCTTTAAGGGCCAGGGAATACGCTTCTTCGGCACTTTCAAGGACTTTGGTGGTGGGCACCCAGCCTGAACCTATGATCTCGTTATCTTTCATGACAACGGCTTTGGTCGTGGTGGAACCCGAGTCAATGCCCGCAGTCAGGCCTGTCTGGGTTTCCCTTGCCAGCAGGTGCCTTCTCCTGGCAACGGTTGTCAGGGCTTCCAGCCTTGTTAACAGGGTTCCGGAAGTGGTCCTTTCGGTGAAGGAATAGCTGATTACCGGGAGATCCGAATACCTGTGGATGTACCTTCTGACTTCGTTTCGGACAATCGCCCCTTCAGCACAGCGAAAACAGGTGGTGATAAAGACCCCGTCCACCTGGGTCGTGCCTTCTACAACGGCTTTTGCCCTTGCCATCATGAGCAGAAGGTCCCCGCTGGCCACCTCGAGCCCAAACTCCTTGCCTATGCTGTCCAGGCCTGCAACATCAATTTCGGGATACACGAACTTTGCGTTTACCTTTTCGGCAGCAGCTTCAAATTCTGGCTGTACCCCGGAATATTCGGAGCCGCAGGATACCAGTGCTATTTTGACAACTCCGGTCTTGTCACCCATTATTCTTCCTCCCGGGGCAGTGATTCCAGAAACGCTACTATTTTGTACACGAACTCCTGGGCGTACTCTTCGGCTTCAGGGTACCTGAGCTCAAGGATCGGGATATCTTTCGAGCGGACAAGATACTTCATAAGTTCATTTGTACGATTGCAGCCCACACAACCGAAGTTAGTCGGGGGGTCAGAAACGATTATTGCTGCTTCCGCGTCCTCGATCAGGGGACCTATAAGGGCCATCCTCCCCCTTACCCCGGGAGGCACCTCCACTGCAGCGTAGCGAAGACCGATTTTCGGGTCTTCAGGGGTAATATTGATAGGGGGTGAGTCAAGGCTTATTTTAGTAACTTTTTCACGCACCTGGTTCATTACAGCAAGGGGTTTGTGCCCGAAGCGCTCCACCAGGTCAGCCAGGATAAGACTGTTTACAGGATAAATGAAAACTTTCGCCAAACACACTCACCTCGCAATTTCCGCTTCAATGATCCGTTCTAACTCTGATACCTTAAGTTTGTCCTTTTTCGCCGGGCTTTTCACGGGTTCCTTTGCCTCCAGTTCATCCAGAGCAGTTCCTATGGCAGAGAGCATCTGCACTTCTTCCCTGAGGAAATGAAATCCGGGCCTTGGCCCTCCGCCCCGGACTGCACGACAGCGCCGTTCGTCTCCTGCGGGGAATCCTCTGTCCTTAACAAAAATATGGTTTTTGTCAAGTTTCCGGATTTCTTCCGTCACCGCCAGGACCTCTTCTGCAGGCCCGGTCACGATAAGCCCGAAACAGGTTTCCTTTACCGTGACAGGAAACTCTGATTCGTAAATCCTCATGGCTGCATCTACAGGCAGCACCTTATCCGAACTGATTACAATGACCTTTGTAATCTCTTCCTGTTTAACGTCTGTCATTTTCCGCCTCTTTTGAGCTTGCGGGAGACTTTACCTGCGGTGAAATCCGCCTGTGATAAAATTCACACGCGTGAACCTACTCACGGATATTGTATTTAGATAACTGGAATGATGAACGGGTTTATTTTACGTAATTACCAACACTCTGATTGAGCTTATGTTATCTATAGACCCATTTTGAGAAGGGTTATTTATACGTAAGCCCGGTTTAGATGGCATTTTACTTACGTGTAGCTTTACTTACGTACAGCTTCACGTACGTATATCACATCTCCTTCCCTGACGCCCTTCAGTTTCTCGGTGTCAATGACCCTGCCAATGATATTTGTTGAGGAGAACTTTTCCCCGCTAGGGCCGAAAAGGTCGTCATCCACAAGTTTTACCCCGATGTTTCCCATCCTCTTTGCCGATTGATTTGTGATACCGAATTCTCCGGCAAGGACTTTGCCTGTGGGGGTGTTTTCGGGCAGGATTTCTTTGTACTTAATGGCTTCTACCTTCTCAGCCCTGAAAAGGTAGGTATTTTCATAGACCATGCTGACAAGCAACTGTCCCACGGTTTTTATCTTGAGTTCCAGGGAATGACGGAAAAAGTCCACTGATTTAGGAGCTTTTTCAGGGTAGAGTTCCACTTCTACGAGTTGTGACCCGGGCACAGCAAAAACCGTAACCTTAGCTTCCCCGAGGATATCGAGGGTGGTGGCAGGCTCCTGCCTCACAATTACCGCATCTTCCCCTGTATACCCTTCTTTTACCAGTTCCACCCCTATGGCCGAAAGCACGGGTTCTACCTCTTCAAAACTGTGACCCAAAAGAACGATCTGGGGCGGAAGACTCTCTACCGCAAGCTCCTGTCCTTTCTCGACAAGTTTCACGAGTTCCAGACCCTTCGTCACATGCCCTACGACAGAGTGTACTAAACTGGAAGGCCTGTCATCTCTTGAGATGTAGACCCTACCTGTCCCGTACCCCACGGTCCTGACCGAAATAGTGCCTTCTGTCCGCAGTTCAAAGTTTTCATAAGGAGCGATTTCTTCCCGGAGAGTATCATCCGAAATAAAAGAACTGGCTACAAAGTCAACTTTCAGAGTCCCTTCCCGGGTCAGGGCATAGAAATGTTCCGCACCCTGGGGAGCATTTCTGGAAAGCTCGACCTCAAAATAAGTGAATATGCTTGCCCCGTCTTCAATAGGAGTTGAAAGGTCACCTGTGCAGGTTTTTTCTGCAAGCTGCTCCCATTCGATTACCGGTTCTATGTTCAGAATGGAGTCATCTTTTGAAACCCGATTTAATAAGTTTTTTCCACTTATGACTTTTGCAAAAACTCCGTCTTCAGGAGTTCCGTATTCTGCAGGATGTCTTTTCCTGGAAATTATCAGATGTGTGTTCCCGGGATCAAATCCACCTGCTCCGAACACAACGTCAAAAGCTTCAAAACTTCTGGACCCACTCACTGGCTTCAATTCGGCTTCAAAAGGCCCGAAAGCCAGAGCTTCCGGACTTGCCCAATGGACGCTTTTTCCTTCATATTTTTTGAAGTTTTCAACCCATAATTTTCTGGAGGGAGAATCGGAATCTTCAAGTTCGATCCTGAATTCCCCTTTCGTTGTGTTGATAGCGTATTCAGTGATGACTTCCGTTTTCCTTTCAGCGGTCATTTTCAAAATTCCGATCGCTGTACCGGCTCTATAGGGGGCGTTGGAAACTTTCAGGGCGTCTCCAAGGGTAGAGCCTGCAGGCAGCTCGAATTGTTGCCCGTTCACCTCTACGCTAATCTGTTTACTCGTAATCCAGCACCTCATATTAGTATTTTCCATACTAAGAGGTGAAAGCCTATTTATAATTCTTCTGCAGCTTTGATTTTTTCTTCGGAGGTAAGTTGAGAAAGTACGGATTTCGGCACACCAAGATCCACGATCTTTCCGTTGCGCATAAGGGCGACCCTGTCGCAGATTTCATTTACAAAATCCATGTCGTGGGAGACGACGACGAAAGTCTCTCCAACTTCTTCTCTGGCTCTGAGAATTGAGTTTGTGACCGCAACCTTTGTAATCGGGTCCATTGTCCCGGTAGGTTCGTCCATGATCACTATTCTCGGCTCCTTAATAAGAACCTGGGCAAGTGCAATCCTGTGCCTTTCCCCTTCACTCATTTCATCGGTCATCTTGGTCAAAACGGCTTTTGCTTTATCATCATCAAAACCAGCGGCCTTGAGGGTCATAAGGGCTTTCCTGACCCCCAGTTCGAAGGGGAGGTCCAGGCTGATGGACTCGGTCAGGTTGTCGATGACAGAGCTGTGGGTGTAGAGCCCATATTCCTGGTGCAGGAAACCCATGTACTTGGTTGCCCTGCCTTTGTTGTCCACACCGAGTTTGGTCATGTCCACCCATTCGTCCCCGACGCGGACTTCTACTTCCCCTTCGGTGGGGGGTAAAATTCCCATGAGGATCTTGGAGGTGGTTGTCTTGCCCGCGCCGCTCACTCCGACAAGCCCGAAGATTTCACCTTCTTTTACGTCAAATGAGATTTTGTCCACTGCCCTGACAACCCCACGGTCCACCGATATGTAGCGCTTTGAGAGGTCTCTTACGCGGATGATGGGTTCACCTACCATGGCATTATATTCCTTCCTGACCATGGACGCGCTCTGCATGAAGGTTGTGGAGACTTCCATGGGGTCCCCGGCCATGATGACCTCCCCGTTTTCGAGCAGGATTGCCTTATCCGCCAGCTGTTCGATAACCTCGGGCCAGTGGGAAGTCAGGACCATGCTCATATTATAAGTTTCAACGGCCCGGATGACGGCTTCATGGACCAGCTTTGCGGTAAGGGGGTCAAGGGTTCCTGTGGGTTCGTCTGCAAGAAGAAGTAGCGGGTTCCTTACCAGCTGCCTTGCGAGTACGACTCTCTGTTTTTCACCGCCTGACAGTTCCCTTGCCACGTGCATCATGCGGTGACTCAGGTTGACCTCTTCTAAGAGTTCCACCGCCTTTTTCATAGCGCCTTCTCCCTGGTATCCGATTTCGTTCAGGGAATTAATGACGTTTACAAGGACCCTTTCGTCCCCGTAGAGGGCAAAGGTCCGCTGGAGCATGATTGCAATCCTTTTGGCAACTTCTTTCCTGAGGGGGTCGTACACGGAAAGTTTTACGAAGTCTGCTTCAAAAGCCTGGAGTGGCTCGCCGCAGACCGGGCATTTCTGGCTTACCCTGCTGGGGCGTTCTATATACCCACACTTCTCGCAACGGGCAAAGTGGTAGATCACTTCTCCGGAAATGTTTTCAAAAGATTCGGTTCCGCGTAACACGTGCATGAGGATGGTTTTCCCGGATCCGCTTCTTCCCAGAATTCCGACGACTTCTCCCTCATCGATGGTCAAGCTTACGTTTTTCAGGGCCTTGACGCCGTCGAAATCTACGGTCAGGTTTTTGACTTCAATAAATACTGGCATGAATTTTCCTCCGTAAATTATGAGCTGGAAATAATATTTCAAGTTGGATTTTACCGCTTTCCGGGGCACTTTCCACAGAGTATGAATGGGAAGTATTCTGGTGGAGCAGGTATATTAACGTAAACGATTAATTTCACACATATGGGCAATAACTAGATAAGAGTAAACATTACATAAACATAACGTATTATTTTCTCACTGTTAACTCCCAAAATCAAGAGCCTAAGCCGGATTTGCCTGATTTAGTATCTCCTCTTAAAGTCCCTGTACCACATCCACGACTTTGATAATGTTATCAAGCACAAGATCGGCTGCTTCTTTGAGGTTCTCAGGCCTTTTGTCGCCCTGCTGGACCGTCATGATTCCTACGTCTGCTGCTCTCAGGGCAAGAATGTCGTTGATGCCGTCTCCTACCATGACCACCTTTTCATATTTGTTTTTTAGCTTGAGTACAACTTCTTCCTTCATATTGGTGGTTGCAAGGGCAAAGACCCTTTCGGGGGGAATTCCTATGAATTCTGCTAGCTGTGAGAGGGTCCGCATGCTGTCCCCGGATGCGATATAGGTGTCCACTTCCATTTCCTGGAGGGTTCGGACGGTCTCCAGGGTGGTATTAAAGACCTGACCACCCGTGCTGAGCACATAGGGCACGTCCCGGGCCTCCGAGTCCACGATCAACCCTGCGGCCAGGTAAAAGATGTTCGGGCAGCGGGCAGATACCGCATGAAGAACCTCATGGAGGTCTCCCATTCGGAGTTGCGTTCCTTGTAAAATCTCACAGACGGTCTCCGCGGACAATTCTCCCTTTGAGCAGCTAATCCCTATCTTGATCCTGTACTCTTCTATGAACTCAAAAAGGGGCATTTCTGCCCTGGAATGAAGTATGGTTTCGTTTTCGGTATTCAGAACAACTAGCCCGCACCCGTTCTTTTTTGCGACAATTGCGGTGCTCTCTATATTTTCAAGAATACGACCTGTGGAGGCTTCTTTTGCGACCCGGTACATGTGGAGAAGGGTCCCGGCACTGTCGAAGACCACGGCGATTCGTTTGGCCATAGGAAATAATAAACCTATAAATTAAAAAAATCTTGTGATAACGGAGAAGACAGCCTGGGGGATGAATATTATAAAAATAAATGAAATGGGAAGGGGGAAATTTACGTTGCAACATTCACAAAGCAACATTCACAAAGCAACATTCACAAAGCAACATTCACAAAGCAACGTTCACAAGGCAACATTCACATTATTGACGATATTGATGACCCTGAGACGAGAAGCCCTGCGAAAAAGCCGAGAATCACCCCGCTGTTCAGGAAAGGAAGCCCTGCCTGGGGATTCCCTTTCATGACAAGGATGGAGAGGGCAAAGTATCCTGCAAGGGTCCCGAGCATGGCCCCCAGTACCGGATAGCTTGCTGGCCCGCCGTTTTCCAGAAAGACACTTGCCGAGACCACCAGCAAGGTAGGCATGACAGCATCCCCGAGCCCCATGAAAAAGGCTTCTCTCTTTTCTCCTTCCGCAAAGGTTTCCTCCAGGAAAGAGTAACCGCGCTTTTTGGGGATTACGAAAAGGATGGGGAGTTTCAGGTCCATTACCCCTTCGGCAAGGGTGATCATATGCTTTGTCTTGTAGACGGAGATTGCATCATAAATTGCAAGGAGCAGGAGAAGGACGACTACCGGGATAACGGACAGAGAAATCCCTAAAAGGGCACTGACTCCGCTGGCTATGCAAATTCCCAAAATGTCAATAACATACCATTCAGGATATTTGTAAAGCAGCAATGTCAACCCTGCAGAGAGCAGTGCTGAGATCCAGACTTCAAGCCCTTCGAATGAAGGGAAAAGGGCCAGCAGAGCGATGAACACATAGTAAAGGGTGCTGAGAATCGCAAAGTATATAGATAAGCTGATGAACCACTTCATATTCTTTTTTATTGCGATCAGGATGAGCAAGGTGAAGGCCAGGATCAGGACGAGGTAGTAGATTGAATTAGATACCTGTGTCGGGTCATCAAATGCCTGCATTTCACTTATTTCCATCGGGCTGGCCAGTAACAGCGCCAGAACCTGTACTAAAAGGATCAGCCCTGCCATGGTAATCATTGGAAAATATTCCGCTAGTGATTGTTTACTGGAAGTCAAGTACCTGTGCTCCTCAATTCTTGACACTATGCCTTTACTATTCCTTTATAAATGTAGTGTCTTTCTGCAATGTTATATTATAAAGTTATTATAAAGTTATTATAAAGTTATTAGAAAGTTATTATAAAGTTTACTGGTAAATCCACCATCTGGCAAGAGGAAGGAAGGAAGAACTCACCCTTAAATTTAATTCTGTATTCAGGCATTCCGACTCCAGGTAACGGAGTTTCCCCCTAAATCTTCTTGTTAAGATATGCAATATCATATATTTACCTATGCCACCAGTTAAAGTGCGCAAGAGATAACGTTTTGAGAACGGGTTTATTCTTTCAATCCAAGTTTACCAAAACATCCCCGGACCTTTCGAGCTTTTACGGTGTCAAAGCTATTTTTCGACAGCTTAAGGGAAGGAGACAGGAAATGGAAAAAGGAAACATAAATAATTTGTGCAAAAAAATAAATAGCATATCTGTGTAAAAAATAAGAAAAATAGAAAAACCGTAAATACTTCGGCAAAAGTACTATCCATCAAAAAAATTTGGAATACTTGATATATTTTCACGGTAATCATGGCAGTGCAGAGAATTTCCATAATGAGTATGTTAGAGGTATACAATGGAAACAAGAGATACCGTATTTTTTGTTGTGATGATCCTGTCATCTTTCCTTCTATCCTTTGAATGGCTTAGAAGGTTCACGTACAAGCCCTCAAACCCCCTTATCATCATCTCGGTAATGATCCTCATCGGGACGTTATCCGCAATGCTGATCTCAATAGATGGCAGGCTCCGGAGTCTCGAGGAGAAGATGGAATCAAAGGACCGTTCCCTCAGGGCAAACATCCAGAACACAGAAAACAACATGGAAGACAAGATGAATGAGCTCGTAAGCAAGGTCGACAACGCTATTTACGAATTCAACCTCAGGAAATACCACTAAGCTTTGCAGCACTCCTTATTAAAAAAGGCTGGCTTTTTGCGAAATGGAAACGTTGAGCCCACATAGCTGCTTTTTGTAATTTGAGGAGTGCGGAGTTCCAGAATCAGGAGTTCCAGAGTTCATTATTTGTAGTGCTCCCTTTCCTACAATAATTTATACTCCTGTTTTCTTTTCAGCGGCTCTTATTAACCATTTACCGATTTATAACTCCCTGCAATCCCCTGTTTTTGCGTCTTCTGTCTAATTTATAAGGGGATCTAAATCAAAAGCAGAGAGATAATTTAGAATAATTAATATGAGACTGATAAAGAAAAATAGCATTTAATAATAAAAAGTTCAAAAATAGTATTAACAGGAGGAGAGATGTTTTCGTCCAGATTGACATCGGCACCGAAAACTATATAAAAGGAATATAATGTATTACGGCAAATGTCGGAAAAACATGATTGGTACAAATATATATTTAAAGTAATTCTCGATCGGAAGTTATTATTACCTAAATCGGTATAATCTAGTTATCCTTTGGTGTAAATAGGAAAAGAAGGAACGCAGATATGCACCTTAGTCTGGAACCAATCGGTATTATTAAAAAGGCTGTTAATAAATCGGAGATTTTAATTTACTCCGATTTTGAGCAGGTAATACGGAATATAGTTTCAAAAATGGGGGAAGGGGCCGAAGCAGGGCAGAAACTTCTGGTAATCCACAAGAGCGGTGGAAAAAAACCGTCTGACGGGCACCAGGTCCAGGTTACGAAGACAACTTTGCTGGAAAGAAAAGGTAATCTTCTGACCGTATCCAAGATTGATGCTAATGAAGACCCCGTAATCGACGTTCGTCTCGATGTCATTGCCTGACCCCCCTTTGAAGGTGATTGGGCATGGAGGCATAGAATAAACTAAATATATTCGCATTTTTTTCATTGGACCGGAGAGCCCGTATTAGATTTTCGGGAGTTTCCGGACCTGGGGATAAGGAATGAAAAGGGTGGGGACCATAGCAGTTATCCTCATATGTCTTCTGGGTAGCGGCTGCTTTGATGGTGGCGTTGGTCCTGAAACCGGGGGAATGGAGGGAAGTACACCTGTTGCCGACGGAACGGAAACAGGGTCCGGAAAGCTCCGGGTTTCTACCCTTGTAGCTGTCTATATGGTCGGAAGCGACCTTGAGTCTGAAAGCGGATATGCGAGCCTGGATATCCTTGAAATCCTTGAAGGCACGCCCATAAACCAAACGGACATGGAAGTTGTGCTGGCTTACGGGGGGGCTGCTGCAGAGGGATGGAAAGGCATGACCATTGCCGACCTGGAAGACCTCAGGCAGGATGCGGCTGACGAGGTCGTGGGCAACGAGGCCTACCGCCGAAAAGTATATAAACGGGTAAACATGGGGGACAAAGAAAGCCTGGAAACCTTTCTTTCCTATATCCGGGACAATTACGAAAGTGAAAAAGTCCTGCTAATTTTCTGGGACCACGGGGATGCCTACAGGGGGCTTTGCTTTGATGAAAACCACGGCTACGACAGTCTTGAAATTCCCGAACTCGAAAGCGCCCTTGCAGCCTCAGAGCTTCATTTTGACCTCATAGGCTTTGACGCCTGCCTCATGTCCACCCTCGAACTTGCAAAAGCAGTCGGACCGTTTGCCGATTATATGCTAGCCTCCGAAACAATCGAACCTACGCACGGCTGGGACTACACCGCTTTTGCGGAATATGCCGCAGAACACCCGGATGCCCCGCCTGAAACCGTGGGCAGGGAAATCATTGACAGCTACCTGGAAAACCCCGCACATGTACGCCCACTTACCCTCTCCCTCCTGGACCTTTCAAAAACCGATGCCGTGCTGGAAAGTTTTGATGCCCTTGCAGCGGGACTGGAATCCGAAATTGCAAACCCCAGGGCTTACTGCGGACTCGGGGCATCCTTTACCGGAGCCAGGAAGTTCGGGGTCGAACCCCGGCAGGAAGCCGAAGTTTCGATGGACCTGAAGGGTTTTACCCTTGAAGTCCGGGAAGAAGTCCCCCACCTTTCGACGGAGGCCGAAACCCTTCTTGAAACTCTTGATACTTTCGTAGTCTATGCGCGGCATGATGGATCAGTCCCGGGGGCACATGGCATCTCCGTTTACTCGCCTCACGCCACGGAAAGTTATTACCGGCAATACCGCGAAGTTTCGGTTTCCGAGACCTGGTACGGCGTTCTGGGAGAGTACATGGACAGGACCTGTACGGATCTGAAGGAACCCGATATTTCGAAAAAAGGGGATTCTTTTACGGTTAAAGATGATTCGGGGGTGGCTTCGGTTGAGCAGGTCTACTTCATAAACTCAGCCCGGGGAGTCATCCTTCTCGGAAAATGGCCTGTCGTCTGTTCCGGGGACAGTACCTACTGCCTCCCGGAATGGGATGGGAAATGGGTCTACTTCCGGGACAATCGATCTGGTGCCTACTCCCTCATATCCGCGACGTATGAAGGGGAAAACGAGGATGGAATCCGAATTCTCTCCACGGAACTCGAACTTCAAAGGGGAGGAGAGGGCAGGGACTGTCTTGCTTACCTTTACCTGGACCCGGAGAACGGGACCGTGGATACATATCTTAACCCCTACGAGATACTGGAAAACGGGAACATTCTTTTTTCGCGGGAGGTGTTGAGCCTGAAAGCGGGGGATGACCTCACCGCATATGCTCCCCTTTACGGGAATGACGGGACCCGGAACTGGACAGCGCTGGAAACGATTTCAGTGACCGACGATGCGGGATTCATCTTTGACTACCTGCCGGAGGGGACCTACTACACCGCACTCTATGCCAGGGATTTCGCCTCTAACTTCAATATGAGCGAATCGGTGGAAGTGGTTCTGGACTGAATTTGCAAGCAGGTTTTTCTGTTTATGCACCCCCTATTCACCCATCCTTCTGTTTACCCATCCTTCTGTTTTTCCTTCCGAGTATTTCACTGTTCCACTGAGATAAACAAATACTTAAGTAAGCAAATGATGCGGTAAACATAAAATTTCAGTACGCATAACCTTATACCAAGCACATAACCAAGCACAGAACTAAGCACAGAACTAAGCACAGAACTAAGCACAGAATAAAGCGCCATGTGCGCTGAAGGAAATTCAGAGGAAAACCGAGGGAAAACATGGGTACAGATATCGGCGACCTGCTCCAGAAAAAAAAGATTGAACTCTCGTACCTTGCAAACCGTGTAGTTGCAATCGATGCGTTCAACACCCTGCACCAGTTTTTAAGCATCATTCGCCAGAGGGACGGAAATCCCCTGCAAGATTCCTCAGGGAGAGTAACCTCCCACCTTTCAGGCCTGCTCTACCGGACCGCAAGCCTTGTGGAAGTCGGAATCAAGCCTGTCTTTGTCTTTGACGGCAAAGCTCCGGACCTGAAGGCTGAAACCCTGAACAAAAGAAAAGAGGTCCGGGAATCGGCGAGGGAAAAGTGGGAGACGGCTAAAGCCGACGGGGACCTGGAAGCTGCCTACAAGTACGCCCAGGCTTCTTCAAAGGTCGACCAGCAAATTGTGGAGGATGCCAGGTACCTGCTCGACATTATGGGTATCCCCTGGGTCCAGGCTCCCTCCGAAGGTGAAGCCCAGGCTGCCTATATGGTCCTTAAGAAAGATGCGGATTTCGTTGCCTCACAGGACTACGACTCTTTCCTTTTCGGGGCTCCGGCGGTTGTCCGGAACCTGGCAATTACGGGAAAAAGAAAGCTTCCCGGAAGAAATGTTTACGTTGACGTCGAACCCGAGAGTATCGAACTCGAAGAGACTCTCAAAGCCCTTGAAATCAACAGGCAGCAGCTAATAGACATTGCAATCTGCGTGGGCACGGACTACAATAAGGGTCTTGAGAAGGTAGGCCCGAAAACCGCCCTGAAACTGGTCAAGAAGCACGGGGATATCCATGCAGTGCTCAGGGAGAAAAAGGTTGAAATCGAATCCCTTGACCGGATAAGAGATTTCTTTACCTCCCCGGAAACCACGGACGACTACGAACTGAAGTGGAAAAAACCGGACCATGACAAGTTTATCGAATTCCTCTGCAAAGAGCATGGCTTTTCAGAGGACAGGATGGAAAAAGCTTTCGAACGCCTGAAAGCGGCAGCGGGGGGACGGCAGCAGACCCTGGACCAGTGGTTCTGAGAATGCTCATTGCGGTTATGAGAGACCCCATATCATTCTTCCGGGAGACTTCAGATCTTTCCGGGCAGAAAGCACGTGTCGGGCAGGTACCAAAGCAATTGAGATCAAAGAGAAGTTGAGATCCATGAGAAGACCGGTAATAATATTGTAGGGTACGGCGAGGTGCTGTGAGGTGAGGTGAGGTGAGGTGCTGTGAGGTACGGTGGGGTACGGTGGGGTACGGTGAGATACGATGATAGAGTTGGTACAAAAGGATCCAAAAGGAGAGGAGGATTACGGAAAACGTCCCCGTGCAGAAGAAATTGACAGGGGGAATCCCCAGGCCCACACCCACGGTGTGGTTGATCCGGAACTCCTTTCCACGGAGAGGGGGCTCTACGCGGTCAAGTGGTCTTTTGTAGGGCTAATGCTTACAGCGCTCTTCCAGGTCGCCATTGTCTGGCTTTCGGGCAGCGTGGCTCTTCTTGCCGACACCATCCACAACTTAGGAGATGCCGTAACTGCGATACCCCTGGGTTTTGCCTTCCTTCTTGCCCGAAAGAAGCCCAGCAAACGCTTCACATACGGGTACGGGAGGGTAGAAGACCTCGCAGGGCTCATAATTGTGTTTTTGATCTTATTCAGTGCCGCCGTTGCTGCCTATGAATCCATGCGAAGGCTGCTTTCCCCACAGCCTGTGGATTTCCTGGGTGCGGTGGTTGTCGCATCCATAATAGGCTTTCTAGGCAACGAACTGGTTGCCAAATTCAGGATAGGCATAGGAAAAGAAATAGGAAGTGCCGCCCTGGTGGCTGACGGATATCATGCTCGTGTGGACGGGTATACAAGCCTTGCCGTGCTCTTCGGGGTGCTTGGGGTCTGGCTTGGTTACCCGCTTGCAGACCCACTAATCGGACTGCTCATAACCGTTGCAATCCTCCACATTGTCCTGGACGCGGGAAAAGCCGTTTTATCCCGCATGCTCGACGGGGTTGACCCTGAAATCGTGGATGAGATAAGGCAGGAACTCGGCACGATAAAGGAAGTCAGGGATGTGAGCGAGGTCAGGGTACGCTGGCTCGGGCACAGACTGCATGCCGAGGTGAACATTGCGGTTGACCCGGGACTCTCGGTGGAAGCCGGCCACGCCATTGCAGTGGAGGTGCGGCACAGGCTGCTGCATGACCTGGCTTACCTTTCAAATGCTGTAGTCCATGTGGATCCCCTTGGTTCCTCAGGAGAGGAGTTTCACAGTATCCCGGAACATGAACACGGTAGTTTGCCTCCGCATTCTCACTAAATTGGGTTTCCAGATTAAGTTCCCAGAAGTTAAGTTACAAAAAATTGAATTTGGGATTCCAGCTCTCAGCTTTCCGGACTCAAAGCCTGGTGATCTCCGCACCACTATTTTTGGCTTTTGTCATGAAGACTGTCCCGCCGACGGACTCATCGAGCATTTGCTGGACTTCTGCCTGGAGTTCCCGCCCTTCAGCTTTGTTGTCCACCAGGGAATAGACCACAGGCCCGAATGAGCTCACCCCGGCACCGTAGCTGCGGGTACGCATGAAGCCTGAGACTTCCTTGACAATATCCGGCCAGACGTAGTGTTCAAGCCTGTTGAAGCCCACGTTCTGGACATGGTTTACGGCTGCCCCGAAGCTCTCGATGTCCTCTTCCACCACGGCAGGCATCATTTGCATGAGCACGACGTGAGCAACTTCCCGGACCTCTTCGATGGGAAGGGGGCAGAATTTCTTGAAAACCGCCACTTCCTCCTCATCGTGCATCCCCTTGTCATTCGGGACGGCAACTACCAGGTTCCAGTCCGGGAAATCTTTCCTGAAGAGCACGGGGCCTGGAGGCACGCTGCTGGCAGCCGAGGGTAAAAAAGCTCCTTTATCCTTGAACCTGTGCCCTCCGTCCACAATGAACCCGCCGTTTTCAAATGCCCCTACTCCTATTCCCGAGGTTCCCCCCCGCTGAACGGTGAATGCGAGATCCCGGACGCTCATCCCGAGCCCGTATAGCTCGTTCACAGTTGCTGCAGCCGAAAGAGAGGTCTGGGTCCCGGAGCCAAATCCGACATGAGGGGGAATGAGAGACTCAACGTTTATCCTTATACCTTCCCCTTCCGGGAGTACGGCTTCAACGGCCCGTTTCATGCGGTCGGTAAAAGCCCCCGCACCTTCGATCCGGATTTCGTCTGCTTTTTCAGCTGTTAGCGTGACGTTAGGAGTGGGAAGCGCAAGGCCTGCCCCCCCATCCACCCTTCCGATCTCCGCATTTAAGTCAATAAGAGTTATATGAAGCCTGCAAGATGTAACTATTTTGATCATTTTGGGTCCGACCTGGAAATTACCATTTCCTTTGATTTATAATATTTTAAAAATGTGTAGTGTCTTTAATTATTGTTAATGATATTTAAGTTTTAAAGAAATTTATGAAATGGGAAGCAGGGTAAAATAAAAATGAAGAAGGAAAGAAAACTTGAAGAAAAGAAGGAAAAAGAAGGAAAAAATAGATTGATAAAAATCGGCAAAATCAGGTTAAAGCAAACTGATTCCACTCGACCCTATTTCAAACCTTATCAACTCCAGTTTGATGCAGGTTCTTCGCATTTTCGGGATCTGAATATGGTGCTCGAGGTTGCCGGTATAGGGATTTTCACTCAGCATTAGCCTGATAGAGCCGCAGGAAGAATACTCTGCAAGGCCCCGGGTCATTTTGCACGCGGTTTTGTCCATGACAAACATGGCCGTACAACCTTCTTTTGTGCTGAGGATGAAGTTAAGGGCATCGAACTGGTCCCTGAAGTCCTGGATCGAAAGGCGAAGAGTGAAAACCCCGAGATTGTCAACAACAACGACATCGGCACCTTCGGGCACATAGTCAGCAAGTGAAGGCAGTTCGATTTCCAGGCCCTCGGGAGTGAAACCGAATTTGGAGGTCTGGACTTTCTCTGACCGGTTCTGGAATGCCTTTTCTATAGACAGTTGGCCGTTTTTGTAGAACCTCGAGAGCCCTAACCCGAGCATTTCCGACTGCTGGATAATATCTTCAGGAAGTTCCTCGGTCGCGATCAGCACGCAGCGCTTACCATCCATGCATGCCCGGTACAGGAAATGGATGCCTAAGACGGTCTTACCCGTACCGGTACTCCCGGTAACCAGGATTACCCTGCCCTCGGGATAGCCACCGTTAAGTCTTCCATCCAGTTCAGGTATGCCCGATGATATGCGTTTCATTTTTAATGCACCCCTTTTCCTGTTAAATAATAATTGTTAAACGGTTAATAGCTGAAAAAAGCCTGAATCCAGAATCCTGTGCCACAAAAAATATCTGATTTTACCTGCAGATTAAACTCCCTGCCTACACTTAACAGACTTTGTTCATAATTTGGCATAAGGGGGGGCACTCTATAAAATACTATCCACAAAAATGACCCAAATCATAGTAATAATAATAATAATAATAATAATAATAATAATAATAATAATAATAATAATAATGTTTAGATGATAATAATAATAATAATAATAATAATGTTTAGATAATATATAAAAATTCCATAAATTCCTGGGCAGAGATCCCTGTCTGCAAAAATCTCAGGATCACTGAAAAAACGATAGTTCAGGAACCGGAAAATATCCGAGAAAGTAGAAACCCTACAACATTAAGGTGATCTATAAAAAAACAATCATTAATAGAGACGAAAAACTGCAAAAGAGCATACAAAATCAAGGTCTTCCGGTATTATTCGGTTAATATTTTCAAGTAAAAAAGAGTGACTGCTTGCTCTGAATCCTTAGTTATGCCCCTTACAACCGGAACTGTCCGCCCTTTGCCGTTCTTGTCCCCGGGCGGCGAAGGCGGCCGGCTTTTGCAGAATAAAGAGTAGACAGATAAAAGGAAGAGAAAAAAGAAAACCGAGAAGAGTGCAAAAAAATAAATGCAATCTGTAAATACTGCTTTTTCAGATGTCTTTATTATTCTTTTTTGTGAGGGCCGCCAGGCAAGCTGGAGAAGGCACTTTTAGCAATCTAATTGAAAAACGGTTTTAGGGACCAGTGGAATATTTCTCTGACCAGGCGAGCATTCCTCGAGCTTATAAAAGCAAAAAATGTATAATTTTTGGGAATTTGGGAATACATCAACCGATTAATGAGAGAGAACCAAAATCAAAGAGAACTAAAAAAAGAAAAAGCAAGCGTGAAGAAAAAGAAGAAAAAAGAAAAACAGTGAATACAGGGGAACCCCATTCACTGTCTTAGTTTGTGTTTATCAGTTCTTCACGATTACCTGAACGGTCTGTGAATACCCTACCCCCCCTTCAGGCGTGGTACCCACGGCTCTGATGTAATACGCCCCATTGGGCAGAGTCCTGTAACTTATATAGGCTGCCCAGCTGTTCCGCCCTTCAGAGTCCTCTGCCAGGTCAGTCCATGTTATGCCGTCAGGCGAACCCTGGAAAATGACCTTTGTGACATCTGAGTCCGCCGATGCCATAGCTACCTGGCTACTCCTCACTCTGTACCCGTTGCGCGGGTAGAGAAGCCGGACATTGGGAGCAGGGACCTCATTGTTTATTTTTATCGAAATCTGGTCAATGCCTTCCTGCCCGATTTCATCTCGCATTGTTACCCGCAGCAGGTAGTTTCCATTCGAAAATTCGGAACTGTCCCAGCTTACACCCCAGCCGTCCAGGGCCTCGCTGTCCGTTCCAATTTCGACCCAACCTTCATTTTCGGGGGAATAATCAAAGCGGCATGAAACAGCATTTCCTACCTCGACTGCAGCCTCAAGGTTCACAACCCCGCTGAGCACGGTGCCCTCTACAGGAGAGGTAATCTTCGGAACAGGTAGCTGCGACCCGGAAGCCGGGCTGTCATCAAACTCTGAAACCGGACCATCATCAAGTCCGGAAACCTGGAAGTCATCAAACTCTGAAATCTGACCATCATCCAGCCCGGAAGCCTGACTGTCATCAATCACCCTGATAACCGGGTAACAGCTGACATTGAACCCCGAATAATCTTTTATTGTTACACGCAGGTAGTAGGATCCTTCAGGCAGCCTTTCGAGAAGGTCATCCGGCAGACCCGATCCCCCGGAGGCACCTGTAGCATAGATATCCTCCCAGTTGCATCCGTCCTGCGAAACCTGCAGGACCAGATCCATACCTTTGGATTGAGCCATCTGATACATCAAAGGTGCAAGTTTGGAGAGTTCAGATTTTACCTTGGATGCCGGGACGGTGAACTTCGGCTCCTGACAGCGCGTAACTTCCAGGGAGATCTGGTCAGAGCCCTGGAAACCGGCTTTATCATCCATCGTAGCCCTGATGTAGTACGTACCTTCAGGGAGGAACTCCGAATTCCATTCCACACTCCATCCTTCAGATCCGTCGAAATCCTTGCTGATCTCCGTCCAGCTGCTCCCACCATCTGCAGAGTATTCAAAGCTGGTGGATTCAATGTCATGGGAACCCTTATCCTCTGCTACAATCTCGACAACGTCGCAGACAAAACTACCTGATGTCGGCTGGATAATGAGGGGCTCAGGGGAAGAACCTCCGGAACCGCCAGAACCGGGGTCACCGTTGCCCCCGGGCCCTGAACCTCCATCATCTCCACCGGAATCAGGACCATGGGAACTTCCAACACCAGCAGGTTTATTCGACCCCTGACAGAAGGTATACCAGATACTTACCTCTGAAACCGGATTATTAAACTCAATTACAATAGCCTGACCCTCTTTCGGATGATTTCTCAGCAAGTTGCTGCCCGAGCGAGCCGCGTCCGAAGAATAAACTTGTGCCTCATTTGAGAAGTTCACCCAATGGTAACCTTTCCCAGCTGGAGTACCTGAAACGATGGCATTACCCTCAGGATCTTCATCGAAAGAAACAGACTTATCAGTGCCTGAAGGACACCAGGACATCAGGTCATCATACCTGACCTTGCCTTTACGGGAATTTGCACTGAGGTGCACATAGCTGATTTCACCACCAGCTGAACTGACTTTCAGCTCACTATAATTTCCCCAGTTCACGGGTTTCCCCTCGAAACTGTCTATGAGGGTTCCGTCCCCGTCATAAGCATAAATGCTTGCCGTTGCGCCTTCGCCGTGATCGGAGGAACCTTCGGAGCCTGAATCACCATTTTCATCAGAACCTTCGGAACCGCCACAACCGCCGGAATCGGAAGACTCACCACCTTTTCCACCGGGACCACCTTTTCCACCGGGACCGCCTTTACCACCATGACCGCTAGATTCATCACCGGCATCAGAACCTTCGGAACCACCACAACTGCCGGAATCGGAAGACTCACCACCTGAACCACCGGGACCACCTTTTCCACCGGGACCGCCTTTACCACCGGGACTGCTAGATTCGTCACCGGCATCAGAACCGCCACAACTGCCGGAATCGGAAGACTCACCACCTGAACCACCGGGACCACTTGAGCCACCGGGTCCACCGGGACCACTTGAGCCACCGGGACCACTTGAGCCACCGGGTCCACCTTTACCACCGGGACCACCCTGAGAAGGTCCTCCCGCAGAGGAGACGTCGGAACTTTCAGACTGAAGGGATTTCCACCATGGTCCGGGGCTCCAGCCTAGGAAACTAAACCTTGGATCCCCTTTCCAGGCAGGACCTCCTTTCCATGAGATGGTGCCGATTCCATCGGAACCGCCCATCCCACCGGGACCACCAGAGCCACTATGTTCTTCACCAGGATCAGCTGAATCTACATCGGAAGTGTCGGGCCCGGATTCACCGCCGGAACCACCTGGAAGTCCAGAACCTCCGGACTCACTATTTGATTCAGAAAAAGTCTCATCAAGATACTGGGAAAGAACATCATCCGTGCTTTCCGCACCAGCCGGGATGCCCGCGGCTGCTATAATGAAAAGCACTATCGTAATAACCATAAGATCATTGGATCGCACACAATATACCCCCAAACTAAATGAAATAATCGACATTATGAAGGAAAACTATATGAATATTTTTGTACAAATCCAAAAAATATATATGAAATGATAAAAATTAGACTGATGCATAATTCCACCCACATACTGTATTTGAAACTGCATGTAAAACCCCTAATTTACATCAAGAAGAGGGACTTTAAAGCTCCAAAGATAGCGTTTTTATCGAAAAAATAGAATATCTCAGACAACTGTGGGATAGGAAAAGAAAATTCATTTTAGGAGCAAGGATCGTAATCCCAACCCCTGGTGACGCCTCTACTGCCCCATAAATATTAAATATTGATAAATAATTTTTAATGGATGAAAGAAAGTCCTGAAAACAGCCAGACGGATTTCAGGATAAAAATACCAGAGAATAAGGAAAAGCAATAAGATAGTCAAAACCAGAGAATAAAGAAAAACGACGAGAGGGGGATTCGAACCCCCGAGATGCGAAGCATCACAGGATTAGCAATCCTGCGCCATACCGGGCTTGGCTATCTCGTCATTCAGGTTGTAGAAGACGCGTTTTCCTTAGATGCATTTCAGATATTTAACCTTTTCCGGGAAAAAACAGTTTGCAAAAACTGGATCTCCACTTCACACACGGAGTTTTGTTTTTATGTTGAAAGTTTTGAAGGGAACCGATTCAAGTTGTTTAGTGATGAGCACGCCGCAGGTCGATATACCTCGGAGATCCCAGGGGACTGGCACCTCTCCTCCACCTCGCGACCCCGCAAGCGATAGTTGCCCACGGTAAGTCTGCTCCCTTCCGGGCCTCGACCGGTTTCCACAGTTAAGGTAGGAAGACCTGTTCTCCAGCAAGCCCTCAAACCAGCACCATCCAAGCAGGACGGGGCTTCTCAGTTGAGATCCCAGGCTCGAATCTCTTCGATAAACCTTCCATTGGCTTCGTCCCCCGCGTATCGGCGATTTCGGGTTACAGGTAACGCCGGGCTACCCGGACTAGCTCATCAACCATACAACACGCTAGTAATTTATAAAAGTATCCCTACTGATGTGCATTTTTTTCCGACATGCGAGCAGGACATCTCATATCTCCCGGCCCTCCGGAGAAAAATTAAGAGCCTATAAAACCCCCTTTTCAAAATTGTGAATTCAAAAAAGGGAATTATAAATCGGGGTCCCCGTAAAAGCCCCCTTTCCCGAAAAAAAATGTTTTTTTGAGTTCAAAAATATATAAAAAGAACTATAATTGCCCCTACGTATTTATACGTCGATTTACAAAGTAATACACATCAATAGATCTCAGACGACTGATGGATCTTAAACGACTACAAAAGACCGATAAGTGTCAAGCGACTTACGGAAAATACTTACGTAACACACCGGGAAACCGGAAAAAGTTAGATTGACGGGGGGAATTTTATGAGAGTCGGAGTTGCAGTAGACCTGGGAACGAGCGGGTATAGAGCTCAGAAAGTAGACCTTGATCGGGACGAAATCAAAAGAACGGTAATCACACTGAGGAACCCTCTGCCGGGAGCGAATGTGATGGACCATATGGACTTCGCGATTCACTACGGGCAGGACCTGGCCCACGGACTTTCCGTGAATGCGGTAAAGAACCTGCTCCAGGCCCTTGATGTGGAAACAGGGGAACTTGAAAGACTTTCCATCTGCGGGAATCCCATCCAGCTATCTATATTCCAGGGGATTACCATTGAAGACCTTGCCTACGCAGGGGAGCGGAAGAAAAAGAAATACCACATCGAAGACCAGAAAAGAGACGCAATGATAGTGCCAAGCAGTGAAATCCCCGGACTTGAGGAACTTGAATGTGAGGTGAGGGTGCCCCCGGCAATCAAGCACGAAGTTGGGGCTGATGCCCTTGCCCTGATCGTAAAATCCGGGATGCTTGAGAGTGAGGAGATTTCGATTGCAACGGACTACGGGACAAACGCCGAGATGGCCCTGAAAGTAGGAGACGTTATTTACACCGGCTCTGCGGCTGCCGGACCTGCACTGGAAGGGCAGCAGATAAAGCACGGGAACCTTGCATCCCCGTTCACGATCTCCGACATCGAATTTGAAAACGGGGCACTCCGGAACTATGTGTTGGACGAAGAGATGAGATCAGTCCCAGGAGACCTTGTTGACCCGGCAACCGGGGAAATTCTCGAGGAGGGCCAGATCAAAGCCAAAGGGATTACGGGTACAGGGGTTATATCCCTGATCGAAAAAGCGCTGGAAAAAGGCCTTGTCGTGCTTCCGAAAATCAAGACCCCCGAAGAAATCATTCACCTCCAGAATAAGATACTTTTCTCGGAGCATGACCTGAAAGAAGCCGGAAAAGCTATCGGAGCAATTCGTGCGGGGCATATAACCCTCTGTGCGACTGCCGGAATTACAATGGAAGACATCAAGACTGCTTACATGGCAGGAGCCGCAGGAACCTACATGGATGCGGCAAAAGCCCAGAAAATAGGACTGATCCCCTACGGTACAGGCCGGATCTGCCAGCTCGGGAACACCTCGCTTATCCTGGCAAAGGAAATCCTTGTTTCCGAAGATAGGCTCTGGGAACTGCAGGACGTTGCAAACAAGATCATAGGTACCCACACCATGTTTGCGACTGCCCCTGAATTCAGTAACGCTTACGTCCTCGAACTCGCCTACTGGGAAGAGGGAATGCCCATGAAAATGTTCAAGAAGTACCTCAAAAAGAAGGGACTTCCCGTCCTTGGCGACCCCCTGGAAAACCCGATAATCGAAAAACGTGTTGAAAGGGACATCCCGGTACTTGGTGAAGAGGGGCTGCACGTACTCGAAAGGGTGGGAACCTACCTCTCAATGCTTGTCGAAGACTGCCCCGAGTGCCAGAAGTGTATAAAAGTCTGTCCCAATGACGCTATCAGCATTGACGAGAACAACAGGGTCTTGATCAGCACCGACCTCTGTGACGGATCTCACTGCCAGAAATGTATCCGGGCCTGCCCAGGGGACAAATTCAACTGGGAAAACCTGGAAGTCTCCGTGTAACCCTTGGTCCAGGATCTTTAATCCTTAGTTCACGCAAATAGGGGTAAGCCCGAAATCCAACAAAAAATTTGCTTTCGCCAACAGGTCACCGACGGGACCAGCGGCATGCCACTGAATAGGGCAACCCCTGTTGCCACACACCTAAAACCTTTCCGCTTAATTCAGAAACAAAACAGAAAGTGGACGTGTGTTGGGAAAAGAAGAGAAAAATGAGCATTACATAAAAGAATTGAGATCATGAGCCATAAAAGAAATAGAAATTATTCAAGAATACCGTTCAAACCAGATGACAAAAACATACCAAATTTAAAGAAATGTTGGGACTATTGAGGAGTATTGGGTGGTTGTGCGCATATTCAGCACAAAATATATAAACAAGCTCATCATAGGAAATTATTGAGGCATCTAATCCACTTTCACACCGTAAATCATCTACCACATTTTGCCCAAATAGACCTTTTAAAGTTACGCAACGCCTTTATTTAGGTGCCTCAATATACCCATTTTTAAGCAACGCTTTTTGGGGTGGTAATTCATTATATATAAAGTGGTATATTTTGTTTACAAATAAAAATTGAGTAAGCTATCCGTCTTTTTTTAAAGTACCACACATAAATAGCACCCCTGAGCTAGAAAGAACATTGAAACCCAGACATATACAAACAGATAACTAACTCTAAAGAACTAAATACGTCTCTTTTTCATGCTGAACCCTGTCAGGGCAGAAGGCAGGGCATATTAATACTACAGGGGAAAAACTGCCCACATGTATGTGAAACTATTTCAAGCCTGCAAAACGGGTTCAAACCCTGCAAAACGGATTCAGGCCCTACATGTAAAAAGAAAAAGCAAAGAATTCCTGCAGCTTTACGGGGTCCCCCCTAAAAAATCCGGGGGAAAACCCAAAGAAGTAACAAAGAGGGGAGAAAAAAGTAAAAAATGAGGACAGATTAGAATTGAAGGGCGGAATAGTAAGAAAAAACAGAAAAAAAGGAGAAACGTTGAGATTGGAAGAGCATTAGTGAGAATAAAAAGCAAATAGTGTGAACGTAGGAAGAAGAATAAGAAAATGAGTGAGAATAGTTTTGGATGGTTGTGTACAGAACGAACACAAAGTATATATGCAACTTTCACATAGGAATTGCTGAGGCATCTAATCCACTTTCACACCGTAATTAATCTACCACATCTAAGCCCAAATATACCTTTTTAAGTTACGCAACGCCTTTAAGATGCCTCAATATACCCATTTTTATGAAGACGAGATGAGGATAAGAATCGTCATATACAAACATTTATATTCATAATTCTAGATATAAATGGAGAAGAGGATATCCCACATAATTTAAGGCAAGAAACTGCCGTTAATGCACACATTATCACAGAAAAGCCCTGAAATGTACAGCCCGCTGAATTGACAGGGAAAAAAGAGAGAGACAAAAAGTAAAAAGTGCCCCGTAGAAGGTAAAAAAGAAGGAAAAGGGGTAAAAACTTTTTTTTGGATTTTTTGAATTGTTTTGGGTTTTTTGAATTGTTTTGGATTTTTTGAATTGTTTTGGGTTTTTTGGCTTGTCCAGGATTTTTTGGCTTGTCCAGGATCTTTGGATTTAAATTGGGAGAGGAAAAGAAAAAAGGTTAGAGGTCGTAAGCCTCCCGCAGTTTCACGACAAGGGATTCGACCTGTTCTACAGCAGTCCCGATGTATTTGTCAGGGTTTACAAGGTTTTCGATATCCCCGGCACTCAGGTATCTTACGACCTCCGGAGCTTCCAGAAGCACGTTTTTGAAGTGTTGTCCGGTTTCATGGGCTTTCATTGCGGAGTCCCTGACAAGTTCATGGGCTTCCTGACGGCCGACCCCACGTTTTGCAAGTTCGATCATGACAGCTTCCCCCATGTTCAGGCCCCGGAGCAGTTCAAGGTTTCGACGAATGTTTTCAGGATAGAAGCGCAGATGTTCGATCACACTAATTCCGAGTTTCAGGATATGGTCCGTTAACACGCAGGTTTCGGGGAAGACCACCCTTTCACAGGAAGAATTTGTCAGGTCCCTTTCATCCCAGAGGGTGTTGTTCAGGAGTTCAGGCTCGATCATAGCCCGCACGATCCTTGCAAGCCCGCAGATCTGTTCGGACTTGATGGGGTTTCGCTTATGCGGCATGGTGGAAGAACCCACCTGTTTTTTCCCGAAGCTTTCTTCTACTTCCGCAATCTCACTGCGCTGGAGAGACCTTATTTCAACGCCAATTTTATCAAGAGTCGTAACTGCGTTTGCCATCCACATCACAAATTCAGCATGCCGGTCCCTCTGGATGATCTGATTGGAAACATCGACCGAACCGACTCCCAGGTGCTGCATGGTGAGTTTCTGGACCATAACCCCGGCAGACCCGAAAGCAGCCTGGGTCCCGACCGCCCCGGTCATCTGTCCAACAGTTGCTCTTGGAGTCAGCTGAGCCAGGCGCTCCAGATGCCTCGCGATTTCAGAGGCCCAGATCGCAAAACGGAGCCCGTATGTTGTGGGGACTCCGATCTGCCCGTGGGTCCTTCCACAGCAGACCGTATGCTTGTGAGCTTCCGCCTTATTAAGGAGGACCTTGAGTAAAATTTTCAGTTTATCGTCCAGGATGTCAATAGCATCTTTTATCTGGAGTGCCGTCGCCGTGTCCAGAATATCGTTTGAAGTGGCCCCGAAATGCACCCACTTTCCGGCATTATCCCTGCACTGTTCGGAAATTGCAAGAACCACCGCCATCATATCATGGTGGATCTCAGCTTCTATCTCGTTTACTCGCTCGGCCTTCACCAGACCAATGCTCTCAGAAATAATCTCAGCAGCCTCGGCCGGAATCAGTCCCATGTCCGCCTCGGCCTGGGCAAGGGCAGCCTCGGTCTGTAAGATCCGGGAAAGCCGGTTTTCCTGACTCCATACGTACTTCATTTCTGCGGTACCGTAACGGTATTCTATCGGATGAATTGCCACAACAATCACCATTTATGGAATATGAAAATTTAACCTTTTGAATCTAAATTCGACCTTAAGTCATTTCAATATTGACTTAAGCAATTTTGGCTTAAATTTAATCCTGATTTCAATTAAACCAGGAGTTCAACTCAAAACTCAATTCTGATTTCAATTAAATCCGGACTTCAATTAAATCCAGACTTCAATTAAATCCTGATTTCAACTCAATTCTGATTTCAATTAAATCCGGAATTTAATTCGCATAATATATAATCCATCATTAAGAGCAATTAAGAGCAGGGGGGATAAACAACAGAACTAATAAATAAACTTTAAGTCGCGAAAGGAAAAACCGGGGAAAAGTGAAGAAAGGATGAAGAGGTAGAAAGAAAGCGAAAAGGGGAGACTGCCCCTGAAGACAGCGGATTTTTTTAATGAAAAACATTATATGCCTTAACATCCATTAAGCGGGCTATATACCTTACCTAGAATGAAAAAATAATAGCAGGTGACAAAAATGGCTAGATTCCCAGAAGCAGAAGAAAGGTTACTAAACAAAAAGATCTGCATGAAATGCAATGCCAGAAACGCAGTGCGGGCCACCCGGTGCAGGAAATGCGGCTACGAAGGCCTTCGCGTAAAATCCAAGGAATCCAAAGGAGCATGATCCTTTTTGCAGGTGGAAGCACACCTTCAGAAAGTTATTGATAAAGACGGGAAAGTTCATCTTACCCTTATTGACCCGGCTTCTCAGGCGCCGGAGCAGGCAGCTGCAATCGCCCTTGCCGCAGTGGAAGGGGGAAGCGATGCTATCATGATCGGAGGCTCTACGGGAGCTTCCGGGACCCTTCTGGATGAAACCGTCATACAGATCAAGGAAAAGGTAGATGTACCTACCATCCTTTTCCCGGGCAGTTCAGCCGGGCTTAGTAGCTATGCTGACGCCGTGTTTTACATGAGCCTTTTGAACTCCAGGGATGTAGGGTATATCATCACGAACCAGGTGCTTGGAGCTCCGCTTGTGTACATGAGCGGAATTGAGCCGATTTCCATGGCCTACCTCATAGTCGAACCGGGGGGAACCGTGGGCTGGGTAGGGGACGCAAAACTGATCCCCAGACAGAAACCGGAAATTGCTGTAGCCTATGCTCTTGCAGGCAAATACCTCGGCATGCACTATACCTACCTTGAAGCCGGGTCAGGAGCTCACACGCCCGTTAACCCGGAAATGATAGGCGCTGTCAAGAAAGTGCTCGGAGACAACAAACTGATCGTAGGAGGAGGGATCCGAGACGGGAAAACCGCAAAACTCTGCGCCGCCGCAGGTGCGGATATGATCGTTACGGGCACGATTGTTGAGGAAGTAGAAGACGTTGCGGTAAAGGTGGCCGAAATAGTTGCTGCCATTAAGGGATGAGAGCCAGGAAAGTTCTCATGAAACAGAAAGGTTAGCTACCGGGAGACATCTCACCTCAATTTTTAAAAATATTGACGGCATTTTCATACGCTTTTTTTCAGGACCGTTTTTCAAAGAGTGGAGACTCTCAAAAATCCGAGAAGACAGCAGGCATCGGAGCATAGAACATGCATAGAGTTATATAAAAGGCATCTGGGTATACAGAAGGCGATTATAATAAATAGTTTTAAAGGTAATACTGCTTTCCTATTTTATTATATAAGCAAAAATCATATCTGGACAGGGCCGGGGCTCGTAAGGCACCTGGACAGCCACCGATGACACTATCGAAGATCACAGGATATCAATCACAGGATATCAGTCACAAGATATCAATCATCGAACATCACCCGGATAGATCCAAGAAACATTCAAGAGGCGAATAACATGCTCAAAATCTCCAATCTGGTAAAGGATTATGAAGTCAATTCCGAAACCATTAGGGTGCTGGACAATATCGACCTGACAGTACAGGACGGGGAAATTCTCGGAATCACAGGTCTAAGCGGGAGCGGGAAATCAACGCTGTTAAGGATCATCAGGGGAGCCGAATCCTTCCAGGAAGGAAGCGTGGAAGTGGACGGAGAAACAGTAACCCCTGATTCGGGAAAGGAAGGGGAATGGTTCCTGAAGAAGGTAACCGCAATCCATCTCCAGCGGAACTTCGGGCTATGGAACGGTCCCGCTATCGAGAATGTGATAAGGAAACTTAATTACATGAAAGTTGGCAATGAATCGCTCCCTGAAAAGGACGCCCATGACTATGACGGGCTCTATGCAGAGGCGATGGAGTACATGAAACTCGTGGGGCTCGAGCAAAAAGCCCTCCATTCCACCAACCTCTTAAGCGGGGGAGAAAAGCAGAGGATCGTCATGGCCAGGCAGCTTGCCGCAAAGCCGCGGATCCTCCTCCTGGACGAACCCGTAACGATGACCGGACCGGACACGAAACAGGAAGTTCTCGACGTAATAAAGAGCCTGAGAGAGAAGCTTGACATTTCCATTATCGTGGTCTCCCACCTTCCGGAAATTCATGCCTACATTGCTGACAGGCTGATCTTCCTGGAAAACGGGAAGATTGCAGCAGACGGAAAGCCCGCCGCCGTGCTCAAAAACTTCCTGAAAGATATGAAACCCAGGGAAGAACTTACAGCCCTCAACTCCCGGGAAGCCTGCATCCGGGCAAGGGATATCTCCAAACGCTACTCCCTGATCCGGATGGGAGAAGTCCTGAACATCAAAGACTTTTCCCTTGACGTCAACAGAGGAGAGATCTTAGCCTTCATCGGTCCTTCAGGAGCCGGGAAAACGACCCTCATAAAGCTCATGGAAGGGTTGATCAAACCGAAAAGCGGGACAGTCGAGTACAGCTGCAACGGGGAATGGGTTGACGTAATCAATTACAGCAAGAAGCGCATGGAACTCCGCAGGATAATGAGCATCATGAACCAGGAGTTTTCCATGTCCCTGCACTCCACGGTCAGGGATCAGATCCGCTTCAGGCTCAGCATGAAAAAGAGAGGAGCTATCGAGTATGCCAGGAAAAAGGCCCAGGATATCGGGATGTCAGACGAGACCCTGGACAATGTCTACAGGCTGCCCGACATGCCGACAGAAGAAAGAGACACCTTCTTAAATGAAATGAACATCCCCGAAACAATTTACTCAGAACTTTTCCCCTCGATCCCGGTAACGGACGTGGACACCTACGCAAAGCCGGTCTTCGAAGCCCTGGACCTGTCAATGGAAGTCCTGGACAAGACCCCCTACCAGATCAGCGGAGGAGAACATGTAAGGGCCTTCATCGCGCTCAGCCTTGCAACCTCCCCCGAATACCTGCTCCTTGACGAACCCTTTGGGGACCTCGACCCGGTAACCCTGAGGGATGTCACCAACTCTCTGAAAAGGATAAATGAGCTTTTTGGGACCACAATCGTCCTCGTGAGCCACCACATGGACTTCGTCCGGGAAGTCGCCCACCGGGCCTTGCTGATAGAAAACGGGGCACTGGTAATGGAAGGGGAACCCGCAGAAGTCTGCCAGGAACTGATTAACAGGAGCAATGCCCCTTACATGGCGCACAACCTGGAAGACCTTGTCGAAGGCAAATAAAAGAAGAGAAACGAAAGGTTTTGCCCCCCGCAAAAACCTTTTTTCTGTTTTCAAACCTTCTTTCATTTTTGAAACCTATTTCGAAACCTTTTTTCTAAACTTTTTTAAGCCGCATCAGGCCCTTTATTCTCAATCATGTGGACCATTTCTTCGTTCCCGAATTTTATATAAAGATAATCGGGGACAATTGATTTTTCAAGTTTTTTCCGCAATTCGTCGGAAATTTCCTGATTCTCCACAATAGACCGGCCCGCACAGCGCAGGAGTTTTTTGTATTTTGAGACGAGGGGTTTTACCAGGAGGTTTTTGACTTCCAGGACTTCCCCCTCCCCCCTATAGATTTCACCAATTACTTCAGTGTGAAGAGCCCTCGCAAGCCTCCTGAAAAAGAGGGCCACAACCTGGAAATTGGGAAGTCCGGGAAGCCCGGAGTTTGAAAGAACGACGATTTTGGGATACTTTTCAAAGCGATTGCCATGCCTGTACTCGCCCTCTTCATCTTCCTCGAAGTGGGGCAAAAGGACAGGAAGCAGCCGATCGATAAAAGTTTTCATAAGCGCCGGGACGTTGTCAAAGTAGACCGGAAATGCGAACACCACAACGTCCGATGCCATGAAGCCCGGGATAAGGGCATCCATATCGTCATGAAGCGTGCATTTTCCGGGAGTTTTGAGCCAGCAGTCAAAGTCACCCTTGCAGTACCGGATGTTTTTTTCGGCAAGGATGATGTTTTCGGTCTCTGCCCCTGCCTCCTCTGCCCCTTTCAAAAACTCCTCCACCATAAGAAGGGTATTGCCTTCCCCCCCTTTATGGCTCCCGCTGAATACTGTAATTTTCATGTGACCACTCCCCATTTTATACCCCAGCCAAACGGAACTATGTAAACGGAAGAATTGCCTGATATGACTGTAACTAAATATTGTACCTTAACCGAATACTACCTTAACCGAATACTACCTTAACCGAATACTACCTTAACCGAATACTACCTTAACCGAA
>JAENYU010000002.1:118430-160850 GCA_016841625.1 Methanobacteriota archaeon
AACCGAATACTACCTTAACCGAATACTACCTTAACCGAATACTACCTTAACCGAACAGTACCTAAAGCATATTCAAAAATCCGTTTTTAGTCAAATATTATCTGAAGAGAGGAATCCTGAGTTCAGGAATTCTTATTTCCCTGTCCTCCGGTCCCGGCATTTTTCTATAGATCTCTTCGCTAGAGCTATCTTTCCGCTACTCATATTTTCTTACATTATTCCCGTTTTCGCTGAAGTTTTTCCCTATAGACCAGGCTTTGCCCAGGTGGCCGCCTATTCCCCAGTAGTTGTTGTCATACATCGAAAACACGATGGGTTCGATCTTTTCAATATCAGGGACCCCATTGCAGAGGTAACATTCCTCGGCGTAGCTTTCCACGACCTCTCCGATGAAAACCTCGTTTGTCCCTCCGAAGTCCAGGGTATCCACAAGTTTACATTCAAGGTTTACGGGACATTCAAGGATCATGGGAGCGTTTTCGAGTTTCCCGTAGAAGGTTTCGAAAATCCGGGACTTATCCGTTTTTTTCCCGGAAACGATCCCGCAGTAATCCGTAACTTCCACCATGTGCCTGGAAGGGATGTTCACGCTGAAGCAGCGGTTTTCCTTAATCCCCTCGTTTGTATAGTGCCTCTTTCCCAGAGTGACCGCAATCATGGGAGGGATTGCCTGCACGATCCCGCAAAAGGCGATGGTCAGGTAATTAGGCTTTCCCTTTACGTTTGCGCCCACCAGGGTTGTTGGCATCGGGTACAGGAAATTCCTGGCTCCGAGATTCTTTTTCTCAATGCTGTTCATCAGTCCTCCCTCCATCATTATTCGAACTGAAATATTTAGATTGAAATCGAAGTGTGAATTAAACTGGAATCAAAGCCTGAATTAAACTGGAATCAAAGTACGAATTAAACTGGAATCGAAGTATGAAGGTCTGGGATTTCGCGAAGGATAAGCGAAATGAATTTAATTATATTCAATATGCCCACCAGGATCTAATTAGTATTCCGGTTTTGTGTAATATATATGATAAGATATAATAAATATGATATAAATATCCAGAAACAATTTGGAAAAAGAAAAAAAGTAAGGGGAGAGAAGGATACCAGAGAAGGATACACCAGTCCAGGAGAACAGAAAACTCAGGGCAGGTCTTTAACCTTCGGGAATCCGCAACTGAGACATTCCAATTATTCAGGGGAAAACACCCGGTAGCTCACTCATACCTCAAAGCATCCACGGGGTTCATTTTTGCAGCCTTGTTTGCCGGATACGCCCCTGCGACGACTCCCACTATAAGGGCCACCCCTAACCCGACCTCCAGGATATAAGGCGGATAAAGGAAGGGAAGGTTCAGGAAGCTCGTAACCACATAAGCGCCTGTCAGTCCTACCCCCAGCCCTACAATACCTCCTAAAAGGCTCAGGATCACGGCTTCCACGATAAAGAGCATGAGTACATCGGTGCTGGAATAGCCAAGAGCCTTCATAATCCCGATTTCCCGGGTGCGTTCCGTGACGGTTACAAGCATAATGTTCATTATCCCTATGGAACCGACGAGCAGGGAGATAAGGGCAACCGCAACAAGGAAAGCTCCCAGGGAATCCGATAGCTGATTGACCTGCTCCAGGACATCGGCCTGGTTGAAGATCGTGTAAGGCTTTGCGTCTTCGTCATCCAGATCCCTGGAAGAAACCCCGAAGTTCCTTGCCAGGCGCTTGTCCACTTCATCCGAGACTGTCTCCACGTCTTCAAGGCTCTCGGACATGACAAAAAAAGCCCCGAAATCCTCTTCTTCGAGCATCTCGTTGATTGTGGAGACAGGGATAAAGATGCTCACGTCCCGGTCAATCCCCCCTTCGGCGAATGAGGTTTCCGGGCTTTCGATGATGCCCTTTACCTTAAACTTCTTCGTCACGATCCTCTCCCTCTCAAGGCGAAAGTCAATGTCTATCGAATTCCTGGAAGAGATATTCCGGTCGAATTTCTCGTGCGCCACCCCGTAGCCGAGAACCGCTGAAAACTTGTCCTGATCAGATATGAAACTGCCTTCTTCCATGATGATATTAGCCGTATCCTCATAGTCGGCGGAAACCCCGACAATGTTAATATTTTTAGTCTGTGAGAGATAGGTGACCTCGCCAAGTTGCTGTTTTATGGCCGAAACCCCCATCACCCCCGGAGTCTTATCGATAATTTCCAGTTCGTCGGTGTAGAAAAGGTTCGGCTCCTGGCTGAAAATAATGATAAAGTTGGAGCCGAGAGAACTGATTTCCTCTTCGAAAAAAAGGTTGAAACTCTCTCCCAGGGACACATTTGCAACTACTGCCGCAATCCCTATGATAATGCCCAGGGTCGTCAGCCCAGAGCGAAGCTTTGCACTCCCCACGCTCCCGAAAGAAATCTTGACAGCCTGCCTGAAATTAAGCACCGGAACCCCACCTTAGTTCCCTGAAGAGGACTTTAAACGACCTTCACCGGACTGAAAAATCCGGAAACAAACCTGAAAGTAACAGGCCTGAACTTACGGAAAAGGAATTTGCCGAAAAACTACCCACAGTCCGGACAGCTGTATGCCCCCAATACCCTATTGACATGTGCACTATTAAATCGTATGCAGTATAAAATTGATGCCACAACTATATAAACAGGTTGCATAAACAGATGGAAGTCGAACTGATCAAACAAACAGCAGTTTTACCGGGGGAACTCCCCCCATTTTACAAATACCGAAGTCAACTACCCCTCCCTAAAATCTAAGCCGTATGGCTTAGATTTTAGAGTAAGGGGCTTGTCTAACAAGCCCTGGTTGACCAGATCCCCGATTAGGAGCTTCGGAAAATCGGGAAACGATAGGAACGAATTTCATAGTTACCCTGGAATGCCGCCTCAGTTTCAGGCTCTAAGGATGCCGGTTAAACAGTCCTGAGAGGTAGGGACAGTGCTTGCATCATACAAACCGTTCCATATCAGATCGAGAGGAAGCCGGAAACCGGGATTGTCTCCACTAACCCGGATACGCATAACCCTATTCAATAGGAGCAATTACAAATGTTTGTATTTGTACTCAGCAAAGACGGAACCCCGCTCATGCCCACGAAACCGGCAAAAGCGAGGATCTTGCTCAAAACAGGAAAGGCAAAAGTGGTCAGAACCACGCCCTTCACAATCAAGTTACTTTTCGAGAGCAGTAACTACACTCAGCCCGTAACTGCCGGAATGGACACTGGCTCGAAAACCGTAGGATGCGCCGCTATTGCTTCCGGAAAAATGTTGTATCAGTCCGAAATCTCCCTGAGAGAAAACGTTTCGAAAAAGATGGAGCAACGGAAAACGTACAGGAGAAGCCGGAGAAACCGGAAAACAAGGTACAGGCCAGCAAGGTTTGACAACCGGGGAAATTCGAGAAGAGAAGGAAGATTAGCTCCTTCCATCAAAAGCAAAGTTGAGTCTCATTTCAGGGAAAAAAGGTTTGTGGAATCCCTGCTTCCGGTAACGGAATGGAAGGTCGAACTTGCTTCCTTTGATATCCACAAAATCAAAGACCCGGAAGTTTCCGGAACAGGGTATCAGGAAGGGGATCTCAAAGGTTTCTACAATGTCAAGGCTTACGTTTTGCACAGGGACGGCTACACCTGCCAGCATTGCAGGGGAAAGTCAAAGGATTCCCGGCTACATTGCCATCACATCGTTTTCAGGTCAAAGCAGGGGACAGATACCCCGGAAAACCTGATTACGCTCTGTGAACCCTGTCACACTGCCCTTCATGCAGGGGAATTTGAGCTTTCAGGAAGAAGGTCAAACACGAAACACGCCACAGAAGTTGGCATTGTCAAGTCCCGGATCAAGAAATCCGGCTGGAATTTTGAGGAAGTTTTCGGTTACGAAACAAAATTCAAAAGAGAACAGGTTTTGGGACTCGAAAAAACGCATTATTTTGATGCGCTTGCTATCTGTTGTGAGGATAAACAGAAAGTAGAACCGGATGATACGGTCTACTTCAAAAAACACGTTCCTGCGGGAGATTATCAGCAAAGGAGAGGGAAAAGGTCCGAGAAGAAAATACCTACCGGAAAGCTGTTTGGACTCAGGAAATTCGATCTTGTAAAAACAGAAAAGGGAATTGGTATTGTCCGAGGAAAACGGTCAAGCGGGTATTTTGAGATCAGGGATATTTTCAATAATCTGATCCATGCGAGTGTCAACATTAAGAGAAATTGCCGGAGACTTAGAGCGGCATGTACTACATTAGTTCAGATGACGCATTCCTCCCCCACCTGTCGGCCTGCGGCCTCCGAGGAAGGGGACTCCTGCTGTGGAGGTTGAAACATCCGACAGTTGAAAAAGAGGAAAGAAAAAGCCAGAGAAAACCGTCGGTTCAAAACTTTACAAGTTACCACATTTTTTATATATGTTTGAGATGCATAATAGAAAAGTGTAATTATAGATGTTCTGCGTAGTAAAACTAAATAAATTTGCTATGTATTGAGACAAGAGAAAGAAAAAAAATTGCATCCGCTGCAGGCTTTGCAGAAAAACCTGTTATCAGCCTTTATCAAATTTCATATTTTGCTTCTTAAAAATATAAAACTAAAATATCCGGAGGGGGAAAGAATTCAGACAAAAAATAAAAATACAGGCATCGATTTTTCTCTAAGCATACCATACAGCCCCCAGATCCCCGTTTTATACAGCAACCAGGAAGAACTGACAGAGTTACTTGCTCTTTATTTTAAAGAGGGAATCGAAAAGGGAGAACACTGTGTATGGATAAGCCCCGAGCAGGGGGAGTCTGAAAGTGCAAAAATAGCTCTGGAAAATAAGGGAGTGGATACTGAGCACTGCCTCCGGTCAGACCAGCTGGAAATAATACCGGCCCGGGAATTTCAGGAAAATGCAGCTTTGCCTACCCCTTCAGCTGTGGAAATGCTGGAAAAGAGATATGAAAAAGCCCTTTCAGACGGGTTTTCAGGGCTCCGGATAAACCTGGACCTTAAAAAAGCAGAAGCTTCCCTGACACCCTGTTTTGAGAATTGCAGGGAAGCCCTCGAAGAAATAAACCTGAGAGAAAATATCACACTTCTTTTAACTGCCCCCCTTGAAGAACTTTCAGCTTTGGAACTTATCTCCCTGATGGGAGAGCATGAAGACCTGAGAATCAGGCAGGAAAGGAAATGGGAGTATATCGGAAGTGGGAAAGCCGGAAATAAAGGAAAGATTTCCAACGATTCCAAAGAACAGGCAGTTAAAGACCTGAAAGATTCCGAACAGAAATTCAAGAGCATCTTTGACCATTCCAATGACGCGATCGTAATCTTTGACCTGGACAACAATGTCCTTGAGGTCAATGATGTCGCCTGTAAAACTCTTGGGTACACCCGGGAAGAAATAATCCGGATGCCGGTCTGGAAATTAAAAACCCCCGAATACCAGAAAAAACTGGAAGAACACAGGAAACTTATCTGCAAGTCCGGGCATGCCGTGTTCGAAATCGAATGCCTCCGTAAGGATGGGACCGTCATACCCTGTGAGGTCAGCAACTGCCTGATAGAATATGAGGGAAAAAAGGTCATACTCTCCTTTGCCAGGGACATTTCCGAAAGGAAAAGGACAGAAGAAGCTTTGCGAGATTCGGAAGAGAGGTACCGGACAATTTTCGAAGAATCCCCGGTGGGGATCGTCCACTTTGACAGTAAAGGAGTGCTCAAGCTCTGCAACGAAAGTTTCGCAAAAATTGCAGGAAGCAGCCGGGAAAAAGTAATCGGGCTTGAGGACCTTTCCGCCCTGCAAAAAGAAGATATGAAAAAGGCTGTCGAAACAGTATTATCCGGGATTCCCGGGTACTTTGAAGGAGAGTACGTTTCAGCCACAGAAAACCGGCCAATGCCAGTCAGAGTGACTTTTAGCCCCCTTTTTACTAAAGAACATATTTTGAAGGGGGGCATCGGGATTGTAGAAGACATCAGCGAACGCAAAAAAGTGGAAACTCTCCAGCAGGAGAAAATGAATTTCCTTCAAAACCTGGTAAATTCCATTCCGGCACCTGTTTATTATAAGGACAGAAACGGGAAATACATCGGCTGCAACCGGGCCTTTGAAGAGTTTATTGGAAAAAGAAAAGAAGAGATTGTTGGAAAGACAATATGCGATTTCGCCCCCCAGGAAGTTGCCGAAGCCCAGCACCTCAGGGACCTTGAATTAATCAGGGCAGGGGGGACAGAAGTGTTCGAAGCCAGCGTAGAGCATGCTGAAAACACCCTCCATCAGGTGGTTTTCAACAAGGTCGTACTCAACGGACCCTCGGAAGAGGACTCCGTGCTGCTGGGCATCATATGGGATATCACCGAAAGAAAAGAACTGGAAAAGAGCCTACTCAAGGCGAAAAAAGCAGCAGAAGCTGCCAACAGGGCAAAAAGCGGATTCATTGCAAATATGAGCCATGAACTACGGACTCCTCTGAATTCTGTGATAGGGTTTTCGGACCTCCTGCTGGAAGGGACTTTCGGGACCCTGAATGGGAAGCAGGCCAAGTATATAAACAATATTCTGAACAGCGGGAAAAACCTGCTGGAAATTATCAACAACCTGCTGGACATCTCAAAACTCGAAACAGGGGAAAGTTCCCTGGACTACGAAGAGCTAGACCTTGCCCCCTTCATCGAAGAAGTAAGAACCTCCATCCTCCCCCTGGCTTCAAGTAAAAAAATTACCATCGAATCCGACTTTGACCCTGCCCTCGGAAACGTCCGGGCCGACCGGGCAAAATTAAAACATGTCCTCTACAACCTCCTGAGTAACGCCGTAAAGTTCACACCCAGAGAGGGAAAAATCAACGTAGACACACGTAAAAAGGATGAAGTTGCAGAGATCAGGATAACTGACAACGGTATAAGCATCCCTGTAGAAAGCCAAAAGAAAATATTCCAGCCCTTTGTACAGGGAGATTCATTCTCCTCAAAAGAATACGGAGGAGTCGGGTTGGGGCTTTATATTGTGAAAAATTTTGTAGAACTCCATGGAGGCGAAGTATGGGTGAGCTCAGAACCCGGAAAAGGCAGCACTTTTACCTTTACGCTTCCCCTGGAGCGGAGAGTGGCGAGCAGTTGAAGCCGCTTTCCGTGAAAATATCTACATGAAGATTGGAGCAGGACCGGAAAAGATTCCCATGAAAATTGAAACGGGATAGCTGAAACTTTTTTGAAATTTTCATCTCGGAGCTGGAAAAAATAGACCGAAATCAAATAGTTCGGGCTTAACAGAAGAGACCTGCTTTAAAAAAAATAGCCTGTAAAAAGAGCATTTTGTATAAAATGGATAAGGGATTTAGGAATTTATTCCTAAATCCCCCCGGAGCGGCACTGCAGATTTTCCGTTTTTCGATCAGATTCCTGTTTTTAGTTTAGACCCCCACGGTTTTAAAGCAAGGTATCGGAGTATATTGCTTTTTACTTTCCCCAACCCGCGGGATTTGTGCCGTTTCCTGATAAATTCCCCACTTCCAAGTCATTACTGACTTTCTTCATCTTGATTTCTGCACTTTTTTGATTCTTGTCCTGTGATCTTGTGTTCTGTCTGTCGCTTTGCTTGTAGCTCTGAGGCTACAGTTTGAAATTGTTTTCTTAGATCTTATAATTACTTGAGAGTAATATTTAGACATCGTTATAAAATAATACGGCCTGGTAACGATTATATTATTTATGCAAGCTTAGTTCAATGCCATAATTCAGGAGGGAAATAGTTGACTTGAGGCACTATTCTTAGATATCCGACATCATTAATTCTGACGCCGTTCGGCAAAAAGGAGATCCGCTAAAAAAGCACCTTGTTTTAAAAGAAGTAAACCCCGGGCATCAGGGCATAAAAATCCGAAATAAATCCCCTCCAAAAAAAGAAAGAAATTGAAAAGATAGTCATTCGGAATGGGCCTTTTCGGCGGCACAAAATTCTGAAAGACCTGTTAAAAAGGGAAGAGGAAAGGAAAACTAAAAGGAAAAGAAAAGAAAAGAAAAGAAAAGAAAGGAAAAAAGGTCAGGGCAGCAGCCCCGACCGGAATATTCATTCATAACGCAAAGCGTCCACAGGATTCATTTTCGCCGCTTTCCTGGCAGGATAAACTCCAGCCACCACTCCTACCATAACCGAGACAAAGAATCCGATCTCGATCAAAGTGAAGGGGAAAACCGTTGGGAGCTTAAGGGCTGTTTCCAGGGCAAAAGCTCCGAGTCCCCCAATCAGGGTCCCCAGGATGCCCCCGAAAAGGCTGACCAGAACGGATTCCAGAAGGAAAAGGGAAAGGATTCCGGAATTGGTATAGCCAAGGGATTTCATGATCCCGATTTCCCGGGTGCGTTCCGTGACGGTTACAAGCATGATATTCATAATCCCGATAGAACCAACGATCAGGGAGATCAATGCCACGGCAAAAAGGAAGGAACTCAAGGCATCCCCAATCTGCCCGGTCTGTTCGAGGATCTCGGCCTGGTCAACAATCCCGTAGGGTTTTGCATCCTCATCCTCAAGGTCCCGCTTCGGGATGCCGAAGTTCCGGGCCAGCCGGTCGTCTACCTCATTGGAGATACCCCCAACATTTTCCAGGCTGTTTGCCATGGCAAAGAAAGCCCCGTAGTCTTTTTCCCCGAGCATTTCATTCATGGTCGAGACAGGAATGAAAATCATCGTGTCCGTATCCCCGTTCCCGCCAATGACAGTTTCCTTCGATTTCTGAAGAATTCCCTTTACCTTGAACGTTTTTCTTACAATACTCCCGTCTTCAAGCCTAAAAGCAATGTTTACGGTGCTCCTGTGGGATATTTTCCTCTTAAACTCCTCGTTTGCCATATCATACCCCAGCACCACTGCATAGCTGTCCTTGTCGGAGAGGAAACTTCCTTCATTCAGCTGGAGGCTCTGGATTTCCTGGAAATCTTCGCTGACCCCTGCAATGTCCACGTTTTTGGTTTCGGAAAGATAACTGAGTTCCCCACTCGTCCATTTACGGGGAGAGACCCCGGTGATCCCCGGAGTGTTTTTGATAAGCTCGTACTCGTTATCAAAAAAGAGGTTGGGCTGCTTGCTGTATGCAATGACGAAATTCGAGCCTACGGAGGCGACTTCGTCTTCGAAAAACTGGTTGAAACTGGCCCCCAGGGATGCGTTGGTGATCACCGCCGCAACCCCGATCACGATTCCCAGAGTTGTAAGAGCAGAGCGTAATTTGGCACTGCCTATACTACTTGCAGCAATCTTCAGGGCCTGTTTAAACTGGACCATAATTAAGACCTCCTGGCAAACCTGTCTTTCAGGCAGAGATTCATATTCAGGACCTGTTATTTACGGGTGCATTCCTGCCCCATTCATTCCTTGTTCTGCTTTTTCTTCCTGTAGACCAGTACCCCCACGGCAACCAGGGCTACGAGCACCACGGCTCCTATAATGGATTGCGAACTGCTGCCCGTATTTTCCGTGGTAAGCCTGACCTGAAGATTGATGACCTCGTTTTCATGCAGGTTGACCCCGTTGCTGTAACTTGCTATGAGAGTCAGGTTTACAGGCTCCGATCCATCTGGAGCCAGACTTCCCAGACTATCCGGATCTTCCACCACGGCATCGAACTCGATTGTAAAGAGCTCGTCCGGGTCCATTGGCCCTATGAAATACTCAACCGGATAGAACTCAACTCCCTCAGCCTCGGGTTTGATGCTGACGGAACTGAACTCGTTGGGATGGGTGTTTGCCACATCAAACTCGAGGGTAGCCTCCCCGTTCACCAATTTGAGGGGCTTGGAAGGGATCACTCTCACATTGGAAGGGTCAACTTCGAGGGGAATATTCTTTCGGCTGTTGTAGTCAAAAGAATTGCCCTCGATTGCAAGTACGAGGTTGTGAGTCCCGCCCCTAACGTCATCACCTACCTCCACGTTGAAGGTCAGGTCGATGCGGTCCCCGGAACCCAGCAGGCCCATCTCAACGTAAGGGGCACTGGAAACCGTTACCCCTTCAGTCGAAGTCATCAGGACTGCAGACTGTATCCGGGCATTGGTATCGAAATCTTCCCCGCCTATGGAAACCGTAGGCGTTGTTGCCCTGTTAACAAGAGAAACGGTTACTGTACCCCTGTCCCCCGGCATAAAAACCGCGGGGTCAAAGGAGATAGTCTCAAGTTCCACGGTGCCTTTGCTGTCAAAGGTTTCGGTACCTACCCTGATGTCAAAAGTCTCCTCACTCCAGGGACTGTCCTTATCGATCCTCGTCCGGATGTCTATAGAACGGGTCCCCTTCTGGGCGTCCTTGTCCACAAAAAGGTGAAACTCCCGGGAAGAGATTTTTTCAGGAGCAAGAGCCCCGATATTTTGCACCGCGTTTAGGGGAGAATCCAGAGAGAAGGGATATTCCGGGACCACTTCTATGGAAGCGTCATCCGCCCGGTCCCTCCCTACATTTTCCACCTGCACGGTCAGGTCTACGTACTGTCCTATCTGGGCAGGATAGGGGCTGATTTCAATAATCGTTACTTTCAGGTTTGCACTCCCGACACTGGCAGAAGCCGGAGCCGCAAAAATCGAGGCTATTAAAAGCAAAGACAATACGAGAGGAATGATTCGATTTTTCACTTTTGTCACTTTCTCCACCCTGATTGGCCTAAAAATGGTAACTAATTAATCTGAATCTGAATTATACTGAATCTGAATTATACTGAATCTGAATTATACTGAATCTGAATTAATATGATTACGAATTATCCTGACTCTGAATGATTCCGTCTTTTACGAGCACGACCCTGTCCGCATATTTTGCGATATCCGGGTCGTGGGTAATCATTACAATTGTCCGGCCTTCTTCGTTAAGTTTAGTAAACATGTTCAGGATTTCACAGCCGGTCTTAGAATCCAGGTTCCCGGTGGGTTCGTCCGCAAGGAGGATGGCCGGGTCGTTGATAAGAGAGCGGGCAATTGCGACCCTCTGAGACTGACCTCCGGAAAGCTCACTTGGTTTATGGTGCATGCGGTCGTCAAGCCCCACCAGTTCCAGGAGCTCCCTTGCCTTTTTGTGGGTATCAACCCCTTCCCTTGCATTTGCATAGGTAGGCAGTTCCACATTTTCAAGGGCGTTAAGCCGCGGAATAAGGTTAAAAGTCTGGAAAATGAAACCGACTTCCAGCCCCCTGAGCCTGGCGATCTCCTTGTCCGAGAGTTTGTTGACATCCCTGCCTTTTATAATGATCTTTCCCTCTGTAGGCCGGTCAAGAAAGCCGATCAGGTTCATTAGAGTGCTCTTTCCGGAACCGGAAGGTCCCATGATTGCAAGGAACTCCCCTTCCCGGACTGTCAGGTTGATATCGTGAAGGATAGAGACTTCCATATCTCCGAGAATGTAGCTCTTTTTGACGTTGATAACCTCTATGATGGGGGCAGCTTCCGGGACTGAACCAGGAGCACGCTTTTCGGAACGGTTCACCTCGCATACGAAGGGCTCTTCATCCGTTGATTCATTATTGGACATCAAACTCCGGTCTTCAGAAGGGAGAGCATCCTCTTCAGACCCTGAAGCCCCGTTTCTGGACTCAGAACCGGAGTTCACGACCCCGGGTTCGTCATCGGATTTTTTATCTTCCATGTACACTCCGCTGTTTTTCATATCTTGAAATCAATTGTATCGTCGGGCAATTTATCCTATTAACATTAACATTGTTCTGACTTTTATGCTTTGAGCCTCATGATGCAGGGCAACTGTTCAAAATCCTGAGTACCGAAGAAGGATCGGCTTTTTTTCCGGGGACCAGCACGATAAGCTGTTCCACTGCCGCATACACTTTTATTTTCCTCCCTTTCCGACTCCACTTTATCTGCTGGACACTGATCAAGCCCGATTCCTCCAGGGAATCAAGGTTGTATTTCAGGGTGTTTAGCCGCATATCCAGAGATTCCGAAAGGTCCCCTGCAGACATGCTTTTTTTGCCAAGAATTTCAAGGATTTTAAGGGAAGTTTCATTGGAAAGAGCCCTTACCAGCTTTCTGGAATCCCCGGAAAGGGGAAGGACCAGTAACTTCCTCTGCTTTTCAAAGGAAGCAACTTTAGTGTTCGGATTCTGTTCTGGCATTTTCATCCCTCATAAGCATAAAGCAGCCGGACTTTCGCGGAAAACTCAGTCTTTCCGGCTGAGCTTTTCAAGTTTTTCAAGCACTTCCTCAAGCACGGAATCGAGCTTGAGCATATCCCGGTGGTAGCGCCTGAGGATCTCAAGCTTCCCCTGCTGCTTTTCGCTCAACTCTTCATTTTCAAAGCGTTCTACCATACGAGGAATTTCAATAGTTGCCGGCTGGGTTTCATTAGCTCTTGTCCTGAGCAGCTGCCCCAGAGCAATTTTCAGTATATCCTTGTCGGAATGAACATAGACCTTCCTTGTGCCCGGCTTTGTACTACGGGTAATTAAGCCTGAAGGCTCAAGCTGTCGGATCTTATTGCTCACCGAAGCAAGGGAGTAACCCGTCTCTTCAGCAAGCTCACTCATGCCCATATCTCCGGGCTCAATATAAACCCGCGCAAAGATGGTCGCCATCAAACTGTCCATCCCATAGCCTTTACCAACGTTTTGATAGAAAGCAATGAATTCTCTGTCAATTTCATCCATGAAAGGTCATTTAGTCCCATGTACTATTTTTAGTATTTAGTAAAAATAGGAAAGATGTTAAATTACTTAAAAGTATCTATTTTCATTTTACCTAGGGGACTGAGGGACCGGAGATTTTAGTTTACCGGGAAATTTTTTTGATACTGTTCTCAAAGGTTGCCCTGAGATGGAAGAAACGTCGGAATTTCCGAACATTGGCAAGAATTCGGAGAGAAAATTGAGGGGAAAAAATGGGGTGCATACGGTTGAAAAAATAAAAATAAGCAGGAAGAAGATTGTGTTTCAGATAAATTTTTAAGTTAGATATACCGGAAATAGATTTTTATAATTTAGGAGTTTTTTAGTTAAATTTAAATAGTATAACATCTACAGTCAGATACCGGTTGCCTAGTAACGGAGGCAGATGAAAATTATGATAAAAAATCTGGAAAAGATTGGAAAATTATTATTGTTAACCTGTGTGATACTTATTGCATTATCATCACCAGGAGCAGCTGTAACGGCGGAGGAAAACGCGCAGGCGATCTCTGACACGCAGACAGCCCTTACCTTTGTATGGCTCCTGGTAGCAAGTGCCCTGGTATTCTTTATGCATACCGGGTTCTCAATGGTAGAAATCGGACTTACGAGAAGCAAGAACACGGCAAACATCCTCATGAAAAACTTCATGACCGTGATGCTCGGGATCCTGGTCTACTGGGCTGTTGGCTGGGGAGTCATGTACGGAGCCGATGCGGCTGGCCTGATAGGGACTAACCAGTTCTTCCTCGCGGGAGCAGACAATGCGACCTTTAACGGATGGTTCTTCCAGATGGTCTTTGCAGCAACCGGAGCAACGATCGTATCCGGGGCAATGGCCGAACGGACCGATTTCAAGGCTTACCTTGTCTACTGTATCATGATGGTTGCCGTCATCTACCCGGTGTACGGGCACTGGGTATGGAGCGGGGCCGATGCAGCACTCCTGACCGGGGCTGAGAGCCCAATCGTAAAGGCAATCGGGGTCGCACACCACGACTTTGCCGGATCCGGAGTCGTACACTCCATCGGTGGATACTCTGCTCTTGCAGGGGTACTCCTTCTAGGAGCCAGAATAGGCAAGTTCAAGAATGGAAAGCCTCTTGCAATTCCAGGTCACAACCTGGCCTTCGCTTTCTTCGGGACTTTGATCCTGGCCCTTGGCTGGATCGGATTCAACGGTGGAAGTACTCTTGACGGAAACGACGCTTACATGAACCTTGTCGTGACCAACACTTTCATTGCAGGCGCTGCAGGCGCTGTCGTGGTGATGCTGATTACCTGGATGAAGACCGCAAAGCCTGACCCGTCCCTTACCGCAAACGGACTTCTTGGCGGGCTTGTTGCGATCACCGCTCCCTGCGGATCTGTCTCGAACTGGGCAGCCCTGGCAATAGGGATCATTGCAGGAATTATAATTTACGTTGGTGTCATGTTCAACGAAAACGTCCTCAAGGTAGACGACCCCGTAGGCGCAGTCGTGGTACACGGATACTGCGGAAGCTGGGGACTACTCTCGGTGGGACTTTTCTCCATAGGAATGGGTAACGGAATCCTTGCAGACGCGGTCTATGCCGCTGAAGTTCCGGGGCTATTCTACGGTGGCGGAGTCGGGCTGCTGACAATCCAGATGGTGGCTGTAATCGTCAGTATTATCTGGGCTTTCGGGACATCGTATATAATCTTCAAGATCATTGACGCAGTTATCGGACTGCGGGTGCCCGAGGACGTTGAAATCATGGGTCTGGATATCGCAGAACACGGCATCAGGGCATACCCTGAATACCAGCCTGCAGAGGACTAAGAGGTGATCTGAATGTACAAGATCGAAGCAATCATAAAACCCACTAAATTGCATGAAGTAAAAGACGCCCTTGAAGAGGCAGGGTTTGCAAGCCTCACAGTAACCGAGGTAAAGGGAAGAGGGCAGCAGAAAGGGATCGTGCAGCAGTGGAGAGGAAGGAAATACTGTGTTGACCTCCTTCCCAAAACCAAAATCGAAATAGTGCTGCCGGAAAAAAAGCTCGATGAAATTGTCGACATCATCAAGAAAACAGCCTCCACCGGAGAAATCGGGGACGGAAAGATCTTTGTCTACCCGGTAGAAACCGTTATAAGGATCCGGACCGGGGAAAGAGACGGAGATGCACTCTAAGCATCCCCCTCTTATCTTTCTTTCCCGGAAGTCCCAGAGATCATAAAAAAGCAAATTCAGTAGGAACCATACGAAAAAATTAAAAATTTTAAAAATTTTAAAACTTATCCAAAACGACTCCAAACCTGGTAGGTACCCATAATGTCAGAATTCAAACCAGTATCGGAATTCAACCCAAAAAACGTAAACTTCGAGGTCCCTCGAGGATACGATATGTCCGTTATAAAGCTCTATTTCTGGGTAGGGCTCGTATCCGCGGTTCTGTTAAGGACCATAATAATAGCCGACCACTACAGCGATTTCTACGCAAAAGTGATCTGGTATCTCGGGGTCACAGGATACCTCTGGTTCTTCATGCACAGATACCATATCGCAAAGCGTAGATTTGGGGTCATAAAAGATCTTGAACTGCTTAATAAAGTGAGAAATCAACAGAAGCTTTCCGAGAAAGATATTGAGGGACTCGATTATCTGCTCTGGAGCCTTTCAGTGTCCAAAGAACGCTCAAACTATCTGGTGATTTCGGTGTTTTCCGTGATTTCAATCGTTTTGTCCCTCACTCTGGACCTGGGGATCCTGAACATTTAAGGGAATTTCCCCAATTTTCTTTCCGACTATTTTTTCTGAAATTCGGCCACATCTGGATCGAAACTTTCGAAATCAAACCTTTTTTGAGCCCGGACAGTTCCGGAAACTAACTCACCTGAAGCCGGAAATTCCAGAGACGAAACCGTATCAGAATATTTTGAAATATATGAGTAAGATATCTATAAATACGTTAATTGATGATGGTATTTTGGGGGTGAATGTGTGGCGGAAATTTTGAGATTATCATCAGCTATTTGCGCAGATCCTGACGACAAAGATGAAAATCTGAAGATTGAAGTTACACATCAGGAGATTGAAAAGGAAAACATTTCATTCAGGCTCGTCGAAGAAGGCTTCTACGTAAAAGTGACAAAAGAGGAAGTTGAATACGTAGATAGTTATTCAATCTGTCCGGTAAACCCGGAAAAGGTCATTGCAACCTATTAAAACGAGATTATGAAGGGCACCGTACCCTACCGGGAGACTTTTGAAAATGCAGTGGACGTGAAGATTGAATAAATGCTCGAATATAACAGCGAACCGGCATCCAAGACCGGAGTACCGAATTTTTTTAGGGAGGGGGTATAATGGACAATCCGATACCCAGGTTAATAAAAACACCTATCATAGCCATGTATCACGATGATGAGCATAAGAACCTCACTATAGAGGTGGAACTGCCAGACGTGAAAAACGAAAACATAACCCTCGTGATGCATGAAAACAGTTTTTACCTGAAAGCCTTCAGTGAAAGTGCTGAGTACCTGGGATCCTTTTTCATGGACGGGCCTGTTGAGCCCGATAAGGCTATAGCAGTGAACAATAATGGCATGCTTACGGTTGAAGTCCCTTACAAAGAGGGCTTCCTTTGCGCAAGAAACATACCAATTGAATAATATCGGCAAGCCTTAATCAGAACAGATAAATCCGGAAAAACCCAATATTTGATTTTAATCCTTAGCCGTATTCTCGCAAAGAAGAGGGAATTCCATGAAGATAGTAAAATGCGGAGATCTTGGATTCAGGTGCAACTTTATTGCAGCAGGCACCGGCGCCGAGCAAGTGAAGAAAGAAATGCTCGAGCACATAGAAAAAGAACATAAGGATCTTCTCGAAGAGATGTCCGAAGACGACATAAACCACATAAAGTACAGGATCTCAACTCTTCTTGCCCGGAGCTGCGGCTGCGGTGCCCTGTAAACTGAAAAGCCAGGGAACTTTTTTATTGGGGCATAGAGCCCCGTATTTATCATCACAGACTCAAGAGCCCTGCCTATCGAAAAAGATAGAGAAGGATAGATGGAGAGAAGTAGCGGGGGAAGAGTAGATAGAGAGAAGTAGATGGGGAAGAACAGGAATTAAAGAAAAATTTCGGCAAAACTAAATTTATATTATATTAATTTTATATAGTTGGCACTGAATAGAAGGAGGAGACTTTTTGAGGATTGTAAAGTGTGGCGATCTGGGATTTAAATGTAATTTTATGGCAACCGGAAATGAAATCGATCAGGTTGAAAAAAATATGCTGGACCATATAGAAGAAGAGCATAAAGGAGAACTTGCAAGCATGGCAGAAGACGATCTCCACCACCTGAAGCACAGGGTATCAACCCTCTCAGGCCGGAGCTGCGGCTGTGGAGAGCATCACCACTAATAGTCCGGAAGCTTTAATGATCCATTAGCTCAGGATTCCCTACCTACTATTTTTATAATTATTGAGCAGGCATTCTGCAAATTTCCACCAGGATAAATGACCAGAGTACTCGAAAGAAATTGCTATTTTTCCTCCTGTTTATGGCCATTATTTGAATCAAACTCATAGCCAACTGAGACTCATGGCCCCTACCTCACCGGTTCAGCACCCATATCTGGTAATTCAGCAATGCTGCGAAACTGACCCAGAGAAGGTAGGGAACCAGCAAAAAGGAAGCTGTTTTTGAAATTTTTCCGAAGAGGATTATTGTCAGGAGGATTGAAAGCCAGAGCAGGATGATTTCCATGAAGGCGTAATAAGGGGACTGCAGCCCGAAAAAGAGGAATGACCAGATTGCGTTTAGTGCCAGCTGAACCCCGAAAACGAAGATCCCCACTTTTACTTCTTTTCGCTCCAGGCCCTCTTCCCAGACCAGGTAAAGCGAAATCCCCATAAGCGTATACAGGATAATCCATACCGGGAAAAAGACCCAGGAGGGAGGATTGAAAGCCGGCTTTTCAACGACAGCATACCAGCTATCAATGGAAGTTACCGTAAAAACCGAGCCAACTGCCCCTGCAAGCTGACATATCAGTACCGAAACAATGAGCCTGAATTTATTTATTTCTTGAAGCATACTCCCCACCACATGATAAATCCGGTACCCGGAAGTTCCGGGGCTCGAAGATTAAGAAGATACTCAGGAATTATATACCTGAAATGATAAATATCTATACCAGGGAGGAAAGGATCTGTCATTGGAACCTTTTAGCTCTATTTTTTGAAAAGGGGCAATTTTTAATAAAACATCCTTCCAAATTCCAATCCGCATAGTAATAGAAAGTTATATATAATATTAAGTAGGTAAGTAGTTACCGATTGCCTAATGAGGGTGGCATCAAGATGGTTCAAAAGAACAACATACCTAAAACTAAAGAACATGTACTTCAGGCTGTAGTCGAGTGCGACGTGAAATTTATCAGGACCCAGTTTACCGATACACTCGGGATTATCAAAAGCTGGGCAATTCCCGTTGAACAACTCGAAGAGGCCTTTGAAAACGGAGTCATGTTTGACGGCTCTTCCATTGAAGGATTCACCCGAATCGAAGAATCCGACATGAAACTCGTACTTGACCCTTCGACCTTCAGGCTTCTCCCCTGGAGGCCCACAACAGGAGGTGTTGCCAGGATTCTCGGAGATGTCTATCTCCCAGACGGAAAACCTTTCGAGGGAGACCCGAGATATGTGCTGAAGAGTGCAATCGCAGAAGCCGAAAAAATGGGCTATTCCATGAACGTTGGCCCTGAACTGGAATTCTTCCTCTTCAAACTTGATGAAAATGGAAACCCCACAACCGAACTGACCGACCATGGTGGGTACTTTGACTTCGCACCCCTGGACAGGGCTCAGGACGTAAGGAGAGACATTGACTATGCCCTGGAGCACATGGGCTTCCATATCGAGGCATCCCACCATGAAGTCGCCCCTTCCCAGCACGAGATTGACTTCAGGTTCGGGGACGTGCTGACCACGGCGGACAATGTGGTCACCTTCAAATACGTGGTCAAGTCCATAGCATACCACAAAGGTTATTATGCAACCTTCATGCCAAAGCCCCTATTCGGCGAAAACGGCTCGGGTATGCACACCAACCAGTCCCTCTTCAAAGACGGCAAAAACGTCTTTTATGACCCTGAAACTCCGGACCAGCTTTCCGATGAGGCAAGATACTACATCGGCGGGTTGATGAAGCACATTAGAGAATTTGCAGCCGTAACAAACCCGGTGGTAAACTCTTATAAGAGGCTCGTCCCAGGGTATGAAGCGCCTATTTACGTGACCTGGTCCGCCAGCAACAGGAGTTCCCTTATCAGGATTCCGGCCACCAGAGGCAACGGTACCAGGGTGGAACTCAGGTGCCCGGACCCGGCCTGCAACCCCTACCTGGCCTTCGCCCTCATGCTGAAAGCCGGAATCCAGGGGATCAAGAACAAGATCGACCCCGGAGAAGCGACCAACGTCAACATCTTCAAAATGACGGAAAAAGAGCGTGAAGAAAAAGGTATCGTGTCCCTGCCCGGGAGCCTTAAGGAAGCAGTCGACGAGATGAAGCAGAGCAAATTCGTAGAGGAAGCCCTCGGGAAACATGTCTTCGAAAACTACCTCTGCTCAAAGACCGCCGAGTGGGACGAGTACAAATCTATTGTTCACCAATGGGAACTCGACAAATACCTGTCGATGCTCTGAGCATTACATAGGGACACATAGTAAAGCACTGGAAATACGACAAAGCATCAGACATCCTCCCGGAACCATTATGCATGCCTGCCAGAGAAACTCAGGGGAAAGGTTTCCAGAGAAAGATTTATTCTGGAAAATGCTCCTGCCGGAGATCTCTGCCTTGCAGGCATGCGTATTTACCGGGAAAAAATACCCTTCGGAAAAAAGTATCCTTCGGCAAAAAGTATCCTTCGGCGAAAGCGGAAAAACACACCTTTTACCTCATTTCTAAGTTAAGATGAGAAAGTATTCCCTTTAGCTATTTTTTGAGATTTCTTTTCGATGGCAAAAGCCAGCATAGGATTTCACAGCAGGGTTTGCCACAAAAACCCTATGATCCCTCTACTTTCTTTCGGATCGGGGAAAACGTCTTCAGTCCATTTCCGGAAGGAATTAATTGTTATCGTGACGATCCGGAATTTCCACGGTGCGGATACAGAGCAAATGACAAGATAAGGAATAAGATCAAAGATTCCGATATCCTTACCACACGAAAGGTAAACCGGCTCGAGAGGGATAAAATAAGGAAAGAAAGTCCTCTCATCCGGACAAAAAATCAGTCATTTTCGGTACTGCTTCAGGGAAAACATAGGTCAGGAAAAAAGAAACGTATATATATTGTTAAATAGGTACTAAATTACTTACTTCCCGTAGCGGGGGCCATCTCGACACCCGACATAAAAAACAAGAACGGGAGAAAGGCATGTTGATGATTATTCACATTAATAACATAATGTACGCGAAAAGGATTTATGCTACTAATAACCCTCAAAAATCGCAAACGGTGAACTCCCAAGCTCAGTTTTCTTCACCTGCATTTTTTGAAGAAATTTTTAACAACGGAACATCAGATTATCAAAAATTTCTGGATTTAAAAAATTTCTGGATTTAAAAAATTTCTGGATTTAAAAAATTTCTGGATTACCAAGAAATTTCCGGGTTTAAAAAATATCCGGATTGTTAAGAAATTTGTTAACATAAAAACATTACGTTCATTTCTAGAGTGATCGAAATGTGTGGAATAATAGGCGTCATAGACAAGACAAGGTCCAGAATGGACGGGTCAAAAATAAAAGCCGCCCTGAGCCTTATGAATGAAAGAGGCAGTGGAGATGGGGCAGGCTATGCTGCATACGGGATTTACCCTGATTATGCAGACTGCTACGCTCTTCATGTTTTTTTTGACAACATGGCAGAACCAAAAACAAAGGTAGAGGAAATCCTCCACTACTGGGGAACGGTTGTCCATCAGGAAGAAATCCCCACCTTCGAACAACCGGGACTGAAAAGAGTCCACACCCCCTGGAGATATTTCTTCAAACCCTTTGACGACATGATCGGAGGAAAAGTAGGTTCAGAGAAAGACATCATCAAACATATCGTAATGGAAGTTAACTCTTCGATTGATGGAGCTCTGGTCTTTTCATCAGGCAAGAACATGGGAGTCTTCAAGGCTTCCGGCTGGCCCGAAGATGTGGCAAACTTCTACAGGATCGAGGACTACGAAGGCTACATCTGGCTTGCTCACAACCGTTACCCCACAAATTCCCCCGGATGGTGGGGAGGAGCACACCCCTTCAACCTTCTCGACTGGTCCGTCGTGCACAACGGGGAAATAACCTCCTACGGCACAAACCAGCGCTACGTAGAAGGCTACGGGTACAAGTGCACCCTGCTAACGGATACCGAAGTCGTAGCATACCTCTTCGACCTCCTGGGAAGGCAGCACGAGCTTCATACGGAAACAGTAGTCAAAGCCCTCGCGCCTCCATTCTGGGACGAAATCGACCGCATGCCCCCTGCCAAAGAGGGACTGTACCGGACAATCCGCATGACCTACGGGTCCGCCCTTATGAACGGGCCCTTCGCAATCGTGGTCGCATCGAACGAAGGCATTGTGGGCTTCACGGACAGGATTAAGCTTCGCCCCCTCGTGGTAGGAGAAAATGGGGACATGCTCTACATATCCAGTGAAGAGTCCGCAATCAGGGTAATTGACCCCGAAGTTAAGAACATCCGCACCCCGCGGGCAGGAGAGCCCATAATAGGGAGGTTTAACGCATGAGTCTCGGAAGCATACCCCCGAAATACAAGGTCAGCATTGACCGGGACCAGTGCATGGACTGCGGACGCTGTATTGAAAACTGTTCCTACGGCACTTTCAGGAGAGATGGGGACAAAATCCTTATCCAGTCCAGGAAATGTACTGCCTGTCTCCGCTGTGTTTCCATGTGCCCGCGGGACGCAATCTCACTCACGGAAAACCCAGTGGACTACCGCAGCCACCCCCTCTGGACCCGAGATGCCAGGGAAGATATCATCAAGCAGGCCAGGAGCGGAAAGATCATCCTCGCGGGGATGGGAAACGCCAGCAACCTGCCAAGCATATTCGACCGCCTCCTGCTGGACGCCTGCCAGGTAACAAACCCGAGCATTGACCCCCTGAGAGAGCCGATGGAACTTCGGACCTACATCGGGAAAAAGCCCTCAAAGCTCGAATTCAAGAAGACCGAAGCAGGGGATGTGGAACTTGCAACAAAGCTTTCCCCCAACCTGAAGCTTGAAACCCCGATCATGATCGGGCATATGAGCTACGGGGCCATCAGCTTAAACGCCCACCTCAGCATGGCAAAAGCCGCAAAGGAAACCGGGACCTTCATGGGGACCGGAGAAGGCGGGCTGCACAGGGAACTTTACCCCTATCAGGGCAACATGATCGTCCAGGTTGCTTCAGGCCGTTTCGGCGTAAACGTGGACTATCTTGAAAGAGGAGCAGCAATCGAGATCAAGATCGGACAGGGTGCAAAGCCCGGAATCGGCGGACACCTGCCGGGAGAAAAGGTCTCTGCAGAAGTCTCCCGTACAAGGATGATCCCGCTCGGAAGCGACGCCATCAGCCCTGCCCCGCACCATGACATTTACAGCATCGAAGACCTGGTCCAGCTGGTCAGGAGTTTGAAAGAAGCGACCGAATGGAAGAAACCGGTCTTCGTAAAGATCGCAGCCGTGCACAACGTGGCAGCCATTGCAGCAGGCATTGCCCGCTCTTCTGCGGACGCGGTTGTAATCGACGGGTCCCGCGGAGGGACCGGAGCCGCCCCGAAAGTCTTCAGGGACCATGTGGGAATCCCGATCGAAGGCGCAATTGCAAGTGTTGACCAGAAACTCCGAGAACAGGGCACAAGAAACGAAGTCTCGATTATTGCCAGCGGCGGGATGAGGAACAGTGCTGATCTTGCAAAGTCCATAGCTCTTGGCGCCGACGCGATCTACATAGGAACCGCTGCCCTGATTTCCATGGGCTGCCGGGTCTGCGGGAACTGTTACAGAGGCCTTTGCCCGTGGGGTATCGCTACCCAGCGCCAGGACCTTGTGGATAGGCTTGACCCCGAACAGGGAGCCAGGCAGGTTTCAAACCTGATCCATGCCTGGACCCTGGAACTCAGCGAACTGATGGGCGCAGCAGGCATCAACAGTATCGAAAGCATGCGCGGAAACAGGGACCGCCTGCGCGGGTACATGCTTGATGAAGGGATACTTGAAGTCCTTGACGTAAAGAACGCGGGGGCCTGAAAATGAAGACGGTAACGATTGACGCTAAAGATCTGCACTACACCCCCCTGAACCAGAAGGTCAGGGCTGCAGTTGCTGACGGAGCCGAGGAAATCGTCCTTAACAACGTGCTTGGCCAGCGCTTTATCGGAAACGGGGTTCGGGGTAATGCCCGGATCATAGTCAACGGAGTCCCCGGAGGAGACGTCTGCATGTTCATGAGCGGGCCCACCTGCATCGTAAACGGGAACGCCGAACATGCCCCCGGGAACACCATGGACAAAGGCATGCTCGTGATCCACGGGAGTGCGGGAGACGCGGTTGCCCACGGGATGCGCGGTGGCAAGGTCTTTGTAAGGAACAATATCGGGTACAGAGGCGGCATCCACATGAAGCAGTACGAAGTGGAAGCCAGGCCCATGCTCGTAATCGGAGGCACAGCCCACTCTTTCCTGGGAGAATACATGGCAGGAGGGCTTGTGCTCGTGCTCGGAATCGGCCAGGAAAAAGCCATGACCGACAGGGGCATCGGAAGCGGAATCCACGGCGGAGAGATCATCATCCGCGGGGAAGTGGACGACCACCTGCTGGGAGTAGGAGCCAGGAAGTTCGAGTTCACGGAAGCGGACCTGGAAAGGATTAAACCGGTCATTGAGAGCTTCTGCGAACATTTCGACCTTGATCCGGCCCCTTTCATGGACACCAACTACACCAGGATAGCCCCGGCAAGCAGCCGGCCCTTTGCAGGGAAATACGTCTGGGAGTGATCGAGATGGCAGAAGGAAAACCAATTAGCAAGAGTTACATTGACCTTGAAAAGGAAGTCTGGGACGCGGACCTCTGCTCAGGCTGCGGGGCCTGCATCGCGGTCTGCCCTGCCGACGCCCTGTACTTCGAAACCGGAATCGATTCCGCAAAGCCCAAAAACAACGGCTACTGCAAAGCCGCAATTGACGAAGTGTCCTGCGGGGCCTGCTACGAGGTCTGCCCGAGGATAGGCGAACAGCCCGAATCCATCTTCGGGGACTATCTTGAGATCACGGCCGCAAAAGCCGAGTTCGACATCCCGAGAAAGCAGAGCGGTGGAGCCGTTACAGCCCTCCTGGCAAACGCCCTGGATACCGGCCTTGTGGATGCCGTGGTAACGGTCACCGAAGACTCCTGGACCCTCAAGCCGCATTCCATGGTAATCACAAAAAGCGAGGCCCTGATAAACGAAGCCGGAAGCCGCTACAACTGGTGGGTGCCCCTGGTCTCGGCCCTCAAGGAAGCCGTGGTCAACAAAAAGTACAGGAACATTGCAGTGGTCGGAGTCCCCTGCGTGGTTCAGGCAGTAAGGAAGATGCTCGAGACCGACCACGACCTTGTCCGCCCGTACAAAGACTCCATCCGCTTCGTGATCGGCCTTTTCTGTACCGAAAGCTTCGACTACGAAAAACTGATCGCAGGCAAGCTGAAAAGCGAGTACGCCCTCGAGCCCATGAAAGTCTGCCGCATCGACGTCAAAGGCAAGCTGGAAATCACCCTCCACGACGGGACTCAGTACGTAATCCCCCTTGCCGAACTAGAGGACACCGTCCGCCCCGGCTGTGGAGTCTGTACGGACTTTACCGCCCTCAAAGCTGACATCTCCGCAGGCGCAGTGGGAAGCCCGAACGGTTATACCACCCTGATTGTCCGCACCCTGGTAGGAAAACATATCCTTGATAGTGCGGTTGCCAACGGGAAGCTGAGCACCACTGACGAGCTCAACCTCGGAATTGTCGAGAAGCTTGGCACGAAGAAGCTCAAGCGGAAACAGAAATAAAATTTCTTCAAAAATGGATTTAGATGGAGCAAGCTCCATCTTTTTACTTTCTTTTTTTGCAAACCGGAATAATATTTATAATCATTCCCCCGGGAATTCACTATTTGATGTGATTTCCGTAACCGTTTCAACTACTATTCCTTTTTCTTCATCAACCAGGAAATCTACAGTCCTGTCCACTGAATGTATCCTCAAAGCCGGAGCACACCCGGGTCCGGTGTAACCTTCAGGAGTCGGATGGCAGGAATAAACCACGCCTGCAATCGTTGCTCCTTCCCGGATCATTTGCCTGGCACGGCTGTCATTAACTGCAATTTGAGCCACAAAAGATGCATTTGTTTTGAGCCATTCCGATTCGGATTCGTTGTACGGGGGAAGAACAGGTATAGCAGAGAAATTAATGGGGGAAATGTTCATCTGTTAATCCCCAGGTGCCGGACTGTCAGATAACCGTTTTGAAAGATTGTCAGTTTGTTTTTGATCAACGCATCCGATGCAGGTGCTAATGATCAAAAAAACGATTAAAGAAAAAATTTTTGCGTTATTTGTTTTAATGTTAAGCGCCCCCATATTCCAAATTTTCTGATTGCAATCATTCTTCTTTGCCTCTTTTCTTTACTCCGGAGGCGTCTGATGGAGAAGATACTAAGAAATTATTAAGCACACTGAAAATATTCATTGCTGAAGTGATAAGGCTGTAACCTTCCCCGGTTTATCAGGGTCATAGGGATTCCACATTAATTGAAATGGGCGTTCCTGGATCTGAATCATTTATAATGATCACAGTTGAACTATAGTATGTGTCTAATACAAACTCATAGGTTTCAGTGATATTGCCATCCAAAGTAAGCTCATAAACGTATGTTCCACATTCAGCAAAGACCCCAGGAGACGAAACCTCTTCTTCATGAGCAAGAAAATACTCTTCACTGAAGAGACACGTTTCATTTTTATCATATATCTTTACTAATAGCTCATGGTCTTTTGAACCGTCATTGAATATACATAATATAAGTCGACTTATTACTCCTTCAGTGCTTACTTCTTCTTCAGTGCTTACCCCATGTTTGTCATTAAGATATTCAGCCGTTGCGAAGGCAACTTTTTCAAGCATCAGGTAGTCCTGTCCAGTAATCTGGTCAGGGTATCTGTTCCACATGTCTTCCATTGCCATTTTCATTTCATTCTTTTCTTCATCGGAGACATAGCAATTATCAATGTAACTGAACAATATTTTTTGCTGTTCCGGATCTGCCTCAAGGAGATACCAGTAAGGCATCTCAGGTGTTGAAGTATTAATTTTTGGAACTGGCTCTGGTTCTTCCAGAATAGGGTATTGTATTTCATCACCCACGATTTCGGCTGGTTCTTCAACCTCAGTTGTTAGCTCAGGAACCGAGTTAGCACTCAAGGCCGATATGACCACCACGCTCACCAGTAACATTACCGCGAGCAGCCCAACGATTCCAAATTTTCTGTATGTCATTATTCATTTCACTTCCTGGCCTGGACGTTTAAACAATTCCCTACAAAATCATCTGGATATCAATTTCCGAAAAGATTTCCCGGAAATGATTCCGAACCATTAAACCGTACTGTTGAGAGCTTTCCCAAACACGTTTATGTTCCCACCCACATTGATGGAATTAAATCCTAATTCTTTTTCAACGGATACGACAATATGCCACTCCCCAGCTGAGACATTTTTATAGTTGACATTCACGTATTTTTCCAGTTGATAAAAAGTATCGTCTGCTACAGGTCGGTTATTATTATCATACAATGTCAGGCGGATTTTTCCGTAATCATCGGAATCAAACTCATCGATACGCAGACGGACTTCGATATTACTTGCACCCACTTCCACGGGGAAATCCTGTCTGTACTTTTCATTATGAGGACCAAGATACCTGTTTACACTTTCCGAATACAGAAGCTCCTGTTTTTTCAACTCAGAAGATTCATTGTTTTCAAAAACAAAAGTAAACGGCAAAAAAGACAGGAAAATTAAGAAAAGAACTAAAAATAACCCTCTTTTTAGATTCATGATTCTCTCTGAAGATTTAAATACAAATATGGCAAGATACACCCTGCTAGTATAAGTTCAGCTTTAAAGCCATAACATATATCAAAAAATTTTACCATGAACTAATTTTAGCCAACTCATGATAAGTTTTCTGGCCAAACCATCAAACTGCTGAAAACTCATTGAAAAAATACGAAAGATAAGAAGGAAAAATGATTCAAGGTATTACCATTTCTTAATCGAGAGAGTAGTAATTTATGTGATAGTATTCAGCATTCAGTTTTAAATACTCAGTCCCGTTAGTATACATGATTTCAGAAAACTCCGTTGTATTCTTATCATTGTCAAAAGGAAGCTTTACTTCTTTACCGGGATTCATTACTGCTTCTTTGACATAAGGGTATTTTTCGAGATCTGCTGAACTGAATTCCACGTATCTTTCCGGCGGATCTGTGATTTTTTCAGCTTTAATATACATGCCTGCACCGGGTTGATAAATCAGGGTAAAAAATAATATAGTCATTACTAAAATCACAAAAGAAATTGCGATTAAGAATTTTGTTCTGTTTCTCATTAACAGCTCATCTCCGGGCACACAAAAAACTCTGGAATGTTCTTTTGAATTCCATAAATTAATTAAAAATGACCCATTATAAATGTTCTGACCAGACCATCAAACTACTGGATGCTCCAGAAAAAAATCATAGAGTTGAAAAGGAAAAATTATTATGGAAAGCGAAATTTACCACGGCAAGCATGGATAATTTAAGGAGGCAGTGAATTGGCGATAATCACTTTCCAAAAGGCAGCAATCGTATTTGCGGGAATTCTGGTGATCGGCATCTTTGCGCTGGTCATAGTAGATGGAACGTTTCTTCATAAACAGTATCTTGAGCCCTGGGCTGAAGACTATCATGAGCAGTTTGAAGACCCGAGGGTTCAGGTGCTTGCCCATGGGGTGCTTGCCCCTAATTCCCACAACCTCCAGTCCTGGAAAGTGGTCCTGGAAGGTGAAGACAGTTTCCTCATGTATGTGGATACGGACAGGCTAAGCCCGAAAGCCGACCCCCCTGGAAGGCAGGTGACCATCAGCCAGGGGACTTTCCTTGAATACGTAAGTGTCGCCGCTGAAGAACTCGGATATGATGCCGATATCGAGCTTTTCCCTGACGGGGAATACGGGCCCGAGGGCTCCCCCGAAAATTTAGGCAGTAAACCGGTTGCCAGGGTAAGCCTGAAAGAAGCCTCGGGGGAAGCCAGGGAAAGCCGTGAAACCGAAGTATCCTCCCTCTATACCATGATGTTCCTCCCGGACACCTCCAGAGTGCCGTACAGGGAAACAAAGCTGCTGCAGGAAGACGTTGAGAAACTCGAAGCCCTGAGCACGGAAAACGTAAGCATAGTCATTTTCCAGGAAGCTGAGGACGTCGAAAAGCTCGGGGGCATTGCTTTGAGGGCAGCTGAGGTCGAGGCAGGGCTTGACCGCATCCAGGTTGAAGGCTCCGAACTTTTCAGGCCCAACGAATGGCAGAAGAACGAGTTTCGCTACGGTTTTACCATGGAAGGCCAGGGGCTTCCGGCCCTTAACGTCCACGTACTCCAGAGCCTCGTATCCCTTTTTCCCTCAATGAACAGCCCTGAAGCCTCAAGGGATTCCTTCCTCAGCCAGGCCGAAACCGCCGTGGAAAACACCCCGGCATATGCTTTGATCACCTCAAAAGGAAACAGCCGCAAGGTCCAGGTTGAATCCGGTGTCCTCTACAGCCGCTTCCTGCTAACAGCCGCAGACATGGGATATGCCATGCAGCCCCTGAGCCAGGCCATTGAGGAGTATCCGGAAATGACCGGAATATACCAGGAGATCCATGAAGAATATGCACAAGAGGGGGAAACCGTCCAGCTGCTCATGAGAGTCGGGGTGCCAGAAAAAGAAGTTCCTCCGACGATGCGCCTTGATGTGATGGATATAATAGAAGAATAAATCTGACTTATAGAAGAATGAATCCGACTTTGCGGGTTTTTCAATTTCTTCTTCTATTTCTCTTTCTTTTTTCCTGGTCGGCAAGAATATAATCAAAAATCTAAACAAATACAATCTGCAAATCTTCTTTCTAATATCTTTTTTTTGTTTTTTGGTGAGGGCCGCCAGACAAGCTGGCGGGGGGCACTTTAGAACATTGGATTGAAAACGGTTTCCGGGTTCAAGGAAAGTATTTCTCGGGCCAGGCGGACTATTTCTCTATAATGTTCAAGACCTCTGTAGTATTCAATCTGGATTCTTTATTTTCTCAAATCAAAATACAGGAATCAAGCCCGGGTTGTCCCCGGTAATGCACTCTCCACCTTCAGAGGTTACTATGAAGGTATTTTCAATTCCCACCATTCCGATGTTTTCAATTCCCCTTTTGGGTTCGAGGGCAAATACCATTCCTTCCTCCAGGGGTTCGTCAAACCCGCCGGCAATTACAGGGGCTTCATCGATCAGTAAGCCAACCCCATGCCCGATGAATTTTACTTTACGGTCCCCAAAACCCATGAAATTTTTCAGGAACTCCTCATCAAGCCCATTCATTATGCTATTGTAGATTTCCGAGGGGCTGTTGCCGGGTTTTAACATTGCTGCAGCTTCATTCTGTACATCCACGCATTTATTGTGGATATCTATGGCGTACTGTGGAAGGGAAGAGCCGAACATGTATGTCGTGGTCTTATCCGTATGGTAACCTTCAACCCCGCACCCGACATCAACAAAGACCAGGTCGCCTTTCCTTAATTTCCGGTCCCGGCTCCCGAGCAGGGGTACTGCAGGACATAATCCGCGCTTTCCGCCGGGCCCGTTGAAATAACACGGATAGATGGAGTTTTCCCCAAAGCAGATATTTCCCAGAATCATCTCCGTATCGAACATGCCAAAGCGGGATACAGCGTGGTGCCCTTCCGCTATAAGAACCGAATATAGTTCTGTCGACAGGTCAGCTTCACTCATCCCTTCCCGCAGCATCCCGGGTACAAGGTCTTCGAGCACATGCTGGTGAATCCTGCCGGATTCTCGCAGAAGGGAAAGTTCATATTCGCTTTTTACGGCTCTAACATCGGCAATCTGGGGGTCAACGGGTTTAACGTCCTTAAAGGGGAAGTGTTTTTGAAAGCGCTGATATAAGGCCAGCGGGACCATTTCAGTTTCCAGATAGACCGCATCCGGAAGCTTGCTTACCTTACTTACACTCCCTGCAGCATCCCGGAAACTGTTCATAGGTTCTATATGGGAAAATAATGATTCTTCCAGAGCCCTTTCATAACTGCGCCGGACCCAGAATATTGCGTCCTCGTTCCTCGGGATGATCATCATCCCGTCCTGCATCGTACCGGTAAAGTAGTAAAGGTTTATTTTGCTGAAGAATACAGCCATCTCCCAGTCAGGATTTGATGCATCCATCCGTTTTCTGAAGCGGCTCATTCGATTTTCCAGTTCATTCAAAGGTACTTTCTTCGTCATGGAGATCCCTATTAAGATTATTTGCTACAAATTATAGAAGTGTATCCCACGTAGTGAAAAGCAGTTATCAGGGAGCAGTTACCAAAATATATCAAGCACAAATTCTAAAATTAGAAACAAGGGGGATTGAATTGTCTGAAAATCTAAATAAACTGGTCGAAAAAGCCACAAGCCTGGGGCTTAAAGCCTACCCGCTGGAATCGGGAGATATTGCGGTGGAAAACCGGATCGCATTGAAGTGCGCCTACGGCTGCCGGAGCTACGGGAAACGGCTGAGCTGTCCGCCCCACATCATTTCCATTGACGAATTCAGGAAAGTCCTTCAGGAATACAGCAACGTGCTGCTCCTCGTGGAAGAGCACGACACGTCAGGCGTGCCGGATGTCCTCGAAGTATGGGGGGAGTTAAGGAAAGAGTCTTTCCAGAAGATGTTCGAGCTCGAACAGGAAGCTTTCAGGAAAGGTTTTATCTACGCCCAGCTTCTCCGGCCCGGCTCCTGCAACGAATGCGCCGTTTGCAACCTGGAAAAGTGCATAAAACCGGAACTCCGGCGTTTTGCCCCCGAGGCAGTGGGGATCAACCTGCAAAAGGTCATGGAGAGTGCGGGGACTGAGCTTGAGTTCTGCAAGCCGGAAAAAACGCTGTGTGTGGGAATTTTGCTGGTGGAGTGAAGGGTAACTGATTGGCAAAACCCAGCCATCAAAACTCATAACAGTAAACCTGAAAGTACCACTCAGCAATCGTTATTTACTCAATAACAGTAAACCTGGCAGCATAACTCAGCAATCATTATTTACCTGCCTTCACGGCGCTGGAATCGACAGTCCCGTGCCCGAAGACGTTGTCATATCCGGGGGTGCCCAGGTCTCCTGACGTGGAACATAAGATTTCCCGGATTTCGCTGCCGTTTTTCTCCGGATGCATACTCCAGGCCAGGGCAGCGACCCCGGCTACGTAGGGAGCTGAAGCGCTGGTACCTGCAAAAAGCTTCTTGCTTTCTTCCGCGCCTTTGAGTTCCACGGAACCGGGGCCGCATAGGTCCGGTTTTTCCCTAACTTCGTACTGCGGGAAATAGATGCTTACCGGACCCCGGGAAGAGTAAGGAGCAATGCCCGGACCCTCCTTTCCCGAACCGTCCGAACCGACCGCTCCGACGCAGAGCACTCCCGGGACAGCCGGATGCCCGAATACCGAATCCCCTTCGACCAGGTTATCAGGGTAGACATCTCGGGAAGATTCCGGATAGATATAGACTTCCAGCAGCTTCGGCTCTCCGGAATACTTTTCGATACAGACCATTCCTTTTCTGGCCGTTTTTTCCGGGTTCGTGTATCTGAAGAACTCCAGGGGGACACCTTTTCCGTCCTGGGAATTTTTGCTGGAGGCAAGTTCTTCTCCTCTGCTGCAGTCTTTGAGGTAGAGGTCGTAATCGTTTCCCGAAGCGTCCCAGGGGTCGTTCCACTGGAGAACCACGGTTACTTCCCCGCCCGGCGGGATATCCACATAGAGGTTTTTAGAACTGCTTATTCCGGAACTGAAATCATGCCAGTTTGATCCGTTATCGAAAAACATGCCCTGGTAGTGACGGCTCGCATCATTGCCCGCAGCACTCACATAAAGGAGGTCCTGGCTTTCAAGGGCTTCCCGAACATGGGAGGCGACTACCCCATCCTCGAAGAAAGGCTCATCAGGCCAGCCGATGTCGTCGCAGATGATCTGGCAGCCCTCGGCAAGAAGAGCGTCGACCGCTTTGTTAAATTCAACTTTGTTGCTACCTGCCCTGTGGAAATACAGCTCGGCATCCGGGGCGATACCGTGCACTATTTCAAGCATAGCCGTACCCTCATTTCCCTTTCCTGCGGCAAGGACATGCACATCCTCGGGAAGGACTCCGGCAGCCTGAGCTCCGGCAAGGGAATCCACTCCGTCGGAGACTATCCCGACCCTGATCCCTGTCCCCGAGACTTCGTGAAGCTTCCGGAATTTATCCAGACCAGGAACGTGGTAATTCCCTGTTTCAGGGAGGATTTTCCTGACCAGCGGCGGGGATACTGCCTGAACTCCCCGGACTTCCTCCAGGGAAAAGAGCTCTTTAAGGGAACCGGGGCTCACCTGGGCTACAGCAACATGATTACTTTCATCCCTCTCCGTGACCTGGACAAAAGGGTCAAGCACATGGGTACTGAAAGCCGGAAAGAGATATACGTATACCAGGTCCTGTTGCTCATCTCTCTCTTCGGGACCAGGTTTCTCAATTATATCTTCCATCTCTTCCGTCGCTTCAGTTGTTACTTCGCCTTCCTGCCTGAGGACATAGGCAGAGACCTCCCGGTCTTCCTGAAGACCCGACCCTGAAGGACAGGAGGAAAACCCATCAGAAACTAAAGAAAACCCTGATGTCCATGCCTGTACTGGAGCCCTTTCCTTGAGCTTATCGGTCCCCCTCTCCTCCAAAGTTTGGAAAAAGGGAAAGAAAAATATGCCTGTTACAGCTACTGCTATTATAAACACATATAGTACTTCTCGGGTGTAACTCCCCAGTTACCCCACCCCCGGTATTCACTTACGCATCAACGCGAAGGAAAACAGGAAATAACCCCGAAAAGACAGCCATGAAAATACATAATGCTGAACAAAGTTATCCCCTGCTTGTAACACTCCCACATTATTAAGTTGTTTTAGAACTAGTGCGCGATACATTATAAATATTTCTACATTGATGGGTGGAAAGTTTTAAGCGTTTACGCGGAGAAATCGAATTAATTAAAACCTTTAGCCCCGTAGTACCCAGAAAATCTGGCAGGTAACTTACAAAAATAGCGGATACATAACTTACATATTATAGTTAGTGTAAAAAATAAGAGAAGGTATATTAAGCACCCCGGATATGTTATTGGGTGACATAGCAAACTGGAGGTTTAGGTCACATTGAATTCTGAAAAGCTGAAAGTAGCTGTCCTGGGAGGGACCGGCAATATAGGAGAAGGCCTTGTGCTAAGACTTGCCCTTCAAAACCTGATGGACGACGGATTGAAAAATGAAATAATCATCGGGTCCAGGGAGCCGGAATCTGCAGAAGAAGCCGCAAAAAAAGATCTTGAAGAGCTTGAAAACTGCGGGTTTGACACCACCAAAATCAGGATCAGCGGGAAAAGCAACCTTGAAGCTGCAAAAGCAGCGGACCTCATTATCCTCACAATTCGTTTCAGTCATGTTCCATCCCTGCTCGAAGAAATCCGCGAGGCACTGGAAGATAAGGTCCTTATAACCCCGGTTGTCCCCATGGTAAAAGCAGGCCCACTCTTCGAATACAGACCCCCGGCCGAAGGCTCCGCAGCCCAGGCAATCCGGGAAATGACCCCTGAGTCCACGAAAGTGGTCGCAGCTTTCCATAACATTGCAGCCGGGAAATTAAAAGACGTCGTCAAATGCAAGGCGGTCCACGATTCCGTAATCTGCAGTGATGATGAAGAAGCAAAGAAACTCGTCATGGAACTGACCCGCAATATGGGCTGCCTGAAACCCCTTGACGGGGGGGCCCTGAAGAACGCAAACACAATCGAATCCCTTACCCCTCTTCTGGTAAATCTCGCAAAACTCAACGGGCTGAAAAACCTGGGTGTAAACTTCTCCTGAGAAACGTTGCTGTCGAACCGTAGAAATTCGGAAGCCAAAAGTCCTGGCCTAGCTCAGGGTTTCAAGCACCGGCAGATAGGGGAAAACCACTTGTATTTTATATGAGAAGAGATATAATATAGTATAATAATACATTGTAGTAAATTATTAAAAAACATTATTGGAAAACATCCTCCAGAGACTTACCCTTAAATTCCAAAAAGATTTATAGACTGGAGGATCAAATCTAATATAAGAGACTGAATGGGGAAACAGGGTACATTTAACCCTGCGAACAGATTTAGTCTAAATTAAATATTATGAAAGTTATACGCTACAGAAGGGAAAAATTGTTAACCTCGAGTTAATCCTCAAGTATTTGAAGCATTGCGGCAGTCAGGCAATATTTCCTTTTAAAGTGTGCTTCTTTAATTGCGAATTCGCTTTTTCTAAAACGGACCGATGCAAAAACCAGCCGGTGAACCTGTATGAGTGAGGATGAAGAAGTAGTAAAAGTTTTAAAGGCTGCAGGGCTTGACATGCTTTCCTGCATGCACTGCGGCACATGCACCGGGAGCTGCCCTTCGGGGAGAACTACCGGGCTCAATACCCGGAGAATCCTGAGGGACGTTCGCAAGAACAGGCCTGTCCTTGAAAATAAGGACCTCTGGCTTTGCACCACCTGCTACACCTGCCAGGAGCGCTGCCCCAGGGGAATCAAAATCACAGATATCCTGCTGGAACTCCGCAGGCTTGCGGTCCGGGAAGGGCTCATGCTACCCGAGCACAGGCGGGTCTCGGAACTGGTGCTGGAATACGGACATGCCGTCCCGCTCGACGAGGAAACGAGGAAAAAGAGGGAAGAACTGGGGCTGGACCCGGTTCCCAATACGGCCCAGCACTCCCCGGAAGCCCTGGAACAGGTCAGGACCCTCCTTAGAACCTGCAGATTCGATGAACTGACGGCTGAAAAATAAAAAGAGGACTCTATCATGAAAAAATTATCACTCTTTCTCGGCTGCATAGTCCAGAACCGTTACCCTGGGATTGAAAACGCTACAAAGCTCTGTCTCCAGCAGCTTGACATTGACGCGGTCGATCTGCCCGGAGCCTCATGCTGCCCTGCCCCCGGGGTTTTCAAGTCCTTTGATAAAGGGACCTGGCTGTCCCTTGCCAGTAGGAACATCGTCATCTCCGAAAAGATGGAAAGAGATGTTCTGACCGTGTGCAACGGCTGCTACGCCTCTCTTGCAGATGCCAATATTGAGCTGAAAAGCGACCCCGAACTGAAAGCCCATACGAACATGTGCCTGAAAGGAGTCGGCATGGAGTATCAGGGAACGGTAGAGGTCAGGCATATCATAGAACTGCTGTACACCGAAATAGGGCCTGAAAAGCTCAAAACTTACGTTACTACCCCCCTTAACCTGAAAGTCGCCCTTCACTACGGTTGCCACATGGTAAAGCCCACGAAGGACAGGAAACTCGGAGAATCGGAAACCCCGACTTTCTTTGACGAACTGGTAGAAGCCACAGGGGCAGAAAGTGTGGATTACACCGACAAGATGATGTGCTGCGGAGCAGGCGGCGGGGTGCGCGCGGGACATATAGAGGAGTCTCTGGAAATGCTCGAGCACAAACTGGCATGCATCCAGCGGGCCGGTGTGGACTGCATCGTCAATGCATGCCCCTTCTGTCACCTCCAGTTTGATAAGGGACAGCTCGCCGTAAACGAAAAATTCGGAACGGACTATTCCATCCCCGTGCTCCACTATTCCCAGCTCCTGGGCCTGGCCCTGGGAATCTCCCCCGAAAAGCTCGGAATCGAGCAAAACGACGTCCAGAACCTGGAGTTCCTGGCAAAAGTATATGAGATCAGTGCCGGGATCAGGTAAAAACAAAGACCGGAATTAACAAAGAACCGGAAGTCCGGATTCAATAGCCTGAAGGCAAATTCCAGAGCTAAAAGCTCAGGTCCCCTCATTTTTTTGCAGGTACCAGAGGCATTTTTGCCTCCACCTGCATTTTCCGCAGATCTCCTCAATATCCGAAGGGGTCTTCAATTTTGTATTGACAAGCCTGAAAACACTTTTTGCATCAGTGATCGCTCCTTCCACAATCCCCAGCTTTTTCAGCACGAGGGAATCCATGTGCCTTATACGGATCGCCAAAAAGGAACCTTTGAGAGCGCATTGCTCCCTGTGGGGGCAGGAAGTGCAGATTACGTCACATTCGGATACGAGTTTTAAAGGCTTTGAAGGGGTAGCTTTTATCGATTCCAGAACTAAGCGCATATTTGCCACAAACTCAGAGCTATACCCGTAGCCCTGGAAGCCCTGCATACAAAAAAGGTGATGAGCCCGGATTTTTATGCATCCAGATTCGGATTCTTTGAACATGTTATTCTCCGGTCAAAAAGGCTCTAGAATTCCAGCCTTAAAAATTCTTTTTCGTGACTTGCATTAATTTTTAATTATATAAATAGATTTTTCAGAACTTCCGGAATTATTCTATCATATCGATATCGGAACTATCCCGATTAGGGAGTTCCTGAACGGGAAGGGCCACGGTTGGGGCATCAGAATGCGCTGCAAAGAGAATATCGCACCCCGTTTTCAGTTCGAGCATGATGTTAAGGTCAGTTTCGTCGTCGTTCAGGAGCAGGGCCTGCCCTATGGGGTTGCAAGCAACTTCAAACCCGGCACCTTCGCATTTCCTTAACCCGAAATCGGCTTTTCCAAACCCACAGACTTTGCAGCAGACCGAAAACACTTCAAAATATCTGGACAGGATTTCGTAGACCAGCCGGGCTTCTTTTTTGTAATCAATGCAAAAAGCAATCCCTATCTTCCCGTAACCCAGCTTCTTTGCATAAATTGCAATTTCTTCAACCTTCGTCCTTCTTACGGGGTCAGCCTCAAGCCAGGCGGAAACCTGAAGCGATTTTAAGTCCTTGCCGCTGTACTCAAGCCCCGATTTAATTACAGAACAGTTCTTGCCTTCCAGACATTCTTTAGTTTTACATAACGCACACTGCATTTTTACTCCCGGCGGATTTTTAACAAGGATAGCTGCTCTAAGGTACTATAAATTCATAAATAAACTTTGAAGGTATAAATATTTCCATAGAAGTAAAAAAGCCGGGAACTGAATTGCAGCTCAAAAAACCAGCCGAAAATGGAATTGCAGCTCAAAAAAGACCTCGGGACAGACCCTGAACAGACCCTGAACAAACCATGGACAGACCATGGACAGAAATACCACTACAGAAAGGAAAGTACCGACAAAACAAAAAACGTAAAAGCAAAGCAAAAAACATAGAAAAATTAATTTAGTTGAGAAAAGCCCGAAAAAAGACAGAAAAATTGGAAATTTAAAAAACAGAATAAAAGAGTAAAAAGGCAGAAAAGACTTATTTCTGCCGGGCTTTCTGCATGGGCCCTTCATAGATCTTTTCGAGGGCACTGACGATTTCCTCAAGCTTACCGAAAGGAATTCCGATAAGCAGTTCATCATCTTCAATATCGGTAGCCCTGCGGCAGCCAAAACATCCAAGGGAGAGGTTTATTTCCCCGGTGAGAGTCGGCAGGATTGTTGTGTCGGCACAGGTCGCCTGGAAAGCCGCACTGCTGAAGTTTACCCTTCCGCCCTTGAAATAGGTGCTTGCCGGGATGAGCCAGTAGACGGTCTCGGGGCGGTCCACCAGGATCACTACATCAGGCTCTACTTTTGCGTCCTTAAGAGGGCTGACAACGGTTGCAATCCTGCTCCCGGGCTCGAAGGCCGGACGCTTTGCGACCATTTCGGCTGCAGCTTCCGTGCTTTCAAACATCCCGATGTTTTTATGGAATTCTCCGGAAGCCACTTTATCGGGAGTAGGAAGGATCCCGAGGCTCGACCCCCCGACCACGCAGGCATGTTTGTCAGCCGGGATTACGAAGGACTCCCCCTTCCTGGCTTTCATTATGGACTGGCAGTGCCTGAGGTTTTTCTCAGGTTCGCTGTATCCTTCAGGAATGAGCTCTCCCTTCTTGATCACTTTAACTGCCACTGGTTCGTATTTAAGGTCCAGGTACTTTACCAGTTTCTCTGAAATTTCAGCGTAATCCATATTATCTCCTCACCAACTATTTATTAAATATTAATAACAGGCTGTTACATTATCTAACTTTCGAACAGCCTTTAAATCAGCTAACTTTAGGACAGCTGAGACGTCATCCAACTTTGAAGCTATTACATAATCCAACTTTGAAGCTGTTACATAATCCAACTTTAGTACAGCTTACTGATAACCTGAATATCTAACATTTCCCTGCGAACCTGAGCGTTAAAAACCCTTTAGTTCAAGGGTTTTTGCCCCGGTCTTTAACAGGAACTTCAAAAAGCCTGGATTCGAGCTGTCCCCAGATTTTCCGGATACTGTCCGCAAATTCCCGGGCTTTTGAAGATTCTTCACGGACTGCGTACTCGATTACCGTTTCTTCCCGCAGCATTGCCTTTGTCGCAATATCATCATAGGGCAACCTGCCGATTACCGGGATTCCGGATTCCGTACAGAACTCCTCGATTTTAAGGCAGTTCTCCTCGTTGATGTCGCATTTGTTGATGCATACTACGGCAGGAATCCGGAAATGTGCTGTAAGTTCAATTACCCGCTTCAGATCATGGATGCCTGAAACAGTGGGTTCGCACACAAGCAAGACAAGGTCGGTCCCGGCAATAGCCGCGATAACAGGACATCCAGCACCGGGAGGCCCGTCAATAATGACAGGGTCCCGGGAATTTGCCTCTGCGAGTTCCTGCGCCCGCTTCCTGACCAGAGCGACCAGTTTTCCACTTGCGTCCTCTCCTATACCCAGCGCCCCGGCAGCCATGGGTCCGAAACGGGTTTTGGAGGAAACTACCTGCCCTGAAAACCTGGTTTCCAGGGAAATCGCATTTTCAGGGCAGGCAACGGTACAGACTGCACATCCTTCGCAGCTATACGTGTTTATCACAAAATTTTCGCTTATTGCTCCGTAGCGGCATAGATCTCTGCACCTGCCGCATTTTGTACAGAGTTCCGGGTTTATGGAAGCAAAGGGGAGTCCGAAATAGTCTTCTCCCCCTAACAGTTCGGGTTTCAGGATAAGGGGCATGTCCGCAGCATCCACGTCGCAGTCCGCAAGCACGGCATTTTTTGCTAGGGAAGCAAAAGCTGCCGTAAGGGTGGTCTTTCCGCTGCCGCCCTTTCCGCTGATAACTGCAAGCTGCTTCATGCTTTCACCGTTCCCGGATCTACTTTGGATTTGATTGCTTCGAACATACCTGCAAATTTTTCTTTCCACCCGGGCATTTCCTCAACAAAGGGAACCCCTTCGGAATAAAGTCGTGCGATCCTCCTATCGTTCGGAATCTTCAGGAGGACCGGGACCTTTTCAGCCCTGCAAAACTCCTCAACCCTGGAATCCCCGAGCCCGTCCCGGTTAATAACCACGCCGAAGGGGATGTTCGTGAGCTTCACGGCTTCCAGGGCAAGCTTGAAGTCATGGAAACCAAATGGGGTGGATTCGGTTACAAGCACACAGTAATCCGCGTTCCCGACTGCCGCAAGGACAGGACAGGCAACTCCCGGAGGAGAATCAATGATCGCGGGCCTTTCCGGATCAATGTGCCTCTGAAGAGCCCGGATAATGGGAGTTGCCATCCCTTCCCCGACGTTCAAAAGCCCCCGGTACAAATCGGGGGAATTTCCAGACATTCCTTTTTCGATTATCCCAAGGGACTTTGATTCCTCCTGAACAGCTTCTGCCGGGCAGACAAGCCTGCACCCGCCGCATCCGTGGCAGAGAGAGGGAAAGACCAGGACTTTCCGGGGAAGGGCGGCAAGGGCATTGAATCTGCAAAAATCCGCACACACCCCGCAAAGAGTACACTTATCGGAATCGATAAGCGGATACGGGCAGAGAACATCCTCCACCTTTTCCAGGTCCAGGCCCAGGAAAAGATTGCAATTGGGCTCTTCAACATCGCAGTCAAAAAGCTGCACCTCTCCGAGTGAGAGGGCAAGGTTTACGGCAACCGTAGTTTTCCCGGTGCCCCCTTTTCCGCTTGTGATTGCGATTTTCATGATTTATTCCTCCCAAAAATGGTATAAAACCCGAACAGAAGAACCATGCTTTCTTTAATGGTGATGTCCGTGTTCTTTACAGGAATTATCGGCAGTTGCACTCTGCAGCCTGCCTGCTTCCCAGGCTTCGAAAGTTTCTCTGGCCGTGCCTCCGGCCCCTACGAAGACTTTAATCCCGTAGGACTCAAACATCTGGACTGCCTTGAACCCGAGCCCTGAACAGAGCATGACATCAACCCCGTTACGGTGCAGGTACTCCGGGGGCAGCCCCACCCCGCCCAGATGTTCGCTGGTGTTGGGGATTACCGCAAGTTCCCCCGTATCAGTGTTCAGGATTGTATATGTGGGGGCTTTTCCAAAGTGTTGTTCGACAATTCCTTCCATACCGTTTTCATCCCTTGTGGGAACACATACCTTCATAAGATTCACCTTAGATTGTTTAACCCGTACTTTTTGTGTTATCTGGCCCTGATGCCTGTTTCCTTTACATTATTTCATCCCTTCATGGACAGAGGCATTCGGGGCACTGATTGATTCAAGTCTTCCTTCCAGGTACTCCCGGAAAGAATTTTTAACTGTACCGTTTACGCCGACCCAGACAGTAATTCCCACCTCAGAAAGGATGGAAAAAGCATTGGGGCCTACCGAACCTGTCAGGAGGACTTCGGCTTCCAGATTTGCTATGGCCTCCGCAGCCCGGATTCCGGCACCTCCGGCAGCATCCACCCCTTCATTTACAAGGGATTCCACTGAGCCGGATTCGGAATCGACTACCACAAAATACGCGCATCTTCCGAAACTGGGATCAACCACCGAATCCAGGCTCTTGCCTTTAGAGGTTACACAAATTCTCATTTTTCTTGCTCCGTCTTCGAAAACCTATTTCCTGGATGCAATTTTTATAGGAGCTGATGAACTCCCGGCTACCAGCCGGAACTTCAAGACAGCCACAATTACTAATTTCACTCAATAGTACATAAATATTTATAATTTTCCATGTGAAAAGAGAAATTCTTATATATTTACTCCATAATGTACATAACTAACCCATGAAGAAATGCAGAGGAAGACCTAAGTGTCCGAGGCGTGTGGAGCAAACGCCCGATGTCACATACTTCAAGCCAAGAGGAGTCCCACTTTCCGAACTCGAAGTGGTGTCCCTTACCGTGGAAGAACTCGAAGCCCTCAGGCTTGTGGATCTTGAAGACCTGCGGCAGGAAGATGCCGCGGCAAGAGTAGGGATCTCAAGGAGGGCTTTTTGGGAAGACTTGAAATCCGCCCGCATTAAAGTTGCTCTGGCCCTGAGCGCTGGAAAAGCAATAGAGATAAAAGGCGGCAATTACATCAAGGCAGAGAGTATAGACAATATTGAAAATGACAAAGAATGAATAAAAAGGGATACAGGGAATAGTAATCAGTGAATACAGGGAATAGTGATCCGCAAACACCAAGAATAGTAATTGGTGAACACAGGAAATAGTTCATACTACTGAAAGCTCATACAGGCGATCAAAAATGACAGATCAGGTTCAACCACTGGAAAGCTTATCTAAAAAGCCCGAGGAACCAAAAATAGTAGTCAACCTCCGGCGCATCAAACGCAAGATCATGGTCATGAGCGGAAAAGGTGGAGTCGGGAAGAGTACCATCTCCGCAAACCTTGCTGCAGGGCTAGCCCTGCGCGGGTACAGGGTAGGGCTCCTTGACTGCGACATCCACGGCCCGACCATCCCCACAGTCTTCGGGCTCGAGTCCGCAAGGCCGGAGGTCAACGAACAGGGAATTATCCCCGTCCCGGTCTTTTCCAACCTCTCGGTAATGTCCGTGGGCTTCCTGCTCGAAAACAAAGACTCCCCCATCATCTGGAGGGGGCCTGCCAAGATGGGAGCAATCAAGCAGTTCCTGGAAGAAGTGTACTGGGGCGAACTTGACTTCCTGATCATCGACCTCCCCCCCGGCACAGGAGACGAACCCCTCAGCGTCGCCCAACTCATCCCCAAATGTGACGGGTCCGTGGTCGTCACGACCCCCCAGGACGTGGCCCTGATCAGCGTCCGGAAGTCCATCAACTTCTCGGCCAAACTCAACGTGCCCGTGATAGGGCTCGTGGACAACATGAACGGCCTCGTCTGCCCCCACTGCGGCGAGATGATCAATGTCTTCGGAACCGGAGGCGTTGAAAAAGCCTCCCAGGACTTCAATATCCCGGTCCTTGCCAAACTCCCGATCGAGCCTAAAGTAGCAGAAATGGAAGACAAAGGCACGATCATCCAGGGCCTCGACCACAGCACGGAGTGGCAGAAAAACTTCGAACTCGTGGTAGACGCCATTGAAAAGATCCTTGAGTGAAAAATAAAAACCAGGGAAGGTTAATTCATTTCCCCTACATTTTTTATTTTTTCAAGGATCATTTGTCAAGGATCATTTGTCAAGGATCATTTGTCAAGGATCATTT
>JAENYU010000002.1:160950-163313 GCA_016841625.1 Methanobacteriota archaeon
TCAAGGATCATTTGTCAAGGATCATTTGTCAAGGATCATTTGTCAAGGATCATTTTCATCTCCGTTCCCTTTTTCCTTTTTCACCTCCTCTTTATCCGACTTCAATTCAAGAATCCTGTTTCTTCTCTCTTTATCCTGACAGGACTCACCATCTTACTTCTTACCGATCTTCCTCGCTTATTGGTCTCAGCCCCCCGTTTCTTCCAGAAGCATCCATAAAGGAACTGATTCCCGAAATTTGCAGTACTTGCACCTTATTGCAGGAATTGTACATTCAAAATCAGTAGACACAAAACTATTTGTTTGAAAAATAATTTATAAAAGTAGAACCAATCCAGATAGGAGAAAATGAAAAACCAGCTTATGGGGGCAGTATGAAAAAAATAATTCTACTCTTGATTCTTGTTGCTGGCGTCCTCTTTACGGCAGGCTGTACGGAAGAGACCCCGGAAAATTCTGCAGGTTCCCCAGAAGCCGCAAACTCAGGGGAAAACCTCGTTGTTGAAGTAACCAACCTTGAGCAAATAAACGAAGCCCTCCAGAAAGGTCCTGTTTTCCTGAAACTGGGAGCCGAATGGTGCGGACCTTGCAGGGCAATGAAACCAATAATGGCTGAGATGGCAGTAGAATACGAAGGAAGGGCTACGATTATGTCCGTAGACGTGGACGAGAGCCCGCAGCTTGCAGCCTATTTCAACGTGGGTTACATTCCGGACTCCTGCGTGATCGCAGGCCTTGAAAATGGTAATTACCTGTACATGCCGCAGGATGGAAGCTTCACGGAAGACCGGATGCAGGCAAGGATGATCGGACTCAGGGACAAAGAAGCCTTTGAAGCACGCCTGGAACTGGCTCTGCCGCAGACAGAAGAAATTGAACCGGAAAAATAAAACAGAAAGAGAATAAACGAAAGAGAATAAAACCGTACTCAAAACCCTAACTCCAAAAAACCATGTTTAATGAAGCGATTTCGCCCCTGGCTGCTTTCGGGGCAGGGGTCCTCAGTGTCCTTGCTCCCTGTATCCTGCCCCTGCTACCTGCAATCATGGCCTCATCCACAGATAAAGGGAAGTTGAGGCCGCTTGCAATAGTCCTGGGGCTGTCCATAGCTTTCACGCTAATGGGTGTGATAACTTCCACCTTCGGGGCGGCTTTCCAGGCCTATACAGGTTACCTGAAAATCCTTGCAGAAGTCCTGATTATCATAATGGGAGTGGCAATGCTCTTTGAACTCTCCCTCTTCAACGCCTTCGCAAAATTTCCTCTCCTCGCCGGACTTAAAGACGGGGGGATGGGAGCAGGCCTGCTGTTAGGGCTTTCCCTGGGAATTCTCTGGATACCCTGTGTGGGTCCCATACTCGCCTCGATCCTGACCCTTGTGGCCCTGGAAGGAGACGCCTTATACGGGGCATTTATGCTTTTCATCTACTCCATGGGGTTTGCAGTCCCCATGCTCCTCCTGGCTTACTCGGTGCACCTGTCCTCCTCAAAGCTCAGGACGATCTCCCAGTACGATGCAGCCTTTAAGAAGGGTGCCGGGATCGTGCTTATTCTGGTAGGGCTCTGGATGGTATACCAGAACCACCTGGTCAGGCTTTTTTGAAAAGGCACCCAAGCTTACCAAACAAACTCCCGGACTGCCAGGCTCTGCACCTTACACTGCCACACACACCGCCACACTCAAAAAATTTTATCGCAACCCTACATTTTTATTCATCCCCGTCTTTATATTTCCGGGGGAATTTATGAGGGGAAATGCCGCAATTTTGCTCTTGATTTTGTTTTTCCTTTTAGCCTGCGGCTGTGTCGAAGAAAAAGAAAACAACCCGAATAGTTCCGGATGCGGCTTTGAACGGATCGTACAGATAACGGAACCCGGGCAAATCAAAGAAGCTATTCAGCGAGGGCCTGCACTCCTTATGGCAGGCTCTTCAAAAGACCAGGAGTACATGGCACAGGCTGCGGTTTTCGAAGAGCTTTCAGAGGAATACGAAGGCGTAGCAACGGTCTTATGCGTCGACTCCGACCAGGCCCCTGACCTTGCAAAACGTTTTCTGGGGAGAAAGGACGAGAAAAAACTGGCCTCCTGCGTAATCCTGAATATAGAAAGCGGAATGTACCTTTACATGCAAGAGGACGGAAACGTAACCCCTGAATACCCGTCTGCAAGTTTTTCAGGGTTTACGGAAAAAGAAGTCCTTGAAAGAACCCTGGACCATGCAGTCAGGCTCAGGGAAGAAGATTCCCAGAAATAATTTGAACAGCGGAACAATAAGACAGCGGGATAAAGACTAATGAAGAGAAATAAGTAGCTGAAAATAAGTAGCTGAAAATAAGTAGCTGAAAATAAGTAGCTGAAAATA
>JAENYU010000002.1:163323-190476 GCA_016841625.1 Methanobacteriota archaeon
GTAGCTGAAAATAAGTAGCTGAAAATAAGTAGCTGAAAATAAGTAGCTGAAAATAAGTAGCTGAAAATAGTAAATAAAGAAAAAATAAAGGAAAGCCAGAAAAACTTATTCTTCACTTTCCCTTGCGATTGCCACAAGCTCGTTTACGCAGGCAACAGCCATCGGAGTCCCGCCCCTGGTCCCGACGCAGCTGATGGAGGGGACGGGGATTTTCAGGTTCCTGACCAGTTCCCTGGACTCGGCTGCGTTTACGAAGCCGACCGGAAGCCCGATTATGAGGGCAGGCCTGACCCCTTTTTCGATCAGTTTGCAGACCATGATGAGGGCTGAAGGAGCGTTTCCGATTGCGATGATGCTCCCGTCCAGTTTGTCTTTTGCGGCAAGGTACCCTGCGGAGGTCCGGGTAATCCCGAACTTGTTGGCGATTTCGGAGTTCGGGTCCTCGTCGAGGACGCAGATCACTTCGGAAGAATGTCCGACCTTTGTGATCCCGGCTTTTACCATGTTGATGTCCACGAAAATGGGGGCACCTTTCTTGATGGCTTCGACGCCTGCGGGGACGGGGTCGTGCGAAAAGCGCATGATGTCGGCTACGGAAAGGTCTCCGGTTGCAATCACGCAGCGCTGGCGGAAGCGGTCTTCAAGGGTGTTGTTCCCGACCAGTTCCTGGATCATGGTCCGGCTCTTCATGTAGATGGCTTTGGCTTCCTCGGTCCTTGCCCCGGAATCCTTGCAGATGCTAACGAGTTCGGGGTCCACGTCCACGGTTAGTTCGGTAAACTCTTCCAGGTCGTCCACTGACCCGGCCTTTTCGGAACTTTTTTCAGTAGTCATATTTCTTATGATACCCCCTGGGTGTGATGATGATATCCTTTTTCGGAGACTTCCAGATCCTGGACTCTCCGTTGCCTACGAGAATGACGGTGCTCATGTCCACCCAGTCCTCATATTCCATGACTTCCCCGAGGGTCGTCACGGTCTGGCCCTCGCCCTCGCCTCTCATGGCGTTCTTGACAAGCCCGACTGGCACGGAGTCAGCCTTGTGCTTGCGGATGATTTCGATTGCCCTTGCAAAGTTGGACTTTCTCTTCCGGCTCTTCGGATTGTAGAGCCCGATAACGAAATCAGCCTCTGCGGCCAGGTTGAGCCTCTTTTCGATGACATCCCAGGGCGTCAGGAGGTCGCTTAAACTGATCACCGCAAAGTCCGTGACCACGGGAGCTCCGAGCAGGCTGGCTCCTGCAAGGACCGCCGTTACCCCTGGCAGGATCTCGATATCCACATCAAGGTTCTCGTGTTCGGCAACCTCCAGCACAATGCCTGCCATGCCGTAGACGTTGGTGTCTCCCCCGCTAACCATGACCACGTTTGCGTCCTTTGCGAGTTCCACGGCTTTTCGGGCTCTTTCAACCTCTTTCCCCATGAAACTCCGGATTACTTCCTGGGTACCGAGAAGGCTTTCCATCTGGTCCAGGTAGGTGCCGTTCCCGAGAACGTAATCAGCGTTGAGGATCACTTCCCGGGCTTTGATAGTCAGCTGTTCCACGGAACCCGGTCCGATCCCCACAACGTAGAGTGTTCCACCGGTTTCCTTACCTTGCGATTGCGATTGTGACTCTGCCATAGACTTTCTTCCTGCAAATCAATTCCTTTTTTTCCGAAAGGGCCAGAGCAGCCGGTTCTGCTACCCCTTTAAGCCCGAAACGAGAAGCTTGAGACGCCGAAGGCGGGTTGTAACTGTTCAACACCTCATCCGGCACAAATTTTACCGGGATGCCCAGCAGTTCGACCGCTTCCAACAGCCCCTTTTCATTTTCTTTGAGTTTCGCAGAGGCAAAAGCTGTGACGTCTTCCAGGCTTGCCCCGCACTCTTCGAGGGCCTGTTCCACAGCCTCAATGACTTCTTCTTTTGTAATGCCCCTGCGGGTTCCGATTCCTATGATCATTTGTAATCGTAACCTGGATTTACCTGTTAACCTGCTTATCCGTTAACCGGATTACCCGTTATCCTGCTTTTTCCTGACCAGCACGGATACGTCCTCGTCCACGACAACGATCTTTGGCCCCTTCACTTCAAGGACCTCGACATCCTGGTCAAGGAGGGCGCAGTTTACGGCTACCGTGGATTCCTTGTTGAAAATATCGCAGCCGAGCCTGTCGGCGATTCCTTCCACGGACGGTTTCCCGTGCACTTCCGTAGCGGTGGTCAGGACCGGGACTGCGCCCAGTTCCGCCAGTTTCTTTGCGATTTCGTTTGCCCCATGGTGCCCACCCAGGATAGGAATTGCGAAGTTCAGGTTCGAGTCCACAACGACTACCCCGGGGTCCGACCACTTGTCCTTGAGGAGGGGGGCTATGTCCCTGATCACTATGCCTGAGGCAAAGACGGCTACGATTGCCCCGTACTTTTCAAAGACGGTTTCGAATATGCCCTTTTCGTAGAGGAGCAGGTCTGCACCCAGATGCTCCGCTATCCTGGAAGCGACTTTTCGGTTCCTTTCAAAGGTAATTACAGCGGTTCCTGGGGCACTCCGTATAGGTGTGACCTCCTGTAGTTCTTTGGATCGACAACCCCGCCGATGAGGATCATTGCCGAGCGCTTGATCCCGGCTTCCTTTACCTTCTCCGCGATATCTTCCACGGTCCCGGTGATAACCTCCTCATCTTCCCAGGAGGCATGGAAGACAACCGCGACCGGGGTGTCTTTCGGGCACTCTACCTTTTCCATGATTTCTTTGATCTTCTGGGTGCCCAGGAAAATCGCCATGGTCGTTCCGTAAGAGGAAAGCTCAGGAATCAGGTCCTTTTCCAGGGTCTTGCCTGCGGGGCGGGTGATGATCAGGGTATCGGACACCCCGTTTAAGGTCAACTGGGTGTTCAGGGCGGCTGCGCTTGCAAAGACCGAGGAAACTCCCGGGACCCTTTCGACCTCGATATCGTATTTCTTCAGCTCTTCCATCTGTTCCACGATGGACCCGTAGAGGGAGGGATCCCCGCTGTGGAGGCGTACCACAAATTTACCTGCGTTAACAGCGTCCACGATAATTTTCGTGGTTTCGTCAAGGGTCAGCCCGTAGCTGTCCACAGTCTCCCCGTTAGTATAATCCAGGACTATGGGGTTTACAAGGGACCCGGCATACATCACAAGGTCCGCCTTCTCAAGCAGCTCGCGCCCCATAACGGTAATGAGTTTGGGGTTTCCGGGACCTGCTCCAACAAAATATACTTTCCTTTCCATCTGACCATTCCTTCGCTTTCCTGGTTAACATGATTGCCTGCGCAATTTCACAGCACCGGCATAAAATTCATTCACTTCTTTCCGTAGACAATGCTGAAATAGTTCCCTTTTTCCGGGATATCTTCCTTCTTGCTTATGATCACTTCATCTTCCGAAAAGAGCTTCTCTGCAAAGATAAACTCCCTATACCCTTCAGCTTCGAGCCCTTCGATTATCTGTTTCGGTTTCGTGGCTTTCAGGTGGATCTTATACCCGATTTCCGAGCCGTCGCTGACCTCAAAAGAAGTTTCAACCGCCACATCGGTCCTTGCAGCAAAGGAAGTGATGGAACTGATGCCCGGAACGGTTGAGACTTCAACGTCCGGATAGTACCGGCGCATGACCTTTTTTAGGTGGGTGAAGGTCGAGAAGAAGTTGGGGTCACCTATGAGCCCGAAAGCTACGTTCCCTTCCCTGGCTTGCTCCGCAACCCTGTCGGCATTTTCTTTCCAGAGGGCGTTTAAAGCCTCGAGGTCCCTGATCATGGGAAACTCCAGAATTTCGGAATCCGCATAAGGAGCTACGAGCTCCTGTGCCATGCGCCCGGGCACGTATACCTTATCGCTGTTTTTCAAAACATTCACTGCTTTCAGGGTCAGAAGTTCAGGGTCTCCGGGACCAAGTCCTACTCCTATTAACATATCATCACTCCATAGTTACAGATAAATGTAAACTGCCAGATTAACGCAAACTATCAGGCTAAACGTAAACTGGCAGATTAACGTAAACTGGCAGATTAACGTAAACTGGCAGATTAACGTAAACTGGCAGATTAACGTAAACTGACAGATGAATGTAAACTATCAAAGATAAGCATAAAGCATGAAATTCGGTTCTTCAGGCTTTTCCTACGATAATGTACACCGGGTTTTCGGGTTTGAACATGGTTTCCCCGGCAATCGGGGCGCTTCTCGAGACCGCCAGATGAACGACTTCATCAAAAATCCCAAGTTTTTTCATAGCTTCGATTGTCCTGACCACGGTCTCGATGCGGACGGCATTTACCACAATGCTCCTGGCATTTTTTTGCACAAGTTTTTCAAGCACGGTGCCAATGTTCTTTGTCCCGCCGACAAAAGCACAGTCAACAGAATCGATAAGTTCCCCGGAACCCAGGATATCCGAGGCTTCCCCGGCAAAAATCCTGCCGTTCTCAATACTGAAATTTTTAAAATTCGCTTCCGTGGCTCTGAGAGCTTCTTCCCTGGCATCGATTGCATAGATCGTGAGATCCCGGGCCAGCCGGGTTGCTGCAATTGATACCGAACCCGTACCGCAGCCTACATCTGCAAACCGGTCACCGTCCCGAAGCCCAAGCTTTGAGAGGGACACCGCAATGATTTCCGGTTTTGTCGGACCGCCACTAACACCTACTATTTCGGACATGTTCCACCTGGGGTTAAAGTGATACAATTATTGAATTAAATTAAATATGTGCCGGACGTGAATTTGAATTGAAACAAATTAACATCATACAGCAAATACACTTCATACAGCAAATACACTTCATACAGCAAATACACTTCATACAGCAAATACACTTCATATAATTCTGAGCAAGTCAGGCATGAGATATTATACAACAATAAATATAAATCATTCACCTGGAATCTGCGGAATTATCAATATAATTTGTTCTAGATATACCTTATTATCAGCACTAAGGGCATGTCAGGAAAGTAAACTTTCATGTAATAAGAAAAGTGTTCGAAAAAATTGACCCTGAGAAAGTTTGCATTTACTGATGGATCGCTGATATGCCGCGGACACATTGAGAAAATATTTACAATTAGTGATCGGAATTGCCGGTTTAAGCAAATCGCGAAAAACAATATGAGGGGGAAGATTTTCGAATATCACCCGGCTCTTCCCGGGAAAAAAACAATTTTATAAATTTAAAATATATTTTATAATTAAAAGAAAGACATTTTAACCATAAACGCGTACATTTATACTGGTAATTTGACCTGGAAAGGTAAACATTGAATCATATTCCTGAAAGAGGGAATTTTCAGGTTAGAAAAAGGATAATTTCTCGCTTATCTCGACTGGTTTTTTCGACCTTATACCACGTAACAGCATTTTTTAACACATGAATGAAAGCCCCCAACAGTGTAAGCCCGCTCTCCCGATGCAGGGTACTGTTATCCGAAAATACAGGAGGAAAGGTGATGAAGGTTTACGAATCATATGACGATTTACCCAAGTTAAAGCTGCCCTACGGAAATGAGATTTCCATAAGCGATAGCACTATCCGCGACGGTTCCCAGATGCCGGGGGTAGTCCTGAACAGGGAACACAAGCTTCAGATCTACGAGTACCTGCACGAGATAGGAATTGAAAAACTGGAAGCTTTTGTTTTTAACAAGCGGGACAGGGACGCCGTAAAGCTTATGTTCGACAGGGGTTACGAATGCCCTGAGATCACAGGCTGGGCCAGGGCCTCGAGGGGAGACATTGACAAGATCCTGGAAGTGGACGGGCTTGAAGAAACAGGGATCTTGATGTCGGTCTCGGATACCCACATAATCTCCAAGATGCGGCTTTCCGGAAGGGAAGAAGCAGAAGAGAAATACCTGGACGCCCTCCAGTACGCCGTTGACCACGGCCTGCGCACCCGGGCTCACCTGGAAGACATGACAAGGGCCGACAACTACAACTTCGTCTTCCCCCTGGTCGAAAAGATCATGGAAATTGACCCTGACTGTATCATCCGGGTCTGCGACACCGTGGGGTACGGGATTCCGTACATTGGAGTTGACGAACCCTACGGCATCCCGAAAATCGTGGAGCACCTCAAAAAAGAGATTGGTGTTAAGAATATCGAGACTCATGTCCATGACGATTACGGAATGGGCACAGCCAGTTCCATCGCAGGCTTCTGGTATGGAGCAAACTGGACAAGTGTAACATTCCTCGGAATAGGAGAACGCGCCGGAAACACGGGGATGGAAAAGATCCTCCTTCTCCTGGCAGACCGCGTGGAAGGCTTTGAGAAATACAACATTGAGCCAATATCCCGCTTCACGGACTTCATGGAAAAAGCACTGGGGCTTCGGATCCCGAGAAACAAACCGGTTGTGGGAAAGAATATCTTCGCCCACGAATCCGGGATCCACGCCGCAGGCGTCCTGAAAAATCCGTTCAACTACGAACCCTATCCCCCTGAACTAATAGGAGGAAAAAGGCTGCTCCTCATAGGAGATTCCTCGGGCATGGAAGTTATCCGGCACAAGGTCCAGGAAACCTTAAACGAATTGCTGGGAGTCGAAACCGCCATAGAAAAAGACGATGAAAGGCTTCTCAGCATCCAGCAGGAAATCCAGAAACTCTACGACAACGAAGAACGGGTCTCCTGCATCTCGGACGAAGAACTCCTGGCCTACGTGGAGAAGTATTTCCTTTGCCAGTCGATCTGTGACCCCGCACATGCTGGGGGCAGAGGGAAGTTTGCGAAAAAGAGATGAATCTGACACCAAAACAAGAAAATAAAGAGCAGCATAAGGCTCTGGAGTAGTAGAACTCTCTCAGAGACCTTATTCAGCCTATTCACCTGGTGAATCAGAATTACTTTTTTATTTCAGGATTTCTGCCGTGTACTTTGCAATCTCGCCAGCCATCTCGCTGAGTTTTGCGTTTCCGCCGAGGTCGTAGGTCACGTACTTGCCTTCGGAAACCACGCGCTCCGTGGCTTTGAAGATGGCTTCAGACTTCTCCTTTTCGCCAAGATAGTCAAGCATCCAGGCTCCTGCAAGGACGGTTGCGACAGGGTTGACTTTGTCCTGGCCTGCGTACTTGGGGGCAGAGCCGTGGGCGGGTTCGAACATGGCAAAATTATCTCCGATATTAGCGGAGTAGATCATCCCGATGCTGCCGACCAGGGCCGCACATTCCTCGCTGATAATGTCCATGAAGAGATTAGTGGACAGGAGGACTTTCCTGTCAAAGATCTGCGGGTTCTTGATAAGCTGCATGGCGATGTTGTCTACGTGGTAGGGCCAGATCTCGATATCAGGGTATTCCTTCCCGACCTTTTCGACTTCTTCGAGGAAGGCTCCGCAGGTCTGCTTGAGGATGTTGCTTTTGTGGATGGGGACGACAGTGTCGTAACCTCTCCGCTTTGCTTCCTCAAAGGAGTAGCGAGCAATCTTACTTGAGGAAGTGCGGGTGATTTTACGGATAGCTATCGAGACATCATCCGTGAGTGCGATTTCTTCGCCGATGTAGAGGCCTTCTGTTCCTTCCCGGACACAGATGTGTTCAACATCTCCCAGAGGGGCATTGGAATTAGGGAAAGTCTTTACGGGGCGCACGTTTGCATAGAGGTCATACTTCCGCCTGATGGAGACTGCCACACTCTTCGGAGACCCGATCCCTCCGGGGGTAGTGGTCGGACCCTTAAAGGAGGCGTCGGAACTGTCCAGGAGGTCCCAGGTCTCATCAGGGATAAGGGAATTTCCGCCGTGCTCTTCCCACCAGGTGGCACCGGCGTCACACATCACGAATTCAACATCCGTACCGGCGGCTTCCACGACTTTAAGCATTGCGTCGACAAGTTCGGGGCCAACCCCGTCACCTTTGATTACTGCTGCGGTTTTACTCATATTATCACCATCTGTAGATTACCAGAACCAGGTGTCCATTTCAGGTCACCGTCATCAGGACGCCATTTCAGGTCACCGTCATCAGGACGCCATTTCAGGTCACCGTCATCAGGTAACCATGCGTTTGGTTTCGTATTTGAAGAATGGTAGCGGTTGATAAGCTGGAAAAGGGAAAAAAACCTTTCAAAAAATTCGTCTAAATATTACTTGATTGTTTCCCGGATACTCAACTACAGGCTATCTATTTCAAGCTTTGGGTGCTAATATTACCCGAAACAATGCTTCTGAGTAAGTAAAAACATAAGCATAAAACCCTGCAAACATTTACAAACTTTCAGGGCAAGAACCCGGAAAAACCCGTATTCAAGCAAAATTGGAGGACGAAAAAAATGCCCGGAAAAATCCCAATTACCGACAACCACATGCACATCGACCCGAGAGCCAGGGGACTTGCCGCCGTAAAAGACTTCCAGAACGCGGGAGGAACCCATATTATCCTGGTCACCAAACCGACCTGGACCCTGGGGATCAAGGTAAAAAAGCCCGAAGATTACCTGCCTGTCTTTGACGAGACTGTGGAAATCGCCGCAAAAATCCGGGAAATGGGAGTTGGGGCATTTCCCGTGCTTGGGGTACACCCTGCAGAGATTTCAAAACTCACGGAGTACATGGAACTCCGAGAGGCTGCCGAGACCATGAAAAAAGGCCTTGAGCTTGCGGCAGGCTACGTGGAAAAGGGTCTTGCGGTGGGAATAAAATCAGGCCGTCCACACTATCCCGTGCCCGAAGATGTCTGGGAAGCCTCAAACGAAATAATGGAACACGCCTTTTCCCTTGGAAAAGACCGGGACTGTGCAGTCCAGCTCCACACTGAAAGCGTCGAAGAGCCGGAACTTGCCGATATTGCAGAACGGGCAAGGAAAACAGGAATCAAAATGTATAGGGTAGTCAAGCACTATGCCCCGCCTCTCGTTAACGTCTGCGAGAAACTGGGAGTATTTCCCGGAGTTATCTGTTCCAAAGGAGCGATTGAAAAAGCCCTTGAAGAAGGCACCCGTTTCATGATGGAAACGGACTACATCGACGACCCTGAAAGACCCGGCGCAGTACTTGGCCCGAAAACAATCCCCCGAAGGACCTTAAAACTGCTTGAAGAGCATGGGGAAGAACCTTTCTGGACAATCCACAAGGAAAACCCTGAAAAAGTGTATGATATTGAGATCGAGCTGTAAAGGGAAGGCAAAGAAAAGGTAAAATAGGCAAAGAAAAGGTAAAAAAGGCAAAAAAGGGGAGAAAGAACTCTCTACCCACATTATGGATTACGGATCCATCAGGATTGAAAACCGGAACCCAAAAATTTACCTTTAGATTAATAGATATATCTAAATTGCCCTATCTTAGTACCTTAACCTAATTACTCGATCTCTAATACAGATTTTTAATACAGATCTTTAATACAGATCTTTAATACAGATCTTTAATACAGATCTTTAATACCGTAGCCTAATTACCTTATCCCAACGGAAAATTACTTCCTCTTGATCGTAACGATATCTCCGAGGGTGGTATCTTTCTTAATGTGGGAGACCTCCTGATCCGAACTGGCTACCCGCTCCGTTAGCTTGATGTCGAGGGTGTACTCAAGTTTCTTGCGCACGGAGTCTTCGGGCACGATCTCTTTTCGCTCTATTTTCTTAATGAGGGACGCTTTTTCTTTTATTTTGACAGCCAGCTCTTCCTGAGACCAGCCATGAGATTCCCGGGCTTCCCGAAGAATATGTTCGTAATTTTCTACAAGTTCATCCTTTAAAATGTCAAAGTAATTTTTTTGGGGCCTCTTTGTGACCCGTGGTGCCGTTCGAGCCACCGGAGAGACTTTCCTGGAAACAGGTGCCCTCTTACTAACAGGCTGCCCGTATGGAGCACATTTTGGACATACCTGAAGTTCACTATTGTCTATGGTAACGCTTATCGGCTTTTCACGGATCTCTGCACCACATATTTCGCACTGCATATTGATCACTTCGAAAACGCTATATACGGTACGAACTTAAATATTATTCGGAGCTCCATGACGGAAAGTACCAAAAGTAAGGATGAAAACATGCGCAGTCACGTTGTGAAGTCCGGACCTGTGTATGACGGAATCGAGACTGGCGGGGCGGAGGAATCATCGGAGAGCCTTCAGGACCGCATGCGACAGCTTGAAAGCCGCAACACCTATCTGGAAGAGCAATGTAGCCAGATCGAATCAGAAAAGCGCTATCTTGAAAACCAGAAGATCAAATATGAGAGGGAAATCAGGAAGCTGCAGTCTGAACTGGATCGCATGAAGACCTCTCCTCTGATCATTGGTACGGTTATCGATGTGATCAAAAACGATCGGATCATTGTGAGGAGCAGTAACGGACCCCAGTTTCTGGTAAACGTGTCCCAGTACATTGACGAGAAAAAACTGGCCCCGGGATCAAAAGTCGCCCTGAACCAGCATACCCTTGCGATTGCCGAGGTGATTCCTTCCACGGAAGAGCCTTTCGTAGCTGCAATGGAAGTCCTTGAATCTGTGGAAGTGGACTACGGGCAGATCGGGGGGCTCGAGGAACAGATTCAGGAACTTCAAGAAGCAGTTGAACTGCCACTTATCGACCCGGAACGCTTTTCCCGCATAGGGATAGAACCTCCCAAGGGAGTGCTCCTGTTTGGACTTCCGGGGACAGGCAAGACCCTGCTTGCAAAAGCTGTGGCTCACAGGACAAAAGCGACCTTCATCAGGGTAGTCGGCTCGGAACTTGTGCAAAAGTACATAGGGGACGGTTCCAAGCTTGTCCGGGAAATCTTCGAAATGGCCCGGAAAAAAGCCCCGAGTATTATTTTTATTGACGAACTGGATTCAATTGCAGCCAGACGCCTGAACGAAACGACCGGCGCCGACCGGGAAGTCCAGAGGACGCTCATGCAGCTCCTTGCGGAAATGGACGGCTTTGACAAACGGGAGAACGTCCGGATCATTGCAGCAACTAACCGCCCGGACGTCCTTGACCCGGCAATTCTCAGGCCGGGGCGCTTTGACAGGCTGGTGAACGTTCCGATGCCCGGACCCGAAGCCAGGGAAAAGATCCTCCAGATCCACAGTGAAAACATGACCCTTACCGGGGGCATCAATTTCAAGAAGCTCGCAAAACTCACCGAAGGCATGAGCGGAGCGGACCTTAAGGCAATTGCCACGGAAGCCGGGATGTTTGCAGTCCGGAAGGACGAGCAGGCAGTGGAGATGGAAGACTTCCTGGAAGCGGTTGATAAGGTATCAATGGCTGCAAGTACGCAGAAAATGAACCAGATTGAGCTGGCCGAAACAATGTTCGTCTGAAACGGGGGGAAGAAAGCCCCCTGAGGCACTTTTTATATTCAGGGCGCGACGGATACCAACGACGGGATGTCCTCTAAAAAAGACAGTTTCCGGAGAAAAAAATCCTGAAAAACGTATTCCTAAAAACGTATTCCGAAAAATATTATGGGAAAACGACCCTGAAAAACTATTTCTGAAAAACTATTCCTGAAAAGCCGCTTTATGGGAACCGGTAAACTATTTTTGCAATTTCAGCATAAAGAACAGCGTGGAATCCGATTTTCATGTCAAACCCGAAATACGGGTCCTCGGGATTGATGACTCGGCCCTCGTTAATGAAAAAATAATGATAGTCGGGACTGTTTTTAGAGGGGGGGACTGGATGGACGGGGTCCTGAGATCAGAGATCACCCGGGACGGCCGTGATGCAACCGAGGTCATCAGCCGAATGGCAAAAGAAAGCAAGCACTACGGGCAGCTCAGGGTGATCATGCTGGACGGGGTCACGTACGGGGGCTTCAACGTAGTTGACATTGTGAAGCTTCACGAAGAAACAGGGCTTCCCGTAATTGTGGTCATGCGCTCGTACCCGGACTTTGAAAAAATAAGAGCCGCACTCAAGCACTTCCCTGATGGAGAAGAGCGCTGGGAAATAATAGGGAAAGCCGGAAAGATCGAAAAGGTTGTCACGAAAGACCGAGAAAATCCCGTGTATATCCAGAAAAAGGGGATCGGGTTCAAAAGCGCGGAGAAAATAGTCAGGCTCACGGCAATAAGAAGCAATATCCCGGAACCCCTGAGGGCAGCCCATCTGATTGCGACGGGAATTATTTTAGGGGAATCAAGGGGAAAGGCATAACACGCAGGGCAAAAACCCGCAGGATACAGCTTTGCTAAAAAAACCTTACAGGACCCACGAACCCGGACCTGAGATTTTCGAAGCTGTGCCTGAGATTCTATGAGCTGGAAAAGGTTTGAAAGGGATATATAGGATCATAAAAAAGAAAAGGAAGAAAAAATCAGGGGAAAAGGGAAAAATAAAAATAGAAAGACGTCTTCAAAAAAATATAAAATCTAAAAAAATATACAGCCCACTAAAAAAAATAAGAGAAGACCCAGGCGAGAATTCGGGATAAAAGGCATCAATAGACGGGAATTTGCTTAGAAGAAGCAATTTGGAGAGGGGAACCCGGAAACATTAATAAAATTTTTAAACAATGGAGTTCTAAACCAGAAACCCGGAAAAGGAAAACTCTTAAATTAGAAACTGTATATGTGATGTTTAAAAATAATTTTATCCTTCAATACTATTCATTAAGCGATTACCCTACAGATCGGAGGAAAACAGTAGCATGAGATCCATTGTGGAAGAAGCCCTTGCTCGATCTGCCCAGGAAGGACGTGGCGGGCAGGGGGAGTATTTAAACCCTGATTACCTGGACGAAAACGACGAAGTCAACGCCGAACTTGAAGAAATCCTGAAAAGCCTTCAAACAACCATCAAGGTCGTTGGCTGCGGAGGTGGCGGCTCGAACAGCATCCAGCGTATGCTGGGAGAAGGAATCGAGGGAGCTGAAATGGTTGCCCTGAACACCGATGCCCAGCACCTCCTCCATGTACACTCCAACAAGAAGATCCTCATAGGGAAAAAGAAGACTCGCGGACTTGGAGCGGGCAGCCTCCCCCAGATCGGAGAAGATGCTGCAATCGAGAGCATCGATGAGATCAACAGGGTTGTCGAAGGCGCGGATATGGTCTTCATAACGGCGGGCATGGGAGGAGGGACCGGAACTGGGTCAGCCCCTATTGTTGCCGAAGCTGCCAGAGACGCAGGAGCCCTTACAATTGCAGTAGTCACCCTCCCCTTCAGTGTGGAAGGGCACATCCGCCGGACAAATGCCGAAGCCGGACTCGAGCGCCTGAGGGACGTTGCCGACACCGTGATCGTGGTCCCCAATGACAAACTGATCGAAGTGGTCCCGAGACTTCCTCTACAGGCGGCCTTCAAGGTATCGGACGAGATCCTGATGAGAGCCGTAAAAGGCATCACCGAGCTTATCACGAAGCCTGGGCTGGTCAACCTTGACTTTGCGGACATCAGGACTGTCATGCAGAACGGAGGCGTTGCCATGATCGGGCTAGGAGAATCCGACGGCGAGAACAAGGCTGTGGAATCCGTGCAAAAAGCACTAAGAAGCCCGCTTCTTGACGTTGACATCTCAGGCGCAACCTCTGCCCTCGTGAACGTGGTTGGAGGCCCTGACATGACCATCGCAGAAGCCGAGAACGTGGTCCAGGAAGTTTATAACCGGATCGACACCAATGCTCGCCTGATCTGGGGAGCCCAGGTTGACCCCGAACTGGAACAGACCGTGCGCACCATGATCGTTGTCACCGGAGTTACATCCGCCCAGATTTACGGCCACGGAAACGACAAAAACGTCACCCTCAAATACGGGATCGACTTCGTAGAGTGATTGTATTTAAAAATGAAAAGGATCAGGGGATAAAAAAGACCGATTGGATAAACGTACTGTTTTCCACTCCTTAAGGGAAAAATAAAGGGTAAAAATCCAATCGAAAACTATTTTTATGGTAAATAACCTATGATGCCGATACGACCCGGCATCAAAAATAAAATATATCAGGATACTGATGCGGATGTGGATGCGGTTTCGAATTCAAAGCAGACGAAGTATCCAAAAATCGGAACCATCTGATGTTTTAAGGCCTGCATCAGTGATATCTTAAAATAAGAGGAATTAATAATATTATTCGGCAGGCCTACCCCGAACAGTGCCCGGACATCCTTGCGTGCAGGGCAAACAAATCTTGTCATGGGGCGTAAAGGGGAGGAGCCGGAAGCGTATTAATATAACAATTCCGATTATCAAAGAGTAGTAAAGAAAACCTGGATGTGAATCGTCTTGGCAGAATCCATGTTAGAACAGAAAATAAGTACAGAACGCATCGGCCAGGTAATCCGGGCACACCTGAGAGTCCTGAAACTAACAAAAAAACCGTCCAGGGAAGAGTTCTTGACCATTGCTAAAGTTGCAGGTGCCGGGATTCTAGCTGTGGGTGCAATAGGCTTTATTATCTACGTCCTGTTGTCAATGTTGCCCCAGTGGGTGGCTCAATGAGTGAGGCTTCTCAGATATTCGTAATCAAAACCACGGCAAACCAGGAAAGATCGGTAGCTACAACCCTTGCAAGGGTTGCGAAGAAAGAAAGGTCCGACATAAGGGCAATCCTGGCTCCAGATGAGCTGAAAGGATATGTCCTTGTCGAAGCTCCGGAATCCGGGATAGTGGAACTGGCAATCCAGACCATCCCCCACGCAAGAGCTCTTGTAAGGGGAAATTCCACAATTGCGGAGATAGAACACTTCCTGAAACCAAAGCCTGTGGTGACCGGAATCAAGGAAGGAGCCATAGTAGAAGTTACCTCCGGGCCCTTTAAAGGTGAAAAAGCACGGGTCAAGCGGGTTGACGAAGGGCATGAAGAAATTACGGTGGAACTCTTTGACGCAGTGGTCCCTATCCCCATAACAATCCGAGGGGATACCGTAAGGGTACTGAAAAAAGAGGTTTAAAATAAGATTAACGGGCATCTGACTCCAGCAGGCGTTAAAATCCCGAAAAATTCTGCTTATTAATTATTCGCCAGTACTCAACAGAATTAAGACAAATTCAAGCAAAATTATAAATTATACTTTATCAAAACCGGTGATACTCAGATGACAAGTATTGTTGAAGCACTTGTCCCGGGTGGAAAAGCAAACCCAGGACCCCCCTTAGGTCCGGCACTTGGTCCCCTCGGGGTCAACATAAAGGAAGTAGTCGACAAAATCAACGAGAAAACCAGAGATTACAACGGGATGCAGGTCCCTGTAAAGGTAATCGTTGACGACAAGAAAAACGTTGAGATCGAAGTTGGTACCCCTCCGACCTCGGCCCTGGTAATGCAGGAAGCCGGGATCCGGAAAGGATCGGGGACTGCGGGAAGCGAAGTTGTTGGCAACCTGAGCATCCAGCAGGTTGCGAAGATTGCCCGCATGAAAAAGGATGACATCCTTTCCTACGACCTCAAAGCTGCAATGAAAGAGGTTATGGGCACCTGTGTTCCAATGGGCGTAACTGTCGAAGAAATGGAAGCCAGGGAATCCCAGAAGGCACTCGATGAAGGCAAGTTCAATGACGTGCTTGCCGGCGAAGAGTGGTAAAACCTTCCTACCCTTCCTTTTTATCCGGGATGCCTATCCACACCAATAGTTTTAAATGGGATACTACTAATAGCTCAGAAGCTTTGACCAGCATCCCCCGGGATAGTGTAAAAGCTAGAGAGTTATGAATAGCTTACTGTCATATAGAAAGCAGTAAGAGGACCCGAGAATCCCGGGCAGCCAACTATCGACAAACCGTAGTAAGCCGGAGCGGCTGATGGACAATTAAGTTCAACACTACGGAGAGGAGCAAGATGGTAGAAAATCATATACTGGAAGCCGTCAAGAAAGTACTTGAGGAGTCGCCGAAGCGCAATTTTTCGGAAAGCGTGGACGTAGCGATCAACTTAAGAAACCTTGACATGAACCAACCAAAGAATAGAATTGACGAGGAAGTAATTCTTCCACATGGGCTCGGAAAAGACCTTAAAATTGGCGTTTTTGCAAAAGGTGACGTGGGACTCAAGGCAAAGGATGCCGGTGCCGCGTACGTTATTTCTGATACTGAGCTTGAGGAATTGATCGGCGACAAATCAAAGGCAAGGTCCCTTGCAAACGAATGTGACATCTTCATCGCAGAAACCCAGTTCATGCCGATAATCGGTAAGAACCTTGGTATTGTGCTTGGACCCAGAGGGAAGATGCCGATCCCACTCCTGCCAAACAAGGACATAGGCGAACTGATCCAGAGCAAGCAAAGTGCAGTAAAGCTCAGGTCAAAGGACAAGCTCACTTTCCACGTGGCTGTCGGCAGAAGAAACATGGATTCCGAAGCTCTGGCTGAGAATGTCGAGACTATTGTGACCAGGGTGGAGCGCTCCCTTGAGAAGGGGAAGCACAACATGAAATCGATCTATGTCACGACAACCATGGGCAAATCAGAGAGGGTGGTGTAAATGGTAGAGGAGAATCATCACACCGAACACGTCCCGCAGTGGAAAAAGGATGAAATCGAAAACATAAAAGAACTCATCCAGTCCCACAGCATTTTCGGAATGGTGGGGATCGAAGGTATCCTTGCAGCCCAGATCCAGAAGATGCGCAGAGACCTGAAGGACGTTGCAGTGCTCAAGGTCTCCAGAAACACCCTCATTGGGCGGGCTTTAAGCGAACTAGGGGAAAACATCCCCGAGATGAAAGATTACGTTGACAGCCAGACCGCTCTGATATTCACGAACGAAAGCCCCTTCAAGCTTTACAAACTTCTCGAAGATACAAAGACCCCGTCCCCGATTAAGGGTGGCGCAATCGCCCCCAGTGACATTGTTGTCCAGAAGGGGCCGACCAGCTTTCCCCCTGGCCCAATCCTCGGTGAATTTCAGAGTGCCGGGATCCCCGCATCAATCGAAGCGGGAAAGGTTGCCATCAAGGAAAAGAAAGTGGTCTGTAAGGAAGGCGAGAAAGTTCCGCAGAAGCTTGCAACTATGCTTGCAAAGCTGGAAATCTACCCCCTTGAAGTCGGACTGGACTTAAGGGCGGTTTACGAAGCCGGGACCATTTACAAGCCTGATCTTCTCGTAATTGATGAAAGCAAGTACTTTGCCGACATCACAAGAGCAGCTCAAAACGCATTCAACCTCTCTGTTAACACGGCATTCCCAACAGGTGCAACCGTTAGCACCCTGCTTGCAAAGGCCTTTGCAGAAGCAAAGAACCTTGGTGTCAATGCTGTTATCCTTGAGCCGGGAGTCATGGACGCCCTGCTTGGCAAGGCACATGCCCAGATGACCTCTGTCGCGTCCAAAGCCGCAGACAAGGACGCAGACGCAGTGGACGACGAACTGAGGGAAGTTCTCGGAGCCGCCGCAAGCGCAGCAGTTACAGTAGCTGCAGCCGCAACGGTCGAGGAAACAGAAGAAGCAGAAGAGGAAGAAGAAGAGGAAGAAGACAGCTCCGAAGAAGACGGAATGGCTGGACTTGGATCCCTTTTCGGATGAACGAATTTACTATTTACGCTAACACAAATCTAGGTGATCAATGATGGAATACATATACGCAGCACTCTTATTGCACAACGCAGGAAAGGAAGTTACTGAAGACGCAATCGTTGCCGTCCTTACGGCAGCAGGTATCGAAGTGAACGAAGCCCGGGCAAAGGCCCTCGTCGCAGCCCTCGAAGGCGTGGACATCGAAGAAGCAATTGCACAGGCAGCATTCGCAGCACCCGCAGCAGCAGCAGCAGCACCCGCAGCAGTAGCCGCTGAAGCAGCACCTGCTGAAGCAGAAGAAGAGGAAGAAGAGGAAGATGATTCCTCCGAAGAAGACGGCATGGCCGGCCTCGGCGCCCTCTTTGGCTAAATTCAACTACGTTGCTCGCCTCAGGGCGGGCACATCTTTTTTTTGGTTTCGCAAACTTTGCAATAATTTTAAGGTTTCCTGGCCCCTTGCTTTTTAATTCCCCAACTTATTCAAATCCACCTTACCCTTTTCAGCTCACCGATTACAAAAAAGCTATAATAAAAAAGCCCATGAATAGAAGACATTCTTTTGTTAAAAACAAAATTTTGTTAAAACAAAAAGCGATCTCCCATGTCCCGATTCGACCCCCTCCTCGCCACAAGAGCCCTCTGGCAGATAAGAGTGAAAAAACGCCCCTTCGTCCTCTCCCACGGCGTAAACGCAAGCTGCAACATGCGCTGCAGGTTCTGCGAATACTGGAAGGAAACAGGCGATGAACCCACCAGAGAAGAGGTCTTCAAACTGCTAGAGGACGCAAAAGCCTTCGGGATCGGAGTCTACAACGCCTGGACAACCGAGCCCCTCCTCCGAAAAGACCTCCCCGAGATCATGGCTCACGCCAAAGAACTCGGGCTGATTACATCCATGGTCACAAATGGCAAACTCCTCTACAAGCGGGCGCACGAATTGAAGGACGTGGACTTCCTCTCCGTCTCCGTGGACGGCACAAAAAGCTACAGAGAAATCCGGAACATGGACTTCGAAGACCTGATGAAAGGAATAAAAAAAGCCATCGAAGTAAGGGAGCAGCAAAACCAGGAAAACCCCATCCTGATGAACTGCGTCCTCAGCAACAAGAACCTCGACGACATCGAACCTCTCATTTTGCTTGCAAAAGACCTGGGCACGAAAATCTCCTTTGAGCCGGTCCACGAATTCCCGGGAATCGACAAAGAAACCTGGGACGAAATCGGAATCCGCGACAAAGAAAAATTCCGCAAAGTCGTGGACAGGATAATCGAACTGAAAAAACAGGGCTACCCCATCATCAACTCCAAGACCTACCTGCGCATGGTCAGGGACGGGGACATGGACTATAGATGCCGGGCAAGCAGTGTAATCATCAACGTCACCCACGACGGCACGGCGGAAGCCTGCAGGGTGCAGCACGAGCCGCTCGGGAATGTGATGAGGGACGGGTTTGAGAAGGTCTGGAAGGATTCTGCAGCCCGGAGGGAAGAGATCGTGAGGAATTGTGACGGGTGCCTCTTTTTTGGATATGCGGAGAATAGTTTGATGCAGGGGTTTAACCCGGAAGTTTTGATGTGCTACGAGTGGATGTAAAGCCCGAATTCCGCTTCGGGAGCACGGTGTCCTTTTCGCTCGCTCCGCTCCCTCAAGAGGACTGAAAACCGGTTCGGGAATAAGTTTTTGGAATGAAAAACAGGGCAGCAGGAATACCGTATCAAAAGTGTCTTGTCACGTTTGCGAAGCAAACGGCCTTTTCCGCAGTGCAGACTGAAAGTAGGAAGCAGCAAGAAAAAACACGAAACACAAAAAAATCAAAGTTGCACTGATGCACCCTACTGCAATCAAGGGGTGGGTTCGCGCCCCCAATCCAAATTTCATAAAGGAAGAGAACATCCCCGCAGCAAGCTGCAGGGTATTCAACTGAAAAACAAGATTTAATCTTTCAACAAATACTCCAGCAAATCTCCACGGCGAAATGTAGCTGAAAGTCTTTGCAAAGAGATCTCTTGATTTCCGTAAAGTTTGTCCAACGCTTTATTTGTTTCCTCTAATGAATGCTCGTAATAATCTCTTTTGTCTTCTTCAAATTTTTGTTTGATTTCCTTGAAGTTGATATGAGAAACATTTTCCAAAGACAAACCAAAATCATCAAGTAACTTTCTTCCAATTAGCATTGCAATAAAATACGATGCATAAGGCAAAAAATCAGGAGGATTTTCCATACTCGGACGTTTACGCTCATTTTCAACAAAACGCAAAATCAAGACAGCAATAACTAATTGAGCACCATTTAAGTCGTCGTTGAAAATTAGATCATAAAGTTTATCGAAATGATCTGAAATTCTAAATTTCGCAACATGGGGCCTTCCTCTCCATATTGCAAGAATAGAAGAGGCTGCAACGCCCGGAGTGATAACATCTGATCCAGAGATACCTTCTTCTCTATGCCTTTTATAATTATAACCCAACTCATTCAAGCTTAATTCAAGAGTTTTCTGTATTTCATCATTTGAACGTAAATCCCTTAAATCGACAGGGTTTTGACTATTTGTAGCATATGTTATATCACCAATAAAATCTTGGTCATCTTCAGAAAGTTCGTATAAACGTAACATTACAGAAACATCACTAAAATTATTATCCTCTAAAACACCATCATCAGACAATGTTTTTTGAATTGTTTTACAGGTTTGACCCCCATTAATTATTTTCATACCTTCTACCTGAACTTGATAATTTTCAGATTGTAATGCATTGTGACGAAATTTGTTGCAGATCATTGTGATTCCATTATTAAAGAAATAAAAATCACTTCTTTTATCTTTTTCAAGAAGCGTATTTCTTATTGCAGAATTCACACGATTTTTATGAAACCCGAGATAGCGCCTGATATTCCTTTCAAGCAGAAGATCGCCATGTTGATCAAATAACCTTTTTATTTCACTTACGGGAATTTTACCCACCAGTATCCGTCTGAAATTGAAATTTTCAGTGATTACTTTGCCAGTTAATGTTAGCGTTTCTTTAACTTCCTTTTTTCTTTGCAAAATATTAACAATTGTATCATGATTTACATGGATCCATTCAACTTGGTCAGCAAAACCCTCATTGTCAATAATTTCTTGTGTGTTTTCAGTCCACTTTTTCCCATTATTACACAACATTACTCTTACATTAGGAATGAATCCGTCTCTTACTAAGGAACGAATTTCTTCAACCTTAAATTGCAAATCTCGATTTAAAGTCAATTTCTTATCAGGATTAAAAAGAGACAAAACAGTGTTAATTATCTTTTTAATTTCATTTTCTGGAAAATTTGAATTCCCTTCAAGACTCTTTTTATATTTCCCTTGAAATAGAGTTACTGTAAACTCCCCGTCTTGAACTTCACCAATGTGAAGCCCATCGACCGCCGCATCACCAGAACCATCTGTCAAAAGTTGGGCGGCATCCTCTATTTCACATTCAAGCATTGTAGATATGCACAGTAATACAAAACCCGCCGATTTTTTATGAATAGGATCACTTCCACCTGGAAGTAAATTATCATATTCGGCAACAATAGATTCAACACGTTGGTCAATTATACTTGCATTAATGTTCATACAACTTCTCCCATCAAAGGACTATAAATTGTATTTAACTAAGGGAACATGATCTTATAAAATTGAAAGTGTACTAAATTTCTTAGAAGGAGATAATGTCCTTATATATATTAAACTTTATACCGAAAAAAGTGCCCAGCCATTTTCATGCAAAAAAGAAAGAGGAAAGAAGATCAAGCCCCTGCAGCCGTTGATGCCTGCATCTGAGCCTAGGTTTTCTTGGAAAGCCAGAGGATCAGCCCCAGAACTCCATAGTACCGAGGAAAATGGAAACAATCAGGGAGAATCCAATTTCACTCATTCCGGCCCCTGTCCCAGAATATTCTTTTTAATCCAGAGCCTGAAAACGTTATCTGTTATCTCGTACAGGCCTTCTTTTGGTTTGCTGACCGTCATTGTGCTGTGGAGGTCCCGCATGGAGGTTGTGAGGGAGGAGGCGGGTGTGTCCATGGCTTGGGCGATCTGGCTCAGGCGCCTTTGCTTTTCGGCGGAGAGGTATTTAAGGACCTTTTTTTGCTGTTCGCTGAATTTTTCCATGTAGCGGGCTTCGTATTCGCTGTCGAATTCGTCAAGCATTGCGGAAAAAGCCCGGTCTACGTCTTCGGAGCCGATCCGGTTCTTTTCTTCGAGGAAAGCGTCCTGGTAGAGCAGGAAGCCGAGTTTCTGGAAATAAAAGGGGAAGCCTCCGGTTAGCTCGTGGATTTTTTCAAGGGCCTGTTCCGAGATTTTGATTTTCCTTGTTGCGAGCCGGCTCCGGATGTATTTTTTAACATCGGCTTCCTTTATCGGTTTGAGTTCAGTTCTGGCAGCCATGAGGTATAGGGGGGAATCAGGCTTTAAGAAAATCTCATGCAAAAGGGATATGGAAGAACCTGAGAAAATGTACCTGACCTCCGGATGCCTGTCCATCCGGCTTTTCAGCGTATTGAAGATGCTGCCGTTGAACCGGCTGAGTTCCTGGAACTCATCAAAAGCTATCAATACAGGCTCTTTTTTTTCATGAGAGAAGCTTTCAATAAACTCAAAAGTTTCCGCTATCAGGTCCTCTCCTTCCAGTTCATTGTCCCGGAATTTGAGGTAGACCTTCCCCACATGTTCTATGCTGCCTCCGATTTCTGCGAGAGCCCCGTAAGCTGCCGTAATTTTATCCCTGAAAATTCCGGAAAACTTCCGGGCAAGCCCCCTTACCCTGTGTTTTTCCTCATAGGCTTCAACCAGGGCCTGAGCCGTCACCCCGAAAAAATCAGCAAGACCTGTCATTTCCCGGCAGTTGACCGGGACAAAGAGGACCTCATTTTCCACTGCAGATTTGAGGTTTCCGAGCAGGGAAGTTTTTCCGATTCTGCGTGGACCTATGATCACATTGTTCTGAGCCTGTTCCAGGATATCCAGTTTCAGCTTTTGAATCTCCCGCTCCCTTCCGATAAAGTACGGAGGCTCCACTTCCCCTCCAACCACAAACACCTTTTCGGCCATAGAATGTAGTTAAATTTGACGATATTTAAATTTAACTAATAATTTAGTAGTTAATTTTGACGAATTGATATTAGATGCAATAAATGGTTTTTTCCGCAATGCAGATTGAAAGCAGGAAGCAGCAAGAAAACAAAAAAAAGAATTTAAATCCGGATATTCACAACACCCTTACTTCCACTGGACCTCCGCTTTTAATCCCCAGCTGCGACTCTGCGTTCCCCCGGTTCACCGCAAGTTCCAGAAAGCCGTGCCTTCCGATCAGGGCAAGTGGTTTTCCCTGCCCGACCAGGTCATAAGTCTTCACGAAAGGAAGTTTCCAGCCGTTTACTTCCACATTCGAGCCGAAACAGCAGAGCCTCAGGACTACCTCTTCCGGGATGTTTGTTATGATGTTTCCGAAGCTGTCTGCAAGGAGAGCTTCCCCGGAGAGGGTACCTCCATTGATCCCGAAATTCCCAAAATTAAGGTCCGTGAAATCAGATACTTCAGGTCCCAGCTTTTCAATAGGGAGCCCGGCTGCAAGGTACTTACCCGCCTGTGCAAAGATCCCGCTGCTGCAAACGTTGTCCGGGGAGTCGGATTCCGGGAAAAGGTTCAGGTCCCTGATTTCAAACACGTTCACATTACCCAGCCGGCGGGCTGCGGGAATCAGGAGGCCGTTGTCGGGACCAACAAAGAACTGCTTTTCACCTCTTCGTCCTGCCACTACGGCAATGGGACGGCAGAATATTCCGGCTCCCGATTCGACCACGCCCAGGTGAACAGTTTTTGCCGGGAAATAGGGGACAAGGGAATAGAGGACAAAAGCCCCTTCCCGGATTCCGGACTGCGGGACCGAATGGGTTATGTCGATAATACGGCCTTCAGGGATTTCCCCCTTAAGTGCGGCTTTCACAGTTGTGGGATAAAAATCCCCAAAATCAGTAGTAAGCGTTATTACGGACACTAAAGATCACCACTCCACATCTATTTTATAAGCGGGGAAGAATATTAAAACTATCCAAACAGGTAGTGATTTTAAGAAAAGAGAGGGCTTTAAAGTCAGGACCGAAATTTTAAGAAAATATCGGATTTTAAAGTCATGACCGAATTTTAAAGTCAAGACTGGATTTTAAACTCGAAATCCAGACATGTGGACTCCACCCGCAAGGGAGCCGCGGGGGGAATTTCAGGGGCTTATCACATGACCTTTATTTCCACGGGGTCTCCGGCTTCAATCCCGAAATAACGAGCAGCGCTCCCCTGGTTAACCGCAAATTCGAGAAAACCGTGGCTGCCAATGAGAGCAAGCGGCTCTCCTTTCCCTGCCATGCCATAGGTCTGCAAGAAGGGCACCTGCCTGCCGTTTACTTCAAACAGCGTGCCGTAATCGCATAGTTCCAGGATCATTTCTTCCGGGATGTTCGTGATGACGTTTCCGAAACTGTCCGAAAGGAGCATTTCCCCGAAAACAAAGCGGCCGTCGATTCCGAAGTTCCCGAAATCCAGGTCCACGAAATCCGGGCTCTCAGGCCCCACGTCCTTGACCGGGACCCCCATGGAAAGGCGAGCCCCGACCGGGGCGAAGATATCCCTCCCGTGGAAGGTTGCGGAAACCCTTGAATGGAGGATAAGGTCCAGGTTCCGGATCTCATACACTTCCATTTCCCCCAGGCGGCGGGCGGCAGGAATCAGGAGACCATTGTCAGGGCCCACAAAAAACTGCTCATTCCCCGGGGAGCCTGCTTTTACGGCCAGAGCACGGCGGGCAGTCCCGACTCCGGGATCGACTACGCCCACATGCACGCTTTTCGCAGGGAAATAAGGGACAAGGGAATAGAGGGCAAAAGCCCCTTCCCGGATCCCTGCCTGGGAAATATGGTGAGTTATATCAACTATCTGCGCCCCGGGATTGATACCCAGGATAACGGCTTTCATGGCTGCAGGGTAGAGGTCCCCAAAATCAGTGGTAAGTGTGATGACAGACATATACATACATAGGGTAATATATCATAAATACGTTTTCTCCCATATGAAAACAAGGGACTTGAAAAAAGAGCCAATTATAATAGAGTTTCTCGCTATTATGAATCCTCGCCCTAACACGGAAAAAAATTACTTCCAAGCGTTGCAGAGCTACACCGAATTTACAGGTAAGGACCCCGAAACCCTGATTCTCGAAGCCGAAGAAGAGATCAGAGCCGGCAAGCTCATGAGACAGCGAAGCATCAAAAGACATCTAATCACATACAGGCAACACTTGCAGGAGTCCGGGAAATCCCCCAATACTGTTAGGATTCACTTGTCAGGAGTCAAGGTATTTTACAAGGCCTTTGATATTGAAATACCAAATTTACCCCGATCCCAGAAGGCCAGAGTATTAGAAAAAAATAAAGAAATACCCACAAAAGAAGATTTGCATGATGTCCTTAAAGTTGTGGATCAACTGGAAAAGGCTATTCTTTTGACCGGTGCAGCATCCGGACTCTCGGCAAATGATATATGCCGGGTTACTGTAGGGGAATTCAAGAAAGGATATGACCATGAAACTGAAATAACCACTCTACCATTACGGCGGGAAAAAGTCGGTTTTGATTTTATAACCTTTTTAACTCCGGAAGCTTCAAGGGCGATATGGGATTATCTCGAATTCAGAGCACGGACCGCGAATAATAACGAGAAAAAAAGAATTGAACAGTTGGAGAAACAGCGCATATTCAATGATTCAAATTTACTTTTCATCAAAAGGCAAATTGTACCTGAATATCTAATCTCAAGAGATGAAGGCTTACGAGCATTGAACGGGCAAGCAATCGGGAAAATTTACCGAACAATAACGGAAAAAGCAAGGAAGGGTACACCCACCGGAGACTGGGGGGTAATACGAAGCCACAATGTAAGAAAATATTTTAATTCGGCTATGCTCAATGCGGGTGCCGATTCTTTTTTTGTAGAGTTTCTGATGGGGCACACCCTGGATGACACTAGAGCGGCATATTTCCGGGCAAGTCCTGAGAAGCTGCGTGAGATCTACAAGAAATACGTGCCTTACCTGATGATCCAGAAAGAACTGGACATATCAGAGAGCCCTGAATACCTGAGGATCAAAGAAGAGAATCAAACACTGCAAGCTGAGACTATCAAACATGTGGTTGAAAGGGCTGAATTGCAAGAGCTGAGAACAGAATTGGAAGAACTGAAAACGGGGGAGAATGTAAGAGGTACGATAATAGAAGAACTCGAGAAGGATGGTCACCTCTCCGAGATTTTGGAAATGTTCAAAGATGAATTAAAGATGAAAATCATAGAAGAAATGAAGGGATAAAGCCTTCATTTTCATTCAGTTGGTGGTTTCACATACCAAGAGAGTTTTCGCTATTCAAGGTCAGCATCCACAATTTCGACATTGTAGAGTTTCTCCTCTCTTATCCCGGCAGACAAACTATAAAATTGCCTGATGCAAGATCAAATTACCCTTTACTTGCGGAAATAAGAAGGACAGGTTATGACAGGAAGTGAAGCAGAAGGAGAAGGGGTAGCAATGTCTGGTGGGAATGTTGCAATTTGAAAAAGAGCAGAAAAAGTATCAAGGGAAAGAGTTATTTAAGATTCTTTGCCGCTATGCACCAGCTTATGCACATGAAAATACGAAATCCCCGGAATGATTTCAATAGAATCGAATTAGTTCTGAGTGACAGTTCTCTCATATTCAGCAATCTGCTCTGATAGATTGGCATACTGAATACTGATTTCACTGTACTCTTCTTCACTGAGTCCATTCATTTTTCTCTTTTCGAGCAGCTTAGCTTGCTTTGATTTATAAACTGTCAGGCAGTTTCTTCCGGCATCTTCTCTTGTGAAACCTTTGTCTTCAACTTTCTCGATTTCAATCGAACTCAGTTTTTTCCCACTTCCGGTTTCAAAATACCTTACATGAGGTTTGAATCCTGAATCCTTAAACAGTATCTCAAAATCCTTTTCCTCATCCCACAGGACAAAACTTCGTTCTTTTTCAACCAGTTCCTTTTGATCCAGAATAAAAATCTTCCCGCCACTTTTTACCTTGGTGGAAAACGAATGAATAATGTCAGGCAGATAAGCAAGTTCAATTTCATGCAGGACATGCATGAAGAGGATATAATCTGCAAGAACGTCTTTTTTCAAAAATGCTGCCGGTTTTAAGAATTCAGGCTCTTGTCCAAGCTTCTCAAGAAGTCCGTGCTTCTTTGCAGCCAATCCTGACAAATAGCGGCATCTTGTCAGCAAATCCACGCCAATATAGGAAATATTATTAAGAGCGCTATCAGGCAGTGTTGTCATGGCGCATAATAATTTTCCTACCCCGCAGCCGTAATCTACGATTGTTGTGGGCTCTTTAATGGATTTGAACTTATCCACAAACATGCCAAAATAAGCATCTTTCAGCCCCTCCTCGGCAGGGCGCACATGCTCGGTTCCAAGACAACTTTCATTACCATCAACCCTTGCCATCCTGAACTGGGGTTGTTTCTCAAACAAAATACTTTTTGATATTTCTTTCTTTTCAATTTCAGTAAGGATTTCAAACGCCGTTTTAACTGAAAATTCATGATTTGATTTCAGTAGGTCTTTTAGTTGTTTTTTATTTTTGGCAGTACATATATTACTTAGTGCCTTTGCCGCCGCCCTCCGCACACCTCCATTTTCATCATTCAGTGCGTTGATTAGCGGTT